>CAIYWC010000119.1 GCA_903929795.1 uncultured Myxococcales bacterium | reverse complement strand
CGCACGACGTGCTCGCGGTCCTTCATCGCCACGCGCCCAAGGCCTTTCCGCGCCCGGGCGAGTTGCAACTGCGCGAGCAGTGGCTCGACTCCGTGACCGATGGCGCGGCACGGGCTCCAGGGCGCCCGCGAGGCTCGCTTCATGCGCCGAGCCTGCTGGTGAACGCCGAGGGCGAGTCGCTGCTGGACCACCTGCGCTCCGAGTTTGACAGCGCGGATCGCGTCGACCTGCTTTGCGCGTTTATCAAGCTCAGCGGTTTTGAGAAGTTCCGCGAGCAGCTGGAGCGCCACTGCAGCGCGCGCGGCCGACCGTTCCGCGTGCTGACGACGACGTACATGGGCGCCAGCGACGCGCTGGCCATTGAGCGCATCGCCGCCCTGCCCAACACCGAGATCAAGATCTCGTACGACGAGCACTCGACGCGTCTACACGCCAAGGCATGGATTTTTCATCGAAACAACGGCTATTCGACCGCGTATGTCGGCTCGTCGAATCTCTCGCACGCCGCGCAGACCGATGGGCTGGAGTGGAATGTCCGTGTGACGGAACAAGGCCAGCCGGCGCTGGTGGCGCAAATGGTCGAGACATTTGCGCAGTACTGGTCGGACCCGTATCAATTCGAGCAGTTCCGGCCGGGCGAGCCGGAGCAGCGCACGCGGCTGATTCGCGCGCTGTCGCCGGAGCGACGGCTCATGTCAGTCGACGGCCCGCTGTTCGAGCTGGAGGCCAAGGACTACCAGCGGCCCATCCTGGACGAGCTGGCGACGGCGCGCGCGCACGGACGGCACCGGAACCTGCTCGTGGCTGCGACGGGCACGGGCAAGACAGTCATGGCGGCGCTGGACTACCGGCGCCTGCGCACGCCGGGTGCGTTCGACAAGCTCTTGTTCGTCGCCCACCGGCGCGAGATTCTGGAGCAGGCCCGAGCGGTGTTTCGCAACGCATTGGGTTTGCGCGACTTCGGCGAGCTGCTCTGCGACGGTGAACGCCCGGCGATTGGCCACCACGTGTTCGCGTCGATCGACTCCTTGTCCGACAACGGCCGCGCGGTCGCCAACGGGCTGGAACTAGCGTCGTTCCACCTGGTCATCATCGACGAGGCGCACCACTCGCCGGCGGCATCTTGGAACGACGTGCTGCGCCGAGTCCAGCCGCGCGAGCTGCTCGGGCTGACCGGCACGCCGGAACGCGCTGACGGCCTGAACCACGAGGCGCATTTTCCGCGGCCGTGGGTCGGCAACCTGCGAGTCTGGAACGCGATTCCGCACGCGCTGGTGCCGTTTCGCTACTACATGCTGGACGTCCACGGCGTCGACCTGCGCGATGTCGCGTGGCGCTCCGGCCGCTACGCCCCGGAGGAGCTGTCCGGGCGGCTGGTCGGCGCCGCCGAGATCTTCGTCCAGCGGGCAGTCAGGGCAGTCGCCGAGTGCATTGCGCGGCCGGAGAAGCTGCGCGCCATCGCCTTCTGCGCGGACGTGCGCCACGCCGAGGAGGTCCAGCGCCGCTTCGTTGGGCATGGGGTCCGCGCCCAAATCCTGACCGGCGCCACCGCGAAGCTGGAACGCCGCGAGGCGCGCACGGACCTCGACGCAGGTCGGATCCAGGTGCTCTGCGTCGTCGACATTTACAACGAGGGCGTCGACGTGCCGAACGTCAACGCGCTATTCTTCTTCCGGCCAACCGAAAGCGCGACGGTGTTCCTGCAGCAGCTGGGCCGCGGTCTGCGCAGGGCGCCGGACAAAGCGGAACTTGTGGTCTTTGACCTGACCGGCCGGCAGCACCACCAGTTCCGCTTTGACTGCAAGCTGCGGGCGACGCTGGGCCACACGCCGCGCGAAGTCCGGAATTTCGTTGAGCACGGCTTTGGCCGGCTGCCGGCGGGGTGCTACCTGCACTTTGACGAGCAGGCGCGGAAGGACGTTCTAGAACAGATTCGCCGTTCGATCCCGTCCGCCTTCAAAGAAATCACCACGCTGCTGCAGGAGCCAGCGCACGCGGAGTTGTCGCTGGACCAGTTCCTCCAGGAGACGGACGTCGACCTGAAGGACATTTACCACGCCAAGCGCACTTGGACCGACCTGCGGGCGGCGGCGCATTTGACGCACCCAACGCTGGGTGCGGCCGAGCGGACGGCGCTGGCGAACGTGTTCAAGCTGACACACGTGGGAGACGAGGTACGCCTCGGCCTGTGGGAGCGTCTGGTGCGGCTGGAGCCGGTGCGCGATGAAGCGGAACGGCGCGGCGCGAACATGCTATTCGCGGTGCTATATGGCAAGGAGTTCGCGGGCGATGGATCGGCGGCGCACCTGTGGGCCGAACACTCGACCGTGCGCGCCGATGTCGCCGAGCTGATCCCAGTGCTGCGGCGCCTGAACGCCGTGCTGCCGTCGACACATCGCCTTGAACCGAACGTGCCGCTGGTGCTGCACGCGCGCTACCTGGGTCCGGAGCTGAGCGCCGCCTTCGATAACCGGGCGAAGAGCGGCGACTTCCGCGACTACTACACGGGCGTCGAGTCAATCTGCGGCGGCCGATACGATCTGCTGCTCGTCAACCTGCACAAGAACGCCAACGTCAAGGATCACCTGCGCTATCGTGACTTCCCGCTCTCTGAGGACCGCTTTCATTGGCAGTCGCAATCTGAGACGACTGCCAATAGCCGTGAAGGACGGCGCCACCTGCACCCGGAGCGGGAAGGTCTGACGCCGCTGCTGCTTGTGCGCGAGCAGTCCAAAGACGGCAGCCAGACCGTGGCGTTCCGGTACTTGGGGCCGGTGCGGCCGGCGGGCCACGAGGGCGAGCGGCCGATTACCGTGGAGTGGGCGATGGTGAACGCGATGCCGGCGGACTTGGTGGCGCTGGGACGGGTGGCGGCTTAGCGACGGGGCAGATTGAGCGCAACACGCGCCCGAATCGACCATGCCTGGCGAGCGTGCGCCTGCTACTTCACCACCCGCAGCCGCGTCGCCGGCGTCGCCCGGTCGAACGCCGTCTGCGCGGCCGGCAACTGCCAGTCGTCCGGCTGCCAGTCGCCAAGCCATGCCAGTCGCTCTTTGTCGTCACGAGTCAAGGACTTGGAATTCTTGGCGCGCAGCTCCAGCCACGCCGGATACCGCCACGGACCGCCGGAATCCTCGGGTGGAAAGTTGCGCGCGCCCTTCGCCAGCTTGCGCGCCCAGCGCTCGTCCAGCGCGAGGTCGCGTTTGAGGACGACGTCCAGTTCCCAGCCATCGCCGAAATCGTACAGGTAGACGCACTTTTGCTTGAGGTCCGGCTCATCCTCCATGAACCACTGAGTCAGCCGCATCCGTTTGGAATCGCGTATCTTTGCGCCATCCCAAGGATCCTCGCCTGGCGTTCCGCAGAGGTCGTCACCGGCGATCGTTGGTCGGAACACGTGCAGGTGGTAGTCGAGCCAGCCGCCGGAATCTTGAATCGCAGTGTGCAGTTGGCCAAACGTCGCCGTTGTCGGCAGCAGGAAACGTCGCCAGATCCGTGGTCGGATACTGCGCAGCGAGACTTCGAGTTCAAAGTACTTGGGCATAGCGGGTTCCAGGCGGGCGCGCTGGCGCCGGGGACGCGGTCATTCTGCGATCGCCGCGCGCCGCTGCCAAGCCTGGCAACGCAGTCTGAATCCGCCACATCCTGCGAAGACTAGACCGGGACGCGCTCGACTTTCAGCTCTTCGTCGAAGGCCCACAGGCTCAGCCGGCGGTTCCCGCGCACAGAATCCACGAGGGTGCGATGTGGATTCCCGACGACAATTGCACCCAAGCTCTCCAAGGAGTTGCCGCCGCTTTGCCGATCCAACCAGCCCATGTAGCGCTGGGTCTGGCCAACAACCGCGTCGCTGGGTGCGCCAAGCTTGAGCTCGAACACCCACCACGACGGCCGACTGACTTGCCAGCCCAGGATGTCGATGCGGCCGTCCGGCCCCGCCTGCACCTGCTGACATCGGGACATCGTGTGCTGAAGGGAAATTCCGTCAATCGCCCACGGGGTGCTCGCCCAGTTCTGGATGAGGCTCGCCTCCAGTGCCGCCTCGGAGAGCTTGGCGCTCACGAGCCGGTCGGGCGCGTCGTGGAAACTCGCTTCCGCCCCGAGCAAGCGTGTTGCGGCGTCACGGCGGAAAAGGTCCGGGTAGGCCAACAGAATCCGCTGAATCGCTGCCAAGCGCGCCTGGCGGCTATGAGCCAGCTCGCCCACGAGTTCAGGATCGATGCGCACGGCTTCGACCAAGCTCATCAGCTCCTTCAGGCGGTGCGAAGTGGCGCGACGTGCTTCGAGGAGATCACCCTTGCCCGTCGCCGCCACGAACTCCCAAAGTCCCGTGCCTTGAAAGTCGGTGGCCAGGTGCCGGTACGGTTGGGCAACGGTTGCGCGCGGGAACGGCTTGGCAGGCGCGTCGACCAGCGTGAGGCGCGCGATGCGATTGAACTGGCGAACCAACCGGTCGTCGAGGACAACGTACTCGCTCACGGCCGCGTCTTCCTCGAACTGGCACAGCAGCGCGAGGAGCAGCAACGGCTTGTAGGGCTTGCGCTGATCGTTGGATTTGCTGAGGTGGAGGTCGTCGGCGACCTGAAGGAAGAGTTCGAGCTTCGACATCGTGGTGACTCCTGCTTCCTCTAACAACGACCTGACTTACGCCCAAGCTGGCGCGCGCCACAACACCGGCTCACTGCCTCTGACGCGTAGAATCTCCGCGTGAGGGAGCAACCAGGCGTGAAACATCGCTCGCGCCACCGGCTCTGCAGCAAGATCAACCCGAGAGAAGCCGATCCGTTCGAGGTGACGCCAAGCAATGTGACCGTCGAAGCGCTTCTCATTCTCGTCCAGCTGCGCGTACAGCTCCAGAGTCATTCCCGGTTGGCCGCCTGCTGGGACAAACGCGGTGAATTTCGTCGGTGCGAAGAGGCGGTCCGCCGGCCACCAGGTGAAGTGCTCGATAGCGCGATAGCTCTTTCGCCCGCTGTCCGCGGCCACGGTAAACCACCCACCGAGGGCCGAGTTCGGCCATCGGGATGGGGCCGGAATTCGGCCACGAACTAGGTACCACCCGCTGGCGTGAATCGGCCCGTAATGTCATGGACTTCTCCCGGAAACGCTGGG
>CAIYWC010000118.1 GCA_903929795.1 uncultured Myxococcales bacterium | reverse complement strand
GTCGCAGCTGGCGTCCAGGCAAGGATTGCTGTTGGGGCAGGACAGCGCCGGTCCAGCCGTGCAGACGCCGCCTTTGCAGCTGTCGCCGTTGGTGCACAGGTTGTTGTCGCTGCAAACGCTGTTTTCGTACGGCGCGCCGTTGAACACGCAATTGCCGGTGCTTGGGTCGCACGAATCGACCGTACAGGCGTTGCCGTCGTTGCAGGTCTTCGCACTGCCGGTCGCACAGACCTTCCCGCTGCACGCGTCGCCCACGGTGCAGGCGTTGCCGTCCGCGTCGCAGGCAGCGGTGTTGGCGGTATGGACGCAGCCGTTTTGGGCGTCGCAACTGTCGTCGGTGCACGGATTGCTGTCGGCACAACCGAGCTTGCTGCCCACCGTACAGACGCCGGCTTGGCAACTGTCGCTGACGGTGCAGATGCTGCCGTCCGCGTCGCAGGACTTGCCGTCGCTCAACGGGCTCGTGCTGCACTGGCCGGTCGTGGGCGCGCAACTGGTGACCTTGCACTGGCCATCGGCGGATTTGTCGCACAGGACAATGGTTTTTGGGTCGACCTTGCAGTTGTACGGCACGGCCGAGGTGTCGCAGAACAGCGTGCCGTTGCAGAGATCGCCGTCTTCCTTGACCGCGCAGTCGCTGGTCTGGTTGCACGCACAGACGTTGCTGCCCGACACGCAGGTACCGGCGGCGCAGGTGTCGTTTGGCGTGCACGGGTTGCCGTCGTCACAGGCGCCTGTGACCTCGCTCCAGCTGGCCGTCGCGCTTTTCGGCAGGCAGATCTGGCAACCACCTGCCTGGGTGACGCCGGTGGCCACGCAACTGCCGTCGATGAAACAGGAACCACCCCCGACGGACCAGCTCTCGGCGCTTTGGCTCGGCAGGCACGCCAGACACGGGGTGGCTGCGTCCACAGCGCCGTCGCTCCAGCAGACGCTGCCGATGAAACACGTGCCTGGGACGACCGTGTGCGCGCAGGTGCCGCCCGAGCAGGTGTCGCTGGTGCAGGTCACGCCGTCGTCAGGGCAAGGCACGGCGTTTGCGGTGTGCAGGCAGGCGTTGTTGGCATCGCAGGAGTCGGTCGTGCAGATGTTGCCGTCGTCACAGGCAGCAACCGTGCAGGCGACCGCGGTGACGTCCCCAGCTGTGTCATCAACATCCGCAGCCGCGTCAGCCGTATCCGACGACGCGTCGCCGGCATCTCCGTCATTGGTGGCAACATCTGTGCCGGCAACAACGTCGACTTCCGCAACTGCGGCGTCCTGGACATCCACGGCGTCCATCACGGCGACATCCGCATCAGCGACCGCATCGACATCTGCGACCGCAACGTCTGCGTCCATCGAATCGGGCAGCGCGTCGGCAGCGTCGACCGTGTCGGCCGCATCCGTGCCAGAATCCTTGCCGGCATCCTGGGAGTCGGCGTCTGCGTCGTCACCACCGGCATCCGTGACTTCCGCAGCAGCGTCCACGCTATCTTGCGCGTCAGCCACGTCGGCGTCCGGGGCATCTGGCGCATCCAGTGCCGCGTCCGTGCCTGCGTCGGCATCGCCCATCGTCGCATCCGCGTCGTCTGTCGCCTGCTCGGACGCAAATTGATCGCGCGAAGGCACCTGCGCACACGACGCCAGGAGCAAAAACGCAGAGAGGAAGCCAATTTTCTTCATCAAAATCGTGCCACCCACACGACGCCGTTGGGCGTCGGCAACACGGCACTTTGCCGACCGTCGTGACGAAGCAGCAGCCATGTGCCCACACCGGCGGCTGCCAGTCCCGCGCCCGCCAAGCCCGCGCCAACGCCGATGCGCGTGTTTGCGCTCGACGCACGCGAAGTCGCCTGATCGTAAGTCAGGCCGTAGACCAAGGTTCCGGGCGCATGGTTCACCGCAGCGTTCAGTGCGGCGGCATCGGACATGCCACCGACAAGCAGCACGACCCCGCCAACCACAAGCGCTGCGCCACCGCCCAGCAGCGTCCAGGCCGGCCACTTCGATCGCACCTCGGGCTGTGCGACCACCACAGTCTCAATCGTCCGCGGCTGGGCTGGCACCGGCGGCGGAGCCAAGACCACGGGCTTGACTACGACCGATGGCACCACGGGCGGTGGCGAGACAGCTACCGGTGGCGGGATCGCTTGCGGCGCCAGTCCCAGCTTCTGCCGCAGCCAGCCCCGTCGCGTCAACGCCTGCGGGCGATCTGGCGCATCCGCTGGCGCCTTGCCCAAATACTCGTCCTGGTGCGCCAGCGCAGGCTGCCATTGTTCGGCCATCTGCTCCGCCACGGCGGCATTGAACAGCAGGTCGAGCCGCGTCGGAAACACCTTGAGCGCGCGCAAGTACAGCTCCGCCGCCAACGCTGGCTTGCCGCCACTCGTGGCCGCATCTGCATCCCGCACACGCGTCTTGACGGCTTCCGCCTCGGTTTCGACCAAGTACTGGTGCGCCTTCGCAACGCGCGCCGCGTCCGCCGCAGGGAGTGCAATGAACTCGCGGTAGTGCTCAGTCGCCGGCTCGAACATCGCACCAAGATGCTCGGCCCGAGCGAGCGCCCACAGATACGCCGGCAGCGGGTCCAAACGCCAAGCCTTGCCGTACCATTCCGCGGCTTTGGCAAAATCGCCGGCTTCATACGCCTTGGCCGCCTGCTGCATCATCGTGACGGCGGTCTTGGCGTTCACCTGGCCGAATGCCGTCGCGGGCAAGCACAAGAACGCGAGCAGCATCCAGCGCAGGAGCCGTTGTATCGACCGGTTGGCGTGTACTGGGGGATGGTCTCGCACGTTTCAGGCACCTCGGCTGCCCGAAGGTGTATACGCCACGGAGCGTTGCCTGTGAAGTGCCACGACTCGCACGTTTTTCGCTCTGGAAGTGCCAGTCCGCGCGCATGCGACCTGCCAGCGGTCGGACAGGTCGGCCTTCAACTCGCACTTCCGTCAAAAAACCGCCAGCAACTCGCCAAAGATCGTTTCCAGCGCCAAGTCCTTCGCCGCATCTGGAACACCCGAATATCGCTGAGTCATTTCCTCAGTCGTGTGCCCCATCATGGCCCGCAGCACTTCGCGATCGGCCAGGTAGCCACGCAGCGCGCCGTGGTCGAACAGACCGGTGCGCGGATCCAGCGGCACGGTGACGATGCGGACTTCTCGCATGGCTGCGCACACTGCGCCAGACGCCAGCGCCGTCAAGTTCTTCCTTCACCGCGGCAATTTTGTCCGCGATCGGGGCGTTGCCCCGAACCCCGCCCGCCCGCGCTGCGCGGCCCGGCCGGTCAGGCTGTCCGTATTTCGCCACCGTCGCCCGCGCGCCTCAGCCGTCCGGCGGGCTGCGCACCGCCCGGCCGTCTGGTCGCACGGCGCCGGTTACGGTCTTCGTGTTGAACTCAACATTCCCCTGTCAATACAAGCCGCTAGCGCGTCTTTTCAGTGGAACAGATCAACAGGGATCTAGGGGTAAGACCTCATGCAGCGCAGGCCGACGTTGAAGCTGGCATTGGACGGCGTGTCGCCGCTGCGAAAGCCCGCACGCAAGCCGACCGCCGCGTTGCTGAAGCTGCCGCCGCGATAGACCCGGGCGGAGGCGCTAGCGCTATCGTACGGATCCGTCGCTGGCGAACTGCCGTAGTACGTCGAACTGTACCAGTCCCGAGTCCATTCATAGACGTTGCCTGCCATGTCGTGCAGGCCATACGGACTGTCACCGGCAGGAATCGAGCCCACCGTCGCAGTGCCGCTGGCGCCGCTCATCACCGCGTAGCTCGCGCTCGGCGCTGTCTCGCCCCACGGATACGTCCGCATCGCCGCAGCACACCCAGCGTCGCCCGC
>CAIYWC010000117.1 GCA_903929795.1 uncultured Myxococcales bacterium | reverse complement strand
CGACCGACAGCGACGGCGACGGCATCCCGAACGCCACCGACCTGTGCCCGACCATCTTCTCCGCCATCCGCCCGATGGACGGCGGCATCCAGCAGGACATCGACGGTGACGGGATCGGCGACGCGTGCGACCCGTGCCCGGTCGCCGCGGACAACAAGGCCGGCTGCGCCGACACCAGCGTCCCGATCGGCGTTGCCAGCGACGCCGGCAGCACGGATGCCGTGACCAGCGACGCCGGCAGCACGGATGCCAGCACCGTCGACGCCGGACCGCCGCAGCTCGTCGGCATTCCAGCGGCGCAGACGATGGCCGACGGCGCGCCGGTGGAGATCCACAACGTCTGCGTCACCGCCATCCGCGTCGCCACGACCGGCACCGCCGTGTGGATCCAGGACCCGAACTTGAAGGATCACGCGGGCTTGGTCGTCTACAGCAAGACAGCGCTGGCGGTGGGTGTGGGCGATCAGATCGGCGTGACGGGCGCACTGACGACTTTCAAGGGCTTGCGCGAGATTGCCACGCCGACCGTGACGCCCGCGGGTACCTGCCCGGCGGTGATCCTGCCGGTCGACGTGACGCCGGATGCGATCGCCACCGGCGGGCCGCTGATGGCGGCGTACATGAGCATGCTGGTTCAGGTTTCCAACGTGGCCGTGGCGACGGCGGCGGTGAAGGCGACGGACGACTTCGTGGTCACCGGGCAGCTGCATATTGCACCGTACATTTTCGTGTTCGACGCCACGCAGTACAAGGCGGGCGCGACGTTCAAGTCGATCCGCGGCGTGCTCGACTACTTCACGGATCACAGCAAGATCGACCCGTTGAGCGCCGCGGACCTGGTGCCGCAGTAGCTACAGCCCCACTTCCACCAATACCTCATTGCGGCGCAGGAAAAACGGGATCCACGGCGGATTGTACCGCGCCAGCAGCGGCGGCGTTCCCGTCGGCTTGAGCCCCGCCGCAGCGAGCTCGCGCAGGAACGCGGCGCTGTCTTCCGCAAAGTTGGACGCGCTCCACCAGCCGCCTACGCGTTTGGCAGCCACCAGGCGGGCCGGGACTTCGCGCAGCGTGACGCTGGCGTCGTCCGGGATCGGCAGCGCGGCGAGCGTTGACTGGGCGGGCATCGTGAACGAGACGACCCACGCGTGAGCACCGGTCTGACGAACCGTATCCGGCGTGGACTTAGGGACTTGCGCGCTGTCTTGCGTGCCCACCGGCGCGGTCATGGCGATCTTGGTGCGGGACTTGTTGCCGCCAAAAATGTACCCGGCCAAGCGCCGAAAGCCCTGGTTGCTGGCGTCGCTCCAGTCCCCGTCAACGGTCGTTTCCGCGACGATAACCGGCGCATAGCGGCGGACGTCGAACGCCTCGGTGTGCTGGACGACGGTAAACGCGGGTTCTTCGGTCGCCATGGCGGGTGCTCCTGGTGCAAGCATGCACGCGAACAAGCAAGCAGCCACAAGGCGGCGACGCAATGGCCGGGGAAAAACAGGACGCACTCCTGCGACTTTGGCCCGTGCACGCCGCCGCGGCAGCCGTTGACCACTGCGCGCCGGCAACGCAGCGGGCGCGGTTCGATGTGCAACGCCACGACCGGATCGTGTCGGCATTGGCGGCGTTGATGCGCGTGAACGGCTTGAAATGACGCGATTCGCGCCGTCACCGGATTCATGGGCTGGTCCGGCGCTGCCAAGTGCCGCGATGGATGCGGCGCGCGCGAAGCGGGACCCGTTCATGGCTCCTGGCGCCATTTCCTCAATTGATCCGAGTGAACACAACGACTTCCGCAAGCGACACGCCCTCCGCGGACAGAATCGTCAGCGCCGTCGCGCCCGGCAGAATCGTCGCGCGGACCTTGCTGTTGGTCGTATTGTTCACGCCGACCAGGTCCAGCCCGCCCGCGCTGGTCGCTGTCATGCTGAGGAGCTCCAGCGCAGCGTCCAACGGGATATTCTCCTGCACGTGGCCGTTGTGCCGTGCGAAGAACTGGCCGTTCGCGCCCTGCGCGAAGAGGTAAAAGACGCCGCCGCCCGCGCGAAACGGCAAGCCGCCGACGGCAGTTGGGCTCGTCACGCCCGCGAAGGCCGTGACGATGGGCGAGGTCTGGACTTGGCCGTTGACCAAGGCGCGCGCCAGGCTCAGGCCGCTCTGGCCACCGCAGAACATGTACTCGCCGTCGGCCAACGGAAAGAGGCCAGAACAGTTCATTTCAGGCATCGAAACCTGCACATCGCTTTCCTGGAAAATGCCGTTGGCTTTCTTGAGCACGCGGATCGCGCCGTCAAAGGGATAGCCGTCGCCGCCGCCGCTGACGGCGAAGAAGGTGTCCGCATCCGTGCCGGTGGGCGCGCCGGCGATGGCGTAGGCGTTGTGCGCGCCGGTGAGCGTCACAGGCTCTGAGCCGTCCACGGGCAAGATTTGTGTCGCGGTGGCGCCCTGCACGCCGCTGGGCGCGCTGGTTTGTACGAGCATGTCGCCGCTGCCGTTGACCACAAACCAGTTGGGATGCAGCTTGGCGTCCACGAGCGTCGCGATTGGCTCGTCCGCGTCGCCCGCGACCAGCTTGTAGAGGATGTTGCGGTTGAGCGAATCGGCCGACATCAAGTAGACGACGCTGCCGCTCCTGTTGGCGTGGACCGGAAACTGCTGGTCCGTTCCGTTGGTGCCAGAGTCGCGGATGCCAATGCTCGCGCAATACAACGCGCCATCGGGTCGGTGCACGGCGATGGTCGAGCACGGCACGGAAACCGGCTGGCCGTCCGCCTGTGGCTTGCTGACTTGCCAGCCACTCGTGCTCATCAGCACCCACCGCGGCGTCGCGTAAATGGCGTGGATGTCCGGTTGGTTGTTGGTCGCTGTCGCGCCGTCGGACATCTCCACCAGCGCCACGGGCGACACATCGCCGTTGAGCATCAGCGCCACGAGCCCTTGGCCTTCGAGCGCCCCGAACAGCGTGCCTGTGCCGCCGCCGCTCCAGATCGGCTGTGCACCGGAACCGCTGCCCACCACGGCAAAGGAGTTGACTTGCGCGAGATCGAGGCCGATGTTCTTGCGCAAGACGGCATATTTTTGGTCCTGCCCGCCGGTGTCGGCGTCGTCCCCGCCTGACGAACCGCTGTTGTCGCTGCCGCATCCGGCGAGCGCGGTGACCAGGAATGCGGTGAAGAGCCCAGCGGCGCGGTGCCGTCGTCGTGGTGAAGCGTGCATAGAACCTCGTAACCCGCGCCAAGCACGGGTGGCTCTAACATAGGCGTCCGGAACTGAACGGGGGCGTGCTGCGCCGGAATTCGCGCGCGCGTTGTCGCGGCTTTGTCACCGCGCTGCGCCGGCCGCGGCCCGCTCGGATGCTTCGAGCGCTTTTGGTCCGTGCGTTGTGGCAGGGGTGCCGGACTGACCTACCCTGAACGACGGGTTGGCTCGGTGGGTGCATCCTCCAGCGTCCGTCGGTGCCGGGCACGGTTCTGACGCGGTCCGGGCTGCCGGGGCCGCTGCCGATGTGGCAGCCGCTGGCGATTTTCGGCTACGCGCTGGTGGTGTGCCGGCGCGTGAACGATGGGCTGAAAGTCGCGATGCACCAGGGGCTGACGGCGCCCAGCGCAATTCGCATTCCGCAGGAGACAGGAAAATGACCATCGATTGTAAGCAGTTTCGCGTCGAGCCAGAAGAGAAAGTCGACTTGGCAGCGCGTCCGACCGACGTCAAGCCGCTTTACGACTCGCACAAGGACTATCGCCGGCGCATCGCGGCGCACGTCGCGGAGCTGACGGAGCAGCAGAGCCTGCTTTACAACAACAATACCCATGCGTTGTTGTTGATTTTCCAAGGGATGGACACGGCCGGCAAGGACAGCTGCATCCAACACGTGATGTCGGGCGTCAATCCGCAGGGCTGCCAAGTGTCCAGCTTCAAGCATCCCAGCGCCGCCGAGCTGGAGCACGACTTTCTGTGGCGAACCACACAGCGCCTGCCAGAACGCGGCCAAATCGGCATTTTCAACCGGTCGTACTATGAGGAGGTGCTGATTGTTCGCGTGCAACCAGACATTCTGCAAGCCGAAGGCCTGCCGCAGGAAGTGGGCCACAGCGACCATCTGTGGCAGCAGCGCTACCGGTCCATCACCGACCTGGAGCATCATCTGCACCACAACGGCACGCGAATTCTCAAGTTTTTCCTGCACCTTTCCAAGAATGAACAGCGCAAACGCCTGCTGCGGCGCATCGATGACCCGACGCGAAACTGGAAGTTCAGCGTTTCCGACACGGTACAGCGCAAGTCATGGACGCCCTATCAAAAGGCGTATGAGCTATGTCTGGGCGCGACGAGCACCCGTCACGCGCCGTGGTATGTCGTGCCGGCGGATGACAAACACAACGCGCACTTGATTGTGTCGCAGGCGATTCTCGACGCGCTCCAGGCGCTGCGGATGTCCTACCCGAAAGTGGATAGTGCGCGCGAGCGGGAACTACAGGCAATTCGCAAGGACCTTGCCAAGCGGGACTGACGGAGGCGACATGTGGCACGCGATTCTCCTCGGCGCGGTCTCACCCGTGCCCATGCTGTCCAACCCGCTGCTGTGGCATCGGTTGCAGTTCGCCTTCACCATCGTCTACCACTACCTGTTTCCGCAGCTGACGATGGGCCTCGCGCTGCTGATCGTGGTGATGAAAGGCCTCGCGCTGCGCCCGGGCGGCGAGGCGTACGGGACAGCTGCGCGCTTCTGGGTGCGCATCTTCGGCCTGAATTTCGCCATCGGCGTCGTGACCGGGCTGCCGATGGAATTCCAGTTTGGCACCAATTGGGCGCGCTTTTCGCAGCTCACCGGCGGCGTCATCGGCCAGACCTTGGCGCTGGAAGGCATGTTCGCGTTTTTCCTCGAGTCCTCGTTCCTCGCCATGCTCGTCTGGGGCGAAAAGCAGCTCGGGCCGCGCAAGCATTTCGCCGCCGCCGTCGCGCTTTTTGTCGGCAGCTGGCTATCGGGCGTCTTCATCACCACGACCAACGCGTTCATGCAGCACCCAGTGGGCTACACGCGCGCCGCTGATGGCGTGTTTTCGCTCGCGAATTTCTGGACTTACGTGCTGAACCCGTGGGCGCTGGCGCAGTACGCGCACAACCAGATGGCGTCGCTGGTCACGGCGTCGTTCGTTGTGACGGCCGTGGGCGCCTACTGGCTGCTGCGCGGCGTGCACCTGGAGCAGGCGCGGCTGAACGTGAAGATCGGCACGATCGCAGGGCTTTTTGCCTCGCTCGCCGTCGCGTTTCCGACTGGAGACGTCCAGGCCAAGCTCGTCGCGACGCACCAGCCCGCGGCGCTGGCGGCGATGGAAGGTCGCTTCGAGTCGGGACCGCGCGCCGACATTCACCTGATCGGCCAGCCGAACGTCGCAAAACGGCGCTTGGACAACCCGATCGCGGTGCCCGCCGTGCTGTCGTTTCTGGCGTTTGGCAGCTTCAACGCCGAGGTCAAAGGCCTGAACGACATTCCCGAAAACGATTGGCCCACGAGCATCGAGCTCCTCTACTACGCCTTTCACGTGATGGTCGGCCTCGGCACGCTGTTCATCGGCCTGATGGCGCTGGCGAACCTGGCGCGCTGGCGCGGCTGGCTGGAGCGCCACCGCTGGCTGCTTTGGTCGATGATGCTCGCGTTTCCGTTCCCGTACATCGCCAACACCGCCGGCTGGATGACCGCCGAGCTCGGCCGGCAGCCGTGGCTCGTCTACGGCTTGCTGCGCACCAGCGACGGCGCCAGTCCCACCGTCCACGCCGGCAGCACCGCGTTCACGCTCATCGGCTTCACGGGCCTCTATTTCTTGCTCGGCGTCGCGTTCCTGTTCCTCATCGGCCGCGAAGTGCAGCACGGTCCCCACGCCGACGAGGTGCCCCATGCCTGAGCTCACCACCGTCTGGTTCTGGATCGTCGCCGTCATGGTCACGCTTTGGGCGGTGCTGGACGGCTTCGACTTCGGCGTCGGCGTCCTCCACCGCTTCGTCGGCCGCAGCGACACGGAGCGCCGCCAGGTCCTCGCCGCCATCGGCCCGGTCTGGGACGGCAACGAGGTCTGGCTCATCGCTTCCGGCGGCGCCATCTTTCTTGCGTTCCCGCGCCTGCTCGCCGCCGCGTTCTCCGGCTTCTACCTCCCGGTCATCTTCGTCGCCTGGGCGCTGATTCTCCGCGGCATCTCGATCGAGCTGCGCAGCCACATGCCCGGCGCCCTCTGGCGCAGCTTTTTCGACACCACCTTCATGCTCGCCTCCCTGGCCGTTCCGGTGCTCGTCGGCGCGGCGCTGGGCAACGTGATCCGCGGCGTGCCGCTCACCGCCGACGGCTTCTTCGAGCTGCCACTTTTTGCCCGCGGCAACGTGCTCGGCGTGCTGGACGGCTACACGCTGCTCTGCGGCGTTCTGGTGCTGGTGACGTTGACCGCGCACGGCGCCAACTGGCTTGTGTGCAAGACCGACGGCGTCGTGCGTGCGCGGGCGCTGGCGCTGCGGACGCCGCTGTGGCTGGCGGCGGTCGCGCTGTGGCTGGCGACGGGCGCCGCGACTTCGGTCGTCTCGCCCGACGTCTTCGCCGCGGCACGCACGGCGCCGATGGCTTGGCTGGGCCTGCTGCTCGTGCTCGGTGGCGCGTTGACCGTCGGCCTCAAGCGCCACGGCGAGCTCGCGCCGTTCTTCGGCGGCGTCGCCTTCATCGCCGGCGCGCTCGTCACCGCTGTCGCCTGCCTTTTTCCAGTTGTTTTGAGGTCTTCCAACGGTCCCGCGCTGTCGCTGACCGTCACCAACGCGGCGTCGGGCGCCATCGCGATGCAGTCCGGGCTGATGTGGTGGGGGCCGGGCATGCTCCTCGCCGCGAGCTATTTGTGGTGGACGCTCAGGCACTTCCGCGGCAAGGTCGTCGCGGCCAAGGACGGCGAGGGCTACTGATTCTGCGCCAATAGCCGTCGGGGCCGCGTTGGATGTTGCGGCACAGCCGACAGATCTCGCCCTCGATAAGCCGTCGCCGCGCTTGCAGGCTTGCTGCCGGCAGGAAAGCGCTTTCGCGTGTCGTGGCTCTGTGCTCCACGCGACACGTCGCGAGAATCAGCCGTATCGCCTCAGCCGCGGCTTCTGGTGCGCTCGGCTGTGCGTCGAGCCCGGTTATTGGTGCAGCGTCAGCTTGTCACTCGGCGCCAAGCCACGCACGTGCGAGAGGTAATAGATCGCCGGATAAACCAGTAGTTCCAGCAGGAACGACGTCGCCAAACCGCCGACCATCGGCGCCGCGATGCGCTTCATCAGGTCGGCGCCCGCACCCGTCGACCACAGGATCGGCAGCAGCCCCATGAACGCGGCGGCTACCGTCATCGCCTTGGGCCGCACGCGCCGGACGGCGCCGTGCATGATCGCCTCCACCAAGTCGCCGCGCGTGTTCAGGCGACCCGCTGCCTTGGCCTCGTCGTGCGCAAGGTCGAGAAACATCAGCATGAACACGCCGGTCTCCGCGTCGAGGCCCATGAGCGCAATCACGCCGACCCAGACGGCGATGGAGACGTTGTAACCGAGAAAATACAGCAGCCACACCGCGCCGATCGCTGAGAACGGCACCGCCAGCATCACCAGCGCGGCCTTGCCCGCGGACCGCGTGTTCGCGTAGAGCAGCCCGAAGATGAGCAGCAGCGTCAACGGCAGCACATGGCGCATTCGATCGCGAACCCGCTGCATGTTTTCATACTGCCCGCTCCAGGAAAACGCATAGCCGACGGGCGGTTTGACATGCGCCGTCAAGGCCTTGCGCGCCGCGTCGACGTAAGTGCCGACATCGACCTTCGCCGTGTCAAAGTCCACGAACACGTAGCCGGCCAGCAGCCCATTCTCATCGCGGATCATCGCTGGACCGGGCACTTTCTGGAGGTCGGCGATCTCGCCCAGCGCCACGCTACCACCGCCGGGGATCGGCACCAGCACCCGCGCGAGCGTCTCGAGATCCTCACGAAAATCGCGGGCATAGCGCACCTGGATGCTGTACCGCGCCCGGCCCTCGACGGTCGTGCCCTGGGTGTCGCCGCCGATCGCCGCCGTCACGAGCAGGTTGGCGTCGTCCACCGTCAGGCCATAGCGCGCCAAACGATCCCGCTTGAGCACGAAGTCCAGGAACCAGCCGCCGGCTACGCGCTCGGCAAACACGCTGCGGGTTCCAGGCACCTCGCGCAGCGCTTTCTCCGCCTCCAGCGCCAGACGCTCGATCTCAGCCAGGTCGCTGCCGCTGATTTTCAGGCCGACCGGCGTGCGAATGCCCGTCGAGAGCATGTCCAACCGGGCCTTGATCGGCATCGTCCACGCGTTCGTCGTCCCCGGCAGCTGTAGCGCGCGGTCCATCTCGTCGATCAGCTCGTCCTGACTGATGCGGTCCGGCCAGATCGGGCGCAGCACGGCCTTGAGCCACTTGGGCGCGCGCTTGCTGTACCAACGCGGCTTTTCGCGCCACTCCGACTGCGGCTTGAGCAGCACGGTTGTTTCCATCATGGACAGCGGCGCCGGATCGGTCGCCGTCTCCGCGCGCCCCGCTTTGCCGAAAACCCGCGCCACTTCGGGAAAATGGCGCAGAACGCGATCCTGCGTTTGCAGGGCACGCTGCGCTTGCGCCGCGGACATCCCCGGCAACGACGACGGCATGTACAGCAGCGCACCTTCATTCAACGGCGGCATGAATTCCGAGCCGAGCTTCAGGTACGCCGGCACAGTCAAGGCGACCAGCACAAATGAAACAAATACAGTCGCATAGGCGTGGCGCACGACGAACCGGCATGGCCCTTCGTACGCGCGCTGCAGCGTGCGGCTGATGGGGTGCAGCTCTTCCGCGTAGTACTTGCCGACCAGCACCTGGGTGGCCAACCACGCCAAAGGTCGCGGGCGGAACGAAAACGGCTTCATCCGCGCGAACAGCATCCGCAGCGCCGGGTCCAAGGTGATCGCCAGCAGCGCGGCAATCGCCATCGCCAGGTTCTTGGAGTAGGCCAGCGGCTTGAACAGGCGCCCTTCCTGGTCAACCAGCGTGAACACGGGCAAAAACGCGACCGCAATCACCAGCAGCGAGAAGAACACCGACGGACCGACCTCCAGCAGCGCGGCCAAGCGGACCTCGTGAAAATCGCCCTGACTGCCTGCGGCCTGCCACAGCTGCAGCTTTTTGTAGGCGTTTTCCACCTCGACAATCGCGCCGTCGACGAGCACGCCAACCGAGATCGCGATGCCGGCAAGCGACATCACGTTGACGGTCAGGCCCATCGCCTGCATCGGGATGAACGCCAGCATCACGCTCACGGGAATCGTGATGATCGGCACGATGGCGGACGGAATGTGCCACAGAAACAGCAAGATAATCAGCGAGACGATGAGGATCTCTTCGATCAGCTTGCCCGTCACGGTGTCGATCGCCCGCAGGATCAGCTCCGAGCGGTCGTAGGTCGTCTCGATGGTCGTCCCCGCGGGCAGCGACGGCGCGATTTCCGCCAACTTGGCCTTGACCCGGTCGATGACCTGCAGCGCATTCTCGCCTTGACGCATGACCACGATGCCGCCCACGACGTCGCCTTCGCCGTCCAGATCGCTGACGCCACGGCGCAGTTCAGGCCCCAGCTCCACCTTGGCGACATCGCCGACGGTCACCACCGTGCCGTGGACGGACTTCAGGACGAGCGCCTCCAGATCTTCTTTGCGCTTGAGGTAGCCACGGCCGCGCACCATGTACTCACGCCCGCTGAGCTCGACCAAGCGCCCGCCGACGTCCGCATTGCCTTTGCGTACCGCTTTGACGACTTCGTCGATCCCCAGCCCGTAGGACGTGAGCGCCGTCGGATTCACCGCAACCTGGTACTGCCGGACCTGGCCGCCAATCGCGGCCACTTCCGCCACGCCCGGCACACTCTGGATGGAGTAGCGCAAAAACCAGTCCTGGTAGCTGCGCAGTTCGTCGTTCGTCTGCTGGCCGGTGCGATCCACCAGCGCGTACTGAAAGACCCAGCCCACGCTGGTCGCGTCCGGACCCAGCTCCGTCTGCACGCCTTGTGGCAGCCGCGTCTGGATCTTGCTCAGGTATTCGAGGACGCGGCTGCGCGCCCAGTAGAGGTCGGTGCCGTCCTCGAAAATCACGTAGACGTACGAGTAGCCGAAGTCGGAAAAGCCGCGCACCGCCTTGACTTTG
This sequence comes from uncultured Myxococcales bacterium, assembly GCA_903929795.1. Lineage (GTDB taxonomy): Bacteria > Myxococcota_A > UBA9042 > UBA9042 > UBA9042 > CAIYBN01. Next base: position 28,761 of record CAIYWC010000117.1, on the reverse strand, counting down.
GGCGCGCCCAACAGGCTGGCGACAATCGGGTACGTGACCTGGTCTTCCAGGATGTCCGGGCTGCGGTCCCAGCGCGAGTAGAGGATGACCTGCGTGTCGCTCAAGTCAGGGATGGCGTCGAGCGCCATGGTGCGCATCGTGATGCCGGCGTAGACGACCGCAGCGGCGACGATGCCCAACACGAGGACGCGGTTGTGCGCCGAGAAGCGGATGATGCCCTGAATCATGGCGACTCCGGCGTCATCGCGCTGAGGGCCGCCTTCAAGCGCGACTCGGAATCGATGAGAAAGTTGGCGCGGGTTACGACGCGCTCGCCCGCCCGGAGGCCGTCAACGATTTCAACGCGCTGGCCGACGTGCACGCCGACGTGGACCTGCCGTGGCACGAACGCGCCTGGCGTTGCCGAGGCCACCAGCACCACCTGCGCGTTGCCCGAATCCATGAGCGCATCGCTGGGCACGGTCACCGCGTCGTGCGCTTCGCCGCGCAGCTCGACATCGCCGTACATCTCCGGATACAGCGTGCCGTCGTCGTTCTTCAGGCCGATCCGCACGCGCAGCGCCCGCGTTTCCGGGTCGATGCCCGGCTCCATCACGTCGACCGTGCCGACAAACGTGCGCCCCGGGTACGCGAGCAGGCGGACCGTCGCTTTCATGCCCGGGTGGACCTTGGCGATGTCGTCCGTCCGCAGGTCGGCAAGCGCCCAAAGCCGCTTTAGATCAGTCAGTTGCATCGCCATCGCGCCCGCGGATAGCCGACTTCCCTCCACGACTTCCCGCCGGGTCAGCGTACCGGTCATCGGCGCGGTAAACGTCACTGTCCGCTGCGGCTTGCTGCCATGCGCGAGGGCAAAAAGGCTCGCCTGCGGCACATTCCACAAGCGCAGCTTCTCCGCACTTGCCGCTGCCAGGTCCACCTGGCCCGACGAAACCGCGCCGCGCGCCGCCGCAGCGTATTCGCCCTGGGCCGCCAGCAGCTCCGGGCTGAAGACCGTCAGCAGCGGCTGGCCCTTGCGCACCAGCTCGCCCACCACGCCCGCGTGGACCTTTTCCACGTAGGCGTCCACTTTCAGGGTCACCTGGTAGACGCGCGTCTCGTCAGGCGTCAGCCGGACCGTCGTCTGCACCGAATCGGCGACTGGCCCTGTCTCCGCCATAGCCGTGCGCACGCCCAGAAGCTGCAGGCGTTCCGGCGAGAACCGCACCTCGACCATGCCCGCCACCGGCGTGACCATCGCCGCCGCGTCCGTCGCGCTCACCGCGTCGTAGACCGCCACGAAATCCATGCCCATTTCGTCCTTGGCCGGCACGGGCGACGTCTGGCGCGGGTCCATCGGGGACCGGTAAAAGCGCGGCTTTCGGATCGCGTCTTCCGCCTTTGCGACCGGCGCGAGCTTCATGCCGCAGATCGGGCAATCGCCTGGCTGCCCGGAGCGGTAGGTCGGGTGCATCGGGCAGTGGTAGTCCTGGGCAGAATCCGCAGGCGCGTCGGGAATGTTGCGCGCGCGGTCGTGCGCGAGATGCATCCCGCCCGCGCCGAGGCCCGCGCCCAGCGCGAGCACGAGCAGCCACATCGGCCACGCCAGGCGAGGCCGGGGCAATTGCTGCGCTGCACTGGGCTTCGGTTCCATGTCGGTGCTCCTCACATGCCGCCGGTGGGGGCGCCGGGCCGGTTGGACGCGTCTGGCACCGCGGCACCGGACACCAGGGTCGGGCCGCCGCCGACGTCGCGGACAGGCCCCAAATCCGCCTCGTACAGCGCAATCCGGATCGCCTGGGCAGACGCCAAGCTCGTCAAATAGTTGGCTTCATCCGCCAACCGCCCGTTGATGGCCTCCAGCACGGCGGCAAACGGCGCGCGTCCCACCGCGTACTGGCGCAACGTGGCTTCGACAGCTGCCTGGGCCTGGTGCAAGAGCGTTTCGCGGTAGATCTGCAGGATCGCCCGGACGGAAGCCAGCTTCTCCATGCGCTCCCGCGTCCGCCAGCGAATCTGCTGTTGCACACCGTCGACGTCGAACTGCGCGCCTTCCGCGTTCAGCTCGCTTTCGCGCACCGCCCGATCCTGGCGGTTCGCGGCGTAGACGGGCAGCGTCGCGCTGACTTGCACCAGCCACATCGGCACCATCGCGCCGCGCGGCATCAGGCCGACCGTCAGGGCGAAATCGGGCTTGCGTTCCAGGCGTGCGACTTCCATCCGGCGATCGGCCGCGCGCAGCGCCGCCTGGGCGACAGCAAGCTCCGGGCTCTCGCCCACGAGGCGCTCGGCCAGTTCCGTGGGCGGATCAGGTAACGGCAAGTCGGTCAGCGTGTCCGACGGCTCGACCGGCGCGTCGATCGGCCGCACGGCCAGACGGTTCAGCTCCAGCCGGCGCGCCTCGGCGTCCCAGCGCAGCGTGGTCCCGATCTGCCGCAGCTTGGTCCGCTCCAGTTGTGCGCGCGTCAAGTCCGCCTGCGTCCCTTGGTCCGCCGGGTAGCGTGCGCGGGCCAGCGCTTCCATTTGGGCCCACACCTGTTCCTGGGATTGCAGCAGCGCCAACTGAGCCCGCACCCAGAGCAAGCCGACGTACGCCCGCGCCATGTCCGCCCGCAACGCGCGCTTCGGCCGGTCGATGCGCGCTTGCGCCCATGCCGCTTCTGCGTTCGCCTGCGCCTCGCGCGCGGGGCGCTTCCCCGGGAACGGAACCGGCTGGGTCGCCGAGATGGAGAGAAAAGTCGTCTCCCGCTGACCCAGGGGCAGCGACGTGAAGCCATCGTTCTGGTAGCCGATCGAGACCGTCGGATCTGCCAGACTCGCAGCTTGGGGTACGCGCTCGCGGGCGGCGCCGATGCGTCGATCGGCCGCGGCCAGGTCCGGGTTGCGCGCCATGCAATCCGCCACAAGCGAGCGAAAGACGGGGTCTGCAAACAGGAGATCGTCTGCGCGGGCCTCGCGGGCGACGGTCAGCAGCAAGATCACGCTGGCGAACAGACGGGTTGGCTTCATGGCTGCCTCGGCGCCTGTTTCGCTGGCCCTTGGTCGACGCCGCACGCCGGCATTTCGGAGCCGAAATACGGGTTGTGGATCGCGCCTTTGGGCTGCAGCCAGCGCGCCTTCGCCATCGGGCACAGCACGACGATCAGGTTCGGACCGCCCGCCCCGAGCTTCGCGGCGCGGGCAATCATGGCTTCAGACAGCGGCGCGAACTGCAACCGCTGCGCGGCGAGCGCGGTCGGAAAAGCGCGGACGAGCGCGGTGAGTTCGGCGTCACCGGCGGCCAGCGGCGCGAGCCGGATCGCCGCTGCCGAAGCGGATGCAGCATCGCCCGCAACGAGCGCTTGAAACAGCGATTCGTAGGCGGCAAACAGGTCGCTCGCCGGTTCAGCGTGGGGCGACCTGGCATCGGTGGCTGCCGCAACGGGCGCCGCGCCAGCCTGCGCGCGCCGCTGAACTGCGGGCAAGACGGGCTGGTCTTTGGGCATCAGGTACATGCCGCAGATCGGGCAGTTTCCAGGCTCCGGCTTCGCAACGGACGGATGCATCGGGCATGTCCACGTCTCGGCTGCCGGCGCCTCGGGGGCAAATGCGCCAGCCTGCCACGCGCCGCCCAGTGTACCGCACGCGACGGCAGCGCCGACGACCCAGCGCAGCCATCCGGGGCCGCGTGCCTGTTGCTGGTGGCCAACGGCCGCTGCCGTCGGCGTCTTCTGGTCTGTCATGGCCGGACTCCTGATCGCGCGAACCGCGATGCCTGGGGGTGCCGCCGCCGCAGGCGCGCGCGTAATGCGCGAAGCCGCAGCGTCGACGCGTGGCTGCCTGCCGTCGGCAATGGCCACGTCGAACCTGATTCAGGAAGGTCGTTGAGCAGGCGCGCGTGCGGACCACGACAGGTCGACACGCGGGCGCATTCCGGAAAAAAATCGGAAGCGCCGTGCCCGTCCGGCTAGATCAAGAGGGCTTGCTGGCGCAAAAAGATCGGGAGCTGCGTTCCCGGTGGCCCGGTCGCTTGCCGCCAGTTTCCCGCGGCGAACGAAATGGGCACAGTGTCCACCCGAACCGGTCGCGCAATGGCTGGCTCGCCCGCGGGTGAAGCCGGCGCCGCCGCGCGCGTGTCCGATTGCACGATGGGTGCGCGATCCGCATGGTCGCCGCACGTGCACGGCGCAGCTGCGCACTCGGGAGCGGCTGTCCGCGCCGCTTCAGGACGCGCTTCGCCGGATTCCGCCGCGGCGGCATGGTGACAGCACGCGTGCTCGACAACGGGTTTCGCGTTGGCAGGTTGCGCCTTCGCGGCTGGCGAAACCGCGCAGTTGCCGCAGGCACAGGCATCGGTCGGCACCAAGGACTGCAGCGCAAAGAACAGCAGCGACATGCTCGCGAGAGCGCGCAAGGCCTTCTGGCTGTGCTTGTCACGACGCATGCCCGACAAATCCCCCGGTTACCACCGGCGCTTCAGCTGACACGGAGGACGATTCCGCGCGCCAAGCCAGCGACTCCGCTGGTCACTCTACGCCCACGGCCAGTTTTCGCAAGAGCCAAGCCTCGTCGCGAACGGCCCGGCAATTGCGGTGAATCTGTGAAGAAACGTGTGGCGCGAGGGCTCAGCCATTTGACGGGACGCCCGGCCGTCCGGATCGTGAATCTCGAGGACGCCGCGACACAACTGTCGGCACCCTAAGGAAATTCAATGGCAATCCCGTCCCACCTCTGCCTCACGTGGGCTCGGCTCGTCGCCGCGAGCCTGTGCGCGCTTGCCGCCACCGCCTGTGGCACCGCTACGCCCGCCGATGCCGGCGTTGGGGCTGTCGACGCCGCCGGCGATGCTGGCCAGCTGGACGCAGCCGGTGGTCCTGACTCGGCCGCAGATGGCGCCCTCGGTACGGACGCATCCGCTGATCAAACCGCGGGAACCGACGCGATCGCCGCCGCAGCTGACGTCCCCGACTCGGCAGTGGCGGACGTCGCCCACCCGGACGCCGCTGCCGACGTGGCGGGGACGGATGCCGCCGCCCTGGACACCGCTCCGCCATGCCCCGCCGGCGCCACCTGTGACGACGGCAATGCGTGCACGGTGGGCGATCACTGCGCTGGCGGCGCGTGCGTGTCGGGCCCCGCCGTTGACTGCAACGACAACAACCCATGCACATCCGATGGTTGCAGCGCCAAGACCGGTTGCCAGCACAGCCCCGCCAGCGGCCCGTGCGCCGACGACGGCAACCCGTGCACGACCGACGCTTGCGCAAACAGCGTCTGCGCGCACACGCCCGCGATCGGCGCCTTCTGCACGGACCACAACGCGTGCACGGTCGGCGACGCCTGTTCAGGCGGAGTATGCGTCGCCGGCACGAGTCCCAACTGCGATGACGGGAACGCGTGTACGGCCGACAGTTGTGCGCCGGCCAGCGGCGCCTGCGTGCACACCGCGATCGCAGGCTGCGGGACGGCGTCCGCGCCGACGTATGCGGACGTCAACAACCAAATCTTCACGCCCCTGTGCAGCGGCTGCCACGGCAGCCAGATGGCCTACGCGGCAATCGTCAACGTGGCGAGCGGCGACGCGACCTACACGAAGTTTGTCGATCCGGGAAATCCCAATAATAGCGCAGTGTTGATGGCGGTCGACGCGACGCTTCCGCTGGCTTGGGGCGACCGGATGCCCAAAGGCAACCCGGCCGCGATGACCCCGACGCTGGTGAAGCTGATGCGCGACTGGATCCAGGGCGGCGCGCTGCCGTAGCCGGTGATCCGCTCGGGCGCTACCCGCCATCCGATGGCCGCCTCGACCACCGAACGTCGAGGCGGCTCAGCGTTCAGCGCGAAACGAGACAAAATTCCCAAGAATTTGGCGATCCTGGCAAACCTTGCGTGCCCGTGCAGCTCGCCCACATTCGGGCGCGGGCGCGGCAGGCGCTGACGCGATGGCGGACGCGGACTTGAACGACATCGCGGCGTACATCCGCACGTTGCCGCCGATCACGAAGCGCCCGTTCAAGTGCCTGGACCTCGACAAGTCGACGTGCAGCTGTTGAGGTTTCGCCGAGGACCCGAACTTGGTTGTTCATCGTCTCTCGCCCAGTTGTGTGCAGCGCCTGTCCGGCGACATCGCCAATCCATTCACCGCCGGAGCAGGCACGCTGCTACGGTTCGCTGACGGGTGCCTCCTACGTTGTCTTGTCGACGGACGCGCCGGCGCCGGGGAAATTCAAGCTGATGCGCACCCTGTGGCAGGTCGACAACGCGGGCAACATGACAAGTGGTGGGTCCACACCCGTGTTCGGCACGGCGGACATCGCGCGTATTTTCGCGTGGATCGCGGCTGGCGGCCAAGCGACGCGAACGGACGCCGGAACAACGGGCGCGAATCGAACTGCTGATGCCGGCTCCCGGGTGGCGCCGCGATTCAGCTGGCGGCGAACTGCGGCGTGATGCTCGCGGTTGCGGCAGCCGCCAGAAATGACCCTTTCCCGCCGCCGAGGCATCCCACTACCGTGACTTGTCGATGGGTGCCGGGGATTTCCCGGATTAGATTTCCATTATGGAAATAGGGGGTTGCTATGAACCATTGGCCTCAACCCTTGCGGGCGACACCGCTGCTGCGGCGGGCCGTGCGCCCCGAGCCGTTCATCTTCCTGCCGCTGGCGCTGCTGGCGGGGATGCTGCTCGCGTCGCGGCCGGCCAGCGCCGACGAAGAACTGACCTACTCGCTGACGGTGGAACACCGCAATGGCGCGCGGACGGTGACGCACGCAGTCGAGGATCCGCCGACGGCCGCGGACTACGCGCCGCAGCTGCTGACGCGCTCCACCGCTGCGCTGCGCTGGCCGGGCTGGCTGACGCTGGGCGCTGGCGCCTTGGCGGTCGGCATGGGCGCCGGGTTGGCGTACAACGCCGTGCAGGATGGGCAAACGCTGCGGCAACAAGTGCTGGCCAATCCGCTGCCGTACGCGTCGGCGTCGGCGCAAGCCCAGCTGGCCGACAAGGCGGCGACGCTCGATAGCCAGGCCAAGATCGGCGCCGGTGTTGCGGTGGCGGGCGTCCTCGCCGCGGGTGTCGGCGCATGGCTGCTGTTGCGCCAGCCGTCGCGTCACGCCGCGGTGCTGCCGACGAGCCAAGGGGCCGAGCTCGTCGTCGCGTTTTAGGCAGACAGAAGTCCGCGGCCGCCGCTCCATCGCGCCAAGGATTCGCGCGCGGGCGGTGTGTCCTCCTGGAACTGTCCTGAACGTGCTTTGAGGCGCGGCGGCCTCGACAACCAGCGGCACTTCGGCGTGTTACACCGGCAGCAGGCTCGTCGCGTAGATGTCCGTCGCCCGCGGCCGCCCGAGGCTCGGCACGCTGGCCAGCTTGACCAGCGCACGGCGACCGGCCCAGCGCGCAATGTGCTCGTCCACGCGGATTTGCGTCACCGGGCTCACCGTCAGCAACTGCAGCGGGTCCAGGCCCATCGGCGCGCTCGGATGGTCCGGAGAGGCCGGCAGATCGCCCACGACCGCCGCGCGGATATCCAGCCGCGGCTCCGGAATCCGCGCCAGCTGCGCTTGCATTTCCGCCACGCAATCCAGCAGGTGGCTGATGACGCCGCGCTCGTCGCCGTTGCAGCGCATTCGCACTTCGATGCGCTGGTTGCGCGGCCCGGCTACGTCCGCGCCATTGTCGCGCAGGTCGGCGAGCGCGCCGGCCAGCACGTGCCGCGCGATCTGCTCGATCGCCTCCGGGCCGTACTTGACGCCGCTGTCCGCCATCTGGCGAATCTCGATCAGCGCCCGCACCTGCTCCACGCCGTTGCTCCGCGGCTTGGCCGGCGGGTCCAGCTGCAGCGGCGGGTAGTCCGACGACGCCTCCGGACGCCGCAGCGCCAGCACCGACGGCGGCCGCAGCGTCGGATGTTCCTGGCCCAGCGAAATCCGCGCTTCCTGGCGCATCCGCCGCAGGGAATCGCGGACCGCGCGCGTCGAGCCCGGCCGCATCGCCGGGTCTTTCGCCAGCAGCGGCTGCAGCCAGTCCTCAAAGCCCGGCGGCAGCTGCGTCACGTCCATGCGCGAGGCCAGCGGCGGCGGCGGTGTCAGCAGCTGCTGATGGCACAGATCCAGCGGCGTCGCGCCGAGAAATGGCGGGTCGCCGGTCAGCAGCTCATAGGCCACGCAGCCCGCCAGATACAGGTCGGTCCGGGCGTCCACGTCGCGCGCGCGCACCTGCTCGGGCGTCATGTACGCGGGCGTGCCGACGACGCCGATATCCTCGTTTTGCACAACAGGACCAGGCACTTGCGCGATGCCAAAATCCAGCAGCTTGACCTGCTGCACGGTTCCTTCGCGCGGCATCAGCAGGTTCTCGGGCTTGATGTCGCAGTGCACAACGCCGGCGGAATGGCACGCCGCCAGCGCCGACAGCAGCGTCTCCAGAATGCCGAGCGCCGTCGGGATGTCCAAGCCCTTGCCGCCGTGGCGCAGGATGCGATCGCGCACGGACTCGCCTTCCACCAGCTCCATGTCGATGAGCAGCAGGCCTTCCGCCGTGCGGCCAAAGCGGTGCAGGCCGGTCACGTTGGGATGCTGTACCAGGCGCAGCAGCCGCGCTTCCTGCAAAAACCGCTGCGCGCTCGTGGCGTTGGACGCGTATTCGTTGCGCAGCAGCTTGAGCGCCACCTCGCGGTCGGTCAGCTCATCGCGCGCCCGGTAGACGGTGCCCATGCCGCCCACGCCGATGGTCTCCAGCAGCATGTAGCGCTGGTCCAGCACGTCGCCCGCGCGGCCGAGAAACGCTGTGACAAGCTCCAGCGTCGCGCCGTCGGTCGGACACACGCGCTTCTTGCCGCGGAAATGCCGGCGACACTGGCGGCAAAAGAGGAGATCCGACTGGAGCTGCGCTGTTTTCATCGGGTCCGGCCAGGCAGGGAATGCCGGTCTTTGGCCACGTTCAAGCTACCGCTAGTTCAGGACTTGGCAAAAAAATGGCTCATTCGCCTTGCCATGGCCGTTTGATTCCACTACCAACGGAGCGGGCAGTTCGCCCGGAGCGACGCGTTCATGCGGATCCTGATTACCAACGATGACGGAATTCACGCGCCCGGCATTGAGCTTTTGGCGCGCGTGGCTGCGCAGCTCGCTGGGCCGGACGGCGAGGTGTACGTCGTGGCGCCGGACACGGAGCGCTCTGGCGTGTCGCACGCGATCACGCTGTACCGGCCGCTGCGGCTGCGCCAGGTCCAGGCCAGCTGGTGGACCTGCGACGGCACCCCGACGGATTGCGTCTACCTGGCGCTCAACCAGATGAAACTGAAGCCGGATTTTGTGCTGTCCGGCGTCAATCCAGGGCCCAATCTGGGCCACGACGTGCTCTATTCCGGGACCGTCGCGGGCGCGCTCGAGGGCGCGCATTGGGGCGTGCCGGCGCTGGCGATCTCGCATTGCTCCAGCCGCGAGGCGGATCTGGCCCTGCTGGAGCCGCTGCTGCCGGCGATCCTCGCGCCGCTGCTGCCGGCGGTGCGTGCGATGGGCGGTGCGCTGAACGTCAACCTGCCGCCTGTGACCGAAGGGCCGTATCTGGGGATGCTGGTCACCGCGGTGGGTCACCGCTATTATTCCAACGAGGTGCATGCCCGCAACGACCCGCGCGGTCGGCTGTATTACTGGATTGGCGGCGCGGAAGTGACGATGCCGGACGTGCCCGGCAGCGATTGCAACGCGATTCGCGACCGCTTCGTTTCCGTGACGCCGCTGGGCGATGACTTGACGCGTCACGGCGGCCTGAGCGATCTGGCGGTGCACTTGAGCCTGCCCACGCCGCACAGCGCGCCGCAGCGCGACCGCGTCCGCCGCAAAACGGGCACAGTGCCCCAAGACTGAGACGTTCACCCGAGCCAAAGCGAGTCCACATGCGCCTGGAAGACCACCTGCACCTGATCCGCAACGTCCCCGATTTTCCCAAGCCGGGCATCCTGTTCAAGGACATCACGCCGCTGCTGGCGCATGGTCCGGCGCTGCGGGCGGTGATTGACGACCTCATCGACGCGACGGCGGGCTTCAAGGCGGACGTGATCCTCGGCATCGAGTCGCGCGGCTTCCTGTTTGCGGCGCCGATGGCCTACGCGACGGCGCGCGGCGTGATCCTGGTGCGCAAGCCGGGCAAGCTGCCGGCCCAGGTCGTGCGGCAGCAGTATGCGCTGGAATATGGCGTGGATACGATTGAAATCCACGCGGATGCGGTGCGGCCGGGCGATCGCGTGCTGATTGTCGACGACGTGCTGGCGACCGGCGGCACGGCGCGCGCGGCGGCGGATTTGGTGCTCAAGTGCGGCGGCACGATCGCGGGCTACGGCTTCCTCGGCGAGATCGGCTTTCTGGAAGGCAGCAAGCGGCTGATCGACGGGCCGTCGATCGCGCTGCTCCGCTGGTAGCGCGGCAATTTGACGCGTCGCGTCAACTGCGGCGTCTCTTCGCTGTGAATCCGCCGGCCAATCTGCTATTGTCGTGGCAGAATGCCCAGTCCTGTGACTGAAGCTTCGTGCAGGCCGGCAGCTGGAGGCGATGTGCAGCGCTCAAAATTTGCCCCAAATTCATCGATTGTGGCCCTGCTGCTGACCGCATGCAGCGGTGGCAAGGCGACGGACACGGGTGGGCAAACGGCGGGAGATACCGGCGCGCCGGCGGATGTCCGCCTGGACGCAGGCTGGGGCAGTGACCTGTCCGATGCGCTGCCCGAGAGCGACGGTACGGCCAACGGCGACGGCGATGGGCTTAGCCCCGCGGACGGCGCCACGGGCACCACGTGCGAATTCGCCAGCAATCCCAAGCCCGGCGCGCCCGGCGCGGCGTGCAAGACCAACACCGATTGCCAGAGCGAGCTGTGCGTCGACGGCCCCGCCGGCAAGATTTGCACGGTCGCCTGCACGGACTGCTGTCCCACCGGCTTTGCCTGCACGGCGTATGGCAGCGGCAGCGTCGACCAGGCGTTTGTCTGCTTGCCCAAGCAAAATGCCCTGTGCCAGCCGTGCCAAGCGGACGCGGAATGCAGCCAGGTCGGCGCCGGTTCTCTGTGCGTAACCTACGGTAATGTCGGTTCTTTTTGCGGTGCGGCGTGCAGCGCGTCGTCCGACTGCCCCAGCGGCTACGGCTGCCAGAACGCGCAGGGCCAAGGTGCCAACGCCAAGCAATGCGTCAAGTTGGACAGCGTCTGCGCGTGCAGCCCGGCGGCGATCGCCGTGGGCGCGACGACGCTGTGCGCGTCCACCAACGCTTTTGGCACCTGCACCGGCACGCGCACCTGCCAGAGCGACGGCCTGAGCGCGTGCGGCGCCAGCACGCCCGCCCAGGAAAAGTGCGGCAACGGCGTGGACGACGACTGCAACGGCCAGACCGACGAGGAAAGCGCGCAGGGCTGCACGCTGTTTTTCACCGACGCGGACGGCGACGGCTCGGGCGCGATCGGCAGCGCCGGCAAGTGCCTGTGCGCGGCGACGGCGCTCTATTCGGCCAGCACGGCGACCGATTGCGACGACAGCAACAAGCTGGTCAACGCCAGCGCCCAGGAAGTGTGCAACGGCGTGGACGATGACTGCGACGGCGTGACCGACAACGGCTGCGACGACGACGGCGATGGATGGTGCGACGCCAAGATGGTCGTCATCGGCAGCCCGGCCGTGTGCCCCAACGGCAAGGACGACTGCAACGACACGAACGCCAGCGTGCACCCCGGCCAGCCGGAAATCTGCGGCAACGGCGTGGACGACGACTGCGACGGCATCACCGACGGCGGGCCGAACGCCACCGCGTGCGTCCCGTTCTACCAGGACAGCGACGGCGACGGCTATGGCACGGGCGCTCCGATCTGCCAGTGCGGCGCGACCGGCCTCTACACCGCGGTCACGCCCGGCGATTGCGACGACACGACGCCGGCTGTGCACCCGAACGCGCCGGAGATCTGCGGCAATGGCGTGGACGACAACTGCAACGGCGTGCAGGACGAACCGAACGCGCAGGGCTGCTCGGACTATTACGTCGACCTGGACGGCGACGGCTACGGCACCGCGACGCCGACTTGCCTATGCGCGCCGACGGGCCAGCAAACCGCGCTGCAAGGCGGCGATTGTAATGATGAATCGAGCGCGATCCACCCCGGAGCGACGGAAATTTGCGATGGCTTGGACAACAACTGCGTGGACGGCGTCGACGAGGCCAACGCGCAGGGCTGCACGACGTATTACGCCGACCAGGACGCCGACGGCTATGGCGACGCCAAGAACAAGGCCTGTCTCTGCACCGCCGACCTGGCGCACCCGGTGACGGATTCCAGCGACTGCAACGACGCGCAGGCGGCCGCGCATCCGGGTGCGGCGGAGGTGTGCGACGGCATCGACAACGACTGCAACGGCCAGACCGATGAGCCGGGTGCGGGTGGCTGCCAAGTCTACTTTGCCGATGCGGACGGCGACGGCTACGGCGACACGACGCAGTTTGCCTGTCTGTGCAAGCCCAACGCCACGTACAAAGTCGCCAAGCTGGGCGACTGCAATGACGCGAATCCCGCCATCAATCCGGGCGCCACCGAGGTCTGCGACGGCGTGGACAACAACTGCTCCGGGACGACGGACGAACCGGGCGCCTCGGGCTGCACGGCGTATTTCTACGACGCGGACGGCGACGGCTACGGCCTGGACAGCGCCAGCGAATGCCTGTGCGCCGCCGCGGGCTTCTACACCGCGACCGTCGGCGGCGACTGCAACGACACCGACAGCGCGGTGCATCCCAACGCGACCGAGGTGTGCGACGGCATCGACAACGACTGCGACGGCGCAACAGATCCAGTGAACTCAGTCGGTTGCACTGCGTGGTTTGTGGACAAGGACGGCGATGGCTATGGCACGCCGCTGCAAGCGTCCAAGTGCCTGTGCAGCGGCGCGGTCGGCTACGCGCAAAACAGCAGTGATTGCAATGACAACGACCCGAACATCAACCCGGGCGCCACGGAGATCTGCAACGGCAAGGACGACAACTGCGACGGCATCAAGGATCCCAAAAACACCAAGGGCTGCACGGTCTTCTACGCGGACGGCGACGGCGACGGCTACGGCGTGAGCACCTTGAGCCAGTGCGCGTGCCTCGCGGACACGCTGTTCAAGGCGACCCAGCCCGGCGATTGCAACGACGGCAACCCGGCGATCAACCCCGGCGCCACGGAGATCTGCAATGGCGTGGACGACAACTGCAACGGCCAGACGGACGAAGGCCTGCTGAAGACGTTCTACCAGGACAGCGACGGCGACGGCTGGGGCGGCTCCGTCAGCCACGTCCAATGCGCGCCAGACGCGGCGTACTCCAGCGCGACATCCGGCGACTGCGACGACACCAAGTTTGCCGTGAATCCCGGCGCAGCCGAGATCTGCAACTACATCGACGATAACTGCAACGGCTTGACGGACGAAGGCACGAGTCTTGCCTTGTATTACAAGGACTTGGACGGAGACACGTTCGGCGCCGGCGTCGGCCAAATGCTGTGCAGCGCGACGGGACAGTACACCGCCGTGAACAACACGGATTGCGACGACACGAAATTCGGCGTGCATCCCGGCGCGGTGGAGATTTGCGACGGTGTGGACAACAATTGCAACGGTCAGACGGACGAAAACTTGGCGACCGTGCTGTATTTTCCGGACGCGGACAAGGACGGCTACGGCACCGGCAGCGGCGTGCAGTTGTGCGGGCCGATCGGCGGCAACACCGCCACCGTGGGCGGCGATTGCAACGACGGCAACGCGGCGATCTACCCGGGCGCGGCGGAAATTTGCGATGGCGTGGACAACAACTGCAACGGCCAGACCGACGAAGGCTTCACGCTCACGACTTACTACGCCGACGCCGACGGCGACACGTACGGCAGCGGCAGCGGCCACGCGCAGTGCAGCGCGGGCAATGGCTACACGTCCACCGTCAACACCGACTGCGATGACACCAAGGCCAGCGTGCACCCGAACGCGCCGGAGGTGTGCGGCAACGGCATTGACGACAACTGCAACGGCCAGACCGACGAGGGCTGCGTCGTGTGCACCGCGTCGCTCCTCAATAGCTGCGACTCACTTGCCGGATTGCCCAGCTCCGGCGCCGACAGCTCGCAGTGGTACGTGGACACTTGGCTCAAGTCGCAAGGAACGGGCGCGGTCGTCTTCGAGTACAGCACGACCGATTGCGGCTATGACCCGAGCGGCTCCGGCCAGTCAGCTTGGTTCAATGTCACGATCCCGCAAGGCGCGCTGTTTGTCACCGCGAACATCATCATCAATAATTCCAGCGGCTCGGATCAGGTCATGGTGGTCAAGGCGACGCTCGGATCGGCGGTTGTCAGCTTTGGTCCTTACGCGACGGACCAGTCCAACCTGGTCAAGCAGGCCAAGTGGCCCGTGACCGCGACGCAATGGGGCACAACGGTGCAGGTGAAGCTGACGGTCGCCACGTCCTACCAGTCCTTTGACTGCAGCGGCGGCGTGGCCATCGACAACGTCCGCGCGGCGTGCAATTGACGGATCGGAGAATGTTGATGCGCAATCGGACCCGTCAAACTTGGCTTCACTGCTGGCTCCTCGCCGGGTTGCTGACGACGGCGTGCGGCCAAACGGCGGCGCCGGCCACGGGAGACGGGCCGGATGTGCAGTTCCAGATCGACATCCAGCTCAAACTGGACAGCGGCGGCAAGGACGGCGCACTCGGCGATGCACCGCACGATCAGCTGACTTCCATCGACGCCGCGACTGACGCTGCTGCACCGGATGGCGGCAGCGACGCGGCCACGCAAAAATGCGAGTTTCCCGCCAACCCGCAAGCGGGCGAGGCCGGCGCCGTCTGCGCGACAAGCTCGGATTGCAACAGCGGATTTTGCGTCGACGCGCCCACCGGCAAGGTCTGCAGCTACACGTGCTTTGACTGCTGCCCGACCGGTTTTGCCTGCAACCCGTACGCCGGCAACGGCGCGAGCTTGGTGTGCCAGGCCGTCGGGCTCGACCTCTGCCGGCCGTGTGACGCCGACGCCGCGTGCGCCAAGGACGGCAGCGGCGCGCTCTGCGTGCACTACGGCGACACCGGCAGCTTCTGCGGCAGCGCCTGCGTGGACGACAGCGACTGCCCGGCGGGCTTTGGCTGCGCGCTGTCCAAGGGCGAAAAAGGCTCGGCCAAGCAGTGCATTTTGACCCAAGGCGAGTGTCCATGCTCCAGCGCGGCGATCGCCGCCGGCGCCGCGACGACCTGCCAGCTGACCAACAGCTTGGGCGCGTGCGCGGGCCAGCGGGTGTGCGGTCCCGCGGGCCTGAGCCTGTGTCCCGCCGCCACGCCGACCCAGGAAGTTTGCGGCGACGGCGTGGACAACGACTGCAACGGCAAGACCGACGAAATCGGTGCGCAAGGCTGCACGCTGCTGTTTACCGACGGCGACAAGGACGGCGACGGCAAGGCCGGCAGCGCGGGCGAGTGCCTGTGCGCGCCCGTGGACAGCTACACCGCGACGACCGCCACGGATTGCGACGACAAGAATCCGGCGGTCAGCGGCAAGGCGCTGGAGGTCTGCGATGGCATGGACAACAACTGCAACGGCCAAACGGACGAGGGCTGCGACAGCGACGGCGACGGGTATTGCAACGCGGAGATGCAGCTTGTCGGCACGCCCGCGGTTTGCCCCAAAGGCGGCGGCGACTGCGATGACAGCGACGCCAGCGTCCACCCCGGCCAGCTGGAAATCTGCGGCAATTTCAAGGATGACGACTGCGACGGGCTGACCGACAGCGGGCCGAACGTGTCCGCGTGCGTGCCGTTCTTCCAGGACGGCGACGGCGACGGCTACGGCGTGGGCGTGCCCGTCTGCCAGTGCGGCGTGAAAGCTGGCTACACGGCCGTCAAGGGCGGCGACTGCAATGACGCCAACGCGGCGGTGCATCCCGGCGCGACGGAAATCTGCAACGGCGTGGACGACAACTGCGACGGCAAGACCGACGACCCCGGCGCCAGCGGCTGCACCGCGTACTTTGCGGACGGCGACGGCGACGGCTACGGCGTAGGCGCCAGCGTGTGCCTGTGCGCGCCCGACAAAAGC
The DNA here is from genome assembly GCA_903929795.1 of uncultured Myxococcales bacterium. Lineage (GTDB taxonomy): Bacteria > Myxococcota_A > UBA9042 > UBA9042 > UBA9042 > CAIYBN01. Next base: position 12,714 of record CAIYWC010000117.1, on the reverse strand, counting down.
CATACCGCGACCAAGGGCGGCGATTGCAACGACGCCGCGGCCGCCATCAGCCCAGGCGCCACGGAGACCTGCAACGGCGTGGACGACAACTGCGACGGCGTGACCGATGAGCCGGGCGCGGTCGGCTGCACGACGTACTTCCAGGACAAGGACGGCGACGGCTTTGGCGACCCGGAGACCGGCGCGTGCCTGTGCGGCGCGACCCCGGTCGGCTGGACGACGATCGGCACCGACTGCAACGACGCGAGCGCGGCGGCGCACCCCGGCGCGGCGGAAATTTGCGACGGGATCGACAACAACTGCGATGGCGTGACCGACGGCGCGAACACCTCGGATTGCAAGAACTTTTACGTGGACGTCGACGGCGACGGCTACGGCGTCGCGGCGAAATTTTCCTGCCAATGCGCTGCCGACGCGACCTTTACCGCGAGCCAGGACGGCGATTGCAACGACAACAACGCGGACATCCATCCCGGCGCTGTGGAAGTCTGCGACGGCGTGGACAACAACTGCGTGAACGGCATCGACGAAGCCGGCGCGACCGGCTGCACCGTCTACGCCCGCGACCACGACGGCGACGGCTTTGGCGCGATCGGCGACACCAAATGCCTGTGCGCCAAGACCGGCGAGTACACCGCGCTGCTGGCCACGGATTGCAACGACAACGACAAGGCGATTCACCCCAAGGCGCTGGAGGTCTGCGACGGCGTGGACAACGACTGCGACGGCGTGACCGATCCGGCCGGCTCGGACGGCTGCAACAACTGGTTTGTTGACCAGGATCAGGACGGCTACGGCACCTACAACGCACCCAGCAAGTGCCTGTGCACCGGCGGGCCGGGCTATGCCACCATCGGCGGCGACTGCAACGACAACAACGCGGCCATCAACCCCGACGCGACCGAGATCTGCAACGGCGTGGACGACAACTGCGACGGCATCATCGATCCGGCGAACACAAGCGGCTGCACCGTCTACTACAGCGACATGGACGGCGACGGCTACGGCGTGAGCAACCAGCTGGAATGCGTCTGCGCGAGCGACGGGATTTTCACCGCCACAGTCGGCGGCGATTGCAACGACAGCAACAAGAAGATCAATCCGGGCGAGACGGAAATTTGTAACAATATCGACGATAACTGCAACGGCCAGACGGACGAGGGCTTGACCAAGGCATGGTATCTCGACAACGACAAGGACGGGTTTGGCGCGGGCGCGGCCATCTTCGCGTGCGCGGCGTCCGGCGCGTACACAGCCACGCAGGCAGGCGATTGCGACGACAACAACCCGGCCGTCTACCCCGGCGCGCCTGAGCTGTGCGACGGCATCGACAACAACTGCAACGGCCAGACGGACGAGGGCGGCTCGTCGGCGAAATACTTCCTGGACAGCGACGGCGACGGCTACGGCACCGGCGGCGGCCTGATCCTCTGCGGCACCAGCGGCGGCTACACGGCGACGGTCGGCGGCGACTGCGACGACACGAACAAGGCGATTCACCCCGGCGCCGCAGAGATCTGCAACGGCGTGGACGATAACTGCAACGGCTTGACCGACGAAGGTCTGGCAACTGGCAATTATTACAAGGACTTGGATGGAGACGGCTATGGCGCTGGCGCGGTCGTCGTGGCCTGCAGCGGCGTGGGCTACGTGACCCTGAACGGCGACTGCAACGACGCGAACGCGGCCATCCACCCCGGCGCCGCGGAGGTCTGCGACGGCGTGGACAACGACTGCAACGGCCAGACCGACGACGGCTTGGCCACGAGCACGTATTTCCCGGACGCGGACAAGGACGGCTACGGCACCGGCGCGGGCGTCAGCGCGTGCGGCCCGCTGGGCAACAACACGGCGATCGTCGGCGGCGACTGCGACGACACCAAGGCCAGCGTCCACCCCGGCGCGACGGAAGTCTGCGGCAACGGCATCGACGACAACTGCAACGGCCAGGTGGACGAAGGCTGTGTGGCCCCAACGTGCACGCCGACGTTGCTGAACGGTCTGAACAGCACGTCCGACACCACCAGCTTGCCGTCCGACAGCAATGGCAATGCGTGGCAGATCAACCACATCTACACCACGCCGGAAGGCTCCAACTCGCTGTTCTGGGGCAGGTCCAGCGGCTGCGGTTACGCGATCTCGACGGGCACGGCGCTCGCCACGTGGAACATCGTAGTTCCCGCCGGCGCGACGCAGGTGACGGCGGTGGTCGGCATCGACAATATCCACAACGGGTCGACCGTCGACACCCAAATTTCGGCGGTGCTCACGCTGGACGGCGTGGCCAAGAGCATCGGTCCGTTCTCGTCGTATTCGGCGCAGTACAAGACCTACACGTGGACCGTCACGTCCGCGCAGTGGGGCAAGACCGTCCAAATGACCGCCGCCGTCACCGCGCCGCAGAGCAACAGCGCGTCGATCTGCAAGGGCGGCGTGGTCATCGATAACATCCGTTCGGCCTGTAACTGACCCGCGGAGGCCCCATGCGTCAGCGTTCCCCGCGCTCCTGTCTCGCCCTTGCCTTTGCCTTGTGGGCGACTGCCTGCGGCGACCCGGCTGGACCGGGCCCGCAGGTCGTCGTGGATGCTGACGCGGCCGCCGACGACGTCCCGGCGCTGGATGCGACGGCGGATGCTGCGGCTCCGGATGCGCTGACCGACGCCGCTGCGACCGATGCCGCCGCGGACTTGGCGGGGACGGATGCCGCCGAGCCGGGGACGGATGCCGCGGATGCCGACGCCGCAGTGGAGGCCGCCGATGACGCGACTGCCGCCGACGATGCGGTCGATGCGAGCGCGGATGCCGATGTGCCGCCGCCGCCGCCTTCGACGCTCTGCGACCCCTGCATGACCAACGCTGACTGCCAAAAACTTGGCGATTCCGAGGCGTTGTGCATCAGCCACGGCGACACCGGCAGCTTTTGCGGCGCCGGCTGTGGGCTCAACGCGGCTGTGGATCCGTGCGCGCCGGGATTCAATTGCCAAAAAGTCGGCAGTGGCAGCGCGGCGCAGTGCATGCCGCTGGACGGCCTGTGCGGCGGCTGCTCGGCGCAGGCGGTGCAGGACGGCGCGACGACGGCGTGCAGCGTGACCACGAGCGCGGGCGCGTGCGCGGGCAAGCGCGTGTGCGGCAGCGCGGGCCTGAGCGCATGCGATGCGCCCACGCCCGCCACCGAGACGTGCAACGGCTTGGACGACAACTGCAACGGCCAGACCGACGAGGGATTCAGCGACCTGGACGGCGACGGCATCGCCGACTGCGTGGACCCGGACATCGACGGGGATGGCGTCGCCAACGCCGCGGACTGCTCGCCGACCAACGCCGCGATCCATCCCGGCGCGACGGAAATCTGCAATGGCATCGACGACAACTGCGACGGCGTCACCGACGTTGGCGACAACCTGGACGGCTGCACGCCGCACTTTCTGGACGCCGACGGCGACAGCTACGGCACTGGCGAGAGCGTGTGCCGCTGCCTGGCTTTCGCGCCCTACACCGCGACCGTCGCCGGCGACTGCAACGACGCCAACGCGGCGATCCACCCCGGCGCGCCGGAGCTCTGCAACGGCGTGGACGACAACTGCGACGGCGCAACCGACGTCAGCGCGACCGATTGCACGAAGTGGTACGTCGACGGCGACAACGACAGCTACGGCGCGGGCGACCCCGTGTGCGCGTGCGCGCCGACCGCGAGCCACACCGTCGCCAAGGCCGGCGACTGCGACGACAGCAGCGGCGCGATTCATCCCGGCGCACCGGAACTCTGCAATGGAATCGATGACAACTGCGACGGCGTGACGGATGGCCCGGGCGCGAAAGGCTGCACAAATTTCCACGCGGACGTGGACGGCGACGGCTACGGCGACCCGGCCAGCAGCGCCTGCCTGTGCGCGCCGAGCGGCGTGTTCACGGTCATCAATTCGACCGACTGCGACGACACGAAGGCCACCGTCTATTTTGGCGCCCCGGAACTTTGCGACGGGATCGACAACAACTGCAATGGCTTGACGGACGAGGCCGGCGCCACGGGCTGCACGGTCTATTTCAAGGACGGCGACGGCGACGGCTACGGCGCGGGTGCGGGCGCGTGCCTGTGCCAGCCGACGGCCGCGCTGAACGTGATGATCGGCACCGACTGCGACGACACCAACGCCAAGATTCACCCCGGCGCCGCGGAATTCTGCGGCGGCGTCGACACCGACTGCAACGGCCTGGTCAACGAGCCCGGCGCGGGCGGCTGCACGCTGTTCGCCCGCGACCACGACGGCGACGGCTACGGCTTGGCCAGCGACACGACCTGCTTGTGCCTCGCCGCCGGCGAATACACGACGGTCGACACGACGGACTGCGACGACAACGCGAGCGCGGTCCACCCCGGCGCGGCGGAAATCTGCAATGGCATCGATGACAACTGCGACGGCTTGACCGACCCGGTGGGCTCGGGCGGCTGCTACACCGTCTACACCGACAGCGACGGCGACGGCTTTGGCGCCAACGGCCCCGGCGTGTGCGTCTGCACCTTTGGCGCCGGCTACGCGAGCGTGCACACCGACTGCAACGACGCCGATCCGTCGATCCACCCCGGCGCCACGGAGAGCTGCAACGGCAAGGACGACAACTGCGACGGCGTGACTGATCCGATCAACTCCGCGGGATGCTTGAATTATTATCAGGACAACGACGCCGACGGCTATGGTCAGACAGCGAAGAAAGAGTGCCTGTGCCTTTCCGCGCCGCCGTACAGCGCGACCGTCCCCGGCGACTGCAACGACACGTCCAGCGCGGTGAATCCCGGCGCGAGCGAGGTCTGCAATGGCGTGGACGACAACTGCAACGGCCAGACGGACGAGGGTGTCACGCAGCTGTTCTACACCGACGCCGACCAGGACGGCTACGGCGCAGGCATCCCCGTGGCCAGCTGCACGGGCGACGCAACGCACACGGTGCTGATCAACGGCGACTGCGACGACACCCGGGCCAGCGCCCATCCCGGCGCCGCGGAGGTCTGCAACGGCTTGGACGACAACTGCAACGGCCAGACGGACGAGGGCCTGGCCAAGTCGACATGGTACATGGACGCGGACAACGACGGCTTTGGCGGCGCGAGCTGGGCGTCGCTGTGCGGACCCAACGCGACGTACAAGGTCGCGACCACGGGCGACTGCAACGACGCGAACGCCGCGATTCACCCCGGCGCTCCCGAGCTGTGCAACGGCGTGGACGACAACTGCGACGGCGCGATCGACGAAGGCTACCCGGTTGCCGCGTATTTCCACGACGGCGACGGCGACGGCTATGGCGCGGGCCTCGCCAGCCAGCAGTGCGGGCCGTTTTTGGGCTACACGGTCCTCGTCAGCGGAGATTGCAACGATGCCAACAGCAGCGTCCACCCGGGCGCAACGGAGACCTGCGGCAACGGCCTGGACGACAACTGCAACGGCCAGACGGACGAGGGTTGCTCCACATGCGTCGCGCAGACGCTGCAGGATTTTGAGACCGGCGTCGCGACCGGCTGGACGACCACCGCCAACTGGGCGGCTGCGTATTGGCTGCCGATTACGGGCACGTACGCGCTGGATTACGGCTACCCGTCCGCGTGCGGTTACCCGATCGCCAGCGCGGAGACGGCTTCAGCCACCATTGCGATTCCCACCGGTGCCAAATTCCTCAAGGTGAATTGGCGGCTGAACAATTACTACAGCTGCACGACCACGGACGCGACGGGCGCTTGCTTGACGTATACCATGGATCCTACGGCGAAATTGACGCTGAAGCTGGGCGCGAGCTCCCAGCAATTTGGCCCGTCGGCCACGAGCCTGTCCGCCGTCCAGACGGCCACGTGGGCGATCCTGCCGGCCCAATGGGGCACGTCGGTTGCGTTCTCCGCCGCGTTCACGTCCACCTGGGGCAGTTCCGACTGCGACGGCGGCGCGGCGATCGACGACATCCGCATCACGTGCAATTAGCGCAACCCCGGCCGCGGACTTGTGCGGTTCCTGTTTGCGTTTTGCAAAGTTTCGCTACAATGGTACACAACGCGCTGTTCGCCCAAGCGCTGTCGAGGATTCGCATGTTCGCACCTGCTGCCACTGCTTTTCGCCGATCGGCGCCGCTTTGGGCGCTGTGTCTGGCTGTCGCCGCGTGCGGCCAAGCTGCAACCAAAGGCAGCGGCACCGGCGCGCAGGACGTCGCCATCAATTTTCCCGACTTGTTGAGCGGCGGCGACGGCGACCTGGGTGGCCACGACGGCAGCTCCGACAGCGTTGGGCCCGACAGCGGCAGCGACGCGAACCCGATCGGCGACGCCAGTGAAGTCGACGGCAGCAGCGACACCGCGCAGACAAACTGCGAGTTCCCCGCCAATCCGTTGCCCGGTGCGCCCGGCTCCGCGTGCACGACCTCCGACCAGTGCGACAGCAACGCCTGCGTGGACGGCCCCAGCGGCAAGATCTGCACAAGCGCGTGCATTTCCTGCTGCCCGACCGGCTTCAAGTGTGCGCCGTTTCAATCCGGCGGCGGCGGCGACACGCTGCAGGTCTGCATGCCCAAGTGGAACGCGCTCTGCCGGCCATGCAACACGGACGCGGAGTGCGCCAAGCTGGGCAGCGACTCGCTGTGCGTGGCGTACGCGGTCGGCGGCAGCTTCTGCGGCGGCGGCTGTGCGACCGACGCCGACTGCCCGGGCGATTACAAATGCCTGGATTCACAGGGAGAAAAGGGCGCTGGCAAGCAGTGCGTCCGGACCGGCTCGGAGTGCAGTTGTTCTCCCCAGGCGATCGCCGACGGCGCCCAGACGACCTGCAAAATCACCAACAGCGCCGGCACGTGCGCGAGCGTGCGCAAGTGCACGCTGACGGGCCTGGACGCCTGCGCGGCCGCGACGCCCGCGACCGAGACGTGCGGCGACGGCATCGACAACGACTGCAACGGCCAGACCGACGAGAACGGCGCCAAAGGCTGCACGCAAGTTTGGCCCGACGCGGACGGCGACGGCGACGGCAAGCTGGGCTCCGCGTCGCTGTGCGAATGCACGCCGAGCGGGCTGTACACCGCGACGACCGCCACCGACTGCGACGACGCGAACAAGGCCATCAACGGCAAGGCGCCGGAGATCTGCGACGGAATCGACAACAATTGCAATGGCTTGACGGACGAGGGCTGCGACAAGGACGGCGACGGCTGGTGCGACATCAACATGTTGGTCGTCGGCGACCCGCTTGTCTGCAAAAAAGGCGTGAAAGATTGCGATGATACGAACGCCGCGGTCAACCCGGGCATGCAGGAAATCTGCGGCAACAACATCGACGACAACTGCGACGGCTTGACCGACAGCGGGCCGAACGTGAGCGGCTGCGTGCCGTTTTACGCCGACCACGACGGCGACGGCTACGGCAGCGGCGATCCCGTCTGCCAATGCGGCGCCACGGGCGTGTACACGGCGACGAAGACGGGCGACTGCGCGGACAACGATCCCAAGGTCAACCCGGGCGAGAAAGAGCTTTGCGGCAACCAAAAGGACGACGACTGCAACGGCTTGACCGACGAAGCGAACGCCGTGGGCTGCACGAACTACTACGTCGACCTGGACGGCGACGGCTTTGGCACCGCGACGCCGACCTGCCTGTGCGCGCCCAACGGCTTTGATTCCGCGCTGAAGAGCGGCGATTGCGACGACAGCGCCGTGGCGATCAACCCGGCGGCGACCGAGACGTGCAACGGCGTGGACGACAACTGCAACGGTTTGACCGACGAGATGGGCGCGGGCGGCTGCACGGTGTTCTACGTCGACGCCGACGGCGATGGCTTTGGCAACCCGGCGACCGGGCTGTGCCTGTGCCAAAAGACGCCATTCAACACGACCGCCGTGGGTGGCGACTGCAACGACGACGCCGCGACGGCGCATCCGGGCGCCACCGAGATCTGCGACGGCCTGGACAACAACTGCGACGGCGTGACCGACGAGGCCAACGCCATGGGCTGCACGGAATTCTATGTCGACGGCGACAACGATGGCTGGGGCGATTCCAGCAAATCCGCGTGCTTGTGCGGCGCGAACCCGACGTTCAAGGTCGCCAAGGCGGGCGATTGCAACGACGCGAACGCGGCGATCAACCCGGCGGCCAAGGAAATCTGCGACGGCGTGGACAACAACTGTGTCAACGGCATCGACGAGGCAGGCGCGCAGGGCTGCACGACGTTTTGGCTGGACCACGACGGCGACGGCTTTGGCGCGTTGACCGACTCCCAGTGCCTGTGCGCGGCGACCGGCGAATACACCGCGACCAAGAGCGGCGACTGCAACGACAACGACAAGACCATCAACCCCAAGGCCACGGAGGTCTGCGACGGCGTGGACAACGACTGCGACGGCTTGACCGACCCGCAGAATTCCGACGGCTGCACGGCGTGGTATGTCGACAAGGACGGCGACAACTACGGCACGTTCCTGCTGGCGCCCAAGTGCCTATGCGCGGGCATCCCGGGGTACGCCAACGTGGGCGGCGACTGCAATGACGCCGATCCGACCGTGAATCCCGGCGCCACTGAGATCTGCAACGGGAAGGATGACAACTGCGATGGCGTGAAAGATCCCAAGAATTCAACTGGTTGCGTGAGCTACTACGTGGATTTGGACAACGACATGTATGGCGCCAACGGCTTGTCGCAATGCCAGTGCGCCAGCGACGGCGTGTTCAGCGCGACGCTGAGCGGCGATTGCAACGACTCGAATGCCTTGATCAATCCCGGCATGACCGAGATCTGCAACGGCGTCGACGACAACTGCAACGGCCAGACGGACGAGGGGCTCCTGTTCACGTATTACACCGACGCTGACAACGACGGGTACGGCGTGACCTCGACCGGCGTCGTCCTCTGCGCCCCGGACGCGACGCACAAGGTCGCGACCGGCGGCGACTGCGACGACACAAAGGCCAGCATCAACCCCGGCGCCGCGGAGGTCTGCAACAGCGTGGACGACAACTGCAACGGCCAGACGGACGAGGGCTTGCCGACCGCGCTCTACTACGTCGACGCCGACCAGGACGGCTACGGCACCGGCACGGGCAACCTGCAGTGCGGGCCCGTGGGCGGCTTCACGGTCACTGTTGGCGGCGACTGCAACGACGGCAGCACGGCCATCCATCCCGGCGCGACGGAAATCTGCAATGGAATCGATGACAACTGCAACGGCCAGACCGACGAGGGCCTGGTCATGGGCACCTACTACCAGGACCTGGACAACGACGGCTTTGGCAACACCGCCGTCACCGTCCAAGCCTGCGCCAAGCCGGCCGGCTACGCGGTGCTGAGCGGCGACTGCAACGACCTGAGCGCCAACGTCTATCCCGGCAAGACCGAGATCTGCGGCGACGGCCTGGACAACAACTGCGACGGCCAGACGGACGAGGGCTGCACGGTGTGCCAGCCGGTCACGCTCGTGGATTTTGAGAACCAGAGCCTGACCGGCTGGACGCTCACGGGCTCCACGCCGGGCTGGGCGCTGTGGACGCCGGGCGTCTCCGGAACGTACTCGCTCGGCGTTTCCGACGTGCCGAATGTGCGCGGATACACGCCGTTTTTGGCGAGCAGCCCGTTTGGTTCCTCCACGACGCACACGACCGCCACGACAACGGTCACGGTGCCCGGCAACGCAAAAGTGATTACGGTCACGGTCGATTGGGAGCCGTACCTGCAGATTACCGGGCTCTTTGGCGGGACCAAGAAAGGTATCGATACGAGCGCCGGACTCGACATCACGATCGCGGGCGTTAAGGCCGTGACGCTGAGCAACGGCAACGCGACACCAGCCGGGAAGAACACGGTGAACTATCTGCTACCGGTCGTACCGGCGGTGGCGACGCCGATGACAGTCAAGTTCGATTTCTACCAAGGGCACGCCGTCTTCGATTTCAACACCTACGCGATCGACCCGACCGCGCTTGTGGCCATCGACGACATCCGCATCACCTGCCCGTGAGTCCGCCCGCCCGCCGAGTTGACATCCCCGCGCGCCCGCCCGCACGATCGCACCCGGAGGCGCGCGCATGAGCCAGTTTGAAGTGATCCGGGACCTGGGCGAGACGATCAAGGAGCTGCTGAAGGATTCCTTCAAAACCGCAGGGTTTACAACGGTTTCCGTGAGCACGGATCGGCCCAAGAAGGACAACATCAAGACGCTACCGCTTGTAAACGTCTACCTGTACCACTTGGCGTTCCAGGCGAACTACCGCGAGCGCACCGAGGCGCTGGTCAGCACGCACGACAAACAGGGTAATATCATTGAGTTTTATCAGGATGCGCCGTGCTACATGAACGCGCATTACGCGGTGTCGGTGTGGGGCAACTCGCCGGCCGAAGAGAGCCTGCTGCTGGGCCTGGTTGTCAAGACGCTGCTGGAGCACACCATCATGACCGGCGCGGAGCTGAAGGGCGATTCGTTCTATCCGGACGATAAAGTCAATGTTTTTCCAAATTTGCAGGCGGATCACAATGACCTGATGTCGTTTTGGCGCGCGCTGAACGAGGAGATCCGGCCGGCGCTGTTTTACTATGCGAAATTCCGGATCGAATCCGACCGGCGTTCTTCCGAGATTCGGCGCGTCGTCGGGAAGGACATCGCGGTGAATCGATAAGGAAGCTCGTGTGATGGGTACGATGGGTGCGATTGACGTGGGTCGCCCTTCGCGCCGGGCCTCCACGCGGCCCAGCAAAAAGCCTCCCCCACTGTGTCCCCGGTTTCCCGGGCACACCACCACCATAGCGGTCCCGCGGCTCGTCGCCGCGCCCGCCCCTCCGTGTCGGCAGCGGCGTTGCCGCGCTGTCCCCCGGAAGCCTGGTTGTGGGCCGACGGCGCCCCCGCCCGTACGCGCGGCTCGTCCGTCGACGGGGGGCCCAGCTCGCCCCCTGGTTTGGTATTCGCACGCGCGAGAATTTTGCCGCGGCGCGACGCAAAAAAGATCCGACGCCCGTCCGCCGGTGTCGCGCCGCCGATCGGTTGCACCGCGCATCGACTTGTGGCACACGTTTGGCCTGACAGCCATTGTCGCACGAAAGTTCCGCGCGGATGCAGCGGTCGAATCGGTGAAGCGGATGGCAGCCAGGCCGGATTTGTCATCCAAAAGCGGGCATTTGCCCGAGAGGTGTTCACATGGCTACGTCGTATCTTTCACCAGGCGTCTATGTCGAGGAAGTCGATCGCGGTACCAAGCCGCTGGAGATGGTCGGGACCAGCACCGCGGCCTTCTTGGGCGAGTGCAACACCGGACCCGTGAATGAGCCGGTCCTTTGCAGCAACTGGTCGCAATACACCAAGCATTTCGGCGACTTCCAGAACAGCGAGTTCCTCGCCCACGCTGTCTACGGCTTCTTCAACAACGGCGGCGCCCGCGCGTTCATCGTCAACGTCGGCAACTGGGAGGAAATCTCCAAGGGCGACGGCAAGGAAGGCGCCAAGAAGCCGGCCAGCAAGGCCGCGCTCTACATCGGCAGCGATAACGGCCCCGGCACGCGTACCGGCCTGAAAGCCCTTGAAGACGTTGAGGAAGTGAATATCGTCGCCGCGCCCGGCCAGACCGACCCGGTCATCCAGGACGCCGTGCTGAGCCACTGCGAGAACATGCGCTACCGCTTCGCCGTGCTCGATTCCCCGGAAGTCATCGAAAAGGGCGGCGTCGACAAGCTGCCCAAGCCGCGCGACAGCAAGTACGGCGGCTACTACTTCCCGTGGGTTGAAGTCTACGACCCCTTCAAAGGCAACATCTTCCAGCCGCCGAGCGGCTACATCGCGGGAATTTATGCCCGTTCCGACGGCGAGCGCGGCGTGCACAAGGCGCCGGCCAACGAGATCGTGCGCGGCGCGATCGGCCTGAAATACAACATCACGCGCGGCGAGCAGGACCTGTTGAATCCCAAGGGAATCAACGTGATCCGCAGCTTCCCCAACCGCGGCATCCGCGTGTGGGGCGCGCGCACGATCTCGTCGGACGCCTCGTGGCGTTACGTCAACGTGCGCCGGCTGTTCAACATGGTTGAGCAGTCGATCGAGCTCGGCACGCAGTGGGTCGTGTTCGAGCCCAACGACCAGCGGCTGTGGAAGCGTGTCACGCGTGATATCTCCGCGTTTTTGCTGCGTTTGTGGCGGCAGGGCGCGCTGTTCGGCAAGACACCGGAGGAGGCGTTCTTCGTCAAATGCGACGATGAAACCAATCCGCCCGAAGTCATCGATGCCGGCCAGATGATCTGCGAAATCGGCATGTGCCCCGTCAAGCCCGCGGAATTCGTCATCTTCCGCATCGGCCAGATGCCCAGCGGCGGCGACGTCAGCGAGTAGTCCCGACGCCGCGCGCGCCCAGGATTGCGCGCCAACGCGTGAGAAAGATGCCGCGCCGCGGTCGATACCCTTCGATCGCGGCGTTGGCATTCTTGGCGCGAAATTCTGCGCGGTCCCGGCGCTCATCTCCCGGCGTGTTCGTTTAACCGTTTGGATTCATGTGAAATACGCGGTACGCATGGTGCGAACGCACCATCGGCCATGATGCGATTGGCCCACCGCAAATTGGTGCCGAAACGCCTGCAGATTGGCACTTTTGGCCGATATTGCGGCGCGGCTCCGGCGCGTACCTTGTGTATCAGGAAGTCCGCTGGCGGCCACCGAGAATCGGCGGCAGGAACCAGCGGCAGGAACACAACGGAGGCTCACCATGGACACCAACT
>CAIYWC010000116.1 GCA_903929795.1 uncultured Myxococcales bacterium | reverse complement strand
CCTCCCCATGGGGAGGAATCTGCCTCTCAGCGCGGTCTGGGACGGGCAAAAGTGTAAACCATGTGCCCGGTCTGATCTGTAAAGGATGTACCCGGTCTTGACACCGCCGCCCCCACCGCCTACGCGGCGCTCTTCACATCACCCGCCGCCTTCTCCGCCAGCGTGGCGAGCAGCTCATCGCCATGCTCCTCGATCTCCGCCAGCCAGGCGCGGCACCGCAGGTCCGAGCGCGCCATGAACTTCTGCGCATCCGCCCGGCGATCCGGAAATTTCACCGCATACTTGACGAGGATCCGCGCGATCGCCACGTCCGCAAGAATCTTCGTCAGCCGCTCGGCGTGCAGCAGCCCCGGCGCGAAGTCCAGCTTCGGGTCCCACTGGCTGAACAGCGCGTCCGACCACGCGCCCACCGGCAGTTCGTACGTGTGCTTCAGCTTATTCTTGGCGATCTTCACCAAAATCGTCTGCAGCGCCTTGTACTTGTAGCTGAACAGCCGCGACAGCTGCTTCTCCAGCGGGTCCTGCTCCGCCACACGCTTCCAGTTGGCGCGCGCCATCTTGACGATGAAGCGTCGCGGGTCGCGCAGGCCCTGCATCAGCTGGTCTTTGAGCACCATCAGCGACTGGATCTGGCTGGTGCCTTCCCAAATCGGCAGCACAAGCGCGTCGCGCAGCAGCTTCTCCGGCGCATACTCCTGCGTGTAGCCCACGCCGCCGAGGATCTGCATCGCCAGCCGGCTCATCTCCACGCTCTTCTCGGAGCCGTAGTACTTCACAAGCGGCGTCAGGTCGCGCGCCTGGCGCTTCGCCCGGCTGACCTTGCGCTCCAGCTCGGCCTTCTCATGTTCATCGGACGGCGGGTCGAACTTCAGGATCTGCTCCAGCCGGTTCGCCCGCTCCACCTTCTGCGCCGTCTCAAAGCAAATCGCCCGCAGCCCGATGATGGTCAGGTGCATGTCTTCGAGGAAGTCGGCAATCATCTCATGGCGGTCGATCGTCTTGCCCATGGTCACGCGGCCCTCGGCGAACTCCTTGGCGCAGCGGTAGGACGCCTCGATCAGCCCCAGCGACTCGAAGCCCACGGCCACGCGCGCGAAGTTCATCAGCAGCAACATCTGCTCAAAGCCGTCGCCGCGGTGGCCAATCAGCTCACCGACCGAATCCTCGTAGACAAGCACGCAGGTCGGCGAGCCATGGTGGCCGATCTTGTGCTCGACCTTGGCGATCCGCACATTGGTCTTGCCGTCGATCTTGCGCTTGCACAGGTACAGCGACAAACCCTTCAAGCCCGGCGCCGTGTTCTGGTCTTCGCTGCGCGCCAGCACGAGCTGGTACTGGCCGTTGCCGGACGTGATGAAGATCTTCTCGCCGTTCAGCTTCCAGCTGCCGTCCGCCTGCTCCACCGCGGTCGTCTTGATCTGCGCGAGGTCGGAGCCAGCGCCCGGCTCGGTCAGCACCATGCAGCCCCACGTGTTGCCGCTGATCATGTCGGCGATCGCGTCGTCATACGGCGTGGAGATCAGCCGGCCATTCTTGATGACCGAGCGCGGATCCCGCAGCGCGTACGTAATCAGCGACAGCGCGATGCCGGCGTGGAAGCCAAAGTGCGTCATACAGGACGTGTCGCCGCGGGCAATCAGCTCTGAACCGGCCAGATAGACGACCGCCGGCGCGTTGACGCCGCCCAGCTCGCGCGGAACCGGCAGGCCATACAGTCCAAGCTTCTTCATGCCTTTGAAGACCTTGTCGAACGCCGGCGACATCACGACTTCGCCGTTCTCGACGCGCGTGCCTTCGGTGTCGATCTGCCGCGCCACCGGGTCAATGTTCTTGGCGACGAACTTGCCCAGCTCCTTGAGCACATCCTCGAACGTGTCGCGCGCTTCCCGCACGCTTGCCGGCCGATCTTCCGCCGGCGCGCCGCGCTCTGCGAGCTCGACCAACATGTCCCAATCCACAGCCTGTTCGATCCAAAACTTCAAGTCGCTGTTATCTGTGTAAAAATTGTCGCTCATGGAGGTCACCTTCTTGGAGTTCGCGGACGCGGAATCGGCGGCAAGCGCAGGCGGGGACGAGACCTGTCACCGCGCTGGCACGATCCGACTTTCAACGCGCTGCGTCAAGTGGCCATTGACGCGGATGTCACAGATTCGTCAGGCAAAGGCGGGGACGCGGTGTGCGAGCGCTTTCACACGAACAGTCCGGCGAGCCCGCCGGTCATGTAGCCAACGACGCTACCGCCGAGCATCGCGCGCAGGCCCAGCGTGGCGAGGTCCTTGCGGCGGTCGGGTGCCATCGCGGCGATGCCGCCGATTTGGATGGCGATGCTGGCGAAGTTGGCGAATCCGCACAGCGCGTAGGCCGTGATGATGGCGGCGCGCGGCGACAGCGCTTGCGGCGAAGCGAGGTTTTTGGCGAGATCGAGATACGCCACGAACTCGTTGAGCACGATTTTCACGCCCAGCAGGCTGCCGACCGCCGGCGATTCCTCCGGCGAGATGCCGATAAGCCAGGCGACGGGCGTGAAGAAGTAGCCGAGCAGCTTTTGCAGCGTGACGCCCTCGAAACCCAGCAGCCCGAGCGACCAACCCAGCAGCGCGTTGCCCAGCGCGACAAGCGCGATGAACGCGATCAGCATCGCGCCGACGTTCAGCGCCAGGTGCATGCCTTCGGACGCGCCCGCCGCCGCGGCGTCGATGAAATTCTCGTGCAGTCGCGGCACCTCGATTGTGGAATCCGGTCCTGTTTCAGGTACTTCCGTCTCCGGCACCAGCAGCTTGGAGACAAGCACGGTCGCCGGCGCCGCCATGATCGACGCCGCCAGCAGGTGGCCGGCGATGTCCGGAAACGCCTTGTGCAACATCCCGACATACGCCGCCATGACGCCGCCAGCGACCGTGCCAAAACCGCCGACCATGATGCAGTGCAGCTCGGAGCGCGTCATTTTCGGCAGGAACGGCCGGACCATCAGCGGCGCCTCGGTCTGGCCGAGGAAGATGTTGCCGACGGTCGACAGCGACTCCGCGCCGGACGTGCCCATGAACCGCGCGAGACCTTTGGCGAAAACGCGGACGATGCGGACCATGACGCCGCTGTGGTAGCCGACCGTCATCAGCGAGGAGAAAAAGATGATGGTCGGCAGCACGCTGAACGCGACGACCGCGGTGCCGCTGATGAGGTCGCCAAACAGAAAGCGCGCGCCGTCGTTGGAGAAGTTCATCAGCGAGACAAACGCGTCGTTGACCCAGGAGAAAAACTTGTTGGCCTGCGGGGACTTGAGCACGAGCGCGGCGAACACGAGCTGCATGACGACGCCGGCGCTGACGACGCGCCACGGAAAGACCTGGCCCGGGCGCTTGTCGCGGAAGATCCAGCAGCCGGCGATCATGACGATGAGACCGAGGACGGCCTGCAAACGCGGGAGAATGCCGGCGTCGCCGACCGCGTGGACAAAGGCGTGCGGCGCAGTTGCCGGCTCGGCGAATGCAACTGCTGGAAATGCAAGGCAGAGCGCGGCAAGAACGATGGAGCGGAGCGGCATCGCGGACCTCGGTCGCGGCGGTTGGCGACCGTCGGAGCGTGCGGCGTTCCGTCTGGCGCGTCAACGCTTGCGGGCGGGCGCGGGCGCATGCCACCATCCGGGTCCCATGGCGCGTCGTCCTCACATCCTCATCATCGGCGGCGCTTCTGTGGACACGCTGCGCGCCGATGGCCAACCGCTGACGACGCCCGGCGGTGCGGCGCTGTACACGGCGATCGCGGCGCGCAAAGCGGGCGCGGATGTGCGGTTTTTCGGCTTCAAGCCCGATCCGCTGCCGGAGCTGTTCAAGGAGCCCGCGCGGATGGTCGACTGGGTCGGCCCGCCGTGCCAGCTGGACGACATCCCGCACTTTGAGATCATTTACGACGAGCGCGGCGATGCCCGCATGGGCGCGGCGACCTGGGGCAAGGAAGACCAGCTGGACCCGGCGATGGTGCCGGACGCGCTGCTGCAAGGTGCCGATTACATTCACATTGCCGCGATCCACGATCCGGCGCTGCAGATGAAGTTTGTCCAGACGCTGCGACGGCGTTGCGCGGCCAAGCTGTCCGCGGGCACTTTTGGCTACATGGTCCACCGCGCGCCGGACGCCGTGCGCGCGTTGCAGGAAGCGACGGACCTGTTTTTCCTCAATGGTTTCGAGGCCGATGCGGTCTTTGGCCACCAAGCGCCGACCGTGCGGCCGGGGCAAATTCTGGTGATTACGCGCGGTGCGGATGGCGCGGACGTCTGGCAAGGCGATTGGTGCACGCGCGTGCCGTGCTATCCGGCGCAGCCGGTGGACCTGACCGGCGCGGGCGATTCGGTGTGCGGCGGCGCGCTGGCGGGGCTTGTCGACGGGCTGCACCCGGTCCAGGCGGTCCAGCTGGGCGCGGCGGTGGCGGCGCTGACCATCGAGGCGCCGGGCATGACCGGGCTGCTGAAGACGACGCGGATGGCGATTGTCCAGCGCCAGCGGCACACCGCGGACGCGCGGGTGAGCGTGGACGAACAGCAGGTCGAACGCATCGGCGCGATCCTCGCGGATTTGCCGCAGATTGCGCCCTTCGATTTCACCGGGCCGCACTTTCCGCCGGTCGGCGACCCGCTGGCGGTGCCGTGGCTGTTCGCGACGATGCTGCACCAGTTCGGCTTCTGGAGCCCGCGCGAAGGCCGCTGGGACCAGCCGATGCTGGCCAAGCTGGACGGCGAGACGCTGAAGGGTTCCGACTACGTGTTCGCGGCTTTTGCGCGGGTACTCAAGGATAATCCGGACTTGCTGGCGCCGCGCGCGCAGGCGACGCTGCGGTGGGCGGACACGGAGGAGACGTTTCGCGCGGACGATGGCCGCGTGCCGGTGCCGGTCCTGGCCAATCACCACGCGTTGGCGCGCAGCTATGGCCGCGACCTGTGGGAGCTGGGCTGGACACCGGAGCTGCTTGTGACGCTGGCGCAGGAGGCCGACAATCCGGTGGCGGCGCTGATTGAAAAGCTCGACCATATCGCGGGTTATCGCGAGGATCCGCTGCGCAAAAAGTCGATGCTGCTGGTGGCCGCGCTGGGCCAGCGGCCCGAAAAGTTCCTCGACCTGGCCGACGGCCGCGATCTGGCGCCGATCATCGATTACCACCTGATGCGTTCGTGCCTGCGCACGGGCCTGGTGCGCGTGCACGACGCGTCGCTGCGCGAGACGCTGGTGGAGCGGCGGCTGTGCACGCCCGCGGACGAATCCGCAGTTCGTCTGGCTAGTTACGACGCGATCCAGCGGCTGTGCGCCCACTCAGGCCGCGATGTCGGCACGGTGGACTATTTCTTCTTTGGCGCGCGCAAACGCTGTCCGGAGCTGACCGCGCCGGATTGCGCGAATTGCCCGCTGGAGCCGGCGTGCGCCCAGGAAAAAGCGTTGTTCCAGCCGGTGTTGCGCACGACGTTTTATTGAGCGGCGGGCAGCGGTTCGGCCGGGCAGCTTACCGATCCGGCTGCATTTGCCGCTCGACGTGGATGTCGATGACGACGTCCGGCTTCTCGATGTCAACCAGTTCCTTGTCCAGCGGCGGACCGAACTCGACGGCGAGAAAATGGCTCGCGCTCTCGGCCAGGAACGGAATCAGCGCGTTGCCATAGGAATCGCCGAACATCAGCACGCGCGGACCGGTGCTGCCCGGGCAGTCGAACGCCTCCAGCTTGGTGCCCTTGGGCCGCGTCACGCTCGGCGGCACGCGGTGGCAGCGGCGCGGCAGCTTCTCAAAAGTCTGCGGGCCGGCGTAGCGTTTCTCCAAATCCAGCTGGCGCGCCAAGTCGCCACCCGGCCGCGGGATGTCGACAAACTGCACCTCGCCCGGCTCCAGCCGCCGCATCGCCGGAAACCACTTGCGCAGCTCGTCGACAATCTGCCGGTAGCCGAAATACGCGCCCAGCGCGTTCCAGTGCGTGTCCGTCGTGTGATAGGCCTGCGCCTGCTGCTTGGCCGCCTGCTCCGCCGGCCGCAGGTCCACATACGACAGCCCAGCCCTGTGCAGCGTCTCGCCCAGCTGGTCCATGCGGCACGGCCCTGCGGTCTTTTGAATCCACAGCGGCAGGAATTCCGGATAGATTTCCTCCTTGTCCGGCGCCCACACGTTCAGGTACTTGATGCCGCGGGCCGCGAGATAGTCCGTCCGCTCGCGCGTCGAGGCGACCTCGTTGGCCAGCCCGCCGGCGTCATATGGAAACAGGCAGCGGTAGGCATCGACCGACTTGTTGGTGCCCAGGAACAGCCAGCCGTTCTTGCCCAGCACCACGTCCGCGCGCGGCGAGATGCCCAGCACGTCCAGCATCAGCTGCGTATGCCAGGCAATCAGCGTGCTGCGGTAGCCAAAATGGTCGCGCACCCAGGTTTCGTACTGCGCCGGCCACTTCTGCAGCGCCGCCAGGCTCGCCGTCAGCTCCGGCCAGTCCGCCAGCTGGCGGTTCTCCTCCGGCGGCGGCGTCTTGTCGAGGTGCCAGTGCATGTCGGCCGCCGGCGCCAGGATGCCCGCGACGCTCACCGCCAGCAGCAGCACCTGCGCCCACGTGGGCAGCCAAACGTGCGCGGGCGCGGTCGTGGGCGGGGCGATTTGCGGCGAGGGACGCTTGGCCATGGGCGGGAACCAGAAGTTGCGCAAGGGAGCGATGGGCGCGGGCGCGCGCTGGGGTGAGCATGACGGGTTCGGCTTGGGCGTCAAGGGGTGGGCGGGGCCGGCGCCGCGCCGCCAAGGAGCTTTGGGGGTGGTCTCGGGCCCGCGTGCCGTTCGGGCTGCGAACGGGAGGGCCGCGCGCGGGGCTCCGCGCCTGTATGCGCCCGTTTCTGCGGGTCGACACGCCCTGGTTTGCGCGAGACGCGGCGCCCGCGCGGCATCGTTGAGCGCTTCGTGATCGGCTCTTGGCGCAGCGTCACCGGTGGTGCGCGGCGAAGGTGGATGGAACGGCAGCGGCAGTCGGCAGCGGTGAGCAAATCGCGGTCGGGTAACGGCCCACGGGCAAGCGGGCGTCGGCGTCAAGGCTGTCATGGCGGCGATTGCCGTGGCCCCGACGCAACGCGGTGCGCGCGCTCCGACTGAAGATCAGCGCGATGCAAGCGGAATGGCCAGCCCGTTGCGGAAAACCACGCGAGCGCCTCACCAGCCGCCCAGTCCGGGGATGACGTGCAGCTTGCCCGCGACGAGGAAGTCCACTTCCGGGTCGAAGCGCGGGTCGCCCTCCGAGTCCAGCTCGTTCACGTCCAAGGCGCCAATGCACCCGAGGCTCGCGAAGTTGTTCAGCTTCGCCAACCACGCCCAAGGAATCGGCTCGGGCCAGCCACCCGCCTGAATGGCAAACACCCTGCCGGTCTGTCGGTCGAATAGCCAGTACAAGTTCGTGGTCGACGGGTCGAGGATGAACTGGCCAACGATCAACTGCCACCGACCGCTCGCCGATACTGCGCCTTCGGAAAAATCATGGATGGAATTGAACCAGTCGTCGGCCTTGATGTCCCTCAGCTCGCCGACGAGCTGCGTCTGGCCCTGCGGCAGTTGGGCGATCACGTCGATGCCGCCGTGGGGCTCGATCCTGAACGGCCATCGCCCTGGTGCATCCGGTCGCACTTGGCGATTCGCATCCACGCGTTCCGGCAGTCGGTCCGTTGTGTTCTCGGAGAGCTTCGCCGGGACGCTTGCGACCCCGCGTCCGAGCGGCACAATGAGCCGGCCGTACTGGAGCGTCGAGGGTGCGTCGCCCGGCGATTCGCAGACGCACTGCAGTCCCAGTACGATGTGGCCGCGTTTGACGACCGGCTCGCTATCGGTCAACCGGCACAGGTCGGCGTCGGCGCCGTTGCCATCTTCGCAGGTCGGCAGCCGGTTCAGCTTGACGTGCTGCTCTTTGCCCGAGCGCGGGTCGAGAAGGTGCACGGCGCGCTCGTCGTCGAGCCAGGCGAAGCCGGTTCGCCCCCAGCGCGTGGCAGATGCACACGGCTTCGCGGAGATCCGCCGCAGGATGCCGTTCCACCAGTTGCGCTCGGACAGTCCTTCAGTTTCGCAGGAGACAAACCGCATGGCGTGCAGCGGCGAATCGACGGGCACCGACTGCGTCGCATCGGCTGGGAGCGGGAGTCGCTTGGGGATCTCGTGCAGACAGTCGAATTCTGTCTCCGAGTCTGGCTCCTCGGCGACGGCGGTCGGCTGACTTGGCGGGTCGACTACAGGTGTCGACGAGACAACACCAGCCTGTGGTGGCGGAACGGCTCGCGTGTTCACGCCAGGGCTGTGGCACGCTACCAGCAGGACCACGAGGAGCATGCACATGTTGCACTGCGTTCTTGTGGACGCTGATCGGAGGTCCCCTATCTGGCTGCTTGCCGTCCTGCACACATCCGGCCTCCCGGCGGCGCCGGTCCTGCCAGCATGCCGCCTGAAGCCCAGTCTGACCGGTCCAGCGAGCCCGTCAACTGGAGGACGCTTGGCGCCGGTCAAACCGCCGATGCCGCAACGCACGCGGGGTCTGCCGCGGTAGGCAGCTTCATCCGGAGCGGATTCCCGCAGCGGCGGATCGCTTCCCCCGCGCAGCCCCCGCACCTACAGCGACACCCCGACGCCGAGGTTGAACATCGCGTATGCTTGGCCGTTCAGCACCGCCGCGCGCACACCGGTTTGCACGCCGAACACGCTGAGGAGCTGGAATTCGTGCTGAACGCCGATCATCGGTCCGGTGTAGCTCGGCTGCACGCAAGTACCTGGATTGCCAAAGAAATTGAAGCACATGTAGAACGGCTGATAGTTCGCGACACCCACTTGCAGCGCGGTGCGGCCGAGGAAACTGTCATACGTCGCGGCACCGTGCAGGTCCGCCCAACTGCCCAAGCCCGGCGCGACGCGCACGCCGAGCCGCGCGCCCCACTTGCTTGGCGTCACGAAGCCCGCGGCAAGGTCCAGGTATGCCTCCGCGCCGCGGTCCTTGACCGCCGTGACACCGGCGACGCCCAGCCCCAGCTGCCCGGCAAACCGCGTCTGTTGCGCCATGTCGGCGTGCTGCCGGTCGGTCGCGGTCGCGTCGCGCGCCAGATCCTGAGGCCCTTGCGCATGCGCCGTCGCCGCGAAAAGGGTTGCCGCGCACACCACCAGATTCAGCCACATTGTCTTGAACTTCAGCATCAGACACCTCCTGCGAAGAGGCAATGCACGACGCGTGCCAAGTTGGCTTGGCCTTTGCCGATCACGTTTATGCGCATTTCGCTCGGGCGTGTGGTGCAGGCTTCATCCAGTGGGTGGCGGGCGCGTGCTCCGTTACGTCCAGTGAAGCGCCCTGCCCGCGCGCGCGGCTGCGGACGCCCGGGTCCTCCCGCAGAGGGTCCACGCGGCAGCGCTTGTCCAAGAGCGACGGCCCCGTTGGCAGCGGCCGGGGCGTGCGCCGCTGCGTCCCAACCGCGATGCACTTCGGTCTTGCCACTGCGCGGAGCGTCCGAGGTCGATTCCACTTCGCGACATACGCCGCGAGCCCCGATGGCGGCGCATCCGATCCGCGGGACTGCATCGACGCTGCCCCGAGTGAAAGGAGCGCGTGCGGCCGGGCGTTTCGAACGCGCCCGCCTCGATCGGCCTCCCGAGCTACGGCGGCGGCGGGCTGGCGGGCCGCGGGGGCACCGCTGCGTCTGACTGGTGCAGTACCGCATGGTTCTTCGCCTCGACAGGAGGCGATCAGCCGGTCATGCTCGGATTCGGATGCGGCGGAGCCGGGAGGCTGTCTGGGGGCGGCGAATGGCAAAGCGAGACCGGTTCGATGAGGTACACGTGCAGGCAACTTCCCGCTGCGGTCGACGGACCGCGACAGCCTTGACGATGCGCCGCGCTCGCTTTCTGCCGCTGCCGGGGCGGCGCGAGGCCGTTGGCTGCTGGCGACTGTGCTGGCCGCTTGTGCCAACCTGGGCAGGTGGTGCCGACGCAGCGGCGACCCATGCAGCCACCGCTGGCTGCGGGTTCGACGTGACGTCCGCGCCAGTCGGGGCGTTTGTCGACGTCTTCGCCGACCCGCAATTCGCCGTCACCGCGCGCTCGCCGCAGCTGGGCGCGACAACGTGCGGGCCGGTCGACCATTGGTGGACATTCGCGGCGACGGGCGTGCCGCCGGAGCTGAAGTTTGGCCCAGGGCCGCGCCACACCGCCGGTCCGCTGCCGGCGGGGCCGTATACGCTTACGACCTACGACAGCCACACCTTCCACCTGGGCAAGACCGTACTCTGGCCTGGGCCGGGCACGCATGTGCATCTCCGCGCGTACGACCCGTCGAACAAGCTGATTTTGGACCCGTTCTTTGAGTACGACGTCGCCCTGCCACCGTGATCGCCGCCCTGCGCGTCCGCGATGGCGTTCAGAATGCCGTGGCAGGAGCCCCGGCTGAACCGCAACAGGACGCGGACCAGTTGACGAGCCCGGTGTCATCGCGCTGGCCCGTTCGCGGCCCGAAGGGCACGCGGCACCCAGATCTCGGAAATCCTCGCGGCCCGAAGGGCACGCGGGCCCGACGACGCCCCCCCCAGACCTCCGAGGAGGCGCGATGCCGACCAGCCGCCGCATCGCACCTCACGAGCGAGCGCGAAGCGCAAGCCCAGTCTACTGGCAACCGACCAGCGAGCGCGAAGCGCAAGCCCGGTCTCCCCAAAACCGCCGTACCGAAAAACTTCCTCAAGCGAGCACCCGGCCGCAAAGCGGACCGCGCGCAGCCACCAGCAGTCCCGTCCGCCCGATCCGGCCCCGTGCCAGGCCGAGGACCGCGCGCAGCGCGCCCGCAGGCCCACCCGAACCCAGCCACTCCTGTTCCACCAGCTGCCCGGGGCCAGGAAGAAGGGGTTTGGGGAAGAAACCGCGGCCCGGAGCGGTTTCTT
>CAIYWC010000115.1 GCA_903929795.1 uncultured Myxococcales bacterium | reverse complement strand
CGCGCCCGCGCCGCTGCCGGCGCCCGAACTGAAGTCGGCCTCCCCGCCCGCAGCGGTGGACGCGCGACCTGCGCCCGAAGCTGCTTTGCCACAACCGCTGGAGAATGCGCCAGAAACCGCTCCAGTCGCAGCGCTGACGCCGCCTGCACAACGCGACACGCTGGCCGCCGCTCGCGCGGGAACCGCAGCCGCGCCGGTGCCAGCCGCGAATCCAGTCGCTCCGGCGGTTCCCGAAGTGGCGCCAGAAAGCCCAGGGCCTGAGCCCGTTGCGGTCGCGACGGATCAGCCGATCGCCACAACGCCATCGGTGGCGGTTGCAGCTGCCGCGCCGGCTCCGGCACCCGATCGCGCCCCTGTGGACGCCGTCCCGCCCGATGCCGCCGTGCCCCAAGCTGAGATCCACGACGTGCCCGCGGCCGCAGCTCCGGCGCCCAGCGGTGCAGCGCCAGCCCAGGCGGAGCCCGGTGCAGCGGCTCCGGCCATGGTCCCTGTGGCGCCGACCCCAATCACTGCGCCGCCCGCTCCGGCGCCCACGGCAGCCGCACCACACGCCGAGGCCGCGACGCCAGCCAGCGTCGCCGATGCCGCCGTCGCGCCCTCCACCGCGCCGCCCGGTGCGCCCGCAGCCACCGCACAAGCAGTCGCTGGCCCGGCAGGCGCGGCGCCGCGGGCTCCGGAAGCCGCACCCGCGATGGCAACCGCAAGCGCGCCGCCAGCAGCGGCACCGTCCACCGCACATGCCGAGACCGCGACGCCGCCGGTTGCCGCGCTCGCCGCGCCTGCCGCACCGCCCAACGCCGCCGCCGCCGGACCTGCGCCGACAGCCCCACTTGCTGCGGAAAATGGCCTTGAGGATCCAGATGTTGCCCGTGTTGCCTTTGGCCAAGCTGCGCTGCCGACTGCCGCGGTGGGCGCGCCGGTCGGAGCGACGCTTGGCTCCGGGACGCCGCTGGCGGCCAACGTGCGCGATCACGCGGAGACCGCGCTTGGCGCGTCGCTGGCGGGCGTTCGTGTGCACGAGGGCGCGGGCGCGCACGCGCTGGCGGACGCGCACGGCGCGCGGGCGTTTGCCCAAGGCCAGGACATCGTCATGGGCGCCGCTGCGCAGCTCGCCGATGGCGACAAAGCCGTGATTTTGGCAGAGGAAGTCGTGCACGTGGTGCAAATGGCCGGTCGGTCAGCGGCGGATCGGGGCGCGACCGGTGTGTCGTCGGCGGGCGATCCGGAGGAGCGCGAAGCGCGGGCCGCGACGGACAGCGTGCAGGCCGGC
Source organism: uncultured Myxococcales bacterium (assembly GCA_903929795.1). Lineage (GTDB taxonomy): Bacteria > Myxococcota_A > UBA9042 > UBA9042 > UBA9042 > CAIYBN01. Next base: position 23,144 of record CAIYWC010000115.1, on the reverse strand, counting down.
GAGCCGGTGGTCGGGATCGCCCGGAACCCGGCGCGCAAGGCGGTTTACCGCAACGACGGGCCGAGCACCGCGCCCGCGCCCACGCCGCCGCAGCACGTGCAGTTGCTGCTGGCCGGCAAGGCGATGCAGGTCCGGCTGCCGCAGCTGGCGGCTGGCACGCGCGAGACGCTGGCGACGATCCCGGATCCGGGCATCGCGGGGCTGAAGCTGCAGCGCCAGGCCCGGCTGCAGTTCTCGCCGACGTCCGGGCAGCTGGTCGGCGGGACAGTGTGGGCGGCGCTGTCGCTGGGCAAGACCGTGCGCGGGCAGTCGCTTGCGCTGGCGATTGCCGCGGACGGCACCGTATCGACCGCGCTGCCGCAGGTGGCGCTGACCGTGGGCGGGCTGTTTGACGTGACGGGCCATGCGCAAATCGCCGCGACCGGCGCAGTGTCGACCGCCCGCGTGGGTGCCGCCGATATCCGTAACCCGGCACTGCAAAAATGGCTGCGCGGCGGCAGCCTGGACGTCGCGGTCGACAGCGCGGGCCGAGCCACCGGCGCCGGTACTTTTGGCCTGCACGTGGACCCGTTCGGCGACGGCAGCTTGCACGCCAGCTTGGCCGGCGATCAGCTGACGGGCAGCGCCAGCGTCAGCGCGGGCAGCGAGATCCCGCTCGGCCCGGGCGCTTCCGTTGCGGGCGGCACGCTCGCCGGCAGTCTGGGCGGCACCGGCCAGCTTGATTTGAGCGGCGCGCTCGGTCTCAGCCTGCCAGCGCTCGGCAGAGGCAGCGGGACAGCCAGCGTGGCGTGGTCAAGCGCAGGACAAAAGCTCAGCGGCAGCGCGACGTTCGCGGCGACCGGCCCGGCCGTCCTCGGCGAGCTGGCGATCGGCACCGCGAACGTCACCGGCACCATCGCAAACGACGCGCTCACGGTCGTCAGTGGCAGCGGCACCGGCACGTTTGACGGCATGTACGCCGGCGCGTTCCAGGGCGACCTCGACCTCGCCAAGAACTCAGGATCCTTCACGATTCAGGGCGCCATGGCCCAGCCAATCACCCAGGGCGAGGCGACGGTCGAGAAAGGTGCGCTCACGGCGTCCATCGCGGACGACGTCGTCAAAGCCTTGGAAGGTCAAGCGGATTTTCGCCTGGGCGCGGCGATGGTCGGCCAGGCAATTCTGGACCCCGCAACGACGCAGAAAGAAATCCAGGCGACGGCGACCGCGGCGCTCGTGCAGCCGCGCAAGCTGGGCGACGTGACGGTGGCCCACGGCGCGATGCAGCTGAAAGTGCTGGGCAGCCAGGTGCAAATTACGGGCGGGACAACGGATTTTGCCTACCGCAACGTCGCGACGGGCACGCTGAGGCTGGCGCCGAGCGACGACGCACGCCAGCTGACGGGAACGGCGACGGCGACGGCGGCGGCGCCGCAAACGTGGGGCGACATCGCAGTACAATCTGCTGAATTTACGGTCGATCTGGCGGCAAATATCGCGAAGTCGGCGCAGGGCCACGCGCAAATCCAGTGGGCCGGCATCGCCGAGGGCGCGCTGGCCTTCGACGCGCTGAACGATTTCACGGCGATTCGCGCCGCGGCGTCGGCGCATTTGCTGAAGCCGGTGCCGCTGACCGCGCCGCTGACCCTGGTGCCGGACCACAAGGCGGTGTTCAACATCGCGTTTGAAGCCAGCCGGTTCAAGCAGCTCTCCGGGCAATTCGCTTGGCAGCAAGCGGGGTTTCGCGGCACGATCGCGAAGGCCGCGCCGGTGGCGGACCTGCAGCAGCTGAGCGGCGTGGGGCCCGCGGACGTGAGCGCGCCATTTGCCCTGGCCGCGACCGGCGACCAGAACCTGATGGCCCAGCCAGGCAGCGCGCTGACGGGCACGATCGCGAACGGGCGGTTCACCGGCGTCGCGGGCACGCTGGACTGGCAGTACGCGAACTGGCTCGCGGGCACGGCGCAAGTTCCCGCGGCGACTGTGGATATCCACAGCATTGACGGGACGTTGGCCGCACAGGTCATCGCGCCGCAGCCGCTGCCGGGTCATCCCGAGGTCGTGCTGCAGCCGGGCGAAAAAGCCGCGCTGCAGGTGGCGATCGCGGATTCCAAGCCGGTGCGCTACGGCGGCAAGCTCAGCTACGTGTTCCAGGACTTCCTGAAAGGCGACGTGGCGGTCGCGGGCGATCTGCTCAACTTTGCAAATTTGCAGGGCAACTCCGTCGGTGACGTCGTCGCGGCCAAGGAACTGCCCAATGCGACGCTGCTGCCGGGTGGCAAGCTGGCGGTGGAATTTGCCGACTCGACGTTCAACGCCTTCACCGGTAACGCCGCGTTTCGCTATGAGGATTGGCTGGAAGGCGTCGCGACCGCAACGGCGGCCGATGGCGCGTCGCTACGGACCGGGCTGGCGGGCAAAGCGCAGGCGGCACTGACCAAGCCGCTGGCGGGCGACGGCGCGTTCAGCTGGCAAAAAGGCGGCACGGTCCACACGCGCCTGGCGCCGGGCGTGGAGCTGAACCGGTTCGACGCCGGGTCCGCGCTGAATTGGCAAGCGGGCAAGGCGATTGGCGGCGCGGTGACGCTCCAGAACGACGCGAGCCTGCGGGGACCGACCGCGACGAGCGCCGCCAGCATTCTCAAACCCTTGGATTTGACTGGCGATCCCAAGGTGACGCTGCTGCCGTCGGGCGGCATGACGGTGGCGCTCGCGGCGGGCGCGATTGGCGCGGTGAGCGGAACGGTCGCCGCCGGGCTGGACGGCTGGGCCAAAGGCACGCTGCGGGTCGACAGCGGCACGCTCGACAGCGTCACCGGCGCGTTTCAGGGCGCGATTTCCGGCGATAAGCCGCTCGGCAGCAGCGCAACTACCCTCGTCGCAGGCGGCAACGTGACCGTGCCGGTGCGGGCCAACGCGGCGGGCGGTATCGCCGGGCAAATCCCCTTTCGCTACGGCGCCGGCGCGGGCTGGCTGCGCGGCACTGTCGACGGCAAATCCAGCGGCGCGGGCGTCAACAGCCTGAACGGCACGGTGATCAGCGCGCGCATCACGATGGCACAGGACCTGGCGGGCGGCCTGCAGCTCAAGGCCGGCGGCAGCCTGACGATGCCGATGCGGGCGTCGCAGATCGACGCGCTGGGCGGCGAGGCGAACTGGCAAGCCAGCGAACAAGGTGTCCCGGGCTGGATCGGCGGCACGGTGAAGCTCGGCGAGAAGTCGACGCCGCGGCTGATCGACGGCCAGTGGCAGGGCAACATCGACAAGCCGCTGCGGATTTCGCCGACGCTGCAGCTGATGCCGGGCGGCGGGCTGTCCGGCCAGCTCAGCCAGAATGCTGTGACGCGGATCAGTGGGCCGGTCGCGTGGCAGATCGAGGACTGGCTCGCGGGCACGGTCCACGTCGTGGACGCCGAACCGCATCAGGTCGCGGGCGTCGGTCCGGCGCAGATTATCCAGGCGCTGGACGTAATTCCCGGCAAGCTCAAGGTCACGCCAGGCGGCCAGTTCAACGCGACGCTGCAGCACGGGCAGCTGTCCAAGCTCGCGGGCGACGTGCCGTTCCAGTGGCAGGATTGGCTCGCGGGCACCGTGCACGCGACTGCGGGGACGCGGACCTCGCTGGTCGGGCCGGCGACGGTGGGCGTGGTCGGCCAAGGCACGGCGCTGGGACCGGTGCAGCTGCTGCCGGGCGGCGCGCTGACGGCGGCGCTGACGAGCAGCGGCGTCGACAAGCTGCAGGGCGAGGCGAACGTCGCGTACGGCAAGGCAAATGACGGCTCGGCGTGGCATGTCGAGGCGAACGCGGCGGTCAGCGCGGCGTCGGCGAGCACGTTTCGCGGCGATCTGACTGGCCGGCTGGCGTCGGACCGCAAGCTGCCGCCAGCACTGGTGTTGCGCCGCGGCGGGCAGCTTTCGGCGCACGTCGAGGGCGCGGCGCTGTCGCAGCTCGCGGGCACTGTGAACTACGCGTTTGCCCCGGGCGGTGCGCCGGTCGTGGAAGGCGCGCTGCGCATCGACGCCAGCGCCACCGCGCAGGAAATTTCCGGTAGCATCGACGGCCACGTCACCGCGCCGATCACCGGGCCGGGCATCCAGATTTTGCCGGGCGGCAGCGTCGCGGGCACGCTCACGCGCAACGTCGGCGTGCAGCTGGGCGGCGCGCTGGAAGCGGAGGTCCCGGGCGTCGCGCGGGGCCGCATCGACGTGGACGGCCTGTTTGACCCGAACCAGGCGCGCGTCTCGGGCCAGCTGCAGGCGACGCTGCTGGCGGATCAGACGGTGGGGCCGCTCACGCTGGCGCAGGGCTCGGGTATCGGCGCGACGGTCGCCAACAACGCGCTGACGGAAGTCTGGGGCAAGCTGACGGCGACTGTGGGCGACCTGCGCGGCGTGCTGGATGTGCCGCAAGGCAGCCACGCGACGCTGCAGGCGCTGAGCGGGACGGCGGAACTGCAGCTGGCCAAGGATCAGCCGGTGGGCGACGGCGCGCTTGTGCTGCGGCCAGGCGGCGGGCTGCGCACGCAGGTAGAGCGCAACAAGCCGGGGCCGCTGCACGGCACGCTGCGCTGGCAATACGCGGACTGGCTGGGCGGCCAGGCGTCGGCGGATGTGTCTGCGGATTTCGCCCAGGTGGACGGCGCGGCGACGGCGCAGGTGACGGCGGCAAAGGCCGTAGGCGCGCTGACGCTGCAGCCGGGCGGCAAGCTGACGGCGACGCTGAAGGACGGCAAGCCAGGCGCACTGGCGGGCGACGTGGCCTTCACCTCCGGCGAGGGGGCGTGGCTGCGCGGGACCGCGACGCTGCAGGAGAGCGCGGATCCGGCCAGCCTGCACGGCGAGGCCACGGCGACGCTGGCGGAGGCGAAGCGCCTGAGCGACCACGTCCTGCTGGAGGCAGGCGGCGCGTTGACGACGCGCGTGGCGGCGAGCCAGATCGGCGCGTTGACGGGCGACGTGCTGGTCACCTACGACGATTGGCTGCAGGGCAAGCTGCACGTGGCGGCCAGCCAGCTGGACGCGGTGACCGGCCAGCTGGACGCGAGCCTGCTGCGCGATCAGCCGCTGGGCGACCTGACGCTGCGACGTGGCGGGCAGCTGCAGGCCGAGATCGCGGGCAACGCGCTGCAGACGCTGAGCGGCCGCGCGGCATGGCAGTGGCAGGACGCGTTGGAGGGCGACGTGACGCTGTCGGCGTCGACGGCGGAGTCGGTGAGCGGCACGGGCGCGGCGCGCTTGCGGCAGCCAGTGGCGATTCCGGGCGGGATCGCGCTGCAGCGCGGCGGCCAGCTGCAGGCGACGCTGGCGGCGAACAAGCCGGCGGCGGTCTCGGGCGACGTGGCCTGGCGGTACGCGGAGTGGTTGCAGGGGACCGTCGCGCTGGCGACGTCGGCGCGGGCGATGGCGCCGACCGGGCACGCGCGCGCGGTGGTGGCGCAGTCGCACGGTTTCGACGGCTGGACTCTGCTGACGGGCGGCGCGCTGAACGCGAGCCTGGTGGACGGCAAGCTGGAGACGCTGGGCGGGCACGCGGCGGTGCGCTGGCAGGATTGGCTGGACGGCGCGGTCGCGCTGGAGGACGGCAAGCCGGAGCAGTGGTCGGGGCACGCGCAGGCGGGCGTCCGAGTGGCGCACGACCTGGGCGGCGGGCTGACGCTCGAGCGCGGCGGGACGTTGGACGTGGACGTGGCGGCCGGCAAGCCGCTGGGCGACAGCCCGGTGACCGGCCACTTGGCGTTCACGGCGCAAGGCTGGCTGCGCGGCGACGTGGCGGTGGCGAACGCGCCGCTCGCGAAGCCGACCGGCGCGGCGGCGGCGACGCTGGTGCAGGACAAGCGGCTGGGCGACGTGCTGCTGCGGCGCGGCGGCGATGTGCAGGCACAAGTCGTGGCGGGCCAGGTCACGGCGCTGGGCGGGACGCTGAACTGGCAGCAAGGCGAGTGGCTGGGCGGCACGCTGCACGCCGACGCGCCGATGGCGCTGGACAAGCTGGCGGGCGAGGCGCGCGTGACGCTGCTTGTCGAAAAACCGCTGGCGGGCGGCGTGAGGCTGCTGCCGGGCGGCACGCTGACGGCGCAGGTCGCGGGCGGCCAGGTGACACAGCTGGCGGGCACGGCGCGCTATGGCCTGGGCGGCTGGCTGGAAGGCGAGCTGGAGCTGGCGCCGACGCCGAGCCTGGCGAGCGTGAGCGGCAAAGGCACCGGGCGAATCGTCGCCGAGAAGCCGCTGGGCGCGGGCGGGCTGAACGTGCTGCCGGGCAGCCAGCTGCAGGTCGACGTGGTGGCGAACGCGCTGGGCCACGTGCAGGGCGGCGTGCGGTGGCAGCTGGCCGATTGGCTGGCGGGCACGGCGGACGTGAACGCCGAAAAGCTGGAGACGCTGCAGGGCACCGCGCAGGCGCGGCTGCTGGCCGAGAAACCGCTGGCGGGCGGGGCCAAGCTGCTGCCAGGCGGCGCGGCAGAGGTGGCGTTCCAGAACGGCGAGCCGGCGCAATGGTCGGGCGTGCTGGGCTGGCAGCTGGCGGATTGGCTGGCGGGGCGGGTGACGCTGGCGGGCAAGTCGACGCTGGCGGACCTGAACGGCGAGGCGGAGGTGCGGCTGCTGGCGGACAAGCCGCTGCCGGGCGGGTTCGCGCTGCTGCGCGGCGGGGCGCTGACGACGACGCTGGTGCAGGGCAAGCCCGGTGCGCTGACGGGCGACGTGCGGCTGCGGTTCGCCGATTGGCTCGAGGGCGGGCTCCACACGCAGGATGCGACGCTGGACGCGCCGGGCGGCCAGCTGACGGCGGCGGTCGTCGCGGATCACCCGCTGGCCGACGGCCTGACGCTGCGGCGCGGCGGGGCGCTGCAGGTGGACGTGCAAGGCGGCAAGCTGGGCGAGGTGTCCGGTCAGGCGGCGTTGGCCTACACCGGCGCGGCGCTGAGCGCGGAGGGCACGCTGACGGCGCGGAAGTCGCCGCTGACGGGGCTGGCGGGAACGGCGCAGGCGCGGCTGACGGCGGCGACCAAGCCGGTGCAGGACACGACGCTGCAGCCGGGCGGCGCGCTGACGCTGGAAGTGCTGGATAGTAAAGCGCAATCGCTGGGTGGGCGGGTCGAGTGGCAGCATGGCGCGTGGCTGGGCGGCGCGCTGGAGCTCAAGCCGGGGACGCCGGTGGCAGGGCCTTTCGCCGGCATCGCGAGCGCGGCGCTGCTGAACGACAAGCCGCTGGGCAACCAGATGACGCTGAAGTCCGGCGGGCACGTGCAGCTGCAGCTGGACGGGGCACTGCCCGCGGAGCAGGCCCCGGTGACCGGCGCGGTCGCGGCGCAACTCGACGGCTGGCTGGGCGGCGCGGTGACGCTCGCGCCGGGGGCGACGCTGCAGCAGGTGAACGGCAGCGCGGACGTGGAGTTGCTGGCTGACAAGCCGTTGGGCGGCGCGGTCACGCTGCAAAAGGGCGGCGCGCTCCATGCCCATGTGCAGCAGAGCGCCGTGCGCGAGGTCTCGGGGCTGGCGCTGGCGCGCTACGACGGCTGGCTGGCGGGATCCGTGCACTTGGAGCCGACGGCGGACATCCACGCGGTGACGGGCGATGCGACGCTGCAGCTGCTGGCGGAGCGGCCGGTCGGCGAGCTGACGCTGCAAAAGGGCGGCGACGTCCGGGCGCGCATGGAAGGCGGCAAGCTGGCGACGCTCGGCGGGACGGTCGACTGGCGCTACCAGGACTGGCTGCGCGGCACCCTGACTGCGGACGGCGCGAGCACGCCGGGGAACGTCAGCGGCACGGGATCGGCGGTGGTGACGGCCGAGCGGCCCGCGGGCGCCAACGTGACGCTGCAGCCCGGCGGGCAGCTGAGCGCGACGCTGACGGCGAACAAGCTGGAAAAAGTGCGCGGCGACGCGGCGTTCCAGTGGCAGAAGTGGCTCGATGGCCGGGTGCGGCTGGAGCGCGACGTCGCGGTGGACGGCTTGGCGGGCGAAGCGGACGTGCGGACCGCCGTGGACAAGCCGCTGGGCGGCGGCGTGACGCTGCTGGCCGGCAGCCGGGCGAGCGCGTCCCTGGCAGGCGGCGAGCTGGCCAAATGGCAGGGCGAGGTGGGCTTTCGCGCTGGCGATTTCGTCGAGGGCCGGCTGGATTTGGCGGGCGGGGCGTCGCTGGCGCAGCTGCAGGGCGCGGCGACCGTCGGCGTGGTGAAGGACAAACCGCTGGGCGGGCACGTCGAGCTGCTGCGGGGCGGCACGCTGGATGGCCGGTTCGACGGCGCGGGCTTGCACAACGTCCACGGCGCGGCGGCGGTACGGTACGACCAGTGGCTGACCGGCAGCGTCGTGGCGCAGGGCGACGGCGGGCTGGAAAGTCTGGCGGGCCACGGCACGCTTCAGGTGGACGCGGACCGGAAATTCGGCGCGCTGGCGCTGAAGAAAGGCGCGGTCGTGGAAGCGGAATTCGCGGACAGCGCCATCGACTTGTACCGCGGCAACGTGGACATGGCGCTGGGCGACTGGCTGGCCGGCAACCTGCGGTTTTCCGCAGCGGACCTGGCGGACGCGACGGGCGAAGCGACGCTGAACGTGACGTCGCCCCACGCGCTGGCGGGGCCGCTCGAGGTGCTGCCGGGGAGCCAACTGCGGGCGCGGGTTGCGAAATCGGAGCTGGCGGACTTCTCCGGCCTGGCCAAGCTGAGCGTGCGCGACTGGGGCACGGGCGAGCTGGGCGTGACGGCGGGTTCGACCACGGAGCGCGTGAGCGGCGCGGGGCGGCTGGACCTGACGACGCCCAAGCACCTCGGGCCGCTGGTGACGCTGACGCACGGCAGCCTCGGCGCTGAGGTCGAGGCCAACGCGCTGGCGTCGGTCTGGGGCCGGGCGGACGGCGAAGTGGCGGGCTTTGGCACGGGCTGGATCGCGCTGGAGCGCGGGTCCACGCTGGACGCCTTTGACGGCCAGGCGGGCGTCAAGCTGACGACGCCGCGCACGATCGGCCGGTTTGCGGAGCTGTCCGGCGGCGAAGTACTGGCGAACTTCAAGCAAAATGAGCTGACGTCGTTTGGCGGCACCGCTGACATCGCGATCGCCGGCTGGGGCAAGGGCACAGTGCAGATCGACGCCGGATCGACGCTGGAGAGCCTCAAGGGCGCGGCTCGGCTGCAGCTGACGGAGCCGCGCGCGCTGGCGGGCGGCAAGCTGAAGATCACCGGCGGCAACGTGAGCGCGCTTGTGGACGGCCAGGCGCTGACGCAGGTCGCCGGCAGCGTGGATCTGGAGCTGCCGGGGATCGCGCGCGGGCGGGTCGGCGGCGAGATCGACCTGCACAAGGACAGCTTCAGCGGCCAGGGCGTGCTGCAGCAGATCGCGCCGTGGACCGCCGGGCCGGCCAAGGTGACGGACGCGACGCTGTCGGCGAGCATTGTCGACGGGCGGCTGGCGGGCGCGAGCGGCAGCGCGCAGATCGATGCGGGCAAGCTCGGCCGCGGCGCGTTCCAGGTCAACTATGAGGATACCGGCAACGGGCCGCTGCTGTACGGCGCGGGAGAAGTGCAGTTCCAGCCGCACGAGCGCGTGCAGGGCAAGCTGGACGTAGCAGTCTCGCGCGACCAGAAGCTGACCGGCCGGGGCGAGGTGGACGTCCGGATTTCCGAGGCGATTCACGGCAAGGCGATGGCGGCGCTGGACGCGGACGGCCACGTCAAGCTGGCGGGCGGCGCGACGATGCCGGGGCCGTTCGAGATCTTCAAGCCGCAGCCGTGGAAGAAGAACCTGAAGCTGCTGGACACCAGCTTTTTGGTCTACACGCCGCCGAACGTGAAGGTGAAGGTCGGCGCTGGGCTGGGGCTGGAGGTCGGGCTCAAGCCGCTGACGCTGCGCAACCTGGCGCTGGGCGGCGCGGTCGACCTGATGGACCCGGCGTTCGCGGCGATGAGCGTCGGCGGGCATCTGTCGTCGGCGGCGTACATGGACCTGAACGCGTACGTGGAAGGCTCCGTCGAGGTCGCGGCGCTGGTTGTCGCTGTCGATGCCGGGCTGCGCGCGGCGCTGAACCTGCACGTGGAGGCGGCGGTCGACGCGGACCCGGTGATGACGGTGAACCGCCGCGGGCTGGGCTTTGACATGCCGGTGGATGCGCGGCTGTCGGCGGCGCTGAACCTCATCCTGACGTTTTTCGCCAAGGTGAAAGTCGGCCTGGATCTCGGCGTGGCGTCGGTCATGGAGACGGTCTGGCACTACGACAGGTCGCCGGATCCGCTGAAGCTGGGCGAGTTTGGCCTGGGCGCGAACGGCCGCGTGAGCGCGGACGCCGCGGGAATGCGCGCGAGCCTGAAGCCGAACTATAAGCCGCCGGAGCTGTCGATCGGCTCACTGAAGAAAGCCTTGAAACTATGACTGCCAGCGTCACCCGCTCAGTGGCAGCCGGTCGTGGCGGAAAAGCACTTGCCGCCGCCGCAGTTGCAGCGCGGGATTTCTTTCAAGTAGCCCGGCGCGCAGGTGCAGGCGCCAATCAAGCATTCGTCGGGAAAGTCGCTGGCGGCCGCGCAGCACTGGCCCGTGTAGACCGTGCCGCCGGTGGATGTGCACAGCGCAGCGTGTGGATCGCTGCTGTCGGGGCCGGCGCTGTCCGGACCGGCGTCATCGTGCGCGTCGCTGGTGTCGATGGTGTCCGGCGCGCACGGCAGCGAGCACGGCCCGCCACAGGTCGAGCCGTTGCACTGCTCGCCGGTGAACATGCCGTATCCCTGGGGACAAGCCCATGCGCCCGCGCTGCAGATCAGGCTGGTGGTGACGTCGCCGTCGCAGCAGCAGGTCAGCGGCATCGGGATCGTCGGGCAGCCGGCGTCGGCGTCGGCGATGTCCAAGCTGGCGTCTGTGCCCTGCCCGTCCGGGACGTCTGCGGCCACGTCGCTGATGGCGTCTGTACCCACCGCGTCGCTGTCGGCAAGCTGCAGGTCTGAGCCGGTCGTGTCGGCGACCGCGCCGCCGCCGGATGTGGTTGTTCCGCAAGCGCCGGTCAGGAAAATCGCAGCCAAGAAGAGTCGGTTCATCGCGTCACCTCCGTTGGGTCCAATGTAGCACATGGCGTCACGTCGCGCGCAGACACTCCGCCGGGCTCAGCTTGCTCGCGCGCACCGCCGGGCCCACGCCCGCCAGCGTCGTCCCAATCAAGGTGATCGCCGCGGTGATCGCCACCGACATCGCGTCCACGTCCGGGTGCATCGTCGACGGCACATCCGCGCCCGGCGGCCGGAACGTCACGCCGTGCGTGAACAGCAAATGCACGACAAGCAGCCCCAGCGCCATCCCCAGCAGCGTGCCGATCGCGCCCAGCACGCTCGCCTCCACCGCCAGCAGCCGGCCGATCGCCTCGCGCTTCATGCCCAGCGCCAGCATCGTGCCGATCTCGCGGGTGCGCTCCAGCACGCTCATCAGCATCGTGTTCGCCACCGCCGTCACCAGCAGCAGCAGCAGCACGCCAACGACGACCTTCAGCACCGACCGCAGCAGCAGCCGCATCGAGCGGATCTGCGGCAGCAGGTCCAGCCACGACACGACCTGGTACTGTGGCCCCAGCGCCGCCTGCAGCCGATCGCGCACTGCATCCGCGTCGTCGTCGCGCTCCAGCCCCACCGCGTATTCCGTCACGCGCCCGGGCATCTGCAGCAGCGTCTGCGCGTGCTTCAGCGTCGTGATGACAAGCCGCCGCGCGTCGATCTCCGTCGCCGCCGGAATCTTGCCGATCAGCTTGACGTCCAGCAGGTTGGGCTGACCGCTCTCGCCCGCCGCCAGCAGCTGCAACTCGTCGCCTTCCTTGGCGCGCAGCCCGTCGGCCAGCCGCAGGCCCAGCACCGCCACGCCGAGATCCGCCTTTTGCACCGGCCGGCCGATCTCGTTGGCATACCGCGCCGGGCACACCGCGCCTTCGCGCTCCGGATCCACCGCGGAGACCAGCGCCAGCGTGCTCTGGTTGCCGTTGCCAATCGTCGCCTCAAAAGTCAGCCGCGGCGTCACCGCGCGCACGCCCGCCACGCGCGCGATCCGCGCCACAAGCGCCGGATCCTCGGGCAGCGTGAATTTCAGCGCGTCCTGGTCCGCCGTCAGGTGGCCCGCGCGGTGCACCTGGATCGCGCCCGTGCGGCCCTGCACGACGATGTCGCCCAGCAGCGAGAAAATGCCTGCGACAAAAGCCTGCAGCACAAGCGCCGCCGCCACGCCGAGCATCAGCCCGAGCAGCGTGATGCCCGTGCGCCGGCCGTTGCGCGTCAGGTTGCGCGCCGCCAGCGTGAAAGTTCGCCAAAACACGGTCAAATCACGCCTCCGCCGTCATTGGTTCGCCAGCGCCTCGACGGGCCGCAGCTTGGCCGCGCGCATCGCCGGCAGGATCGACGCCGCCAGCGCGCCCAGCACGACAACCGAGATCACGACCTCGATGTCGCGGCCCAGCACCACGGGATGGATGTGCAGCACGCCGCCGCCGGGCGCCTGGAAGTGCACGTCGGCTTTCTCCAGGATCGCCAGCACGCCAAACGCCGCCAGCAGCCCCGGCACCGCCGCCGCCAGGTTGATGACCGCCGCCTCCATGATGAACAACAGCACAATCGCCTGACGCCGCATGCCGAGCGCCATCATCACGCCGATCTCGCGCGTCCGCTCCAGCACGCTCATCAGCATCGTGTTCACAACGCCGACCAGCGCCACGACCAGCAGGATCGCCGTGATCAGCTTCAAGATTTCGTCCTGCAGCGCCGTCGCGTCGGCCACCGGGCGCGCCAGCTCCGGCCAGGTCGACACCTCGAACTCCTTGCCAAGCACCTGCAGCAGCGCCGCCCGCGTCTCCTCCAGCTTGTCCAGATCGTCCACCGCCACGGCGATCTCCGTCGCGCGGCCGGGCATCCGCAGCAGCTCCTGCGCGTGCGCCAGCGCCATCAGCCCCAGGCGGGTCTCCAGCCCGGGCGAGCGCGGCAGGCCGTTCAGGCCGATGAGCCGCGTGTCGACGGCGTTCAGGCTGCCGTCGTGATCGTTGGTCAGCACCGCCACGCGCCCGACATCGCCGGGCTGGACCTTCGCGCCGATGCGCCGCGCCAGCTCCGCCGACAGCACCAAGCCGTCGGGATGCTTGGGCCCCGGCAGCGCGCCATCGGACAGGCGCTCGTAGCGCAGCGGGCAGACTTTCACGTCGCGCGCGGGGTCAAACGCCGTAATCATCGCAAACGTCGTCGTGTCGCCTGTGGAGACCATCGCGCCAAAGCCGATGCGCGGCGCCACCGCCTTGACGTTGGCCACGCGCTCCAGCTTGGCCAGCAGCGCGTCGTCGTACGCCAGGTCCAAATCCAGCGGCGTGCCAAAGACTTGCGCCATGTAGCCGACGTGGTGAATCTGCATCGCGCCGATCTGCGAGGCAATCGTCTCGGAGCGCAGCGCCGCTTGGACGCCGTTCAGCATGCCGCGCAGTGTCGTCACCGACAGCACGCCGAGCAGGATCGCCAGGCCGGCCAGCGCGGCGCGCCGACGGTTGCCCCGCACGTTGCGGATCGCGATGCGCAGGAGCTGGGGATAGGAGGCGGCTTTGGCCATGGACGAGGCTCGCGCCAGCTGCGGCGCAGGTGGAGGCTGCGCTGGGAAGGCGTGTCGCGTCAAGTCGCAGGCGCGCGCGGAGGGCGGGCCGGCGCGGGCCGCGTTACTTGCCAGGGCCGACGGCCAAATGATTTGTCACCTTGCGAACGCCAGCCACGCCGGTCGCCATCGCGCCGGCCAGGTCGCTCTGCGCCTGCGTGGCCACCGCGCCGTTCAGCGTCACGACGCCCTGAACTGTATCCACGCTGATTTGCAGCGTATTGAGCCCTGACTCGGCGAGAAACGCCGCCTTGATCCGCGTCGTGACGGCCGCGTCGTCCACAGCCACACGCGCTTTGGCGGCTTCCGCCTCGGCCTTGTCGGCAGTGCCAGCAATTTTCTTGCCCGCTTCATCGACCGTTTGATCGACGGCGCGACCTGCGCGCTCGCCCGCCCCCGGTTTTTCGCAACCGCCGAGGCCGACGGTGAGCAGCAAGGAAACGCCGAGCGAGGTCAACAGATGCGGGATGTTCATGGGATTGCCTTTGATGGCCACACGGGCCACTGCAAGTCAAGGTAGGTCAGCGGCGCGCGACGACAAGTGCGAACGTCCGCGCGAACGTGCGGGAGCCAGATGTGGCCGAAAACGTCCGCCGCGAGCGTGCCACGGTTTTCGCAGAGGACCGCAAGCCGCCGCGGTCGCGTTCCTGCGGTGACTCGACCAAGTCTTGAATGGCGCGCTGGTTTCCCGCGCCTTCCCCGGCGCAGGCGACGCCGGAGCGGACCGGGCGTGGCGTGCGGCCTCCTCGGGCGCGGGCCTTGGGGGCGGCGCTCCGTCGCCGGCCGTTGGGGATGGATTCATGTCTCCGGAGAATCGCTGTGGCCTGGCGGGCGCGGCGCGGTGATTGCGGGGAGGGCAAGACCGGTCTGAAGTGGGCGAGACCGCGCGGTTTTGCGACTTGACGCGACTGCCGGACGAGGCACAATCGCCTTGAAGTGGCGATTCGGAGGTGCCGAGGCCGCGGAGGAGCCCGATGTGTGCGGGCAGTCCTGCAGCGAAGCTGACTCGGAGTTCTTGTGCGCCCGCGAGGAGGTGACCGTGATCAAGGTGTCTGTCGTACTGGGAATTGTGCTGGCCGTCGGAATTGTTTTCATTTTGATTCGCGCGGCGATGCTGCCGAACGACTTTCGTGTTTCGCGATCCGTCCGGATCAAGGCGCCACCTGAAAAGGTTTTCGCATTGATCAGCGAAATGAAGTCCTTCAATCTTTGGAATCCATTTTCCAAGATGGATCCGACGACCAAAACGACCTACCGGGGACCCGCCAGTGGGCCAAAGGCGGCTTTTGATTGGGAGGGGACCGGCAAAAGCGGCAAGGGCAGCTTGGAGATCGTCGAGGTGAACGCGCCGGTAAGCGTCACCATGAGGCTCGACATCATCAAGCCCATGGAGGGCCACAACGACGTGGCGTTTGTGCTGCAAACCGACGGCGACGCGACCGATGTCTCCTGGACCATGACCGGCCCGTATCCGTACCTCAATCGCATGTTCGGCGTCATCTTCAACATGGACAAGCTCATCGGCGCGACATTCGAGTGCGGCCTGGCCGATCTGAAACGCCTTGCTGAGAGCCAGGCACGCTGACCGAATTCCAACGTCACAGCCTCCGTCATCTGCGGCGTGCCTCCTTTGGCGCCCGCTCGCGGTTCCAGTCCGAAATGCAACTGTTCTGCCCAGTGAAACTTGGTATTCGTTTTAGGTCAGCGCGTGTAGCAAATGCGCCCATGAAACAGGACGAGGCAATCCGATGCGGACACCAACAAATCCGGGAACAGTTGACGCATATATCGCGGGTTTTGCGGTTGACGTTCAAGCCATTCTCAAGAGCGTGCGACAAACGATCCGGGAGGCAGCGCCGCAGGCCGAGGAGACCATCAGCTACCGAATGCCGGCGTACAAGCTGAACGGAATGCTCGTCTATTTCGCGGCATTCAAGAAGCATATCGGCCTGTTTCCTCCGGTTCGGGGAGATGCAGACCTGATGCGCGAAGTGCAACCATACGCCGGGGAAAAGGGCAATTTGCGATTTCCGCTTGATCAACCAATACCCTATGAGTTGATCCGACGCATCGTGAAAGTCCGCGTCGCCGCGTTGGGTGAAAGCGCTGAGCCCCAGGCGCGCAAGGTCCGCTGAACGCGGCCAATTCACCCAGGGCAACCGGCTGGGGTGCAGACAGACGTCTCGGGGGCCGGGCGGCACGTCCGTGGCGGGGATGACTCGGTCGGCAGCCCGCTTGGTCGCGAACTTTGGGTCCTGCGCAACCCTTGCGCGCCGGGCGCAACGGCGGCACAGTGCGTCGCTGGGTTGTCTTGCGGGAATCGGGGATCGGATGCACGAATCGACGAGTTTTGAGGCGGCCAGCGACGCGCTGATTCAGTTCGGCCAGGCCGTGCTGCAAGAACGGCTGGCGACGTCGACCTGCGGCAATGTCAGCGTGCGTCTGGACGCCAACCGGTTTGTCATGAGCGCGTCCGGCGCGGAGGTCGGCGCGCTGGCGCTGGACACGCTGTCGATTGTCTCGCTGCTGGACGGTGCGCGGCTGGCCGGTCCCAGGCCGTCGATCGAGGCCGAGTTGCACCGGCGCGCGTACCTCGCGCGGCCGCATGTGGGCGCGGTGCTGCACAGCCAGTCGCCAGCCGCGACGCTGCTGGCATGCGAAGTCGACGCGCCGGACAATCTGGACTTTATTCCGGAAATCCCGATGTACGTCCGCAAGTTTGCCCAGGTGCCCTACGCCGCGCCAGGCAGCCTGGAGCTGGCAGAGGCGGTCACTGCGGCCTTTGCCGACCCGGAAGTGACGCTGGTGCAGATGCGCAACCACGGCCAGGTGCTGCTCGGCGCGACGTGGCAGCACGTGGTGCGGCGCGGCGTGTTCTTTGAGCGGGCGTGCTGGATGGCGCTGCAAGGCCGGCCGCTGGCGGTGATTCCGGAAGACGCCGCGGCCGTGCTGCGCAGGCGGGCGCGGGATGTTTGACGGGCGGGCCGGCGCCCCATCGTGCAGGGTAGCTCTGCGCGCTGGGCTATGGGTGAATGGCGCGGGAACGGTGTCGGAATGCGCGCTTGCAGCGCTCAGTCCTCGATCGCCTCGACGCCCTGCTGCTTCAACCGCTCCAGGTTCTCGCGCATCGTCTGCAGCACTTCCGGGGCGTGCCCTTGCCAATCGGTGACCTCGCCCGTGACCCGCAGCGGCGCTTGCGAGCGGTACGATTTTGTCGGATTACCCGGGAATTTCTTGTCCGTCAAGTTGGGATCATCCTGGATGGGTCCGGTCGGTTCCACGACGTAGATCCTGCTGCGACCCTCGCCGACCGCGAGTTCCGCGCCCCACGTGGCGGCGTCCAGCGTGGCGGTCAGGTAGACGTAACACGCCTGTTTTCGGGCGCCAAAGTTCGATTGAAAACCGGGCGCGATGAGCGCTCCCGCCTGCAGGTCGGCGCGCGTGCCGTGGTAGAATCGCTGTGAAATCCATTCGTCTGCCGCTGCCATCGACTCACTCCGTTGCTCGGCGCATCACGTGGGCCCATCGCTGTCGTCCTCGTAGTAATTTCCCTTGGGCGGCGCGGCCAGCAGCGGCATCACCTGGACAAGCTGCGCGCGCGGGATGGCCTTGGCCGCCGCCTGATGGTGCGCAATGCTGTCCCAAACCTCCACAATCGCGATCCGCTGCGGCTCCTGCGCATCGCGCAGCAGGTGGCAGCCCTGACAGCCGTGCTGCGTCCGCACGACCGCCACCACGCCGCGCAGGAAAGCGAGCAGGTCCGCGCCCTTGCCTTCCGCGGCCTCAAAGTGGTTGATGCGGGTGATGCTCATCGGTTCGTCCTTGGGATTCCAGCGCGCGCGGGTGGCCGACGCGCCCCTCGCCGCGGCCAGAGCGCCAGTGTCGGGGGGGCCGAGGCGTCGGTCAAGCCGCAAGGTTTGTGGTCCAGTGGTCCTGGGCCAAGTCGGCCGATCCAAGCTGGAGATGCATTTCCGGCCAGCAGGTGTAGAGTGGAGGTGGTCGGGAGCGTGACCAGGATGCGCGGTCGAATGCCATGAACACAGCCTCCACGTATCCGCCGGAGAATCGACGCGCCGGCACACCCTATTGACGCAGCCTTGGCCGATATTGGCACCGGCCGGGAAGTTGCAGTCCGCGTCATTCACGCAAGCGTCCCCGAGCAGGCCGACTAAGCACTTCCCGTTGGCACCGCAGGACGTGGGTGGGCACGCGGCATCGCACAGGCTCGGGTCGGAGCATGTCTTGGTAGAGTCCAGCAAGCACAAGCTGTTGAGGCACTGGCCAGCGTACCCGCAGGGTTCGCCGCGGTGGGCGAATTTGATGCAGGTTTGGCTGGTGGGCTCACAATATTCGTTACTCTCGCAAAGTTTTCCATTGCAGGCGGCCACGAACTGGCCAAGGGCTACGCAGACGCCGTGCATGCACGTGGCATCATCGTCGCACGCAGGGTCGTTGGTCTCCGGGCACGCGCCACCAAGCGGGATGCGCGCTTGGCACCGGCTGACATCCTCCGCCATTGCGGCGCAGTAGGCGCCGGCCTGACAAGGCTGGACACTACAGTAAATGTCGTTGCAGTCATCGAAGGTTCTCGCCACGCAAGTTGCCGCGATCGGCAAGGCGATGTTGGGGGCGCATAATCCAGCCACGCATCGCTCTCCGTCGCCGCACGGTGCGCTGCGGCCGCATTGCGAACCATCGGATGCGGGCTGCACGCAAGTGTGGTTGCCGTGGCCCCAGCAGCGCAGGCCGGGCGCACACTCGACATCATCGTCACAGTCCGTTGTCGCCCCCCCGTTGCCGGTGAAAATATGCTTGCAAGGTTCTGGCACTTGGAATGGATCCGGCACGCGGACTGCATTGCCGGCAAAATAATAGGTCAATCTCGCGACGTCATTGCAGGTCAGTGCGCTGACGCAGGCCGCCGCCGCAGTTGCGTCGTAGCTTGCGCGCCCCAATTCGACAAGGCGGATCCGTTGATAGAGCGGTTGTTTTGCCATGTCGTCGGATGCGCTGACCGCGAGGCAAAAATCCCGCGGTGCTGGCGTGCTGGCCAAGCACGGATCGTCGCAGTACCGCGCAGCCAGCGCTATCGGTAGATCCCGCATCGCGAGCGTGGCCGACGGTGTTGCCGCGCCGTGGCAAGCAGAAATCACGGTCGCTGCTGCCAAGGTAATGGCAACTTCAATTCGGGCGCGCCACCAACTGCCCGCCCCCGCTCTAAGCCGAATGCCATTCCTCATGGCGCGCCATCCAGCCAACCGCACGCCAGACTCGTGCCGCGACACGTCCCGTTGACGCAACTCAAGCCACGCGGCGTTGGGCAGTACCCGGCGGCGTCGCATGGATCGCCGACCAAGGGTACTGTGCAGGCACCGTTCGCGTCGCAAGACCCGGTGTAACACGCGGGTGAAGCGCACGGATTCGTCCCGACACACACGTTGGTTGTCGGCGAACAGTCGCCACCCAAGCACACGCGGGCGTCACCGCAAGATTGCCCGGCGACCGGCAGCGGTTTGCAACCCGTTTCACTAGATTTTCCTGCGCAGAACTCGTCGTTGCCACAAGTGGTCGCGCCGCAGGGCAAGCCAAGTTCGCTGTGCGACCAACAAACACCGTCCGTCGTGCTGTTTGGCAAGCAGATTTCCGACGCGCAGTCGCGCGATAAGTCCGACCACCACGTCGCAGGATCAGGCTGACAGGGAATGCCATCTGGCGCGGAAACGCATGTTCCGCCCAGTGGACAGTGACGGCTGGCACACGCCAAGTCCTCGGTGCAAGTTGCACCATCGGGCAATGTCCATGCCGGCGTGCACACAGCGCTCACGGCGCCGCTCGATTTGCAGTAACTGGTCGGGCCGCAATGCAATCCACCGGCGTTCCAGTCATCGCCGCTGGGGCGTGTCGGCTCAACCTGCGTTGGGTCGGCGCAACTCTCCCCATCGGCCAGATTTCGAAACGGCACGCATGTCCCTTGCCAACAAGTGTCATCGTCACCGCAGGCCGCAACGCGCCCGCAAGGCGACCCTCGCAAAACTGGCTGCTGGCAAATGCCCGGACAGCCCCAGCAGCGCAATTCCGGGCTGCATTCGGCATCATCGTCGCACGCATTACCGGCTGGCCGGGCACCAAGGAATGCGGTCTGGCATTCAGGTGCCGTCACGGGCTGGCCCGGGACTCTCTTGCTATGGCGTTGAAGAGCCTTGATTGCCCAAGCGGTCGACTCGGCTGACGTCGCTGCACGCGCGAGGCACACCGCCGCTGCCGCACAGTCGTAAGTCGTCCGTCCGAGTTCAGCCAGTCGAATCCGATCCCGTGAGTACCAATCCTGCGCCCTGCAGCCACCTGGTGCGAAGAACCAGATGCGTTCAGCGTCAAGCAGCTGGCAATACTGATCGTTCGCCGTTGCGGGAAGGAGCGAGAGTGGAATGCAGGCCTTGCTCGACGAATCCACTTCACCGGCCTCTGCGCCATCTTCATCGGTAACTACGGCCGACGCGGCTCTCCCACATGCCGCGACAAGAATGAGGATCATGACGCCCTTGGACGCGTTTGCGTGGGTCAGGTGGAATGCCTCACGCCTCGCGGCAATCGACTGCTTTGCGCTGTGGCACATCCGGTCCGCCATCGCCTGTCTCACGGGCACCCGCCGGTGGCAGAGCAGGTGCAGCCTGGGCCGCAACCGCCGATCATCTCGTACTCGCAATTTGGGCCACATGCGCCTGAACACGAGTTGAGATTTGGATCATGCGGGCAGCCTGGGTTTGCGCAAGGGCGAAAGAGATCTTCGCAGGTCGTGATTTGAGCCCCTGGACAAAGCGCGCAGATCTGCCCACTGTTTGTCCCGCACGAAGTGCCCACTGGCCCGCACCCCTGGCCAGGCGCCCCAAATTGCCCATCGCCCGAAATTGGATTGGCTTGCACTGCACCGCCGATGACGAGGACGCCATTGATGGCGCCCCAACCGAGGCAAAGTTTTTCAAACTCTGAATTTGTGTACGCGGCGACAATTGCCGCAAGCAGAAGCAACTCGAGCACAAAGATCAAGGGCGCACTGGAGAATTCCGCCAAAATCTGCGAGGCACTAGTGCACATCACTACGTCAAAAGTCGCCTGCGCGAACTCTTGTTTTGCGATCCCGACGTCATTTGTGGCCGCGGAGCATGGCAAGTCGGGCGGAGAAGGCCAAGGCGGGCAGCCAGTTGACGTCTCGTCTGTATACATGACTGGGACGTGGAAACTCCCAACTTGTCGCCAAAACAAAGATGCCGCAAAGGAGTCTGGCCGACGGCGAATTGACTCAACGAGGGGCATGGCCGCCCCATCGGCAAACAGTCCGAGTGCATTGACGCTTGGCTTGAGTTGGGGCAGGCGAATTGCGATCCGCCGCAAAAATGTCAAGAACGAAATTGAACTGGCTGCCGCGGCACTGGGTGGAACTGGAACGGCGAGCCGCCCTCCACATCCGCAGCCTTCAGATGGAATTTTGGCATCTGCTGCAAGGATCCGAGTCTCAAGGTTGGCCTGTCGTTGCTTTGGCGTATCAACGGAGCCGCGCCCCGGACCCATTTGCAAAGTTACCGCGCCATCCCCACCCGCCGCCAATCGCGCCACGGCACGCGCCCCCACACCCGCACCCGCAGCCAGCGTCACCACCTCTCCCGGATGCGCCATCCCCGACCAGTAGGCAAATCGTCCATCGCCATCGGTCGTGGCTATCGGCGCCCAGCGGCCATTGTGGGCAAGATAAACCGGCGTGCCAGCCACCGGCCGATTCGCCGCATCCCGCACTGTGCCTGCAAGCATTCTTGCCATGTCAGCCTCCAGTCCGTGGCGGCGGTGCGTCGTTGAAAGACTGCAAGATCGCAATGGCTCCGGGCCCCGTGGTCCCCGGGGACGCAGCGTACCATGCTGCCGTAATAGCGTCGCCAAAAAGTTCTCGGGTGATCAACAGGGATGCGCCTGACTCGATGATGAGGCCCTGCTGCTGTAGGGCTGCCAGACCGGCCGGGCCCCCTGGCAGCACCATATACTGCTGCACTGTGCCATCGGAAGCGCGGCTTGGCGCGGCGAACAGGATCGCGACCCGCGTAGATGCCGGCGCGAGCGCTTGTACGAGCGTGTCCGCTGGCGTGATGACATTGCGAAAGTCGGAGCGGTGCATGCAGACCTCCTGATGTCAGCTGATCCTGATCAAGCCGAGGCTGGCAAATGGCTTGATCGGCGCGGTCGGCGTGCCAATCGCGAAGACTTCCAGCGTGGGCGGCGCGAAAGCGTCGAAGAACCCCAGCACGCCGAGGCGACCGTCGTAGGCAGCACATTCGTTGCGCGTATACTGGCCGTTGACTGCCGCAATCCCGGGCCGCCAAGCTTGGCCTGGAAAGACCAGCCGGGCAGCGAGCGTTGGATCTTTGTTGGTGCTATCCGGATCGACGGCGTGATAGTCAAAGCCGACGACGGCATATTTGCCCGCCGGCAAGGGCGAGCGGCTGTCATCATAGAATGCTGACCAACCGCCGGTCCGAATATCCGTTGCCGCGAAACTCAATGGTGCCGCAACCCAAAACATATCGCCTGGTGGCAGCGGAACCAGCCCGTCTGACAGCCAGACAAACGTCCAGAGGTCAATGGCATATGCGTAGCTAACGTCAGACGGGGATTGCACCTGCGCCCGCACTTCCAGGACTTCGTTTTCCTAGACGGTCAAGCCATGGCTGAGCAGCCACTGCGAGACGGGCGCGCTGTTGGGTGCCAAAGGCGCGTTGCTCGCGTCGCGAACCGAGGCGGCGCCTTGCAACGGGATGATGTAGGGTGTCCCGACCCGCATCAGTCCCGGAGTGAATAGCTGCGCCGTGAAGAGCGGGTCGATCGGTGTCGTGCCACTCGAAGTCGTCTTGGTGCCGCTGCCGACGGCATGGGCGCCGATGACCTTCATCCCGCGCGGCACGTAATAGCCCGATGGCCCGGCTTGACCAACGACGCCATCGTTGATTGGCTGCAACGTCGCGTTTGGAATGGGTGCGTTGGTGCCCCCCGAACCGGCCAAATGTGAATAGTAGACAAGCAAGTGCATGGACATGGGCTCCCCCGTTTTGGGCGTGCGGACGATTGTCGGCACGCTGGCAGTTCGCGTTGCGGTGTGGATTTCGACTTTTTCACTCTTGCCCATCGCGCCATCGCCGTCAATGCAAAGTCGCCAGGCCGGGTGGCAGGTCAGGTCAGGTCAGGTCAAAATATAGGTAATCGATGATTGCCGAAAGGGAATTGACAAAAGCAGCTGATGTCTCCGGGTCGTCGCATCGGGCAAATACCCCGCGATCGTCGCACCGGAACGGCAAGCCCATAGGTCGCTATGATCTTGTTATTCTTTGGCTATCTCAAAACCTTGCGATTTTTTCACGGCGATCGGCTTGAGCCCGTGCGCTGGCCGGGGCCTGAACACAGACTAAACATGCTGACCTATGTCCAACACCAAATTCTTCCGGTCAGACCTGTTGCATTTCGGACTGGATCCACGAGCGTGCACCTCCGGTGGCACGCCGCGGATGAAAGGCGTTTGATCTCGAACTTCGGTCGGAGTGTAT
>CAIYWC010000114.1 GCA_903929795.1 uncultured Myxococcales bacterium | reverse complement strand
GAGACGTCTCAGAAGCAGGCCGGCCAAGCCTGGCAAGCGTTTGAAGCCGCCGCGGGTGACGCGCCATCGGAAGCAACGATGGTCGCCTGGGCAAACGCCTGCGCGGAAGCCGCCGTCAGGAAACAAGGCCTTGCCGCCTTGGACGCGCAGTACAGCGAGTTGATGTCCGCGTTTGGCGCGCTGGGCAACGAGGAAAACGGCACCATGGCCGGTGGCGCATACAGGGGCGCCCGCGTAGGTGGCGCGTTCGGCGGTCTGTTTGGCACTTTGATTGGCGGTCTGGTCGGCGCGGTTGCCGGCGCGCCGAGTCAGGAGACAAATAGTCCTGCGAGATTACGCGTCCAACGGGCTATGGCCAGCATGGAGAACTTCAGCAATGCCGTGGTCACCAGCACCGGTATCTTCGCGCTATTCAGGCTAGACGAGTATTCCAGCCGGTACACGAAGGCCTGTGAGCAAGCGAGGGGCAGCGCCGGGAATCCACCAGTTGGCGAGAAAATCTGTCCCGCTTGCGCTGAATCGGTCAAGGCAGCAGCCAAAATCTGTCGTTACTGCCAGCACGACTTTAGCCTTGACTAACAGGGTGTTGAAAAACTTGCCCGACAAGATCGACTTCGAGCCCCAGATCGCATAGAATGTCAGCAGGTTGCCTGAGGTTTCACCATGCGCGGTCACGTTCCATCCCAGCCCTCCATGCTCGTCCTGATTTCGCCGGACAAGTTTGTGCCCGCGAAACACCCGATTCGGCACGTCAAAGTTCACGCCGACGCCATCGTGCGCGAACTGTCCGCCGAACTGACTGGCATGTACGCGACGATGGGCCGCGCCTCGATTCCGCCGGAGCGGCTGCTGAAAGCCTCGTTGCTGATTGCGCTTTTCTCGGTGCGCAGCGAGCGGCAGTTCTGCGAGCAGCTCGAGTACAACCTGATGTATCGCTGGTTCCTGGACATGGACCTCACCGAGGACGCGTTCGACCACTCGACGTTCTCCCAGAACCGCGAGCGGCTGATGCAGGCCGACGTGGCGCGGCTGTTCTTCCTGCGTGTGGTCGAGCACGCGCGCGCCAAGCAGTTGCTTTCCGAGGAACATTTCACCGTCGACGGCACGCTGATTGAAGCCTGGGCGAGTCTCAAGAGCCTGCGGCCCAAGGGCGAAAAGCCGGAGGACCGCGAGCCGCCGGACGACAAAGGCAATCCGACCGTGAACTTCCACGGCGAGAAGCGCGGCAACGCGACGCACGAATCGACGACCGACCGGGAGGCCAAGCTCGCGCGCAAGGGCAATAGCGTCGCGGCCAAGCTGTGTTACGGCGCGCACGCGCTGATGGAGAACCGCAACGGCTTGCTGGTCGACTTCCACGTCGCTGGCGTGCTGGACGAGACCGAGCGCGACGCTGCGATTCGCATGATGGACCGCAGTGTGCCGGGTGCGCGTCGTGTAACGGTCGCGGGCGACAAAGGCTACGACACCAAAGGCTTTGTCGAACGCTGTCGCGAGCGCAACATCACGCCGCATGTGGCGCGCAACACCAAGCGCAAAGGCGGCTCGGCGATTGACGGCCGCACGACGCGGCACGAGGGCTACGCAGTGAGCCAGCGGATTCGCAAGCGTGTGGAGGAAATCTTCGGCTGGATGAAGACCGTCGGCGGCTTCCGGCGAACGCGGTACAAGGGCCGCGACCGGACGCAGCTGGCCGCGTGGCTCGTGGGGGCAGCGTACAATCTGGTGAGAGTAGCGAGGATCGAGGCCCTGGCGGCGTAACGGCGTGGGCTGAAGGCGGAAAAGGCCGCCAAAGGGCCACGAAAGGCAGCGGAAAGACGCCGCACGCGCGGCCGAGATGCTCGGGAAGTCGGCGCTCATGCGGCGGTCTGGGTCGAAAACCGGGCTGAGGGGCGCTTCGGGCGGCATCTTTTCAACAGCCTGCTAAGCGCCTGCATGGACAG
>CAIYWC010000113.1 GCA_903929795.1 uncultured Myxococcales bacterium | reverse complement strand
GTCAGGATCGGCAGCAGCACGTCGAGGATCGGCACGTAGCGGACCTCATCGGCCTTGGTCGGACCGTCAAAGCTCGCCTGCACCGTGATCCGCCGTCCGCACAGATCGACGTTGCGCCACGTCAGCGCCGCCAGCTCACCCTCGCGCATGCCGGTCCAGATCGCCGTGGAGTAGAGCACGTAGGCATCCATGCCTTCCTTGCGCGCGGCGTCCAGAAACTTCTGCACCTCGTCGTCGGTGCGCAAATAGCGGAAGTCCTTGGAGAACAGCCGCACCTTGGGCTTGCGGATCCGCGGCACCTTGACCAGCCAACCCAGGTCCAGCGCGGCGTTGAGCATCGTGCCCAGCAGCGTCAGCAGGTTGGACACGGTCTTGGGGCTGAGCTCCATCTTGGTCGCGCGGAACGAGTCGATGTGCGCGACGCCGATCTCGATCAGCTGCATGGTGCCAAAGAACGGCGTCAGGTGCCGGCGGATGATGCTCGCGTCGTCCTTCTTGCTGCGCTTGTGGATCGCCCGGTTGGCCACCCAGTAGGCGACAAGGTCTTCAAAAGTCCGCACCGGTGGCGGCGCGTCCTTCATGCCGACGCGGATCGCCTCGGCGTTGGCCTCGTGCTTCGTGATCGCCTTCTGGGCGTCGCGGAAGTGTTCGTGGAGCTCGCAGCGGCGCTTGCCGAGGTGGTCGGTCCAGCGGATGCGGTACTTGTTGCGGTAGGGTTCGGGCTTTGCCATGTCGCTTTCCTATCGAAAGCGAAACCGGAGCGCGAAGCCACAAACTGTCAGATCGTTCCGACGGCCTTTGCGTCTGCTCTTTAGCTGCTGCCAGACGGGCCCGAACGCGATGCTCTGGGCGCGAGTGGGAACAAAGTGGGAACAAAACGCGAAAATCCGGCACCTACAGCGTGTGTAAGTACCGGATCTTCAAGGGGTCGCGGGGGCAGGATTTGAACCTGCGACCTTCGGGTTATGAGCCCGACGAGCTACCGGGCTGCTCCACCCCGCAGGCAGCACACTAGGCGGGTCTGGCGCAGGTGTCAACCTCGTGACGGACGATTGTCCGCCGTTCAGGTCAGCGTGTCCTCGATTTCCTCCAGCAGCTCGTCGGCGTCTTCGCGCGGGCCTTCGTGGTTCTGGGCAATCGCAAGCGCGCGGGTCTTTTGGGCAAATGGCCGGGCCTCTGCCGGTCGGCCCAACTCGCACAGGCACTGCGCTTGGCGCAGGTGGGCCATCATCAAGTCGTCCTGCAGCCGCGCCGCGTGGGCAAAGCAGGGCAGGGCATCGGCAAAGCGTCCGGCGTCGAACAGCGCTTGACCCAAGGAGAACCAGGCCAGCTCGTTCTCCGGATCGTCGTCCGTCATGGCGCGAAAGCGGGCGGTGCGGACGTCATCGTGCGGTTGGGTCATCTTTTTGTGCCTCCGGTGCGTTTTCTTGCGCGACGGCCGAGCTTGGCTACGCTCCTGCCGCCGCCGCCCACTGTAGCGCAGTGCGGCGCGCAGGTCTCGCGTGGGACCGCTGAGGTATTCGTGACCCGTCCGCTTTCGCCCCGTTCCCGCCGATCCGACCTGATTCCTTTGGTTTTGTGCGGAGTTCTGTGCATTCTCGCCTGCGGCACCTGGCTGACGCGCAGCCACGCCGCGACGCTTGCGCCGCCGCCGATCAAGCCCGCCGCGCCGTCCCAGCCGCCGAGCCCGCAGCCGCGGGCCATCGAAGTGCCGTCGCTCGCGCCGGCAGAATTGCAAAAAATCCTGCCAGGCTCCGACGGTTTTGCCACGCTGAACGGCCCGCAGGGGCAGCGCTGGCACACGACCATCGACGCGACGGTCCAGGCGGCGATCCAGGCGGACTTGGACCGGCAGCACGTCGCGTACGCGGCGGTGGTGCTGATCGACCCGGCGACCGGCGCGATCCAGGCGATCGTCGAGCACCGCGAGCCCGGCGATCCGGTCGGCGAGACTGGCAGCTTGACGCAGGCGACGGTGCCGGCGGCCAGCGTATTCAAGGTCGTGACGGCGGCCGCGCTGCTGGACGCGGGCCAGACGCCGGACCTGCGCGCGTGCTACCACGGCGGGTTGCACGGCCTGGACCCGAGCCATGTGCACGAATCGCCGCGCGACACGCAATGTCAGACGCTGACGGAGGCTTTCGCGCACTCGACCAACGCCGCGTTTGCCCGCTTTGCCCTGCGCGATCTGCAGCCGGGCGCGCTGCGGACGATGGCGGAGCGGCTCGGTTTTAACCACCCGCAGCCGGCGGATCTCCAGCTGGGCGCGTCGCCGATGGTGGATGGCGTGACGGATTTTGAGCGCGCAAAGACGGCGCCTGGCTTCATCGGCTCCAAGCTGAGCCCGCTGCACGGCGCGCTGCTGGCCGCGGCAATCGCCAACGACGGCGTTGCAATGCGGCCGTACCTTGTCGACGGCGATGCCCAGCTCCCGGGCGTGGCGCGCGCGCCGACGCCGCTGGGCCAGTGGCTGCCGGCCGATCAGGCGCGGATGCTCCGGCGGATGATGCGCGAGACGGTCGTGCAGGGTACTGGACGGCGGGCCTTTGGCGTGCGTCCCAGGGCGCTGCGCAACGTGGAGATCGGCGGCAAAACGGGTTCGCTCAACGGCGACGACCCGGCGGTGTTTCGCCACATTTCCTGGTTCGTTGGCATGGCTCCGGTGGAGCAACCCCGCGTCGCCATTGCCGTCTTGGCGGTCAACGGCATGCAGTGGAAGGCCAAGGCGCCGGACCTTGCGCGCAACGCGCTCGCGACGTGGTTCACCGCCCATCCGGCAGATTGACGGCGGCAACAGCTTGACGCTTCGCCGTCACGCAGCTACACTGCCCGCCCGCTGCTGCAGCCGTGCGCTGTCGCGATCGTCAGGTTCAGAGCCTGGCACAAGTTGATGAGGTTTTGGCAGCTCGCTGCCGCCAAGTCAGCAGGAGATTTGGGGTATTCCCAAACGTTTCGGGGATCGTCTAATGGCAGGACCGCAGACTCTGAATCTGCTCATCTAGGTTCGAATCCTAGTCCCCGAACCAGTCCTGGTAACCGCAAGTGTCTTTGCAAAAAGCCCACTTGTCCCTGGTTCTCCAAACCGCCCCGTTCGTCTAGCGGTCAGGACGCGGCCCTCTCAAGGCTGAAACAGGAGTTCAATTCTCCTACGGGGCACCATTTTCATTTTCGTCGCGCTGCGAGGCCGAAGTCTGTCTCACCTATGGATCTTCCGGGAACGTCCGTGATTCCGGGGCCGTGGCGCGATGTGGCGGCCGCCGATTGGCAAGATTGGCGCTGGCAGCTGCGTCACCGCCTGCGCACGGCCGACGAGCTCGCGCAACACTTTGTGATCACGCCAGAATTGCGGCATTTTCTCGATGCCGGCCACGGCTTTGAAGTCGCGGTCACGCCGTTCTTCGCCTCTCTCTGCCGGCCTTTCGACCCGACCTGCCCGCTGACGCGTCAGGTGCTGCCGGAAGTGGCCGAGGCCATCGTCCGCAGCTTTGAGCGCGCCGATCCGCTGGGCGAAGACCGCCACCGCGCGGCGCCGGGAATTGTTCACAAGTACCCGGATCGTGTGCTGTTTTTGGTCACGGATACCTGTGCGACGTATTGCCGCTATTGCACGCGCGCTCGCTGGGTGGCCGCGGGCGCGGAGTCGCTGGGCTCGGCGGAGCTGGACGCGGGCATCGACTACATCGCCCGGACGCCGGCGATCCGCGACGTGCTCATCTCCGGTGGCGATCCGCTGCTGCTGGCGACGCCCAAGCTCGCGGCGATTCTCGACCGGCTGGCGGCGATCCCGCACTTGCGCTTCATCCGGCTGGGCACGCGCGTGCCGGTCTTCCTGCCGCAGCGCATTGACGCGGAGCTTGTCCACGCGCTGCGGCCGCGGCGCATCCCGCTGTTTGTGAACGTGCATTGCAACCACTTTGCCGAGCTGTCCGCGCCGGTCCGCGACGCGCTGGCGCTGCTGGCCGACGGCGGCATCTCGCTGGGCGGCCAGACGGTGCTGTTGCGCGGCGTGAACGACGCGATGCCGGTGCTGCAGGAGACGTTTTACGCCCTGCTATCGGCGCGCGTGCGGCCCTACTACCTGTTTCACTGCGACCCGATTCGCGGCTCCGCGCACCTGCGCACGTCGGTTGACGCCGGCCTGGAGCTCATGCGCCAGCTGATTGGCCACACGTCCGGCATGGCGGTTCCCAAGTACGTCATCGACCTGGAAGGCGGCGGCAAGGTGCCGCTATGGCCTGATTTCGTGGAGCAAATCGACCGCGCGACGGTGCACGTCACGAATTTTCGCGGCGAGCACTGGCAGTATGTGAACCACGCCGACTGATTGACAACGCCGTCGGCGAATCGGACAAGGAATGCCCGGCACTGGCAGCGGGTTGGAGAGCGGGTGAGACGTTCGCGCGCGACAAAGCTGCTCGGTCTGATGCTGACGGCGTGCAGTGCCGCGTCGGTTGCGCCCGTCCAGATTCAAAATCCGCTGCAAAATCAGCAAGTTTTGACGCAGATTCCGGCGCTGGAGCGTCAGGGCGGCTTCGCGGCGGTGCTGGCGCTGGCCCAGCGGGTTCCGGCGCCACACAGCTTGGCGCTGCAGGTGGCGGAAGTGCGCGCGCTGTGGCTGGCCGGTCGGGCTGCCGAGGCTGAAGGGTTGGAGAACGCGTGGCTCGGGCGCGTGCGCCTGGACGTGCCCGCGGATGCGCGCCTGCTGCTCGACCACGCGCGCTGGCATGCGGGGCGCAAGGCGTGGGCCGCGGCGTGGCACGTGCTGGCGCCGCTGCAGGTGGATGGTTGCCGCGACGCCGTTGTGTGCCAGCTGACCGCGTCCGTGCTGCAGGCGTGGCATCCGCCCGAGCTGCCCGCGCTGGCATTTGCCGCCGCGCCGGCGCTGAACCGCGCGCCGTGGCTCATCGCGCTGGCGCAGCACCTCGCGGACGGCGCACTCCTCGCTGAGGCCAGGCAAGTGCTGGATTTTGCGCACCTTCACCAGCCGTCGGATCTTGCGCTCTGGGCGGCCTGGCTGCTGCCCGATCGCAAAGTGCCGCCGCCCGATGCCCGCAACGCCTGGCTGCAGGCGGTCGACAAGCAGGCGTTCACCGCGGATCAGCTGCTGGAGCTGGCGCAGACCGAGCCGATCGACCGGTTTACCGCCGCGCGGCTGGCCCAGCTTGCAGCGCAGCGGCCGGACGCACAGGAGGCGCACTGGCAGGCGCTGGCGATGGCGCTGCTCCGGGCGGACGACGCGGACGGGCTGCACGCGCTCGCGACGGCGCAGGCGCAGCATTTCCAGACGCCGCGGGGGCAGCTGATCCTGGCGCGCGCGCTGCTGGCGGCCAAAAAGCCCGCGCTGGCCCAGCCGCTGGTCGCCGCGCTGGCGCCTGACGACGCGTGGACCCAGCTGCTGCAATCGGAAATCCTGCGGCAGACCGGGCAGTTGGCCAACGCGGTGGCGCTGCGGACGCTGGCGCTGCAAAAGGCCGCGGATCGCTCGGAAATGGCGCTGGTGGCGGCGCAGCTTATGAAAAAAACAGGCGATTCTCCGGAGCCGCTGCTGGCGACCGCGATGAACCAGCCCGGCCTGGGCCAGCTGCCGGCGCTGCGGATGCGCGCGCTGGATGCGCTGGGCGCGCCACTCAAGGTCAGCCCGCGCGAACTGGCGTTGCGGGTGGCGCAATACGCGTCGGCGTTGACCCGCGAGGTGCCGGCTGCGACGCCGCTGACCGATGAGTGGCCGCCGCCGCCAGCGCGCGCCCGCGAGCAGCTCGCCCGGCAGCTGGAGAACCTGCAGCCGCGCTGGGCGGACGCGTACTTTGCCGTGCTGCGGATATTTGCCGACGCGCAGGTGGCCGCGCCGTGGATGCTGCGCGAGCTGGCGCTCAAAGTGCTGCGCGACGACGACGCGGACGGTTTTGCCGCGCTGGACGCAAAAGCGCGGGCGAACGCGGCCGCGGCGGGGCAGGTGCTGGGCGACGAGCGCGTGCTCAACGAGCTGGGCAACCGGCCGAGTCCCGTGCTGGCGCGCTGGCTGCGCGACAGCGGCGTGGTGGAAGCGAGCACGCCGGCGGCGGCGTGGAAAGTGGTCAACGCGCTGATTCGCGGACCTTTTGCCTATCTCGGTCGCGTTTGGGCGGAGCACGCGCTGCGCAACGGTCAGGCGCCGGAGCTGTCGATCGCGCTGCTCACGACGCTGACGGCGGGCGGGGCGGCGGACCTGACGCTGGAGCTGCTGGCCAAGCGCACGCCGCTGGAGCCGGTGCAGGAGCTGCCGTGGCTGATCGCCGAGGCGAACGCGCTGCTGGCGCTGGACAGCGTCGACGACGCCGAGGCCAAGCTGAAGGCGCTTGTGCTGCGGCCGGACCTGCCGGCGCGGCAGATCCGCCCAGCGGTGGACCTGGCTTGGGAGCACGGGCTGTGCGAGGTCGTCCTGCTGGCGGTGCCGCGGATGTTGGCGGAGCGCGACGACCTCTATTCCTGGCGGACCGGCGTGCAGCGCGGGCTCGACTGCGCGCGGCGCCATGAGCGCCCGGAGTGGATGGAGCTTGTCATCCAGTCGAGCAAAGCGGCGCAGCCGGACCCGGTGCGCGTCGAAGGGCTGGGCCGCGAGCTGGCGAATTTCGGCTTCAACGAGCGGGCGGCCGCGACGTTTGACGCCGCCGAAAAGATGCGCGGGATGGCGCCCGACGGTCTGAGCCAGTGGGCGCACGCGCTCTTGCAGCTGGGCCGGGTGGCGGAGGCGTCGGACGTGCTGAACCGCGCGACGCTCGCCATGCGCGGTCGCGCCAGCCTGCTGCACCAGCGCGCGGCGGATATGCTGGAAGAATTTGGCGAATTCGCTGTAGCGACGCCATTTTGGGCGGGCGCCACGCACATCGAGCCGGACAACCCGATGCCCCGCTACCGGCTGGTGGCCAATCGGCTGCGGCAAGGCCAGACAGCCGGCGTGGCCGAGGACGTCCTGGCGCTGTTTCGCGCCGGTCCTGGCCCGGAGATCCTGGACCAACTGCAGGCGCTGGCCGTCAAGACGGGGCAAGTGCAGCTTGTGTACGACGCGCTGGCGACCGTGGCGGACGCGGATCGCGACACGGAGCGCGTGCGGATGAACCTGGCCGCCAAGCTGGGGCTGCGCGACGCGGTGGCTGCGGGCGTGCGGCGGCTGCGGGCGAAGCGGTCGGCGCAGTCGGCGCAGGTGCCGCAGTGGCTGCTGGCGGTGGGCGACCGGCGGCTGGCGCGGGAAGTGGCGGAGGACGTGCTGGCGTCGGCAGACCCGACCAGCGCGCCGCAGGAGAGACCCCAGACGCTGCGGCTGGCGCTGGCGGAGCGGCGCGATCCGACCTCGGATGCGGAGGCGCTATCTTTGACGCGGTTCTATGTCGGCCGGGCGCTGGATGGGCAACGCGCGGCGATGGAGGCGGCGGTGGAGCTGGCGCGCGCGGGGCTGGCTGAGCCGGCGCGCGCGGTGGCGACGCTGGCGAATCCGGGCGATCACCCGCTGCGGACGTGCATGCTCGCGACTTTTGAGCACGAAGCAGGAAATCACGGCAAGGCCATGGAATTATGGCGAAAATCGATGTCGGCGGCGCTGCTGGACACGCGCCTGCGCGACTACTTGCGCATGGGCGTCGCCCAAACGCGCGAGGGCGACGGCGATGAAGTGGCGCTGGAGCTGCAGTGCGTGCTCGCAGGCTTGACCGAGTCCCATGAATACACGATGTTGGCGTCCTGGCTGACGGATCTGCTCGCGATGGCGCCGGATTCGTCGTCGCTGCGCGCGCGGCTCTTCCACGTGCAGCTGCTGCGCGGCGATGTGCCTGCTGCGATTGCCGAATTGCGCGTGGCGGCCCAGGTGCTCACGGAGCTGAAGGAGGCGGACTGGCAGCGCCCGTGCGAGCGGCTGCTGCGCGATGGCGGCGGGCCGCTGCTGCTCACGTGGCTGTTGGAGCAGGGCGACGCGCTGCGGACGGAGCCGTGGTTCCTGGCGTTTTCGGCGGCGGTTCTGGCCAGCCAGACCGCGGATGCTCCAGAAAACAATACGGATTCTGCGCAGATCCAAGCGCCGCTGACGGGCGGTCCCGGCGCGCCGGTGCACGAGGTCGCGTCGGGACCGCTGCCGCCGCCGGATGCGCCAAATGTGCGGGCTGCGCTGCGGGCGCTGGCTCCCGCGCTGCCGGCGCTGCGGATGGAGCTGGCGCTGCAATGGACGTCGCGGGGCCGGACCGGCGATGCGATCGCGGTGCTCGGCCGCGCGCCGCTGAGCGTGGCGGACGGCCAGCTGGCGGACGCGGTCAAGGCCGTGGCGGCGACGGCCGTGAGCCTGGTTGCGCAGGGCGACCCGCTGCCGAAGTTGCGCGGTTGGCTGGCGCGCGACCGCGGTGTCGACACGCAGTCCGCGGTTGCGCAGGACCTCGTGCGCCAGGGGCAGCTGCCGCTCGCGTTCGCGCTGTTTCCGCTGCCGCAAGACGTCGCCCAGCCGGCGCAGCTGCACGCGAACACGCCGACCCAGAAGCGCCGCGCGCTGGTGGCGCTGGCGGTGCCGGATGACGCAGTGCTGGCGGCGCAGTGGCAGCGCGCGATCCGCGGGCAACGGGCGGCCTTGGAGACGGGCGACGAAGCGGTTGCGGCGCTGCTGCGGGCCGGGCGGGTGCAGGCGGCGGGGCTGCTGGCGCAGGCGATCCACGACACCGAGCCGGGGATGCAGCCGCTGCCGCTGGCCGACGCGGTGTCGCCGGTTCAGCGCGACGCACCCGGCGTGCTGGCGTTGGCGCGGGCGTTCCGGCCGGAAGCGCTGCAGCAGCTGCGATCCAACCCTGCAGAATTCAACGAGGAAACTGCGGAGGCCTTGCTGCAGATCGCGGTGGCGGCAGATCCGGCCCAGGCGCTGCGCTGGACCAGGCTGCGCGCACGGGCGGACCAGGAACCGTGGCGCGTGTGGCAGCAACTGCTTGAAGCCGCTGAGGATTTTGCCGAGCGCGATCTGGCTCGCACCGCGCTGCAACAGGCGACTGCGCTCGGTGCGCCCGCGGGGGTGCAGGCGTGCCCGCGCCTCTGGCTGGAGCGGACCGGCAAGCTGGCCGATTGCCTGCGCGGCCGTTCCGCGGATTCCCTGCGCGCCGATGAACTGGCCGACGTCGCGGCGGCGCTGGCGCTTGGCGGCGATCCCACTGAAACAACTGATTTTTTTCAGCGACTCTCCGGCGCGCAGCACCAGACGCAGGGGCAATTCCTCATCGCGGCGGCGGGTCGCATGTGGGCGCTGGCGCCGCCGGAGCTGGACCACCTGCGCGCGCTGCTGCGCCAGTGGCTGGCTGCGCTGCCGGTGCCGGAGCGCGAGTCGCTCATCGTGGTGCAGCTGGACGAATTGGCGGCGCTGGGTCTGGGCGATTTGGGCGTGGCGCTGGAGCAGCGCGTGTGGCAGCGCGATCCCGGCGCGCGCAGCGAGCGCAACAATCTGGCGTATGCCCAGTTTCTGGCGGGCGCGCCGCGCGAGGCGTCGCTGCAGCTGGCGTCCCAGGCCGCGCTGCAGACAGGCGGGGACGCGGCGTACGCGACGCTGGACACGGTGGCGAGCCTGCGGTGGGCGCTGGGCGATTCAGCCGGTGCGCTCGACGCCCAGCTGCGGGCGCTGGCGTCCGTGGCCGCGGGGCCGCGCGATCCCGAGGCGGGCATCTCCTTGCCGCTGGTGCGCTACGCGGAATTCCTGCTGGCGCATGGCGATCGGGCCCAGGCGCGCGCGATCGCCGCTTTGGCGCTGCAAAAACCGGAAGAGGCGATGACCGGTCAGCGTGCCCGGCGCGTCCTGCAGGCTGCCCTGCGTCCCCAGGCGCGGTGACCGCGCGTGACGGATCAGCCACAGCAGGTTTGGGCCCGCAAGCGCCCCGCGCTCAGCCGACTTTGGGTGAAACTGCTCGTGTTTCTCGCGTTGGCGTGCGGCGTGCCGGCGTGCCAGTGCGCGCTGCTCAACGTCATCGATCCGCCGCTGACCGAGACCATGCTGGCGCGGGCCATCGAGAACGCTTGGGCGACGGGCGAATGGCAGTGGCCGGCGTACCAGTTCGTGCCGCTGGGCGAGCTGCCGCGGTCGGTCCTGACGTCGGCGATCGCCAGCGAGGACCGCAAGTTCTTTTCCCACCATGGTTTTGACATGCCGGCGATCCGCCGCGCCTGGCGCGCGTACAACGGCCACGAGAAAGGCAAGCTGATCGGCGGCAGCACCATTTCCCAGCAAGTCGCGCGCAACGCGTTCTTGTGGCAGCACCGATCGTGGGTGCGCAAGGGCTTGGAGGCCTGGTACACGATCTGGCTGGAGCTGCTGGTGCCCAAGCGGCGGATTCTGGAAGTCTACGTGAATGTTGCGGAAATGGGGCCGATGACTTTTGGCATCGAGGCCGGCGCGCAGCATTGGTACCACAAGTCGGCGACGGATCTGAAGCCGGCGGAGTCGGCGCACCTCCTGGCGCTGCTGCCGTCGCCGCGGCTGTGGACGCCGAAGACGCCGTACGTGGAGTCGCGGGCGCGGTGGATCCTCGGCTCGATGCCCAAGCTGCCGTGGTAGCGGCGCTCAGCCGTCGAGCAGGCCCAAGGCCTGCGCCGCATCGCGCACCACCCGCAGCAGATCGAGATCCGGGTGAATTCCCAGCACGGACGCGAGCTTGTCCGGATTCGCCACAAGCGCCGCCACGTCGCCCGGCCGCCGCCCGTGCATCGCGCGCGGCACCGGCTTGCCCAGCACCTGCTCGCACGCGCGGATGACCTCCAGCACGCTGTATCCATGGCCGGTCCCGACGTGAAAGACCTGGAATTCACAGGCGCCGCTCGCGGTTTGCTGCATCGCCAACCGCGCCGCGCGGACAAACGCCTCGACGACGTCGCGCACGTGCACGTAGTCGCGCAGGCACGTGCCATCCGGCGTGGGAAAATCGTCGCCAAACATGTGCAGCGGCGGCAATTCGCCCGCGGCCGCCCGCAGCGCCAGCGGAATCAGATGCGTCTCCGGATCGTGGCGCTCCGCCAGGCCGTACGCCGCGCCCGCCACGTTGAACAGCCGCAGCGCGACCGTCGACATCCGCCCCAGCTCGGCGGCTGCGCGCAGCGTGTGCTCGCCGCTCAACTTGCTGGAACCATAAGGACTTTCCGGGCCAACGGGCGCATCCTCGTCCAGGCGATCCGCGATGCCCGCCAGCGGCCGCAGCACCGCCGCGGATGACGCCATGACCAGCGCCGGCACGCCGGCTTCCAGGCACAAGTCCGCGACGACCTGGGTGCCCACGGCGTTCACGTCACGGTACATCTGCGGAAACAGGGTCGATTCCCCGACCTGGATCAGCCCGGCCAGGTGGATGCACGCGTCAGGCGGCCGGTCAAACAGCCGCAGCGCCTGGCGGACGGCGTCCGGGTCGCGGACGTCGCCCACGATGAGCGGCACTTCGCGCGGCAGCTGGTCGGCGTGGCCGCGCTCCAGGTGGTCGAGCGCGATCACGCGGGCGCCGTCGGCGAGCAGTCGCCGCAGCAAAGTGGTGCCGATGTAGCCGGCGGCGCCGGTGACAAGGACGTTGGAGGGGGCGGTGGTGAGCATCGGCGTCTTCCGGTCTGACAGGCGGGAACCGCAACTTGTACCACGCTGGCGCCGGGTTCACCAAACGTTCACTCCGCAGCCCTTGACCCTGCCGCGGCGGTCCCCTACCGTCCTGCCGCCCCAGCCAATTCGGGGGAGTTGGAGTCGCGATGGACGGCATCCTGGTACTTGAGGACGGCCATTTCTTTCGCGGCAAGCGATTTGGCGGAGAATTCAGCGCCTTGAGCGCGAGCGGCGCCGGCGAAGTCGTGTTCAACACGTCCTTGACCGGCTATCAGGAAATCCTGACGGATCCGAGCTACGAGGGCCAGATCGTCACGCTGACGTATCCGCACATCGGCAATTATGGCGTAAATCCAGAGGATTCCGAGTCATCCGGCCTGCGCGCCGCCGGCCTCATTTGCCGCGATTACCACCCTGTCCCGTCGAACTGGCGCTCGGATCGCTCGCTGGGCGACTACCTCGCGGCGGCCAATGTTCCCGCGCTTTGCGGTGTCGATACGCGGCGTTTAGTCCTGTTGATTCGCGATGTTGGCGCGCTGCGCGGCGTAATTCGGCCCTTTGACGACGGCGACGACCTGCCGATCGCTGGCAAGCTTGGCGAGGGCGTCGACGATGCGCGGATAGCGCTGCTGGTCGAGGAAGCGCAGGGCCACCCGTCGATGGCCGGACTGGATCTGGCGAGCCGCGTCACGTGCAAGCGCGCGTGGACGCTGGGCCCTGACGACGCCAAAAAGCACGTCGTGGCGATGGATTTTGGCATCAAGCTCAACATCGTGCACCAGCTTGTGGCGCTGGGCTGCCGCGTGACCGTGGTGCCGGCGACGACGACAGCGATTGAGATCCTGGCGCTGCGGCCCGATGGGCTGCTGTTGTCCAACGGCCCGGGCGATCCGGAGCCTGTCACGTATGCGGTTGAAACAATTCGCTATTTACTCGGAAAAGTGCCGATATTCGGCATCTGCTTGGGCCACCAGCTGCTGGGCATCGCGTGCGGCGGCAAGACGTACAAGCTGGGCTTTGGCCACCGTGGCGGCAATCATCCCGTGCGCGACTTGGACACCGGGCGTGTGGAAATTACCGCACAAAATCATGGATTTGCCGTCGCTGCGTCGTCGCTGAACGGCCGCGAGGTCGTGGTCACGCACACCAACCTGAACGACGACACGGTCGAGGGCTTGCGCCACAAGCGCTGGCCGGCGTTCTCGGTGCAATTTCATCCGGAAGCGTCGCCCGGGCCGCACGACAGCCACCATTTGTTCAAACGTTTTGCTGAGTTGATGGACCGGCCCCTTCACCCAGGACTCAAGTCATGAAAGGTCAAGGCCGCAAAATCCTCGTCATCGGCTCCGGGCCGATCGTCATCGGCCAAGCGTGCGAGTTCGACTATTCCGGCACCCAGGCCTGCCGCGCGCTGCGTTCAGAAGGCGCGATCGTCATCCTCGTCAACTCCAACCCCGCGACAATTATGACGGATCCGTCGGTCGCGGACCGCACCTACATCGAGCCGCTGACCGTCGAGGCGCTGACCGACATCATCGCCAAGGAGCGGCCCGACAGCGTGCTGCCGACCGTCGGCGGCCAGACCGGGCTGAACCTGGGCCTGGCGCTGCACAAGGCCGGCGTGCTGGCGAAATACGGCTGCAAGCTGATCGGCGCGAGCGTGGACGCGATCGAGCTGGCGGAGGACCGGCAGCGGTTCGCCCAGGCGATGGCCGAGATCGGCCTGATGACGCCGCGTTCCATCATCGTGACGTCGCTGGAGCAGACGGCCGAGGCGCTGGAGCGCGTGGGGCTACCGGCGATTATCAGGCCGTCGTTCACGCTGGGCGGCACGGGCGGCGGAATGGCGTACACGCCGGAGGAATTCCGCGCGGCGCTGGAAAAAGGCCTGGACGAGAGCCCGACCAACCAGATCCTGGTGGAGCAGTCGATCGCCGGGTGGAAAGAGTACGAGCTGGAAGTGATGCGCGACCGCGCGGACAACGTGGTCATCATCTGCAGCATTGAGAATCTCGACCCGATGGGCGTGCACACCGGCGATTCCATTACGGTTGCGCCCGCGCAGACGTTGACGGACCGCGAATACCAGATCATGCGCAACGCGGCGCTGCTGATTATCCGCAAGGTCGGCGTGGAGACGGGCGGGTCGAACATCCAGTTCGCGGTCAACCCGGTCGATGGCCAACTGGCGATTATTGAAATGAATCCGCGGGTCAGCCGCAGCTCTGCGCTGGCGTCCAAGGCCACGGGCTTTCCGATCGCCAAGATCGCCGCCAAGCTGGCGCTGGGCTACACGCTGGACCAGATCCCCAACGACATCACGCGGACCACGCCGGCGTGCTTTGAGCCGTCGATCGATTACGTGGTTGTGAAGATTCCGCGCTTTGATTTCGCCAAGTTCCCGGGCGCGAAAGACAGCCTGGGGCCGCAGATGAAGTCGGTCGGCGAGGTCATGGCAATCGGCCGGACGTTTCGCGAGGCGCTGCGCAAAGGCCTGGCGTCGCTGGAGACCAAGCTGCCGCCGCCCGACAAACAGTGGCTGGACACGGACTTGAGTACGCCGACGCCGCAGCGGATCTACGCCGTGCTGGCCGCGGTGCGCGAGGGCCGGAGCCTGCCGGAAGTGTTCGATTTGTCGCGCATCGACCCGTGGTTCCTGCAGCAATTCACGATCATGGCCAAGATGGAGGCGGAGATCGCCGCGCGCGTGCCCGCGGGGACGCACCTGGCCGTGAGCG
The DNA here is from genome assembly GCA_903929795.1 of uncultured Myxococcales bacterium. Lineage (GTDB taxonomy): Bacteria > Myxococcota_A > UBA9042 > UBA9042 > UBA9042 > CAIYBN01. The sequence goes on along the minus strand of CAIYWC010000113.1, from coordinate 82,414 downwards.
CGCACGACTGGCTGCGCTACAAGCGCGAGGGCCTGACCGACGCCGAGCTGGGCCGGCTGCTGCACCGCGGCGAGGCGGACGTCCGCAAGGACCGCCACGGCAAGGGCATTGTGGCGTCGTTCCTGCGCGTGGACACCTGCGCCGGCGAATTCGAATCGCACACGCCGTACCTCTACTCGAGCTACGAGTCCGCGTGCGAAGCCCGGCCGACCGACCGCAAGAAAGTCATGATCCTGGGCTCGGGGCCAAACCGCATCGGCCAGGGCATCGAATTCGACTATTCGTGCTGCCACGCGGTGTATGCGTTGAAGGAAGCGGGCTACGAGACGATCCTCGTGAACTGCAATCCGGAGACGGTTTCGACCGACTACGACACCGCGGATCGCCTGTATTTTGAGCCGGTTACGCTGGAGCATGTGCTTGAGGTCGCGCGGCTGGAGCAGCCGATTGGCGCGATCGTGCAGCTGGGCGGCCAGACGCCGCTCAAGCTCGCGCACGGGCTGGAGCAGGCGGGCGTGCGGATCCTGGGGACGTCGCCAAACGCGATCGATCTCGCCGAGGACCGCGAGCGCTTTGGCGCGCTGATGGACAAGCTCGGCATTCGCCAGCCGGAAGCGGGCATGGCACGCTCGGCCGAAGAGGCGCTGCAAGTCGCTGATCGAATTGGCTATCCAGTGCTGGTGCGGCCGAGCTACGTGCTCGGTGGCCAGTCGATGCGGATTGTCTACAAGCCCGAGGCGCTGACCGAGTGGCTGCGCGTGGCGACCGAGGCGACGTCTGACCGGCCGGTGCTGATCGACCGCTATCTGGAAGACGCATTCGAATACGACGTCGACGCGCTGTGTGACGGCGAACATACGGTCATCGCTGGGATTTTGGAGCATGTCGAGGAGGCAGGCGTGCACTCGGGCGACTCGACAGCGCTGCTGCCGCCGTTCAAGGTGAAGGCGCACATCCTGCAGGAAATGAAGGACGTCACGCGCCGGCTGGGCAAAGCCATCGGCGTGCGCGGGCTGATGAACGTGCAGTTTGCTGAGCAAAATGGCCAGCTGTACGTGCTGGAAGTGAACCCGCGCGCCAGCCGGACGGTGCCGTTCCTGGCCAAAGCGATGGGGCTGCCGCTGGCGCAGCAGGCGACGCTGCTGATGCTCGGCCAGACGCTGGCGGACATCGGGCTGACCGATGACCCGCAGCCCAAACACTGGTTTGCCAAGGCGCCGGTGTTTCCGTTCAAGAAATTCCCCGGCGTCGACGTGCTGCTCGGCCCGGAGATGCGCTCGACCGGTGAGGTCATGGGCGTGGGTGAGACGCCGGGCGAGGCCTTCCTGAAGGCGCTGCAGGGCGCCGGCATCAACCTGCCGACCCACGGCTGCGTGTTCATCTCGGTCAACGATCGCGACAAGGCGCACGTCATCGACGTCGCGCGCTCGCTTCACGCCTTGGGTTTTGGCCTGATCGGCACGCGCGGCACGGCGCTGGCGCTGTTTGACGCCGGGCTGCCGGCGCAGCTCGTGTTCAAGGTCAACCAGGGCCGGCCGAACGTGGCGGACCTGATCCGCGACGGCGCGATCCAGATGGTCATCAACACGCCGTTTGGCGACGTGAGCTTCTTTGACGACAAGGCGATCCGCGTCGCGGCCTCGGCGCACGGTGTGCCATGCATGACGACGCTATCGGCGGCGGAAGCGGCCGTGGAAGCGATGCAGCGGGCGCGCACCGGCGGCATGGAACGCTACGCCGTGCAAGACTGGCTCGCGAAATGACTCAGCTTTTCGAGGACCCCCTGCGCCTGGCTGCGGCCGTCGCGACGCTGCTCGCTGGGCTGGCGGTATTTTGGCAGGGTCAAAAGCGCGGCGAGACGGCACAACGGGTCGCGGGCGTCATCATCGCGCTCGCGCCGCTGGTCATCCACCAGACCGACCACCTGCTCGGCTTTGCCGGCGGCGTCGGCCTGGGTCTGTGGATGTACTTGCGCGTCAAGTAGCTGAACTTACCGCGATCTACCGCAGTAGAACCCGGGTGTGGATTCTCGACTACCGGTCCATCGGCGGCGCCTCAGCGTGCGGCGACGAAGACGGCTGAACGGGCATCTGCTCTGGCGGCGGCATCTGCTGCGGCGGCACTTCGATGACGATCGCGTGCGGCTGGAGCGCCGTCGCCGCGGGAAACGCAAATTTCGGCGCGGCGGCGGGCACTGCCACCGAGGCCGCTGGGCGATCGCCCGCCCGCGCTTGGACGTGCGCGGCAACCGCTGGCGGCGCAACGGGCTCCGCAGCCGGAGCGACAACCGCTGGAATTGCTGGAGCCGTGGGTGCCACGACTGGCGCGACCGGCGCCGTCCGGACCGCTGCGGGAATCGGCTCCAGCGCCATGCGGCCACCGGCGTATTGCCAGCGGTTGCCGGCCCGCACCATCGTGAGCGTGTCGCCCGGCGCGGCATACGGGTCGTCCGCCTGGTCCACGCGCACCGCGCCTTCGGTCACCTGCACGGCCACGCCGGAGTCGTTGGCGTCATGGCGAATCACGAACCGCGTGCCGACCACCGACGCGCGAAAGCCCGCGAACATCACGCCATACCGCTGGCCGGCCTTGAGTTTTTGCACCTGACACTCGACCTCGCCGTGGCGCAGCCGCAAGAACGCGTCGCGGTCCGCCATCGCCAGGACATCCAGCTCCGTGTTCGGCGCCAGCTGCAGCTCAAAGCGCCCCGGCACCACGACGCGCCCCGCCTGCCGCGCGGTCGCCAGCGTCCGCAGCCGATGTCCAAAGCGAATCGTGTCGCCGCCCGCCAGCTTGCGCCAACGCCCGTCCTGCGCCGCCACTTCCACGTCGCCTTCCACCAGACTCGTCACCGCACCCGGGCCCGGATTGTCCACCGACGGCGCCGTCGCGTCGACCACAAGCTGCTGAAATGCCACCTGATTCTGGTGTGACTTCTCCAGAAACGGCTTGGCGACAGTGAACACAAGCGCCGCCGCCGACGCCAGCGCCAGACCCCAGACAAAGCCCGGCGACACGCGCGGCGGCTTTTGCCAGCGACCCGAGAGCAGGTGCACGCGCTCGTCGAGGCTCTGGCGCTGCTCCGGCGTCAGCCCCGGCGCGCGTCCGCGCAGCAGCAGCGCCTGATAGCGCGGCACGTCGTCGGCCAGCGCGCGGCAAGCAGCGCAACTCGTGAGGTGGGCGTGCAGTGCAGCGTCCGCCGGCGTCTCGCGGTGGCGCGGATCCAGCAGATCGAGCCACACGGCGCAATCCGGACACGGGCTTTGGTTCGTCGTACTCATTTGATCACCTGTAGCGCATGGCTGGGCAAAACGCCCTTGTCCCGCGCGGCTTCAAAAACTTCCTGTCTCGCATGAAATAGCCGTGATTTCACGGTATTGACGCCAATGTCAAGCGTCGACGCGATCTCTTCCAGGGACATGCCTTCCAGCTCGTAGAGCGCAAAGACCACATATTTCTTCTCAGAAATGTTGCCCAGCACGTCATAGAGCGCGCGGCAGGTTTCGCGCGCCTCAATCCGCGATTCCGTTTGCGTGGAGCGACTTTGCGACTCCATCACCGTGTCCAGACCCACCCAGCGCAGCCAGCCTTTGCGGCGTCCGCGGCGCAGGTATTGTAACGCGACGTTGACGGTGATGCGGTGCAGCCAGGTCGTGAACCGCGAGTCGCCGCGGAAGCGGTACAGCGCCCGCTGCAGCTCGATGAAAACGTCCTGGACGACGTCCTCCAGCTCGCTCGACGCGCCCAACAGGTTGCGCGCGACCGACTCAACACGCCGGGCGTGCCGCCGGTACAGGTCGCTCAGCGCATGGCCGTTGCCGCGCTGGTAGGCCAGCACCAGCGCCTGATCCTGGGCGTCGGATTCCAGCCGCTCGTCGCGTTCCGGTACTGTTGCCATCCGCAGCCCCTCGGTTCTCGCGGTCTTCGGCGCACCGTGCGCCGGGTGACCCGCTCCAACTCCACACGTTCAGTTACCGCGAGTCGGCAAAAGGTTCAATCGCCTTGTCAGCGCGTCGCGGATTGCGGGCCCCCGCGTTCTCCGCTAGGTTGCTGGCTTCGGGCGCGCTGGTCGGTGTCCCGGCGGCCGGTCCGCACGCGAGGTCCTTCGTGCAATTCCACGCTATTTTCGCGATCTTTCTGGCTGCGCTCGCGCTGCCAGCCTGTGGTGACGACGCGCCGATCCAGTCGACCGCCGACGCGGCGCAGGCGGGGATAAACGGCGACGCGCAGGTCGCTCAGCAGGGCCTGACACCGGTCTTTTTGGCCGTGGGCGGGACTGCGACGACGGGCGCCGTGACGATCGCCGGCAGTTCGCCCGACGGCGCGCACGTGCATGTGGAGATCGCCATCAACAACTTTGCCGACCTGTTCGGCATCGCCGGGCACTTGCACTATGATCCCGCGGTGTTGCAGCTGACCGCGCAGCAGGCCAACGGCGTGCCTGTCGGCGCCGACAACAACCTGACCGATTACAAGCCGCGCACAGTCGCCAAGGAGTCGCCGACCGGCAGAATCCTCATGGGAGGCGCGCGGTTCTCCAACGTGCCGACGCCGTTTGACACCCCGACCGGCGCAAAGGTGACGCGAGAAGTGTGGCTGGTGCTCGACTTCAACGTGCTGCAAAAGACCCCGACTTCCTTGGCTTTTGACCCGAACACGCTGGTCGTGCGCAATGGCGCCTACACCGACGTGCCGACGGACTGGGGTCAGCTGCAGATCAGCTGGGTGCAGCAGGGAGGTGCGCCGTGAACAGGATGCAACTTCTTATTTTCGCTAGCATTTTCCTGAACCTGCCGGCGCTGGCCCAACCCGGCGTGCCGGCGTTCCTGGACGGCGCGGACATGCCGACCTTGCCGGGCACGCCGTTTGCCCACCGGCGCGCGTGGCAGGACCGCGAGGCGGCCCAGGCGCACCGACCGCTGCCGGGCCTGACCGACGCCGCAGCAGCGCTTGCCGCAGCCGATTTTGCCAACCTGGGTGCCACGGCGTGGACGGTGATGCACCAGGACATCACGGTGGATCTGGACGCGACGGACAGCCAGGTGACCACCGATTCGCTGCTGACGGTGCACGTGACCGACGCGGGCGTGACGTCGCTGGTGTTCTACGGCGACGTGGGGGAGTCGTGGACTGTGGCGACCGACGCCGGTGTGCCGCTGGCGACGTCGGTGGGCCCGCTCGGGAGCGCCAATTCGTCGTACACCGTGTCGTTGCCGAGCGTGCCGACCGCGGACAGCGATTTTGTGCTCCAGCTGCATCGCGTGGTCAAGCTTGCGTGCGGCCAAGGGTTTCAGGGCTTTTTGCAGTGCAACACGGCGGGTACGTACCGCTGGATGGCCGGTTCGGTCGGCGCGACGCCGTACAACAACGCGCACACGCCGTTCACCTGCGCGCTGCACATCAAGACGGCGGCTACCGACGTAGCGGCGGCAACTGGGCTGCCCAAAGGCGTCGAGACGCTGCCGGACGGCCGCAAGCTCTGGCACTTTGAGCAGCCGGAACGCAGCGAACACAATGACGCTTTTGCCGTCGCCGCGTACCAGATGTTCCAGGGCGCGAGCCAGCAGAACCAGCCCATCCGCATCTTCACGACGAACGACTACAGCGGCAATGCCAGCACCATGGCGAAATTCGTCAGCGATGTCCTGGCGTTCTACGGTGCGCATCTGGCGCAATTTCCATGGACGGACCTGAACATGATTCAGCTGTCGCCGGATTTCGGCGGCGGCGAGTCGTTCCTGATGGGCGTCTTCGCGATCGAGAGCGTGTTTGGCGGCGCGCCGGACAATCAAGGCTGGGAAGAGACCAACTCCTTGCTTTCACACGAGATTGCTCACCAGTGGTGGGGCAACTTCGTCGCGCCGCAGGGCACGGCGGACGTCTGCCTGTCGGAGTCCATGGCCGAGTTTTCCAGCTGCTGGTACACGGAGAACGCGCTCGCCAATCGCGGGCAAATCCTGACCAATAACCTGAGCTTCGCATACACCGTGGCGATCACCGACGACAAGCCGGTTAACTCGGCGGCGGTCTATTCCGCGGCGAAATACGTGGACATCATCTACCACAAGGGCTCGGTCGTGCTGGACATGCTGCGGCGCGAGGTCGGCGACGCGGTGATGACCCAGGCGCTGGGCGACTACACCGTGAAATACGGCCGTGATTACGCGACGTTGGCGCAGCTACGGGCAGTTGTTGAAGCGGCATATGGCCAGGACTTGACGTGGTTTTTCACGCAGTGGTTCAGCCGCGTGGGGCTGATCCACGCGCAGGTGTCCGCGCGCGCGATCCACCAAGCGGATGGGTCGTGGACGGTGCGGGTGCGCGTCGTGCAGCCCAGCGATCCGAAGATCAAGCCGTACCGGTTTCACCTGCCGATCCACATTGAGACGATCGGCGACCCGCCCATCGACCTCGCGATGGCCGTGTCCGCGGTCGCCGATACGCCGCAGATTCAGGAATTCCCGGTGCCGTCCGCGCCCTTGCGCGTCAAGTGCGATTGGCAGCGCCAGCTGCTGCGCAAGTTCGTGGTCGGCACGCCGGGCGACGTGAACCTGAGCGGGCTTGTCGACGGTTCGGACCTGATCGACATGGCCTACCGCCAGGGCCGCGGCGTCGTACATACCTATGGCAGCGGCAAAAGCTTCTTTTTTCCGGACACGGCGTGGAACGAGCTTTACGATCTGACCGTGGACGGGCTGGTCAACGGCGCCGACGCCGATGCGCTCAACGACTGGTTTGGCACCGAAGCCGAGGAATTCTAGGTCCCCGTGACAACTCAAGATTTGCAAAAACGCGTGCACATGGTGTCGCTCGGCTGTCCCAAGAACCGGGTGGACAGCGAGATCATGCTGGGCCAAGCGGCAGCGGCCGGCTATCAGCTGACCGGCGAGGCCAGCGAGGCCGATCTGCTGATCGTCAATACCTGTGCGTTTATTGAAGATTCCAAAAAAGAGAGCGTCGGCGCGATCCTCGATCTGGCCGAAGTCAAAGCGCTGCGGCCGGGCACGCGGCTGGTCGTGGCGGGCTGTCTGGCGCAGCGGCACGCCGAGGAGCTTGCGGCGGAACTGCCTGAAGTGGATGTGTTTTTGGGCACCGGCGAGTACGATCACCTGGCGCTGCGACTCGGGCTTGAGAGCGGGATCGCGGTGCCGCAAACGGTGCGCAAGCCGCGGCCGGAGTACATCGCCGACCACCTGGAGCCGCGCTGGATCGCGCCCGAGAGCTTTTCGACCTACCTGAAGATCGCGGAAGGCTGCGATCAGGCGTGCAGTTTTTGCATTATCCCCAAGCTGCGCGGCGTGCAGCGATCGCGCACGGTGGCCGACTGCGTGGCGGAAGCGCGCCAATTGGTGGAACGCGGCGTGGTCGAGATCAACCTCGTGGCACAGGACCTGACGCATTACGGCGAGGACACGCAAAATCCTGAGGCGCTGACTCAACTTGTCCGCGCGCTGGGCCAGGTGGACGGCCTGCGCTGGGTGCGGCTGATGTACGCGTATCCGCACAACGTCTCGGACGCGCTGCTGGACGCGATTGGCCAGACCGAAAACTGCGTGAAATATCTGGACATGCCGCTGCAGCACGCCAGCGATCGCGTGCTGACGGCGATGAAGCGCAAGACTTCGCGGGCGCAGGTCGAGGCGCTGCTGGACAACATGCGGCGGCGGATTCCGGGGCTGACCCTGCGGACGACGTTCCTGGTCGGCCATCCCGGCGAAGGCGAAGCGGATTTTCAGCAACTGCTTGATTTCGTGAAGGAACAGCGGTTTCACCGCGCGGGCTGCTTCGCCTACAGCCGCGAAGAAGGCACCTTGAGCGCGCGGTTGGAGAACCAGGTGCCGACGGCGGTGAAGAAGTCGCGAGTCAGCAAGCTGATGAAGCTGCAAGCGGGTATTTCCAAACAGCTTTTGAAGGCGATGGTCGGTCAGGAGCTGGACGTGCTGATCGAGGGCCTGAGCGACGAGACGGACCTGCTGCTGCAAGGCCGAACGGCGGGTCAGGCGCCGGAGATCGACGGCGTGGTGTACATCAACGACGCGCCGCGCGACGTGGGCCGCGGCCAGATTCGCCGCGTGCAAATCACCCAGGCGCACGAGCACGATCTGGTCGGCCACGTGGTTTGACACGGCCGCGCTCGCCGCACAGACTGGTTGCGGCCGCGCTGGCGGCATCGGAGTCGCGTGAAACAGAACCTGTGGCATCCCGTCGTGCTGGTCGTGCTGGCCTGCAGCTGCTCCAAGGCAGCGACGCCGACCTTGCCGCCGCCGATCGCCGGTTTTTGGCACCCGTCGGCCGCGCGGGTCGGCGAGCCGGTCGTTTTTGACGCGAGCACGACAGCCGTAGCTCAGGCGCCGGCAGATGATCCGGGAGCGGCTGGCGCGCGCGTCACGGGATTTCGTTTCGAAATCGCGACATTTCCTGCAGTGGACCAGGCCCTGCCGACGCTCTCCTGGACCTTCAACGGCGCGGGGCACTACGCACTGCGGCTGGTCGTGACTGATGACGCGGGCCGCCAAAGCAGCGTGGACTCAGCGATCGACATCGTCGCCGACCTCGCGGACGCGTGTACCGGTGCGAGCGCGCCCGCATGCGGGTCAGGCGTTTGCGCGAGCGGGCAATGCGCGACGTTTGCCTGCGCGGGCGACCCCGCCTGCCCGGCACTTTCCGGCCAGACGCTGGCGTGCAGCGACGCCGCGTGCGCAGTTTCCGCCGCGCCGACCCCAACGGACGACGCCTATGGCGGCGACGACGTGCCGACGCTGGGCGCGGCCGATGCCGGTTCACCTTGACGCCTGCGGCAAAACACGCTAAGTTTTCGGCCCCGTGCATGCGCTTTGGTGCCTGCGTGGGCAGAACAAATCGGTGAATTCTCCAGTGAATTGACCGCCTTATGTGAGCGAGGAACCTGTGGCCAATCATCCGTCCGCTGAAAAGCGCGCCAAGCAAAACATCAAGCGCCGCGAGCGCAACCGCGCGGGCCGTGCGAGCAATCGCACCGCCATCAAGAAGCTGACCGTCGCCATCGGCGAAGGCAAGGGCGCTGAGCTGTTCTCCGCCACCGCTTCCCAGCTGGCCGGCAGCGCCGCCAAGGGCATCATCCCCAAGAAGCGCGCCGCCCGCAAAATCGGTCGTCTCGCCAAGGCGTTGCACGCCGCCAAGTAGGGCTGGATCTTTCCCGCGACCGGCGCGCCGCCCCAGCCATTCGCGGGCCAGCGTCGTCGGGTGATCGAGGAATTTCGCCATGTCTGCCGAACCCGCAGCGGTGCCTCCCGGGCTTGAAGTCCTCGGGCACCTCTGCCGCGTTGCCGCCGCTGCTTCTCCGGCGGCGCGCGGACTGCTCAGCACTGCCACGTCTGGATTGCTCGGCCGCGGTTGGCTGCCGTCGCTTGATTCCCTCCTTGAAACAACGAGTCACACGCTGGACATCGCGCCGGACTTGCTGCGCGCGGAGCTGCCGTGTCTGCGGGCATCGGGGCTGCTGGAGATCTCTGAAAATCGCGTAATGTCAATTGGTTGCCTTTTTTCGACGCGCAAGACCGGCCTGACGCTGACGCTGGACCACAAGCACGCGGTGGATCTCCTGGGGCCGCTGGCGGCTCTGGCGGCGCCGATCGCGCTGGCGCACGCAGGCGCGATCCGCGGCCACTGCGCGCAGGCGCCGGATGTGCAACTTCGCTTGATGGCTGATGAAGAGGGCATCCACAGTCGCGAGCCGGACGGTGTGGCGCTGTTCCTGCCGGCGTGGCAGCCGGGGCAAAAGCCGACCGAAGTCATGGCCGCCGGCGTTTTCCTCGCCGACGACGCCGCGCTGGCGGACTGGCAAGCGCAGCATGGGGAGCCCGCGGGCATGCCGGTGCTGTCGATGTTTTTCGCGCTGGCGGCGGGCGATCTCGGTGGTCAGCTGGGTCGGGCGCTGGCGCCGCTGTTCAGCCATTTGCCAGATTTTGATTAGCAATTTGGCCTAGTTCGCCCGAATCTCCGTCAGCCGCTGTTCCCGCCGCCGCCACTCCGCTACCAGCGACGGCGGCACCGCGCTCTCGGCCACCAGCCGGGTCAGCAGGGGGACGTCCTTGGCTGCCGCGTCCACAGCGTGCCGCCACAGGACTTGCCGCGCCGTCTCGCGCGCCGTGTAGGGCGAATTCGCCAGCAGCTGCGGCAGTACCTCGTTCAGGATGTGCAAACCGCGCGCCGAATCCATCGCCAGCAGCCGCCGCGCCCACTGGGATTGCGCCAGTGGATCGGCCGGCAGAGCCTGCGCCAGCCGCTCCAGCACCGCGTCCGCGCCGCCCGGCACCGGCTGCGCGCCGGTCAGCCAGAGCTGCGTCAGTGCCTCGCGCGCCTGTGGCAGCCGCGCGAAGTGCAGCTTGACCTCCAGCGTCCGCAGCATCCCTTCCGCCAGCGGCAGGCCGAGCAGCCGCCGCCACGTCGCCTCAGCCTGCGCCAACTGCCCTTGCCGCCACAGCAAATCCGCGCGCGCCGCGTCCACCGCCGCCCGCAGCAACGGGTGCAGCGCCTGTGGCCCTTGCCGCGCCGCCAGCGCCGCCAGCTCCGCGTCCGCCTGCGCCAGCAGCCCCGCCTGCGCCAAATCGTCCGCCAGCTCCACGTGCAGCTCCGGATCGTCCTGGTCTTGCAGCACCCACTTGTCGATGGCCGCCAGCAACTTGCGCCGCACCGCCACCGCGCGCGCCGGCTTGTCCCGCGCCGCCAGCCCGTCCGCCTTCTGGCACGCCCGCCCGGTCTCCAGCGCGCACGGCTTTTCGAACAGCCCTTGCCGGGCAAACCGCCATCTCGCCCGCGCCAGGTCGTCGTCCGTCAGCGGATGCAGCTGCGGATCATCAACGAATTCAGCCCACTGCGCCGCCAGCGCCGCCAGCGGCTGGCCCGTCACGACCTCCAGCGGTTCACCTGCGTAGACGCGCCGCACGACTGGCCAGCCGCGCGTCTCCCCCAGCCAGCGCAGGAACGAGCCCGCCACCGTGTACGCCCGATCGCTCTGCTGGCCCAAAAATCCAGTCAGGGACCAGAGTTGCTCGACGCGCGGCGCCAGCTTGGCTTGGCGCATCGCGCGTGTCCACTGGTGCGGGTCCAGGTTAGCGCGGATCGGCCACTCCATGGCCACCGCCAGACCCTCAATCGCCACCGCGTCCGGAATCACGCCGTAACGCAAGGGAATTCCCAGCGACGAGCGCGCCCACTGCGCGGCAAAAACGTGCGCCAGCTCATGGGTCAGCGTCGTGGAGCCGAATTCCGGCAGCACCATGTGCACTTGCCCCAGCCACGGCTTGGCCATGTCCACGCGGTTTGCGCCCATCAGCCGCTGTTTTTGCCCGGCGCCCGCGTAAAAATACAGCTCAATCGGCCGCGGCGGCTGGGTGCCAAAAGCGCGCGCCAGCTCGGTGTAGCGAAAGGCGACGTCATTGCGCCACAAGTCCTGATTCGCGGCGATCGCCGGCGTGTTCGGCAGGTGCAGCGCGAACTGGTCGGCGACCGTGACGTCGCGCGTCAGCGTCTGGCGGATGCTGGAGATGCGCCAGCCCAGCGTGTCCGCCGCCAGCAACAGCGTCAGCGCCAGCGCGCCTTGTGCCGCGGCCAACGGCCAGGTCCAGCGCCGCTGGGGCAGGACAATCACCGGCAGCCACAGCAGCAGGTCAAACAGCCGCCACGTCAGGTACGGCGCCTGGATCGCCACCGCGTCCTCATAGAGCGCGCCGGCGATGTACCCGACCAGGCCGTGATAGGCAAAGACCTGCGGCATCGTCAGGAAGTGCCAAGCCGGCGGCAGCGCCGAAAGCAGCGCGCCTGCCCACGCGACCTTGCGCGCGTGCGCGGGGAGCACAAGCTGGCCAAGTCGCGCCCAACCGACGCCGACCCAGGCCGAACATACGGGGCCGAGCGCGTAGAATTTCAGGCCATACAAGCGGTTGCAGTTCGGCACGAACACGCTGCCCAGCAGCAGTACCGCCACCGGCGCCGTCACAAGGAGCAGCCAACGCCGCAGCAACGGCCGGGGCTGCAACGCCAGCACCAGCGCGCACACGCCCACGACCGGCGCGAGCGCCAGGGACGCGTGGTAATCCAGCGCGCCCCAGGTCGGCGAGGCGAGCAGCACAGCCGCCACCAGCGGCGGCAACAGGAGCGGCAAGTCGGTATGGAGGCGTTGCAGCAGCTTCATGCGCGGCAAGCGTGGCGCAGGTTCGGGGGGATGTCACGCCGCCGTGCGCTACTGGTCAGGCGCGCGTGGCCGGTGTACGCTCTCCCGACGGCAGGTCTGCGCGGTGGGCGCAGGCATTTGGCCGCGAAGCGAGGCGACGATGCGCCCCTGCAAGCTCGTTCGGGTGAGCACAGGCAACAGCGAGCAGGAGATCCTGCTGGCGGACATCACGACGATCGGGCGGCAGCCGACCAATACGCTGCAAATCGTCGATCGCTTGGTGTCCAAAGAGCACGCCGTCATCCAGCGGCGACCGGGCACTTCCGCCTACATGCTCTCGGATCTGGACAGCCGCAACGGCACGTATTGCAACGACCGACTGGTCGAGAACACCCACGCCTTGCGCAACGGCGACGTCGTCCGCATCGGCAGCACGAGCTGGCGGTTCGTCACGCCCGAGGAGCTGCCGCCACCACCGCCGCCGCCGCCTGGTCTCGCGCCGTCGCAGATTCCGCCGCCGCCGCTGGGTTTTCCGCCCTCGCCGGACGAGACGCCGTCGGATGATCTGGGCGCGGCGAGCATCCACGCCACGATGCGCGTCGATCTGGCGACGGATTTCATGCGCGCCGACCTGGTCCTGGACGATCGGATTGTGCGCGCCGACTACGAGAAGCTGCGGCTCGCTTACACGCTCTCGCGCGACCTGCACGCGGCATCGGACGTCGAGACGCTGCTCGACATCTTGCTCAAGCGGGTTTTTGAATGGCTGCAGATCGACCGCGGCGTCGTGCTGCTGGTGGACGAGAAAAAGCCCGGCGATCCGGCGGATAACCTGGTGCAGGCAGCGATGCGGATCCGCGCGGGCGCGCCGATTGGCCCCGATGAAAAGGAAGTGCGAGTCCCGCGGTCCATCATCAAGCAGGTCCTCCTCAAGCGCGAGGCGGTGCTGTCGACGGATGCGCGTCTCGACGCGCGGTTCGGCAACGCGCAGTCGGTGGTGCTGCAGGGCATCAAGTCCTCCATGACCGTGCCGCTGCTGACCCAGGACCGCACGCTGGGTATCCTGCACGTGGATTCGCTCATCAGTTCAGGGCTTTACACGGAGAAGGATCTGGCCGTGCTGGTCGCGGTGTCGCGCCAGGCGTCAATCTCCATGGACAACGTCCTGCTGCAAAAGCGCGTTCTGGAAGAGGCGGCGCTGCGGTCCTCGCTGTCGCGGATGCTGTCGCCGAACCTGGTGGATCGCATCGTCGCGGGCGACCTGGCGATTGAAAAAGGCGGCGCGACCAAGCGGGTGACGGTGATGTTCGCGGACATCCGCGGCTTTACGTCGCTGACGGAGCGGCTGGCGCCGGCGGACATGGTCGCGCTGATGAACGAGTATTTCGAGCGCGTTTCCAACATCATTTTTGCCCACGACGGCACGCTGGACAAGTACATCGGCGACGCGGTGATGGCGCTCTGGGGCGCGCCGCTGGGCACCGATGACGACGAAATGCTGGCGGTCAAGGCGGCGTCTGAGATGCAGCTGGCGGTGCGCGAGTTCAACCGCGAGCGCGTGGAAGCGGGCTTCGAGCAGATCGGCGTCGGCATCGGCGTCGCGACCGCGCACGTGATCGCCGGCTACGTCGGTTCGTCGCGGACCATGAGCTACACGGTGTTCGGTCGCGGCGTGAACCTGGCGGCGCGGCTGTGCTCGGCGGCGAAGGCGGGGGAAGTCGTGCTGGCGCCGTCGACCTGGGAAGCTGTGCAAAATCTGGTGGTTGCCGACGAGATGGAAGAGATGCGCTTGAAAGGCATGGCCGATCCGGTCCGCCCGTGGCGCCTGCGTCGGATGAAGGACACGCGCTGACCGAATTCCAAGGTCCCCGTCCGAAATGCAACCGGCCTGCCGGACTGAACGCGCAGTTTCGTTTGGGTCAGCACGGCTAAGGGCGCTACGGCATCTTCATTTCGCCGGCGCTCTGCGACAGCGCGGTCTCGAGAAAATGCGCATACATCGCCGCCAGTTTGGGCTCGTCAAAGATGATGAAGTGGTCGTCGCTTTTGCCGCCCCACTGCGTCAGGCCCGCCGTGACGTTGAAGCCGTTGGCGCTGTGGTTGGCGGAGATCGGGCCCGGCAGCAGCTGCGACTTGCCGAGCTGCAGCGCCTCGTCCAGGTGCACGGACGGCGCCAGAATGTCCAAGCCCAGCGACGCCGCCAGCGCTTCCGCGGTCAGGTGCGGCGTGTCCTGGTCATACAACCCAGCGGTCAGCATCACGTCCGGCGGCCGCACGCCCGCGTCGCGCACCCACGTCAGGTGCGCGTAGGCGAGCGGGTCCGTGATGTCCGCCATCATCTGCACCAGCGACACCGCCGGGTGGAATTCCGACAACTCGCCCGGGTCCAGCGACAACAGATTGGTCAAAAGCGTTGGAAAATCAACCGGATAGACGCGCTCCACGACGGTAAGCGACAACCCCGCGCCGGCGCCCGAGAGCACAAACGCGCGAATATTCGGCTCCACCGCGGCCGCCAGCGCGCCCGACAGCCCGCCCTGGCTGTGACCGATGAACCCGATGACGTCCGTGGTGAACGCAACCGCGTCGCCGCCCGCTGCGATCCCCGCCGGCACGTCCAGCTTGGCCTCGCGCAGCAGCCGCGTCAGGAATACAGTGTCCAACGCGGACTGGCGAAAGCCCGATAGCCCTGCGGAAATATTGAAAAAATTGAACGTGTCGATGTCCAGCGCGTCCGCCGTCAGCGTCACCGGCGCGCAGCGGATACCGTGCAGCGGCTGGTCGATGCTGACTACCGCAAGGCCTTGTTTGGCCAGCAGCGTCGCAATGACCTGCGGTCCGCCGTCGACGTCGCTCAGCCAATCGCCACCGGTCCCGTGCGCCGATTGCACCACCGGCACTTTGCCATTGATCAGCAACGGCTTTTTCGGCAGCACCAGCGAGACGCGCATCTCCTCGGTCCGCTGCACCGTCGGCGAGCCATCCGCGGCCAGGGCGAAACCGCCTTCGCCTTGCGTCGTGTACGGGCAAGTGCCTTGCTGAAAATTCGGCGCGTAATAATGCGCGGAGGCCAGCACGAAGTCCGGATTTTTGCTGTCGATTGTCTCAAAGCCAAACGCCGGCGCCGTGTCCGCCTTGGCACGCACCCAGGCCGCCATCTGCTGCAGCTCCACGGTCGGCGCGCCGGTCGTAAACACGGTCGCCGCGGCGATATCCAGCGGCGCGACCGTGATTTTGCCGGCCGTCATCGCGGCAAACAGCGGCGCCAGCGACTGCGACAACTTGGCAGTCGCCGCGTCCACAAGCACTTTCGCCCCGGCTTGCACCGCCAGCACAACCTGCAGCGTCGGCGGCAGCCCCAGCGGCTTGCCCGCCAGATCCTTGACGCCGCGCCGCACCACGAACGCGTAGGTCGTATTCTGCAGCAGCGGCCGGCCCCAAATCGGCTGGGCCATCAGCAGGTTGGGCGCCAGAAACATGCCGCGCTGAGTGCCGGAGACCGTCGTCGTCAGCGGAATCAGCGTGCCGTACTCCGGGCTCGCCGGTGTCACATCCATCAGGAATAGCTTGTCCTGGGTCGGCTGCGCCGTCGGCGGGCCAAACGCCGCCGGATCCAGCGGCTGGTCAAACTGCACGTAGATCGTCGGCTGGATGCTCCAGCCATGCAAGTGCGCGCCAGCATAGGTCAAATAGCCCGCCAGCAGGTCCGACGGCGCCGAGCCATCGCGCGTCGCAGGAAAGCCGGACAGGTCCAGCGCGCCGTCCGCCGCCATCCGCGTGTTAGTCGGAAACGGCGTCGCGTGCCAATCCGTCGCTGTCAGCTCATAGCGCGCCGTCGCGCCGGTCGGCTGGCCCGCCCACGGGTCCGCGCTGGTGTCCGCTGCGCCATCGGTCGTCGCATCCGCCGTGTTGTCTGCCACTGCAGCCGTGCCGCAGCCCGCCAGCGCCACAGTTACCCAGAGCACGTGCACCGCCAGCGACCGCTTCATGGCAACCTCAATAGCCGCCGATGCGGCGAATGTTCTTGTTTTCCGGCGCTTTGGCCGGCGTGCCGCGGACAATCGCCACCGACGCCGATGCGCCGATGCGGGTCGCGCCCGCCTGGATCATGCGATCCGCGTCTTCCGTCGTGCGCACGCCGCCTGAGGCCTTGACTTCCACGCCCTCGCCGACGACTTCCTTCATGAGCGCCACGTCTTCCGCCGTCGCGCCGCCGGGTCCAAAGCCCGTGGAAGTCTTGACAAAAGCCGCGCCGGCGATCTTGGAGAGCACGCAGGCGATAATTTTCTCGTCGCGGTTGAGCTCGCCCGTTTCCAGGATGACTTTGACCTTGTGCGCGCCCGCAGCCTGCACCACCGCTGAGATGTCCGCCTGCACCAGCGCGTAATCCTTGGACTTCAGCGCGCCGATGTTCAGCACCATGTCGATCTCTTCGGCGCCATCGCGAAGGGCTTCCTTTGTCTCAAACGCCTTGGCCGCCGGGGTCGTGGCGCCCAGCGGAAAGCCGACGACTGCGACCACCGGCACGCCAGAACCGCGCAATTCCCGAGCGCAATAGCTGACATTGGCGGCATTGACGCAGACCGACGCGAACTTGTATTGCCGCGCCTCCTCGCACAGCTTTTTCAGCTCGTCGCGGGTGACGTTGGCCTTGAGCAGCGTGTGGTCGATGAAGTGCGCCAGGTCCGCGCGCACGGCGCCGTCCATCACGCCGGGCGAAGCCGAGACGCGGTTGGCACCCATATCCATGATTTTCTTGACGTCGTCCGGGCGGCGCGCGATCGACCAGCCGCAGCCGGTGCACTCGCCTTTGCCAGCCTTGCACGGCTGGGCTGGGTGGACTTGACCACTGTGCGCGGCGTGGACGTGCGGCGCGTGCGCGGCGGGCGCCTGCTTCGCCATCTCCTGCCGGACGCGGTCGGCGATGGTCTGCACCAGCTGTTCAAACTGCGGATCGTGGGCCATGGCGGTCTCTCCGGGCGGCATCTTAGCCCAAGGCGAAAGCTAGCGCGAGCGGCGGCGCAGCACGAGCGCAACCGCGCCCAGCGCGAACAGCAGACTCGCCCACGGCAGCGCGCGCGGGCCGCCAGACACGGAGCAGCCGCAGCCCTTGTCCGCGACCGGCGCGGCCGGCAATGGCGGATTCTTCAGCGTGATCTTGATGCCGTCGCGCCCGGAAGGATCGTACTCGATCTTGACCACTGCGCCCGGCGTCAGGTCGTCGGCGACGCCGTTTTGCACCACGCTCGCCCACGCCGCGGCGCCGCCTTCGATCGAAAACGCGCGCGTCTGCTTGTCCGCCGTCAGCACAAACAGCTTGGAGCCCGCGCGGTCGACGATCTTGGCGTCGTCGAGCACCTCGATCGCCGGCGTGGTGTTGATGATGATCTCCGGCCGCACCACGCCGCGCGGATCGTAGCGCGCCGTCACGGTCGCGCCGTGCACCAAATCGTCCAGCTTGCCGCCTGCCAGACACTGCGCCAGCAGCGCGCGGTCCTTGGGCACCGGCACCGCCGTCGTCGTTTGCGCGTCCTTGGTCGCCTTGACGTACAGCAGGGTCTCGCCCAACTCGTCGACAATCCCGTCGCGGAGGATCGCGTACGCAAAGCCGGCGGGCTTGGGCGCCGTCGCCATCGTCTCCGCGGTCAGCGGCTGGCCAGTCGGCGTGACCTCGTGCGCGACGTTGACGACCTGAGCGGCCTTGGCCGCCGCAGCGGGCGGAAAGTTGTTGATGGCCCGCACGGCGTCCATGTGCATGAGCTGGGCATTCAGGCTTTCCGGACGCACGTGAAACGGCACATTGGGCCCGTCCGCGCCACCCTCGGCTGGCGCGCTGCCCGGAGCGACTGCGAATGCGGAAAAGCCAAGAAAAACGCTCGCGGCGAGCGTGATGCGGGTCAACATGGCGGGCTCCCGAAAGCTGGTTGCGCAGCGAAGCGCGATGCGTGGGCAGGGTACACGGGCGGGGATGGGGTCGCAACCCGTTGCCGGCGCTGCTGCACGGGCGTCGCCAGTTGACGTGCGCCGCAGAAGCCGCAAATCTTGGCGCGTGCTGCGCAAGTGAATAGCCCTGCTCCTTGCGCGTTGCAAGGGCTGGACAGTGGTGTCCCAAACGGCGGAGACGAATATGAAGAAGCTGACGATGTGGTTGGTGACGATGGTGGTGGGCAGCGCCTTGGCAGCGACGGCTTTTGCCGGGCCGATGCAGGCGCGGGAAGACCGGCGGGAAGGTCGGGCGGAAGGCCGGGCGGATCGGCGTGAGGGCCGCGCGGAAGGCCGGGCGGATCGTGCGGAGGGTCGCGCGCGGGCGCGGGAAGATCGGGCGGCGGGCCGTCCGGGTGCGGCGCGTGCGGATCGCGCGCAGGGCCGGGAACGCGCACGCGAGGATCGCCAGCAAGGCCGGGCGCGGGCGCGGGAAGACCGGGCTGAGGGTCGGGCGAAGGCGCGGGCTGATCGGCCGCGTTAGTCGCAATCCACTGAAATTGCTGTATTCTTGATCAAGCGCCGCTGCCACACGAGCACCGGCGCGCCGAGCAGCAAGATGCCTACCGCCAAGGCGACCGCCATCGCGCTGGCTTGGCCGTCTGGCGGCGCAGCGATTAGATAGACCATCAGCGCCAGCAGCGACCCTCCGCCCAGCAGCGGCGCCGCGACCCGCAGGAGGAACTGCCGCGGCGTGGGGCAGTCGCGGCGGAAATACCACGCGCACGCCAGCCCGGTCAGGCCAAAATAGAATGCGACCAGCAGGTTGAGTGCCGTCAGCGATGCCGCAACGACCGCCGGCGTCAGCTGCGCCAGCGCCAGATACCAGACCGTGGACAGCACGCCGGTCCAGACGGTCGCCATGCTCGGCGTCAGGTGCCGCGGATGGACGGTCGCGAGCGCCGTGGGCAGGGCGTTGCGCTGCGCCATGGACAGCGCGGTGCGGGCGGCCGGCAGGATTGTCGTCTGCGTCGCGGCGACGGCCGAAGTGAGCACCACCACCGGCACCAAACGGTCCCACGGCGCGGCAAAGACCTGAGTGCCCAGCGCCGCGAGCACGTCGTCCTGGTGCGCGACCAGGAACTGCGGCCCCGCCCACGCCAGCGCCGCCGCGCTGGACAGCGCGAAGATCCCCAACAGTGCGACCGTCGCCAGGATCGCCGCGCGCCCCGGCGTTTCGCGCGGCCGATCGCTCTCCGCGTTCACGTTGACCGCCGTGTCCCAGCCCCAGTAGATGAAGATCGCCAGGCCCAGCGCGTCCAGCAGCGCGCGCAACGGCAGCCCGCCCGGCCAGAACCAGGCCAGCGTCGGCAGCAGCGCATCGGGCCGCTGCCCGCCATAGGCCGCGTGCAGCATCAAGCCCGCCAGCGCTGCCAGCACCAGCAGTTCCACCAGCAGCAGCGCGGTCTGCAGCCGGGCGGAAAACGCGATACCGCGATAGCACACCCCGGTCATCGCGGCGATCCACAGCGCACCCAGGCCTTGCGCCAGCAGCGGGTGGCGGGCGGCATCCTGGCCGATCAGCGCCAGCGAGTACTGCGCCGAGACCTGCGCCAGACTGGCCATGACCACGACGTCCGCGGTGAGGATCGCCCAGCCGGCGAACCAGCCCCACGTCGGGCCAAAAGCGCGCGTGACCCAGGAAAAAGACGTGCCACAGTCGGGGTCGATGCGGTTGAACTGGTCAAAAGCAATGGCGATTGCCGCCATCGGTGGAAACGCCAGCAGCAGGATTGCCGGAGCCTTGACGCCCGCGATGGCGGCGATCAACCCCAGCGCGGCCGCGAGGCTGTACGCGGGCGCCGCGGACGCGACGCCGATCACGGAAACCACGTGCAAGCTCAAGGTGTTGGCGCGCAGGCCGTGGGTGGCGTCGCGGTTGTCGCTCATGGCGGTGTCGGCAAGCCCACGGCGAGGCGCAGGGCCGCAACCGCCGCGTCGTGGCGCGTAAGGCCCAGGACGGCAAAGCTCGCCGCCGCGCGTTCGACGTGGCCCAGCGCTGGCAGCGGCTGCGCGCCGTCCAGCAGCGCGTCCGCCTGCCGCAGGTGCCAGATGCCGGTCAGCTCGGTCGGCCCCAGCGCGTGCAGCAGCTTGGCCGCCCGGGACAGCCCCTGCGCTTGGCGGTCGCGCTGGCCCAGCCCGCGCGCCACATCCGATAGCACCAGCAGGCAACGCGCCGCGGCCAGCGTGTCGCCCAGCTCTTCCGCCGTCGCCAGCGCCTGACCCGCCAGCAGCGCCGCGTGATCCAGGCGATTCAGCCGCAGCCGCACTTCTGCCGCGACCAGCCGCAGCGTCGCCAGCGCGGCCACCGCGTCGTCCGGCGTCGGGCCCTCCCGGTGACCGACGTGCGGCGCCACAATCGCCCAGGCCTGCTCCGCCTGGCCCGCCGCCGCCAGCGCCCCGCCGTACGCTGCGAGCAGCTCGAGACGCAGCGCCACCGCCGTCGTTTCTGGCAGCTGGTCGACGATTCGCGCCAAACCGTGCACCGCGCCTTGCGGATCGCCCGTGGCCGCCCGTAGCCGCGCCGCAGCGCCGTTCAGCCGCAAACGCAGCGGATCGTGAGCCGCCAGCGCCGCGTCCGCCATCACGCCTTGCGCCTCGGCCAGCGGTCCGCGCGCGGCCGCCAGCCAACCGCAGGCCAGCAGCCAGTCGATGCGCACGTTCAACGCCGCCAGCCACGGCCCCGGTTCCGTTTGCGAGGTCAGCAGCGCCACGGCGCGCGCCAGGTGGTGGTCGCGGTGGAGCGCCGTCTTGGCCGTCGCCGCGCTCTCCTGCGCCAGCCGTGCCGCATCCTTCAGCCGCCGCGCCGCCAAGTACAGCCGCGTCGCATCTTCGCGCGTCGCCTCGCGTTTTTGCCCGCAGAGCTCGACCGCCAGCGCGACTCGCGCGCACACCTGCCGCCGCTGCCGGGGTGTCAGCCGCCGCAGCGCCACTTCGCGCGGCTGCGGCGAGATCCAGCGCCAATCGTCTGCCGCGCCGTCGATCTGCTCCTTGCGTTTCAACTCGGCCAGGACCTCCGGCGGCGGCAGCGCGCCCAGCGCCTCGCGCAGCGCGCCCGGATAGCCCGACGGCAGCACCGCCAGCACCGCCAGGAACTGCTCGGCCACACCCAGCGGATGCAGCGCCACGTTCAGCAGCGGCACCGGCAAATCCGAGCTCGTGCGCGAACTGTCGCCCGGGTCGACGTCCGGCATCCCGACCAGCGGCCCACGCAGGTGCGCCAGCCCGAGCGACCGCAGCAGCGCGTCGACAAACCCCGCCGGCGAGGCGAACCGCTGCCCCGGCGCCGACGCCAGCGCCCGCTGCAGCACTTCGCGCGCCTTGGGCGGCACGGCCAGCGCGTCGGGCAGCTGCGGCTCCTGCTCAGGCCGATCGCGCGCCGGGCGCTTGCCAGCCAGGAGCTCCACCGCCAGCACGGCCAAGGCAAACTGGTCGGACGCCGGCGTCGGCGGACCTTCCAGCAGCTCCGGCGCCAGGTAGGCCAGCGTGCCGTGGCTCAGCGGCTCGTGCGCGCGCCCGTCCGTCTGCGAGCGCGCCAGCCCGAAATCCGCCAGCTTGGCGACCGTGCCGCGCCGCTTGAGCATCACGTTTTCCGGCTTGACGTCGCAGTGCACCACGCCCGCCTCGTGCGCCGTGGTCAGCGCCGCCGCGATCTGCGCCAGCCAACTCGCCGCCAGCCCGCGGCCCGGCGGATCACCGCGCAGCTGCTGGCGCAGCGAGCCACCGTCGACGTACTCCATCTCGATGAACGGCACGCCCAGAACGTCGCCGATGCCGTGCACCGCCACCACGTGCGGATGCACCACGCGCGCCGCCGCCCGCGCTTCCAGCAGCGTCTTGAGCGACGCGGTCTCCAAATCCGAAGCGTGGTCAAGGACTTTGACCGCGACGCGCCGGTCCAGCAGCTCATCGTGCGCCAAGTACACAGTGCCCATGCCGCCCTGGCCCAGCACGCGCTCGATCAGCAGCGCGTGATTCAGGCGATCACCGGGGTGCAGCGTGGGCTGGGGCATCGGGCATCCTCCGCGCCGCGAGTTTGCCACGGTCGGCGGCGGTTGCCAAAGCGCCTACCGGTGGCCCTGCGCGTCGTCAAACCGCGCGCGGGCCTGCGCCATCGCGTCGTTGTGGGTCTGCGCCCACTCGACCAGGCCCATGACCGGCACCAGCAGCGTGCGGCCCAGCTCGGTCAGCTCGTAGTCCACGCGCGGCGGGATCGACGGCGTCACGCGGCGGGTCAGCAGGCCGTCGCGCTCCAGGCTCCGCACCGTCAACGTCAGCATCCGCTGCGAGATGCCTTCGATCCCGCGGCGTAACTCACCGAAACGCTTGGGTCCCGTGCCGAGAGTGCCGATGACGAGCGCGCTCCATTTGTCGCCGATGCGGTTGAGGACCTCGCGGACGGCGAGGCAGCTGGCGTGATCCCCGTCGGGCAACTCGGCTTTGGGATTGGGTAACATCCATGTGCCTACTTGCGCTCGCCGGCGCAGTTCTTACTCTATACAGCAGTTCCGATTCGTAACCAAGGTGGGCTTGGCGATAATCGGTCCCAACGTTCACTATCAGCCGCCGCGGGGGCTGACAAGGAAGGCAATGAGCGAGCAAAGCAAGGGTTACCTCTGGGGTGGCCGCATCCTGACTGGCCTGTCGATTCTCACGTTCGCCGCCAGCGGCGCCATGAAGCTGGCCGGTGGCGCGGATTTCCTCAAGCAGTGGGCGAGCTTCGGCTTCAAGCCGGAACTGGCGACGGCCATCGGCGTCGTCGAGGTGCTCTGCGCGGTGATCTACGCAATTCCGCAGACTTCCGTGCTAGGTGCGGTGCTGCTGACCGGCTATCTCGGCGGCGCGGTCGTGACGCACGTGCGCGCGGGTCAGCCGTTCATCGCGCCGATCGCCGTCGGGATCTGCGTGTGGGGCGGTATCTTCCTGCGCGATGCCCGCGTCCGCGCGCTGCTGCCGTTGCGCCAGCCGTAGCGTTTGTTGGAAAATCCATCAGTGTGTGGAGTTTTCCGACACCGATCGCCGACGCGCGGCGCCGCTCTGGGTTTCCCGGCGGCGCTGGCATCGGTGATTCAGTTGAAGCTTCAAGCCGTTCCGCCGCGCTACCGGTACTGGCGCGCCGGTCCGGAACATGGCACACTTCCTGCAACACCACGTAGTGCGCCGGGCGCAGGTCACGGCGCGCGCAGGGAGGACGTCATGGCAAAGTGGACACACATCGCGGCGACAGCGGCTGTGCTCGGCCTTTTCGGGCTCGCGGGCTGCGGTTCGGACGTGGCCGTTGCTGGCCAGCAGGTCAATGACGACGCCAGCGGCGGCGGCAGCGACATCCTGCTGAGCGACAGCGGGAGCGACGACGCCGGCAACCCATCCGACACTTGGGGCATCGACGGTATCTGGGATCACGACACCGGCACGCTCGACGGCGTCAGCTACCCGGACATCTGGGTCCAGGACATCGGGCCCATCGGCTGCAAGGCCGACAGCAACTGCCCATCGTCGCCGTGCGCCAAGGGCGTCTGCGACCAGACCAGCCACGTCTGCGTGTTCTACACCGCGCCCGATGGCACAGCTTGCGGCCCGCAACCGACCGGCTGCATCGGCCCCGGCAGCTGCCAGAACGGCCAGTGCATCGCGCCGTCCGTGCCGTGCGATGACGGGAATCCGTGCACACAGGACCTGTGCGATGCCACTGGCGGCTGTATCTTCACCGCGATTCCCGGCTGTGGCGGCCCCGGCTGCAAGACCAACACGGACTGCAACGACGGCAACGCCTGCACCCAGGACATGTGCTCCGGCGGCCAGTGCGCCTACGCCTTCATCGGCTGCGCCACCTCCGACCCGTGCACAAGCGCGTACTGCGACCCCCAGAGCGGCGGCTGCATGTACACGAAAATCCCCAACTGCGGCCAGACCGGCTGTCAGGTCGACGCCCAGTGCAACGACGGCAACTCCTGCACCACCGATTACTGCAAGGGTGGCACCTGCCTCAACATCGCCATCCCCAACTGCGGCCAGACCGGCTGCAGCAGCGACGCGCAGTGCGACGATGGCATCAAGTGCTCGATCGACAAGTGCCAGTTCGACCCGACCGGCATGGGCACGTGCACGCACTCCGGCGACTTGAGCCAAAAGGGCATCTGCTGCGATCCCTTCATGAATTCAATCACCTGCTACGACGGCAACCCGTGCACGGCGGACAGCTGCGGCATGAACTTCCAGTGCCAATACCTGCCCATGCCCGGCTGCGGCGGCCCCGGCTGCAAGACCAACACCGACTGCAACGACAACAACGCGTGCACGCAGGACATGTGCGCGGGCGGCCAGTGCGCCTACAGCGGAATCGCGTGCGGCAGCTCGGATCCGTGCATGTTGGCGTCCTGCGACCCGGCCACCGGCATGTGCATCTCCACGCCGATCCCCGGCTGCGGCCAGACCGGCTGCACCAGCGACGCCCAGTGCGATGACGGCAACCTGTGCACGAGCGACTTCTGCCTGCTCTCGTCGAAGGGCGGCACGTGCAACCACAAGTTCAACCTGAGCCAGCCGTACTGCTGCGACCCGACCTCCAGCGCGCCCACGACCTGTCCCGGCGCCGACGCGTGCACACAGGTGGGCTGCGATCCGACCGGGAACTGCACCGCGAACCCGATCCCCGGTTGCATCCTGAAATGCGCCAGCGACAAGGACTGCACCGCGGGCGACGTGTGCACGCTCGCCAAATGCGACGTGCCCAGCGGCGTTTGCCTCTACGGCACCATCCCCAACTGCTGCAATCCGGCGTATTGCGACGACGGCAACCCCTGCACAACGGACGGCTGCGACGCGTCGACCGGCGGCTGCACCTGGACGCCGATCCCCGGCTGCACCAAGCCTTGCGACCCGACGATGTGCAACGACGGCAACCCGTGCACCACCGATTTGTGCGATCCGTCGGGCAACTGCCAGAACATTCCAATGCCGAACTGCGCGGTCCAGTTCTGCAAAATGGACACGGACTGCATCGACAGCGACCCGTGCACCAAGGATTACTGCGACACGACGACCTACACCTGCGCGCACATCAGCGCGCCCGGCTGCGGCGTCGCGCCGTGCAAGACCAACGCGGAGTGCAATGATTTCAACAACTGCACCGGCGACTTGTGCCTGAACAACCAGTGCGCGCACAAGACGGTAACCTGCGACGACGGCAACCCGTGCACCGCCGACCAGTGCAACGCGGCGAACGGCAGCTGCTCCAATGCGCCCATCCCCGGCTGCACGGCGACGGCATGCAAGGCGGACAGCATGTGCAACGACGGCAACCCCTGCACGCTCGACGCGTGCCTGACGGGCTGGTGCAACTACACGCCGATTCCGAACTGCTTCTTGCCGCCTTAGCGCCTCCCGGTGCGCTACTCCTCTTCCGCCCGCGGCTTGTACGTCGCCGCGACCGCCGCTTGGACCTGCGCCGGCGTCGGCTCGTAGTGGCTCAGCTCCATCGCGAAACTACCCAGCCCGCCGGTCACGCTTTTCAGCATCGACTGGTACTGCGTCACTTCCGCCAGCGGCGCGTTCGCCTTGATCGTCACCATCTCGCCGCCGCCGAGATCCGTGCCCAGCACCTTGCCGCGGCGGCTGGACATGTCGCCGGTGATTGCGCCCATTTTGTCTTCCGGAACAACCACTTCCAGCGTGACGATCGGCTCCAGCAGCACCGGCCGTGCCTTTTGCAGCGCGTCGCGGAAGGCGAACTTGCCGGCCGTCTTGAATGCCACTTCCTTGGAATCGACCGGATGGTGCTTGCCGTCGGTGATCGTCACCCGCACGTCCTGGATCGGATAGCCGCCGACGAAGCCTTCGTCCAGCAGCTCGCGCACGCCTTTTTCCACCGCCGGCAGGTACTGGCCCGGGATCGCGCCGCCGACCACCGCGTCGACGAATTCAAAGCCCGCGCCGCGCTCCAGCGGCTCCACTTTCAGCATCACCTCGCCGAACTGCCCCGCGCCGCCGGTCTGCCGCCGGTGCCGATAGTGCCCGTCGGCCTTGGCGGTAATCGTCTCACGGTACGCGATCTTCGGCTGCTTTGTGTCCACTTCCAGCCCGCGGTTCTTCAGCTTTTCCAGCACCAGCCGCAGGTGCAGCTCGCCCAGGCCGCGGATCACCATCTCGTGCGTCTGCGCGTCGTGACCGACGATAAACGTGGGATCTTCTTCGACAATCTTGTGAAACGCGCCGGCGATCTTCGCCTCGTCGCCGCGCGTCTTTGGCGCCACGGCCAGGCCATGCATCGGCGTCGGGAAATTCAGCGGCTTCAGGTGCACGGAGTCCAGCGCGTGGTCGTCGTGCAGCACGTCACCCGCATGAATTTCCTCCACTTTCGCCACCGCGCCGATGTCGCCGGCCACCAGCTCCTCGCACTCCGGGTGCTCCTTGCCCTGCAGGTGAAAGACGTGGCTGAGCTTCACCGGCTTCTTGCTCGCGCCGATGTAGACCTGCGCGTTGCCGAGCGCCTTGCCCTGATGCACGCGGAAAAACGCCAACTTGCCGACAAACGGGTCCGTCGTGACCTTGAACACGTGCGCCAACAGCGGCCGATCCACGTCGTTGTGGTACGCGAACGGCCGCTCGTCCGCGCCTTCGCCGGTCAGGAACGGCCGCTCATTGCCCTCCAGCGGACTCGGACACCAACGTTCCATGATATCCAGCAATTGCGGAATGCCGGCGCCGTTCTTCGCGTCGGTGAAACAGATGGGAATCACGTGGCCGGCGTCCAGGCACGTCTCAAACGGCGCGTGCAACGCGTCGTAATTTGGCTCCACGCCGCCCAGGTAGGTCTCCATCAGCGCTTCATCGACCTCGACCACCTGGTCGAGGATCGCCGCGTGGTGCGCCGCCACGGCGCCCAAATCGCTGTCGCCGGCGTTGTTCAGCAGGCAATCGATGACGCCCTTGCCGCCGTTGGTCGGCAAGTTGATCGGCAGGCATTCGCGGCCAAAAGTGTCCTGGATCTGCCGCAGCAGCCCCTTGAAATCGACGTCCGGCGCGTCCATCTTGTTGACGACGATCAGCCGCGGCCAGTTCGCACTGCGCGCCGCCTCCATCATCCGCCGCGTCACCAACTCGACCCCGGCGGTTGCATTCACGACCACGGCGACCGTCTCCACCGCCGGCAGGCACGCGATGGCTTGGCCCAACAAGTCCGCGGCGCCCGGCGTGTCGATGACATTCACGCGCCGCCCGGCATGGTCAAAATGCTGCACGGAGGCGTAGATCGAGTGCTTGTGCTCGCGCTCCTCGCGCTCAAAATCGCTGACGGTCGTGCCGTCCGACACCGCGCCTTTGCGGGCAATGGCGCCGGCCGCAAAGAGCAACGCCTCCACCAGCGTCGTCTTGCCCGCGCCCATGTGCCCGACGAAGATCAGGTTGCGAATGTTTGCAGTGGTAATTTTGGCCATACGACACCTCTTGTGCGAGGGGGACCGTACGGTCTTGGCGTCGTTGGCGCGAGGCCGCTTGGTTCCCGATAGAACCTTGCCGGCAGTCCCAGACGGCGGCTGCCGCGCTGAGTATAGACCCGCGACTTGCTTGGGCAACGGCATGGCGGGCGGCCGTGACGGAGACGTGACGCTTGTGCGAGAACGCCTGTGTGCGCATCCAAATGCGCGAAGGTTGGACCTGTTGCATTGCGGACTGGACCGCGCGCGTGCCCAAAGCGGGCGCGCCGCGGCAGTCGGACGCTTGAGCCCAAACTTCCGCGAGCGTGGATGGCCTGTCCTTGCCGCGCGGCCGAAAATCCGATAGCCAGTGCCCGCGGGCCAGCGCGCCCGGAGGTTCCCCGTGCCCCACGCCGCTTCAGAATTGCTGCACCGCCTGGACGAGCTGCACTTGCGCTTTCAGCTGCACTTTGTCGACCA
The DNA here is from genome assembly GCA_903929795.1 of uncultured Myxococcales bacterium. Lineage (GTDB taxonomy): Bacteria > Myxococcota_A > UBA9042 > UBA9042 > UBA9042 > CAIYBN01. Next base: position 54,388 of record CAIYWC010000113.1, on the reverse strand, counting down.
CGTGCGGCTGACCCGCGACTTGCGACAGCTGGATGCGCTGATCGCCGACGCCCAGGCGATCGCCGCCCAGGCCGCGATGGAGGCGCCGGAGCAGCTCGGGGACGACTGGCCTCGGCTGGCGCTGGCGCTGGCGCGGCGGCTGGAGCTGTACACGGAGGCGCGCGGCGCGATCGCCCAGGCGCACGCGGTCGCGGGCCTGCGCGATCGCGAGGCGAGCCTGCTGACGGGCCGCGGGCGGCTGGTGCTGCACCGCTACGTCCGGCATTTTGCCGGCCAGACGCGGCGGACGCGCGATCCCGGGCGGCTGAAGGAGATGATCGACGATCTGCTGGTGCTGTGGAAGCAATTGGAACCACTGGCTAAACGCCTGCAGGTGCCGTCGGTGGCGGAGGAAGTGAGCGCGGTGGGCCAGTTCATCGGCTTTTTCCTGTCCGAGCGCGACGAACTGCAGGCGGCCTGGCGCGCGGGAAGCCGCGAGGAGCAAGCCGCGGGGCTGGCGGAGGTGCTGGCCAACCTGGAGGCGGACTGGCAGGCGCTGGTGCTGGGCGTGCCGCGACACCTGCGGCGACTGGCACTGCTGGATCGGCTGATCGGCACGCTGGACAGTGCGCTGGGGACGCTGATGGCGCTGCGCCACGCCAACATGGCGGATTCTCACGAAAAACGGGTGCAGCGCGCCGCAGAACTACTCGTGCACTGGCAGGACGAACGGGCGGTGACCGCTGGGCTGCAAGCGCGGGCGCCGGCGCCGATGGCGGAGCTGCACGCGCTGGGACACGCGCTGTACCTCAACTGGCGCCAGCAGATCGCGGGCGACAAGGCCAAGCGCGATCGCGCGTGGTTGGCGACGCACTGCGACCGCCTGGAAGAGTTGGAGCGCATCCTGACCGAGCGCACGGTGGGGCTGCCGGACGCGTATCTTTTGTGGCTGCGCGATATTTTGGTTGCGGTTGAGCGGAGTTTCGATAGTGTAGTCGCGGCTCAGGAAGCGAGGCTTCATCCAGAGGGGGACGCATGAATCGGCAATGGCGGTCAGGTTGGTTGGGTGTCTTGGCGTGGCTTGGGCTTGTCGCCTGTGGCTCGGCGGCGGCGGGTGGCGGCGGCTCCGCTGCTGTCCAGGATGTCGCCCAGGATAGCGCCGCGGTTGCGGACACGGCAGCCGGGGACGCCCCAGCCGTCGCCGATGTGGCGGCAGCCGATGTCCAGCCGGACGTGGCGGTCGATACCGGCCAGGACGTCAAGAAGCCGGTGAAAACGATCGGCGCGCTCGTCAATCCGCCGCTCGATCCGCCGACGTTTTCCAAGGTCGTCGACGTGACCGGCGCGAAGGTGACGCCGGACGCTTTGCAAGGCCACTGGACGGTGCTCTGGTTCTATCCGGCAGCATCGACCGCAGGTTGAACGATCGAGGGTTGCGGGTTCCGCGACCTCCAAAGCGACTTTGACGCGATTGGCGTGACCATCATCGGCGTTTCATTCGATTCCGCGGCCAAAAACGCCGCGTTCAAGGCCTCCGACAACTTTGCCTTTGCGCTGTGGAGTGACCTCGGTCGCGAGCTGGCGCTTTATTACGGCGCGGCGACCACGAAGACGCAAGGCGCAGCTGACCGCGTGACCGTCGTGCTGGACGACTCAGGCACGCAGGTGCTGACGTACTCTGCGTTCATGGTGAACAACAACCTGACCAGCCACCCGGCGTCGGTGCTGGCGGACTGCAAGACTTTGCTGGGCTTGTAGAATCCAGCGGCAGACCTGTGGCATCCCGGGCGGGGAGCACGCGCCTGTTCCGCAGATGGCACGCCCCGGTTGGCGGCCTTGGATCGCGAACTGTGGTCAGCGTGCCTGAAATCTACCGGCAGACCGACGCGTCGCGCACCGCAGCTTCCAGCTGTTCGATGCGCCGGGCCTGCTGCACCAGCTGCTTTTGCTGCGCCTGCAGCGCCGCCACCGACATCGACAGGTAGCCGTACAGGTCGACCATGTCCCGCCGCGCGTCCACCGCAGGGCTGTCGGGCTGGTCATCGATGATGAAACCCAGCTGCTGCGGCGCCTGCGGACCGGCGTCGCGGTACTTGTAGGTCGCGAGCTTGGTCGCCAGCAGCTCCGTTTGCAGCTTGGCGACGTCGTCCGCGTCCAGGTAGCGGATGTCAGTTTTCTTGGCCCGGCGCGAGATTGGGCAGCCGCCCGGGTTCAGCTTCGGATCCTTGTCGGTGCAGGTCAACTCCTGTTGGCACGCGTTCTGCAAGTCGCAAGGCGCAGCGCCCGCCGTACACGCGTCACCGGCCTTTTGGGTCGTGCACGCTGCGACACCGGGGATCGGCTTGACGCCGCTGCAGACCGGCGCGCCGCAGGTGGTAAACCACTGGGTCGCCGCGCCACAAGCGCCGCTGTGGGCGAGCACGACGCCGGCGCCGTTCGCGATGCACTCGTTGCAGTATGCTTTGCCGTCGCAGCCGCAAAACGCGCCGCAATCCATCGGGCAGACTTGCGGCTTGGCCGCGCAGGTGCCGGTGCCGCCGCATTGGCCGGTGGGCGCGGAGCAGAATTTTCCGGCGCCGCAGGTGTCGGTGCCGACCGTGCAGCCGATTGTGACGTCGCCGCTCGCGGTGTCCGTGTCTGCGCTGACATCGGTGCCGCTCATCGCGTCGGTGCCGCTAGACGCGTCGGTGCCGCTGATCGCATCCGACCCGCTGATTTGGGTGTCGTCCCCGCTGGCGGTGTCCGTGGTCACCGGCGTGCTGCCGTTGTCCAACCAGCAGCCGCTCATGCCAAGCACGGAAACGCCGGAGATCATCAGAAAATAGCCACGCATGGAAATCCTCCAGAGCCAAGTCCTGCTACAGGATAAGCGCAATCGCGCGGGCCGCAAGCGGGCTACGGCCGCAGCCCGGGATGGTGCGCGCGCAGCCAGGTCACGGTATCGGCCAGCGTTTGGAACGGTGGGCGGGAAATGTAGCCCAGCTCGGCCTCTGCGTAGCGCGAATGGATGGCCCACCAGTGGCTGGCCATCTCGATGACGACCGGGTCGGGAAACGGCGACTTGGGCTGACCCGGCAGGCGCTCAGCCGTCGCCTGTGCCGCCGCCGCGAGCGCCCACGCCAGCGCCTGCGGGACCACGCGCGTGGGCGCAGGCACGCCCGAGACGTCCTGAACCATGCGGAAAAATGCCTCGATCGAGGTCGCTGTCCCACCCAGATGGTACACCGGCCGCGCTGCGGGGTGACGCAGCGCGCGCACGATCGCCGCCGCCACGTCCCGCACGTCGACAAAGTGCATCCCGCCATGAATCAGAAACGGAAATTGCCGCCGCAAGTGCTTGATCACATGGCCGGTCGAGCGAAACTTGTGGTCGCCCGGACCCAGCAGCACGGGCGGCCGCATGACCGTCAAGCTGACGCCCAACTCCGCCGCCAGCATCCGCGCCTGCTTCTCCGCCTGAATTTTGCTGTCGTAATACGGCCAGTTCCGGACCGTCTGGTCGACGTAGGGCGCATCCTCCAGCGCGAACTTATCGGGCCGATTGAAGCAAGCGACCGTCCCCGACGTGGACACAAAGACGATGCGGCACGCGTGCTTGCCCGCCAGCCGCACCATGCGCAACAGGCCGCCGATGTTGGTGTCGTAGATGTCCTGCGGATTGTGGCGCGCATGGCGCACGACGGCCGCCAGGTGCACGATGCCGCCCAAGCCGTTCAGCCGCGGATCGCGGGTCCAGGCGTCGTCGCCGGTCACGCCGCCCTCGATCAGGTCCACCTGACCCAGCGCTTCCGTCCAGTCCATCGCGTGCCATTCCGCGGGGTTGCGCACGAGAGCGCAGATGTGGGTGTCCGGCTCCAGCGCGCGGATCGCCGTCAGCACGTGGCGGCCCAAAAAGCCGGTCGCGCCGGTGACCAGCACCGAATGCGCCTTGCGCGCGTGCGGCCGCGGCGGCGTCTTGTCGTCGAGCGCTGGCATGTCAGGTTCCTGTTGCGCTTTGCGGCCAGAGAGCGGAGGACGCGGCCAGATCGCCAATCGCCGCCGCGTACGGCCCGAGCGCGTGCGCGTTGTGGCCCCACGTGTGCCCCCACTGCGGATGCGAGGCCAGCACACCGCGTTGGGTCAAATCAGCAAAAGCACCTTGCAAATAGGGCAGATACGACTGCGGCGCGTCATACAGCACCGTCTGCGGCGAGCCATGCCGCGGCGGCCACTCGGTCGGGCCCAGCGCGAGCGCCACCGCGCGGTAGTCGCGCACGATCGGCGCAAACAGCGCATTCAGCAGCGCCTGAAGCCGCGGCTCGCGCAGCGTCTCCAGCGCCGACGATTCGACCGCAGCGAAGCCATTTTGCCCGACATGATGCTGCACAACCGGGTGGTCGGGCCAGGTCGTCGCCGCGTCCGCGTAGAACCAGTGCTGCCAGTTGTGGCGCATGCACAGCTCTTCAGCCTCGCCCAGCGTTTCCTCGGCCGCCAGCGCGCTGTCCAGCACCACGCCGCCGCGCGCCTCGATCGCGCCGCGCAGCCAGGCTTGGTCCACGCCATCCAGCTGATTTTGCGCCAGAAACGCCCGCAGGTGGTGCGTCGTCGTCGCGGTCGCGCCTTGCAGCTCGGCCATGATCGACCGGCTCACCTCGCGCACGTCGCTCTCCAGCTCCATCGGAACCGGCTCCCCGCACGCGATGTGAATCCGCCCCAGGCTGACCTGACCGTCCACCATCCGCGCGGTCCACCGCAGCAGCGCGGCCAACTGCATCTCCGGCTTCTGGTAGCCCGTCAGCTCGCGAATGAGCGACGCCTCCTCCGGCACGCGGTCGTACGTGATCGCGATCGGCAGCATGGTGAACCGCTCGCCCGTCGACTGCAGGCAGCGCAGCAGCCCGGTGCGCGGCGCGAGGAATTGCCGGCTGCGACTGCGCTGGCCCTCGATGAAAAACTGCAGCGTCTCGCGGCGTTCCACCAGATCGTGCACCTGCTTGGTCAGCGCCGCGTCCGCCTTGCCCTGGCCGCGTTTCAAGTAAAACGCATGGGTGTGTCGGAACAATTCACCCAAAATCGGAATACGCGAGAATTCCTCCGCCGCGGCGATGTGCGGGATCGCGATTCCGAGATCCGGACGATCAAAAAACAGGTACGAACACAGCAAAAAATCCATATAGCTGCGGTGGTTCGGCACCAGCACCGGCAGCGTATTGGGCGGCAGCGCGCGCACGGCGGCTTCAAAGCTCGGCCGGTCGAACGTGACTTGTGTCGTGCACTGGCGCAGCGCCTTGCGGATCGTCAGCGCGAACATGCGAATCGCCCAATTGCCCTGCGGCTGGCGCATCACCCACAGCAAATCGCGGCCGTTGTCCTTGTGCTGCTTGCCGCCAAAGACCATCTGGCTCGCGTCTTTTTTCATCAAGTGGCGGTAGACGCCGCGGCAGATCAGCTCGATGTAGGCGTCCACGGTCCAGTGCGCGTCTCCGGTCGGTTCTGTGGTATGAAAATCAAAAGAGTTGTGGGTAAAATACGGAAAAGCTCGATTGAGGAATTTCAGTTTTTCGCCGACGCGCGTCGCCTGCCGCAGCTTTTTATGCTGCTGAACGGCGCGCAAGCCGATGCGTGCGACCCGCAGCGGCACCCGATGGTGGCGCAGCTCTTCCAGGGCAAAACGCCGCGACGGCGGGCCGATCCACGACACTTCCGGGCGACGATCCACCAAGTGGCGCTGGAAATACCGGACGATGCCCGAAACCGACTGTTTGGTCGTGGGATTTTGCGCCAACCCGGCCACGGCGTACCGAATGCGCATCGGTCGCTCGGCTTCCGTCAGAAAACAGGCGTCGATGATCCGCTTGGCGACGATGTCGCACGGCACGACGTCCAGCTTGCTGTCCGGATCCGCGGCCAGCACGCGCAAGTGCCCGGCGCCGATCAGCGCGACGAAACCGGCAAAAGCCGCCGCCGAGTCGATCCACGCCGCAAACGGGTACTGCAGGCACGCCGACACCACAGAAGGCCGCACAATGGAAATCGGCACGTGGCCGCGGCGCTCGCTCAGCAGGTGCTCCGCCAAGCATTTCGTCAGCGTGTATGTGTTCGGATGGCCAGTCACCCGCAGCAGCTCGCGCTCGTCCGCCGTGCCGTCCAGAATCGCCTGATAGGTCTCGTTGGGCGAGATCGGCAGCGGCACCAGCTGCTCCAGGACCGGGCCCTGGTCCGCCTGCCACGGCGTCACATACGCGGTCGAAACGCTCACCATGTGCTTGAGGCGCACGCAGCGCTGCGCCAGCGCCAGCACGTTCAGCGCCGCCGTGATGTTGCAGCTCGCCGCTTCCGCGACCGGCAGGTCAAAATCCACCGACGCCGCGCAGTGGATGATGTGCGTGACGCGGGTCGTCAGCAGCTTCAGGTCGTTGCGGCCCAGGTCGCAATGTTCGCGCGTCAGCTCGCCGTGCACGACCTGGCAAGAGTTCGGCCACTCATCGCCAAGCAGCTGAAAGCATGGAGATTCAACAACTTCCGTCACGAACCGCTGCTCGGCCGTGCGGTCTTTCTTGCCTCGCACCAGCACGTGGACCTGCGCCAAGCCCAGCTCTTCGCGCCGCCGGACGAGTTCGGCCAGCACCACTTTGCCGACAAAACCCGTCGCGCCGGTCAAAAGCACGTGCGCGCCGTGCAGCGATGCAATTTTCAGGCCACTCATGCGGCACCTCCGGTCTTGGCGATGCGAGACGTCTTGATTCGGTCGCGCGAGCGCTTGGCCGGTGCCGCAGTTTCCGAGCTTGAATGTTCAGGAAAAACAGCTGCTTCGGTTGCGGTCGCCCGCGCGGTCACTTGATTGTGACAGCCGAAAATATCCGACGGATCGAGCGCTTTCTTGGCTTGAATCCGCCAATTCAGGCCCGCGTCGCTCATGATTTTCGGCAGATATTCCTGGCGCAGCTTGCCGACGCCATGGTGGTGTGAAAGCGATCCGCCCTGCGCAAGGATCTCGTCCCGGGCGATATTTTCCAGCTCGTGGTACACCGCGGTCGGATTCTCGACGCCCTTGTAGTGAAAGGCGAAATAGAAATACACGCAGACGCCGGTCTCGTAAATCTGCGTCACGCGACACGTGATGAAAGGGGTCCCGGGCAGCTTGCGCTTGGCATGTTCCTCCCAAACGCGCTTTTTCACGCCGTCGCACAGTGCGGTCACTTGCGACCAAGGCACGCTCGTCTCGAAGCTCTCGGCCAGCACCCAATGTTTCATCACGAAATCACGGATGTAGGCGATGCTGTAGGTCAGTTGGTAGCCGCGCGAGCCGTTCTCCGCGCCCGCCTTCATGCCCGCGTGCTTGGCCGCGATCGCGTACACGCGCGCCTCCTGAACCGCGACGTCCGCCTTGGCCCCTTCAAACACAAGCGTGCACGCGACCATCTGGTTCGGGTCAAAGCCTTTGATTTGCGTGACAAAAAGCTTCTCAAGCTTTGACTTCTGCACGTGCCAGCCCTCGGACGCGGGCTTCAACGCTTGGCCGAACTGAAACTGCAGGTTGTCCATCAGTCGCACGGACGCGGGCCAATTGCCGGCGTGCGCCAATTCATACATGAATGCCACGCCTTGCTCAAACGTCGGAAACAAGATGGAGCCGTAATTCTGCACTTCCGGCAGCGGAAACAGCTTGACGACGGCGCCAGTAATAATCCCCAGCGTGCCTTCCGAGCCAAACAACCAAAGACGCGGATCAATCCCCACGGATTCACGCGGGCCGACCGACGAACGCTCCAATTTCCCTTGCGCGGTAATGACATGCACGTCCAGCACGATGTCTTCAATATTGCCGTACTGGTTTTTCTTCATGCCCGACGCGTGGGTCGCGACCCAGCCGCCCATCGTGCTGAATTCCACGCTGTCGGGCTCGTGGCCCATGGTCCAGCCATAGCGCGCGAGGTTGGCGATGATGTGGCGACCGACCGCGCCGGCCTCAATGAACGCCATGCGGTTGACCGGGTCAATCCACAAAATCCGATTCATTTTGCGCATGTCGACCGAAACAATGGTCCGCTGTTCGCCGTCAGGGCAGCGCAGCGCATCGGTCACATTTGTCCCGCCGCCATACGGAATCAGCACGGCGTCGTGCGCCTTCGCAGCCGCAACCAGCTGCAGCACCTGCTGTTCTTCCGCGGGCCAAACCACCAGATCCGGGATCCGCCCGAGCTTGGCAAACTTGATCGCGTACATCTCCTCTTGTGTCTGGCCGTGGCCGTGGCGCAAGCGCTCCGCGCCGTCCTGCGTCCACTGCTCCGGCTTGAGAAAAACCTTGATTTCACGAAGCAAACCCGGATTCTCGTGCGGCTCCGGAAAGGCCGTCGGCGCCGGCCACGTCCGGATGTCCAGCGGGTCGATCGTCACGCCCATCACGCCCTGCACCCACGGCAGCAGCGACGGCAGGCGCTGATTGGACAGCTCGTAGCGCGTGCCCGTCAAGTACACGTCGCCGTTCGGCTTGGCTTCAAAAGCGGTGTCGGCAAAGCCCCACATGTCCGGGCTCTCGGTCTCGTCAGCGGCTATCGCCAGCGGCTCGGGCACAAAGCGCGTCTGGCCTGCGCGCGGCGGGGTGCTCGCTTGTGGGCGCAGCGCGTCGACCCACTTGCGGGTGTGCGCCAGCGCGAAAAGCCCGGTTTTTCCAACTGTTTCAAGCACCCGTTCGACCGCCATGTACCCTCCCTCCAGACCGTCCAGCCGGCGTCGCGTCTGCGTCGCCTCATCCGGCCAGCGCCGGACAGGCGCCACATCGCGCCCAAACGTCTGCGGTCAGGTTCGGCCGCTCGCGGGTGACGCCGCACGTCCTGCGCAACTGGTGCCGCCTTTTCCGCGCCCAGTCTAACTCAGACTTCTTCGGTCCGACAAGCGCGCGATGGGCCGCCTTCCGGAGCGGATTATTGTCACGGTTTGGTCGCGATCGCAAGCGTGTGCTGGGGAGTCTGTCACTGTTGCGTTTCCACGACCGGCCGCATGCCGGGCGAAAGCCGCCGCCTCAGCGTTTGACGAGCGCCGCGCTGGTGGCCCACAGGCGTCCGGCCAACGCGCTGTCCGAGGCGGCTGCGCTGGTCGGGGCCAGCTGGCGGCGGATGTAATAGCCGCCGCTCTCACCGGCCACGTCCGGGCTTGCCGCCAGCCAGATGATCGTGTCCGCGCCCTGCGCCGGCGTGACCATGAACGGCTTGCCCAAAAGGCCGACCAGCTTGCCGCCGAGGCTGCCGCTCGCGCCCCAGATGTTGGTGGCGACGACGCCGGGATGCAGGCAGGTCGCCGTGACGCCAGTGCCGGCAAGTCGACGGGTCAACTCCTTGGTAAACAGGATGTTGCAGAGTTTGGAAATGCCGTAAACCCGTCGCTGGCCCCAGCCGTTGCGCATGGCCAGATCGTCCACGTCCAGCCGCGCGCCCTTGTGCGCCCGCGACGCGACGCTGACGATCCGCGCCGGCGCTGACGCCTCGAGCGTGTCCAGAAGCGCGTTCGTCAGCACGAAGTAGCCCATGTGGTTGAGTGCAATGGTCTTTTCCAGTCCGTCGGCGTTCAGCTCGCGCTGGCCATACGCCGCGCCCGCGTTGTTGACCAGGATGTGCAGCCGGTCGTGCCGGGCCAAGAAATCCGCCGCCGCTTGCTTGCCGCCGGCGATGGTGCCCAGGTCCGCCGCCAGCGTCTCGATCTTGGAACTGCCTGAACGCGCTCGAATTTCCGCCGCCGCGCGCTCCGGATCACGCGATAGGCATACCACCGTCGCGCCCATCCGCGCCAGCGCGATCGCCGTCTCTTTGCCGATGCCTGAACTCGCGCCGGTCACCAGCGCAATTTTCCCTGTCAAATCCGTCATGTTCTTCTCCTCCTGTCAGGGCGCCGCCAGCAATTCCTGCAGCCGGGGCCGCATCTGCGCGACAGCGCCGTCGCCTTTCACCGACCCTTGCATACCGCGGCCATTGCCCTTGCCATCAGGGCCAGGGATCGCCAAAAGTGGAATTAAATCAGAGTGATAGCCGTCAGCGGCCAAGCGATCTCGATCGCGGTCCAGATCGAACTCGACAAGCCGCAGGTCGCCAAACGCATCGTCGAGCTGACCGGCCTGCGCGGCGTCGTGGAAACGCCGGCACGGTTCGCACCAGGTCGCGCCGACGTACACAAGCAGCCTCCGACCTTCCGCCTTCGCGCGCACCACCTGCGCCTGGATGTAGGGCGCCACGGGCCCGTCCGCCGGCGCGGCCACCAGATCGATGTGCTGCGGCCGCGGCGTCGCGTCCGGCGTCGGCGCGACAACCTTGGGCGGCTGGGCGACCGGCGCAGGCAGTTCCCGCTGGCATCCCGCAACGACCAGCAGCGCGAGCCACTTGCCCATCTTCGACCTCCCGTCCCGCGTTCGCCCGGTCCAACCCGGCAGCAACTGCGCGACGCTACCACGTCATTTCTCCGGCGCAAGCGGGGACTTTTCGCCCCACGTCCGCCCGCGCGGCTTGTGACTCAGCCGCCGCCACGCTAGCTTGTGCAGCCGGAGGTCCGACCGATGCCCGGCATGCAGCCCGCGTTGCTCAAACAGCTCAGCAAGGCGGCGTTCAAGGCGCACGCGATCAAGCTTTCCGTCGATTGGCAACAGCCGCAGGGCGACGCCGGCAAGCAGTACGTGGACGCGTTCCAGCCGGCGGAGCGCTCCGTCGCGCCGGATCCGTCCAAGCTGTTCGTCGCCGCATCGACCAACAAGTACCACGTGGACCAGGTCAGCGCGATCGGCGGCAAGTTCGAGGCGTTCATCGACGGCGTGTGCGACGCGATCTGCAACGCACACAATCTATGGAAATTGCAGGCAAAATTCGGCAGCATTCAGGTCATGGCCGTCAGCGCAATCGGCGCGCCCGGCTGTCTGTCGGGGCCGGACATCAAGCCGCTGATCCTGATGAGCGCGCCCAAGGCGACGCCGCAAGAGCTCAAGTATTCCAAGGCGGTAGCGACGGCGGTGGCGAAATGCTGGAAGAATTGGCAGGACAACGTCGCCGTGCCCGGGCTGCCATGGTATCCGGCGTTCGCGGCGTTTCCGGGGCCGACGGCGCCGCCGATGCCAAACGTGCCGGTGCCGCTGATCACCTGTCCGTCGGCGATGCAGGCGGAGATGACCGCACCGCGCCTGAAGCAGGAGATGATTGACGCGCTGGGCGATTCCGACGCGCTGCACCACAAGGAGCTGTTCGATGCGATCGCGCAGGGCTTGGCCGCGGTGTTTCTGATGTGGCTGCCGCAGCAGCAGATTTCGCTGGTCATGGGCAAAGGGCCGATTCCGACGTTCGCGCCGCCGTTTGTGCCCGTCGGGCCGGTGGTGGGCGGCGACGTCATCTCCGTGCCCGGTCACCTGATGTCCTGAGCGTTTGGAAGACGTGTTTTCGCCGACTCACCAGACCGCGGCTGCGCCTTGGCAAACGGGTCAGGTCCTGTGGATTCATTTTGCGCAGTTCTTGCCCGTTCGGACCCAACAAGCGGCTTGCCCGCAGCCGCTGCCGCACGCGATCGCGCGGCCGCCGCTGGACGCGTCCGCCGGGCGTAGGCATCATCGGCAGGCGAACCCTTCGCAGCCACGCGACGTCCCGATGCCACCGCCGACCTCTTTGTCCAACGCGCCGTCGCGCCCGCATCGCGGGCCGCGTTTGCAGACAATTGCCACGAATTTGCGCTGCAATCAGAACTGCGTGTACTGCAATCGCCGTGCGGAGAGCGATGACCTGGCGGCGATCGCGCCGACTGCGCTGCGGGCGGCGATCGGGCGAGCGCTGGGCGACGGCTGTGAAGAAATTCGCCTGACGGGCGGCGAGCCGACGCTGCGGCGCGACCTCTTGGAACTTATTGCATTTGCACGGCAATCTGGCGCATTGCGCGTGTCGCTCGAGACCAACGCCACGCTGATCGACGACGCGCGCGCGCAGGCGCTGGCGCACGCGGGGCTGACCTCGGCGCGGGTGAATCTGGTCGGGCCGGACGCGCGCGTGGACGCGATCACCCAGGACGACGGCGGTTTTGCCCGCACGATCGCCGGGATCCGCGCGCTGCTGGCGGCGGGCATCGCCGTGGAACTCCTGGCGTCGCTGACGCGGGCGACCCACGCGCTCGTGGTGGCGATGCCGGCGGCGCTGATGGCGGCGGTTGGCGATCTGGGCCGGCCGGTGGCGATCGAGGCGAATGTGCCGACCGATGCGCCAAATTTTTTGGAATTACTGGATTATCAGACGGCGGCTGAGGTGCTCAAGGCGCTGGATGCGGCCTGTCGGCTCGAGGCGATTCCGCTGCGCTTGGCGGCCGATTCGGGGCCGCCTCCCTGCATTTTTCCGCCGCGCCGCGGGCTGCCGCACCTGTACAAGCTCTCGCCGGGCAGCCGGCGCCAGGAGCGTCACAGCCACGTCGCGGCGTGTGCGACTTGCATTGTCGCGGATCGCTGTTCGGGCTTGGCGGATGCCTACTTGCAGCACTTTTCCGCGCCGGAACTTCAGCCGATCACCGACGAAAAAGCCCGGCGGCGTCTGAACATGCTGCGGCCGCTGCCGGAGCAGATCGCCCACGAGCTGGTGACGCAGAGCTTGTCGGCCCGGGTGGATGGCACGCCCTTCTTTGACGCCATCATCCGCGTCAATTTTCACTGCAACCAGGCGTGCGCATTCTGTTTTGTCTCGACGCATCTGCCGCCGGCAACGGACGCGGCGATCGAGGCGGCGATTCGCGAGGCGGGTGCGCAAGGGGCCCGAATCGTGCTGTCCGGTGGCGAGCCGACGCTGAATGCGCGGTTGCTGGACTGGATTCGCCTTGCCGCCGCCGTTTCGGCGGAGCCGGTATGTCTGCAGACCAACGCGGTGCGTCTGGATAATCCTGAGCTGTGTCACGCAGTTGTCGCGGCGGGCGTGCAGCAGGCGTTCGTCTCGCTGCACGGCGCGACGGCGGCGGTGTGCGATGCCGTGACGGACACGCCGGGCACGTTTGTGCGTACAGCGGCCGGTCTGGACAATCTGTATGCGGAAACGATTGAAATCGTGCTGAATTTCGTGCTTTGCGAGACGAATCTCCACGAATTTCCGGACTTCATCCGGCTGGTCGCCGCGCGTTGGCCCCGGGCGCTGGCGAACTACTCCTTTGTCGCGCCGTCGACCGACCTTGTGCCCAAGGAAAAGCGTTTGATTCCCAAGTATTCCGACATGCTGCCGGCGTTGGGTGAAGGGCTGCGGCTGGCGGAGTCGCTGGACGTGCGCGTCGTGGGCTTCGAGTCGATGTGCGGCCTGCCGCTGTGCCTGATTCCCGAGCCGTTTGACCGCAGCCAGCTGCAGCTCACGGCGATTCCGGAGGGCATGGGCGAGGGCGAGTTTGTCAAGTCGGACGAGTGCCGGAAATGTGCTTACAATGCCCGCTGTTATGGCTTGCGCCAGGGCTACGCCGATCTGCACGGCACCGCGGAGCTGCGCGCCATCATGGACGCTTGACTCCGCGCCCGCGCGCTCGCACGCTGCCGGCCGCGCAACCGCGCCCGCGAGGCCCGCCATGACCGCAAACACCGTCTTTGTCGCCCTGATGGTGCTCTGGGCCAGCGCCGAACTCGCGCTCGTCGCCGGCATGCGCGCCAACGCCAGCAGCGACAGCCACCGCGACCGCGGCACCTTGGCTTACGTCATCCTGGCCATCGCCGTCGCGCTCGGCGGCAGCGCATGGCTCACTTTCACCGGCATCGGCGCTTGGCCCGCCGGCTGGTTGCCCACGGTGCGCTGGATCGGCGCGGGCTGCATCGCCATCGGCCTGGCTATCCGCTGGGCGGCGATCCTCACGCTGCGCCGCTATTTCACCATCACGGTCGCCATTCGCGCGGACCACAAGCTGGTAGACTGGGGCCTGTACCGGTACGTGCGACATCCGTCCTATACCGGTGGATTGCTTGGCGTTTTTGGTCTCGGCCTGGGCTCTGGCGGCTGGCTGCCCGGGCTGCTTGTCGTCGTGCCAATCACCTGGGCGGTCCTGCGGCGCATTGAGGTCGAAGAAGTGGCACTCGCTGAAGGGCTGGGCCCGCAGTATGCGGCGTGGTGCGCCCGGACGCCGCGGCTGTTGCCGAGGCTGTGGCCGCCGCGCCGCGCGCCGGAGCCTTGACGGTTTGCCGGCCTCCAAGGATTCGCTTGACCCACGCCCGCTGCGAGGCGCACGCTTTTGGCCGATGAGCAACCGCAAGCCCACCATCGTTGTCGACACCTACGGCGGCACCGCTGCGCCGCACGGCATCGTCGCTGCCGCTGCGCGGATGGCCCGGCAGGGGATTGCGCGCGTGGTGCTGGTGGGCGACGTGGCGCGGATGCAGGAACTGCTGAGCCTGCTGCCGTACGACCCGATGACGCTGCGGCTGGTCGGCGCGCCGGCGACGTATCCGCGCCAGCCTGGCGACACGCAGGCGCAGGCGCGCGCGGCGCGGCACGGGCTGCCCATCGCCATGGAATTGCTGCGCAATGGCGAGGCGGACGCGCTGCTGACGGCGAGCCCACAGGCGCTGGTGCTGGAGCTGGCCGAGATGCACCTGCCGCGGCTGCCGGGCGTGACGGCGGTGGCGGCGGCGGCGGTGTTTCCGACCATGCCACGCGCGTCGGGCGATGATCCGCTGGCGCTGCTGCTGGACGTGTCGGGGCGCCGGGTGACGTCGGCGGATGAGCTGGTGGCATTTGCCGTGCTGGGTTCGACCTATTCGCGCGTGGTGACGGGCGTGCGCGAGCCGCACGTGGCGCTGCTGTCGACCGGCGCGGAGCCGCAGGACGGGCCGCCGGACATCGTCGAAGCACACCAGAAGCTCAAGAAAATCATTGGGCTGCGTTTCATGGGCAACATCACGCCGACGGATCTGGCTCGCGGCCATGCCGACGTCGTGGTGGCCGACGGTCTGGTCGGCCACACCGTCCGCGGACTGCTGGAAGGCTTGACGACGCTGACGGTCGAAGCCGCGCGCTACGCTTGGCGGACGAAAGTGACGTGGCAGGTCGGCCTGCGCCTGCTGGATCGCGGCGTCGGGATGCTGCGCAAGGTCTCGGAATTTCAGCAATATGGCGGCGCGCCGGTGCTCGGCTTGCAGCAGCTCGTGCTCATCGCGAGCCCGGATTCGGCGGAGGTCGCGTTTGAAAACGCCGTGAAGCTGGCGACGCGCTGTACGCACCGCAATCTGCAGCAGGAGCTGGCGACGGCGCTGGCGCGTCTGGTGGAGCCGCACGATGGCTGACAAGAAGCCCGAGGTCGTCTACCGCTGGGATCTCGACAAAACCTACCTGCAGACGGAGTTTTCCACCGTGCGCGGGCTGCTGCAGGCAGCGGTCGAGGGCGCGCACCGCAAGCGGGCGATCCCGGGCGTGCGCGCGCTGCTGCGCGGGCTGTCCCAGTCGCACGAGACGCGCGTGATCGTGGTGTCCGGCAGTCCAAGCTGGATCCGCGCGCGGATCGAGAAGATGTTCCAGCTCCACGGAATTCGCTGTGATCGCCTGGTGTTGAAGGATTTTGGTTCGGCGTTGAAACGCGGTCGGCTGGGCGCGATCAAGGCGCAGGTGCCGTACAAGCTCCTGGCGCATCTGGAGACGCGGCTGTGGCTGCAGGGGCGCGGCGACGCGGTGGGCGAGATCTGCTTTGGCGACGACGCGGAGCTCGACGCGCTGATTTATTGCCTGTACAGCGACGTCTGCAGCGGCCGGATCGGCGGGCCGCGCGTGGCGCGCATCCTGAAGACTTGCGGCGGGTATGACGATGAAATTGCTGCGGTTCTTGGGCGAATTCCGCTGCTTGGACGCGACGATCCCGTGCGGCGGATCTTCATCCACCTGGAAGGCAATTCGCCGCCCGCGCGCTTTGGCGCCTACCGCGGCCGCGTGCTGGCGACGTTCAACGCCCTGCAAATCGCCGTGAATTTGGCGGACGGCCAGCTGTGCGACGACGCGGTGGTGATCGCTGTGGCGGAGTCGCTGGTCAAGGAAAGTGGCGTGGATGCTCAGGATTTGGCGGGCACGCTGGAGGATGCCGTGCGCCGCGGGCTGTGTCGTCAGGCGTACGGCGTGCACGTCGCGCGGACGCTGTTGCCGTGCTCGGCGGCGTTCGACGTGGGTTTTTCCAAGGGTTTTGCCGCGCGCGTTGTGGAGCGCCTCGCCGCGCATCCGGGTGAGCCGCCGCGGCCGGAGCTGGCGCCGCTGCCGTATGAACAGCTTTTTGAGGCCGAGCTGGCGTTCGCCCGGGCGCGCAAGCTGGCGCGGCAGACGGCCCACCGCATCCCCGGTTTGGCGGAATTCCTGAGCGCGCCCAACGACGATTGAGGTCCGAACATGCAGCTTCCCTTCGCTTTCTTGGCGGCGCTGCTCGGCGCGCTGGCGGTCATCCTGGGCGCGTTTGGCGCGCATGCGTTGAAGAGTCGCCTGACGCCGTATGAGCTGGGCATCTTCGAGACCGCCGTCCGCTACCAGTTCTACCATGTTTTCGCGCTGTTCAGCGTGGACGTGCTGGCGTCACTGGCGCGCGGGCGCGGCTTGGGCGAACTGCCGGAGCTGCGCACCGCCGGCTGGGCTTTTGCCATTGGAATCGCGCTGTTTTGCGGCAGCCTCTACGCGATTGTCGCCACGGGCGTGCCCAAGTTTGGCATCGTCACGCCTTTTGGCGGTGTGGCGTTCATCGTCGGCTGGTTGTCGATCGCCCTGGCAGCGTGGAAAGTGCGTTGACTGCTCAGAAAACCACGCCGAGCGTGAGCTGGCCGTACGGCGTGAAATAGCCGTTGCCGCCCTGCGCGCCGATGTTCACGCCGAGGTAGGGCAAGCCCAGCGAGACACGCGCGGCGCCGAAAAAGCCGTACATGCCGTCCAGGCCGACGTTTTTTTGCACGCCGCCGAACACCCCGCCGACGATGCGCAGAAACGGCACCGAAAAGATCGAGTAACGCAGCTCGATATTGGCGGTCGGGTTGAAGGTCTTGAAGGTCGGCGAGTCCAGGCGCACGCCGAGGCCGAAGCTCTTGAACAGGTCGTCGATGCCGGCTTCCAGCGTGCCGCCGTAGTTCACGCCGGACTGGCCGAAGATGCCGCCGTACGTGTGCGTGCCGATGCCGACATACGGCGCGCCGAGGCCGGGCACGGCCCAAACGGGCAGGGCGAGCAAGCTGCTCAACAGGACACAGAGAACCAAAATTCGCCGCATGGGAAACCTCCAGAAGTCCAGTAGCAGAAGCCGGTTGTCACCGCAAGAAATGCTCCACGCGGCGGTGGGTGTGACGGATCGCCTCGAACTGCGCCGGCTCGGCCCGCAGCGCGCGATTTGCTGCGTCCAGAGCGGCAAAAGGCGTCAAGTCGCGGTCGCCCAGCCCGGCCAACACGTCGCTGATCGCGGCGGCGAGCGAGCCCGACGGCGGCAGTTCGAGCGCACGACGTAGCCCCGCGATCGCGCGGTGCGCCACGCGCAGCTTGCCTTCGATGCTGTGACCGGCGATGTGCGGCGTCGCGAGGTCCGCAGCCTTGAGCAGTTCCGGTCGCGGCCGGGGCTCGCCGACAAACGTGTCCACCGCGAGGCCGGCCAGATGGCCGTCCAGCCGCAGCGCCGCGGCCGCCGTTTCGTCCAGCACGCCGCCGCGCGCCGCATTGAGCACCACGGCACCCCGCAGCTGCGCCAGCCGGTGGCGATGGAGCAGATCGGTCGTCGCGTGCGGGCCGTCCGCCGCCTTGGGCACATGCAGCGTCACCGCGCCCCACGGCCCGTCCGCCAGCGCCTGATCGAGCGTCAGCGGCGGAAAATCCGCTTCGCGCTCCGACCGCGGCGGGTCACACAGCGTCGGCGTGAGGCCCTGGTGCGCCAGCAGTTCCGCCACTGCGCTGCCCACCGCGCCGACGCCAACGACCAGCACCCGCCGGTTGCGCAGCGGCAGCCGCGCCAGCGCCCAGGACACCCAATCGGCAACGGCGATGGCATTGCCGCCTTGACCCGTGTGCAGTCCGACGTCGTGCGCCCGCAGCGCCGGCAGGTCCAGGTGATCCGTGCCGGACGACAGCGTCGCCAGCGCGCGCAGTCGCGGCAGCCCGGCGACAAGCGCGGCATCCACGCGCGTGGCCGTGCGCACAAGCAACGCGTCCGCGTCGTGCGCGTGCGGCGTGTGCGGGGTCAGCTCGCGTGGCGCAAAGGCCAACAGCTTGCACCCTTCCAGCCACGCCAACGGCAGCGAATTCGCGTGACCGGACAGCACCGCCGTGTCGACAAGCAGCTGCGGCATCTATCCACCCCGACCGAGGTTTGCAATCAACCGGTCTCGATCCGCGGCGAGCCACCAGAGGTGCTCGGTCGCGGTCCCAGTCCGAAATGCAACAGGTCTGACCGACAAAGTTTGGTGTTGGAGATCGGTCGGCATGTTCAACCGGGCTCCGGCGTGTCGGCCAGCGCCAGTAGGTGGTGCCATTCGCCGTCGGTCAGCGGAATCACCGACAGCCGGTTCTCGCGGATCAGCTTGATCTCGGCCAGCGGCCCGCCCGCCGCGTGCTCGGCGCGCATCGTCTGGAGCGTCACTGGCTTGCGCAGCGCAGCCACCGGCGCGACTTGCACGGCCGACCAGCGCGGGTCCTCGGTCGTCGGGTCCTGAAACGCCGTTTTCACCACGCGCGCGATGCCCACCGCCTCCTTGCCGACATTCGAGTGGTAAATCAGGACCCTATCGCCCAAGGCCATCGCCCGCAGGTTGTTGCGCGCCGTGTAGTTGCGCACGCCGTCCCACGTCGCCACACCGTCGCGCAGCAGGTCCTGCCAGGCAAACGCATCGGGTTCGGTCTTCATCAGCCAATAGCGCATCGTGCCTCCAAGCAGGAACGGTACGGCGCGGCGCGTTCTCTGGCAAGCCCGGCCATTGCGCGGACTGGCCAAACATCCTGAAATAACGTGAAAAATCAACGATTGCCGCCGAGGCCGGAAGCCGTTATCCTCAAGGCTCGCGGTCTGACCGCCCCGGCCGGCAGGGATGTTCATGCGTTTCGCTTTTCTTTTCGAGCTATTGCTGTGTGCCGTCCTGTTCGGCTGCAGCAGTACGGCGAACACCGGCGGTGGCGGCGGCTTCACGCTTCCCGACGCGAAAGCGGACGCCATCAAGGGCGGCGGCGCGGACGGGGACCTGCCGGACGGCGACGTGAGCCCCGCCGCGGACGTCACCGTGCTCGATGACAGCTGCGCCGACCCGCAAAACTGCCTGCCGGACGGCACGGACGGCGCCGCGGATGGGGATATCGCCAGCGGCAGCGACGGCGCCTCGCCTGACACCGGCAGCGCGTACACCGGCCCCGCCTGCACCAAGAACTCCGTGTGCACCAACCTGCCCGACACACCGTATTGCGCGATTGCCTTGAGCAAATGCGTCCAGTGCCTGTTCGACGCAAACTGCACCGACCCGCAAAAATGCGTCGATTTTCAGTGCAAGACGATCTCCTGCACGCCGGGCGAAAAGCAGTGCAACGGGCTATTCCTGGACGTCTGCAACGCGACCGGCAACGGCTTTGACGAGCAGACGTGCCCGGACGCCAAGCCTTTTTGCCTGAACGACGACTGCCGGATCTGCGATGCCGGCAAGGAGTACTGCGCCAAATCCGATCCGTCGGTCATCAACTTTGACGTCCTGATGCAGTGCAGCGCGGACGGCGCCACGACCACCGTGGTCCACCAATGCCCGTCCGGCCAGCAATGCCTGAACAACGCGTGCATGGCGTGCGTCCCGGGCTCCAAGTCGTGTGATCCCAGCGGCGCGGCGGTCGAGTGCAAGTCCGACGGCTCCGGCTACGACGTTACCGAGGACTGCGCCGCCAAAGGCATGGCGTGCGTCGGCGGCTTGTGCTCCGACCCATGCTCCGGCGACATCAAGGCCAACACGAACGCCGGCTGCGACTATTTCGCCGTCGATCTCGACAACGTCTACATTCCCGACGGCAAAGGCGGTTTCTTCGACGCGCAAAACGCGCAGTTCTCTGTCATCGTCTCCAACACGAAGTCCGCGCCCGCGACCGTCACGGTGATCGCGACGGACACGACCGGCGTTGTGCACCAGTCGAAATATACGGTGGCGGCTAACGGCCTGAAGATCCTCAACCTTCCCGACCCGCTGTGGAAGATCAAGCCGCTCAACCAGGACGGCACGGCGATCACCAAGAACGTCTATCGCATCAAGTCCAGCCAGCCGATCGTCGCGTACCAGTTCAATCCGCTGCAGGACGTCGGCGTGTTTTCCAATGACGCGTCGCTGCTTTTGCCGTCCAACGGCCTGGGCCAGGAATACTGGGTGATGACCCGCGAGCAGTCGGTGGACTCGCTCAAGAGCTATTTTACCGTCGTGGCGACCACCGGTGGGACGGCCAAAACGCACGTGACGATGCTGCTTTCCGCGCCGACGCTGGCGGGCCCCAGCCTGCCGGCCAAGAACGCTGGCGATACGCTGGAAGTGGATCTGGCCGAAGGCGAGGTGCTGAACGTGGAGAGCAACGCGATCGGCTCCGACATGACAGGCACGTGGATCAAGGCGGACAAGGACATCGCCGTTTTTGGCGGCTCCGAGGCGTCCAACTCGCCCAACACCGACCACTGCATCAACGGCACGTGCCAGTACCAGGGCTGGGCGTGCACGACCAACGCCGATTGCCCAGCGACGTGCTGCAGCGATCACATGGAAGAGCAGCTCTTTCCCGTCGCGTCCTGGGGCACGACCTACCTGGCGACCAAGGTGCAAAAGCGCGGGCTGGAAAAGGACGCGTGGCGCGTCCTGGCGGCGACCGACGGCACGACGGTGACGACCAACCCGCCGCAGGGCGCCATTCCGGTGCTGAACAAGGGCCAGTGGTTTGAATTCGAGTCCGACCAGGACTTTGTCATCACGTCCAGCCAGCCGGTGATGGTCGGCCAGTTCATGGCCGCGTCGTTCGCGCCGGGGCCGAATTCGGACACCTGCACGGGTGTCGCCGTAGGCCAAAAAGTCTGCGCGTACACGTGGAACGTCAAGGATTACCCGTGGGCGTGCAGCAAGAATGCCGATTGCCCGAACATTGCGGAGCCAGGCGACGCCGGCATCGGCGATCCGGATTTCTCGCTGTCCGTCTCGGTCGATCGCTTTCTGACGGACTACGTTTTTCTGGTGCCGAGCAATTACAAGGCCAATTATATCAATGTCATGGCGCCGACTGGCGCGCTCGCGACGCTGGATGGTGCGGCGCTAACCGGCTTCACGGAGTTCGTGCCCGGCTGGTCGGTCCTGCGGATCGCAGTTGCGCCGGGCGCGCATACCCTGAAATCCGTGCAGAAAGTGGGCCTGCTTGTGTATGGCTGGGCGGATTTTGTCAGCTACAGCTATCCGGGCGGCGCGTCGCTGAAGTAGCTGCCGCGGCGTGTGAAGGCGCTGCAGGTATTCGCGCCCTCACGTCACGCCTTGCCGGGCGGATTTTGTCAGCTACAGCTATCCGGGCGGCGCGTCGCTGAAGTAGCTGAAATTACGATAATTTTTCCGCAAGCACCGTCTGGCCGGCCATGTCCGGGTCCAACCCAATGCGCACCAGTGCGCCCGCCAGCCGCGCGTCGGTCGTGGAGTGGTAGCGGTCCCGCAGTGTCGTCGCGCCTAAGGCCCCGACAACGCTCAACAAGCCGTCAAGCGCCTTGCCGGCAAACGCCTCGCTCGGCCGTCGTTCGTCGCGCTCGCCAGTGATGAGGCTCGGCCGCGCGATCGTGAACGGCACGCCCGCCGCGCGCACGGCTTCCTCGGCTTTCCAGCGCCACTGCAGGTACGCGCCCTGGGCGTTGGGACCGGCACCCAGCGACGACAAATACACAAACCGCCGCACGCAGCCCGCCGCCGCGCTCGCCTCCGCCAGCAGCTTGGGCAGCGCATAGTCCACCGCCTCGTAGCTGTTTTGCGCCGCGCCCTGCGCTTTCATGCGCGCGCGGGTCGTGCCAACGCAGCAAAACACCAGCACCGCCGCGCGCTTTTGCAGCATCGACGCCATCGCGTGCGGCTGCCACGGCGTCGTGTCCACTTCGGCGCCCAGCTCGGCAAAATACGCCTGCCAGCGCGGCAGATCGTGGGAATCCGGCCGCACGTGCGCCACCGCCTGGATGCCGCGCTTGAGCAGCTCCGCCACGACCGCTTTGCCCGTAAAACCCGTCGCTCCTGTCACAACCGCTACCACCATCGCTTACCTCTGCTTGCCGCACGCATCGAGCGCGCTGGGTACATCCGTCGGGCTTGGCTGCCCCGGCGGCGCCTGGAGCCGGACCGGCCAGTGGCCCATCGCCACCAGCTCGGGATTTTTGCCATAAAATGCACAGACTTCCTTGAGATTGCCCGCGAACTTTTCACCGCGGCGCAAGACGACCACGGCCGTGTCATCCACCCACGCCAGCACGAACTGTTGCGGGTCCAGCGGCCGAATCCGCAGCCAGTCCGCACTGCGCTGGATCACGATCGCGATATCGTTGTCCTGCAATAGCTTTTCGGCATCCGGCGCGTGCGCCTGGATCGCCTGGCTGTCCAGCGCCCACTGGCGGCCCGCCATGAGCATCCGGCCATCGGTCGACGGCTGCACCGCGCCGTGAAGCCACCACGCCAGCCAACCGCCCCATGGATCCGGGTTGAACAGCCGGCCGCGCAGCTGCGTGTGGCCAAGAAATGGCGTGGCTGCGACCGGAAAATTCCCCGGCACCCAGTCCGTTTCCGGCCACACTTGCGGCACGCGCCCGACTGTCCACCACACGCTCAGCGCCACCGCGAACGCAAGCAGCGTCCGCAGCACCGCCGGCACCGCCAGCCGCAGCCGCGTGACGACAAACAGCAGCGGCAGCCAGGCAAAAAACGTCATCCGCCGCGTGTGCAGGCCCTCCGCGCTCGCGAGCAGGGCGGGCATTACGCTGGGAAAAGGCGCACCGGGCGGGCGTTCTCGCCAGAGCGGGACGGCGACCACCGCCAGCAGCAGCGCGCCGAGCGTCAGCGGCACCCACGGCTGGACCTGCCAGATGTCCGGCGCCCAGGTCGGCGCCCATTCGTCCACCAGTCCCTGCGCGACCTGCGGCGAACGCAGCGCATACGGCAGCAGCTGCCAGCCACAAGGCTGCAAAAATACGGCAATTCCGGCCATCAGCGTGCGCGCCAGCCACGGCTTGGCGAGCGGCGGCAGGCCATCGCGCCAACGGTGCCAGGTTACGCTCAGCAGGTGCAGCCCGATGAATACCGGCGCCACGATCTGCGACGAATGCGCCTGCGCCCAGACGACCAGCAGCGCGCCGAACGCCAGCCAGCGCCGCCGCGACCACGGATCCGGCTTGGCCAGCAGCACGCCCAGCACCAGCAGCGCGAACAGCCAGCCCAGGACGTGCGGGCGCGCCGCCGCGTGCGGTTGCGCCACGAGCCACCACAGCGCCGTGCCCGCCAGCGCCGCCGACCACCGCTGGCTCGCCCGGTGCAGCAGGTGCGCGACAAGCGCCGCGGCGGTGGCAATCAGCACGCCGCGCAGCAGTCGCAGCCCGGCGAAGCCCAGCAGCTGCGTCACGCCGGCGAGGATCACCTGCGCCAGCCATTCGTGCTGCAGATCGCCGCCCAGATCGTGCCAAATCAGCGGATCCGGCGCCGGCAGCAGCGTGCCGTGCTGCAGCATCCAGCGGCCAATCGCCAGGTGCATCCACTCGTCGCCTTCTTTCAGCGGCCCGAGGTTGCGCGCCAGCACGCCCACGCACAGCGCCCAAACGCCCAGGCGCGCGAGCCGCTCCGACCACAGCAGCTCCGGTGACTCAGCTGATGGCACCGGCATCCCGGAGCGCGGCGATGGCTGCCGGGTCGAAACCGGCGGCGGCAAGGACGGCGGTCGTGTCGTGGCCGGTCTCCACGGCCGTGCGCGCGTACGCCGCGGGCGTGGCGGAAAACTGGACCGGCGACGCGACCTGCCGGTGCAGCTCGCCCGTTTCATCGGGCACTGCGACGATCATGTGCCGTGCCGCAAACTGCGGATGTTGCACAGCTTCCGTCGGCGTCAGCACCGGCTCCACGCAGCACTCGACGTGCGCGAACACCGCCGTCCACTGCGTCAGCGTCCGCTGCGCCAGGATCGCCGCGACCTTGGCTTTGAGGCTGGCGATCTCGGCTGGCGAACCGCCCGGCTCCAGCTCGAGTTCCGGCGCGCCCACCGCGGCGCAAAATTGCGACCAGAATTTCGGCTCCAGCGCGCCCATCGCCAGGTACCGGCCATCGGCCGTCGCGTAGTAGTCGTACACGCCACCGCCGTTCAACGGCTCGGTCGCTGGCCCTGCATCGTGTTGCGCCGCTAATGCCGCGGAAACACTCAGCATATTCATCCAGAGCGCGCCGTCGGCCATCGACACGTCAACCAGCTGGCCTTGGCCCGTCCGCTGCCGGTGCACGACCGCCGCGAGGATGCCCGCCACCGCGCCGAACGTGCCGCCGCCAAAATCGCCCTGCAGCGCGCCATTGGGCGTTGGCCCCTGGCCCGGCCGCCCGGTGTGATGCGCGACGCCCGCGGTCGCCAAGAAGTCGATGTCGTGCCCAGGCCGATCGCGCCACGGACCGGTCTGGCCATAGCTGCTGATCGCGCACCAAATCAGCCCGGGCTGCAGCGCGCGCAGCGACGCGCAGCCCAGTCCCAGGCGGTCCAGCACGCCGGGCCGAAACTGCTCCACCAGGACGTCGTACTCGGCGATGAGCTTGCGCACGACGTCCACCGCGCCGGGCGCTTTCAGGTTCAGCGCGATCGATCGCTTGTTGCGGTTCACCGCGCGCCAGGCCGCGCCCTTGTCGCCGGCATCCAGCGGCGGCATCCAGCGCAGGAGATCCGGCCGATCGGGCGCCTCCACACGCAGCACATCGGCGCCGTTGTCGGCCAGCCACTGCGTCGCCAGCGGCCCGGGGTAAAGCGCGGTAAAATCAAGGATCTTGAGACCTTCCAGCGCGCCGGGCATCGTGCGAAACCTGTCTAGTTGGCGGCGCTGCAGTCGGACGGCAGCCAAACGGCGGGGTCGAGCTTCTTGGCCGAGAACGTCGCGGTCAGGCAGACGGACGGGCCGCCGGTGTCCGATTTGCAGCCGTATTGCAGGCCCGCGTCGCCAGCGAACGCGCTGAGCAAGCCGCCCAAGCTCTGCCAGCCGGTGCCGCAGCCGTCGCACGCGCCCGGCGGCGTGCTCGTCGTGTCCTTGTAGGCCGGATCTGGCGTCACGCAGACGTCGGAGGTTTGGCCGGGCAGGGTCTGGCAGGTGCACAGGCGGAACAGCGCGTCTTTGCTGAAGGATCCGGCAACGACGATGCCGTTGTCGATCGTGCTGCAGTCAGCGCTGGCGGTGGCCTTGAGGACGGCGCCGCGAATGGGAATCGAGTGATCGACGCCGATCGCGGGGGCGGGCGCCATGGTCTTGGCGTCCAAGTAGCCGCAATTCTTGGTGTGTTGCTGCGATCCGGAGTAAACGTTCATCTCACCGGGCGCCGAGTCGTTCAGCGCACAGCCGACGCGCGGGAACGTCAGCGTGGCCGCCGTTGCGGGCAACATGCAGGGCTTCTTGGTGTCGCCGACGCGGGCGCCATTGGTCACGACGACGTCGACGGAGTCCGCGCTCACCTTGCTGACGCGCACGATGAAATTCAGCTCGAAAGTGTCGATGTCGCTCTGCCACAGGCTGTTCAGCACCGGAATCACAGCGAAATCCGGATTGCCGTCGACGCTGGTCAACTGAAGCGTGGTGAAGCGGTACATGTCGCCGACTTTCATGCAGTCGCACCCCGCTGTCGTGGCGCTGACGTCAGCCGCATCATCGACGGCGTCAGGCCGCAGCGGAATGTTGTTGGCCGAGGTATCGACCGGATTGCTACAGCCGACGAGGCCGAGGCTGACGATGAAAAACGTCGCGATAATCGTGCTGATGCGCTGCATGAACCCCCATTTGGCGCGGCCGCGGCGTACACCGACGCAACTTCCAACGCCTTCCCCGCCCGCAAGCGTGGCATAGGCCGATGGACTTCGTCAAAACGTCGCCTGCTGGACGTGAAACCGCGCCACTGGTACTGTCGCGGCGGGGAGCTCGCTGGGGCGAGACGAGGGGAACTAAATGTCGAAGTATTTTGCGAACTTTCGTGTGCGCGGCGTTCTGCTCGCCGTGCCGCTGTTGTGTCTGGTCGCGCCGAACGCGTACGCGGGTGGCTTTGAAGTGCCGGACAACGGCGCGCAGTCGGTGGGGCGCGGCAACGCGTTTGCCGCCAAAGCGGACGACCTGACGGCGCTGGCCCACAATCCGGGCGCTTTGATCAAGTCCAAGGGCGCCAATCTGCTGTACTCGCACAACGTGGTCCACGCGCCGCAGACGTTCACGCGTCAGCCGACGAACATGCCGTACGACAAGATTCCCGTGGACAAATACACGGGTGCGACGCCGGATCCGCTGGCGACCGTGTCAAACCAGACGCCGTGGTTTGCGCTCGGCGGCATGCTGGTGGGTAGCTATGATTTTGGCTTGGAAAACTGGGTGTTCGCCGCCGGCGTCTATGGGCCGAGCGCCGCGGGCCACCAGGAATGGCCGGTCGACGGCGGCCAACGCTGGATGCTGACGAAAATGGACGCCATCATGGTGTTCTACAGCCTCGCAGCGGCGTACGGCGTCGAAGACAAGTTCGGCATCGGCGTGACGGCGCAGATCGTCAGCCAGCCGTCGACGACGCTGAGCTTGGTTGTGGATGGCGACAACGGCAGCGCGCTGGCGCCGTACTACAAGGGCGCTGAAATCGAGTCGACCCTCAAGCTGTCCGCGCCACCGACTTTCTCGGCGATCGTCGGTGGCTGGTGGCGGCCGGTGGACAACATCGAGATCGGCGCGTCGGGTCGCGTCATCCCGGTCACGCTGAACGGAAAAGGCGATTTTACGATCGCTGACACGGGCACGGGCGCGCAGTTCACGGCGGCCCAACTCGCGGTGATCGGCAGCAGCGCGGCGCTCCAGCTGGTGCTGCCGCCCACGGCGCACGTCGGCATTCGCTATCGCGGTTTGGACCGCGCGCTGGAGCTCGCCACGAGCGCGACGCCGACCGACAAGCATCGGCCCGAGCGCTGGGACATCGAGCTGGATTTTGCCTACGAAGCCTGGTCGATGCTCAAGGATTTCAACGTGCAACTAGCTGGACAGATTCAGCTTTTTGCCAAGGCCGACGCGCAGGACGTGACGGTCGCCAAGCGCTGGAAGGACACGTTCTCGCTGCGGCTCGGCGGCTCGTACAACCTCCCCAATTTGCCGATCGGCTTCATGGCGGGCACGTTCGTCGAGACCGGCGCGGTGCCGCAGGGCTACCAGAACCTGGATTTTCCCTCGTACAACCGCCTGGGCGTCAACGGCGGCGTCAAGGTCAAAGCCGGGCCTGTGGACATCACCGCGGCGTACAGCCACGTCTTCCAGGAGACCCAGACCGTCGACGAGACCTACGCCAAGGTCTTCCAGCAGCGTCCGGTCGCGCCTTGCCCGGTCGGCTGCGGCGGCTACGACGGTGTCCCGGCCAACGCCGGCGTCTTCACGTCCTCGTTTGACATCATTTCCGCCAGCGCTGCCATCAAGTTCTGAGCGATCGCTGGCGCACGGTGCCGCGGTCCGTACGCTTGCACGACCTGGCCCCGGCGCCGCGGGTCTTTTCACCTTGGATTACGGGGTTGCCATGCGCACGATTTCCAGTCTTTTCATGATCTTTTGCCTCGCGCTCCCGCTCGCCGCCTGTGGCGCCGCCGCCGTGACGGCCGACAGCCCGGCGGAAGCCTTCAAGCGCATCAGCGCCGCGGATCTGAACGCCAAGCTCGCCGCCAAGGATGCGCTCTTCGTGTTCGACGACAACGGCGACGAGCGCTTTACCCAAGGCCACATTCCGACTGCAAAACACCTCAAAGCGGACGCCGTGATTGCCGACGCGCTGCCCGCCGACAAGGCGGCGATGCTTGTGTTTTACTGCGGCAGCGACAAATGCACGGCCTGCCACCACGCCGCCGAAGCCGCCATCGCCCTGGGCTACAGCAACGTCTGGATCATGCCCGACGGCATCAAGGGCTGGGAAGAGCAGAAATTTGCTGTGGAATGATCGTCGCGCCAGCCAAGCCTGAGCACTGAGCGGGGCATTGGTGTGGATTTGTAAAGTTATTGTCGTCCGCGCCATCGATCCCTTCTTTCGTCCGCTGCGATTCGTATCGTCCATCGGTGGGATCGCGCGTTGCGGCGCGCAGGGAGGATGAACGATGAGCGGTCAAGGCATGATCCAGAAGTGGCTGATGCGAGAGGCTATTTTCTCGATCGCGCTGGTCGTTGCCGTGCACCTGGCCGGCTGCGGCGACGATTCGCCCGCGATCGCCGGCACCGGCCTCACCGACGACGCGACCGCTGACGGCGCCACCGCGCTGGATGGCGGCAGCGACGCGACCGCGGACATTTTGGGCTCGGACGCCGCCACCGATGCCGCCGCCGATGCGCCCAGCTGCGCCGGCTTGAGCTGCGACGACGGCGACCCGTGTACCGCCGACAACTGCGGCTCCGCGGGCGTGTGCGTGCACCTGCCCGCGAGCGGCACCTGTACGGACGGCAACGCGTGCACCACCGGTGACCACTGCGTCAGCGGCAAATGCACAGGCGATCCAACGAATTGCGAAGACAAGAACGCGTGCACCGCCGACTTGTGCGACCCCCAAGCGGGCTGCGCGCACTTGCCGCTGGACGGCACCGCATGCGACGACGGCGACGGCTGCACGCTGAACGACACCTGCCATGGCAGCGTCTGCGGCACCGGCTTGCCGCCGACGTGCGACGACAAAAATCCTTGCACCGACGACACGTGCAGCTTGGCCACCGGCTGCAGCTACAACGACAACACCAAGCCCTGCAGCGACGGCAACCCGTGCACGCAAGGCGACACGTGCGGCGGCGGCGCGTGCTTGCCCGGCACGGCGTCCACCAGCTGCGACGACCTGGACCCGTGCACGGTCGACCTGTGTGACGCGGTCACCGGCTGCGTCCACACCGCGGCCGCCACCGGCACGGTCTGCGCCGGCAGCGTCTGCGAGGCCGGCGCCTTCACCGCGCCCAGCGTCTGCATCGGCGGCCAATGCGTGCTCGGCGCGCAGGCCAAGTGCGATGACGGCAACGTGTGCACCGACGACGCCTGCGATCTCGCCGCGGGCTGCACGCACACCAGCAATGTCGCGTTTTGCCAGGACGGCAGCGCGTGCACGCAAAACGACTTCTGCCTGGACGGCGTCTGCCAGCCCGGCACCGCGCTCAGCTGCGACGACGGCAAGGTCTGCACCAACGACAGCTGCGACCCGACCACCGGCTGCGTCAACGCCAACGTGACCAACGGGTTTGTCTGCGTGGCCGCCAGCTGCGGCGCCGGCAGCTTTGACCCCGGCTCGACCTGCCAGGACGGCGCGTGCACGCTCGCTGGGACCGCGACAAACTGCGACGACGCCAACGTCTGCACCGACGACGGCTGCCTGCCCGCGGTCGGCTGCGTCCACGCGCCCAACGCCGCGACCTGCACCGACGGCAATGTTTGCACCACCGCGGACGCGTGCCTGGGCGGCACCTGCTCCGGCGGCACCAGCGTCGCGTGCAACGACAACAACCCGTGCACGGACGATTCCTGCGACACCGCGCTCGGTTGCCAGTTCAAGGCCAACGCCGCCAACTGCGAGGACGGCAGCATCTGCACGACCAACGACGCCTGCGCCAACGGGGTGTGCGAACCCGGCGTGCTGACCGTCTGCAACGACAACAACCCGTGCACGGACGAGTACTGCAACGCGAAAACGGGCTGCGTCACCACGTTCAACACCAACGCCTGCGACGACCTGAACGCCTGTACCGTCAGCGACACGTGCGACGGCAACGGCAACTGCGTCGGCGTCATCCAGGGCGTGGACTGCAACGACGGCAACGCGTGCACCATCGACAGCTGCGACACGCTGGGCGGATGCACGCACGCGAACGCCGCCGCCGGCGCGATCTGCATCCCCGGCAGCTGCAGCGCCAATGGCTACACCGCCCCGGCCGTCTGCGCGGTCGGTATCTGCGGCGCGGCACCGACACCGACGTCCTGCGACGACAGCCAGTTCTGCACCACCGACCTCTGCAACGCGCTCCAGGGCTGCCTGCACGCCAACAACTCCGCCGGCTGCAACGATGGCAACGCGTGCACGACCGCGGACACGTGCGCGACGGGCGCGTGCGTGGGCACCGCGGTCAGCTGCGACGACGCGAACCCGTGCACGGACGACAGCTGCGCGCCCGCGACCGGCTGCGCGCACACGCCCAACACCGCGCTCTGCTCCGACAACAACCCGTGCACGCAAAACGACACCTGCAGCGGCGGCACCTGCACCGGCAGCGCGACCGTCAACTGCGACGACAAAAACGTCTGCACCAGCGACGCTTGCGACCCGTTTGGCGGCTGCACGCACACCAACAACAGCCTGGGTTGCAATGACAACAACGCGTGCACCAGCGGCGACGTGTGCTCGGGCGGCGCGTGCGTGGGCTCGACCGCGATTGGCTGCGACGATCAGAACGTGTGCACGACCGATTCCTGCGACGCAGTGGCGGGTTGTGTCCACACCAACAACAGCGCGAGCTGCAACGACGGCAGCGCTTGCACGACCAACGACGTCTGCTCGGGCGGCGCGTGCGTCGGCGGCGCGGCGCTAGACTGCAACGACCAGAACGCGTGTACGGACGATTCCTGCACGCCCGCGGGCGGTTGCGTGCACAACTTCAACACCGCGCCCTGCAACGACGGCAACGCGTGCACGACGGCGGACGCGTGCTCGGTCGGCGGTTGCGTCGGCGGCGCCGCGCTGGTCTGCAACGACGGCAACCCGTGCACCACCGACAGCTGCGACTCGACCAAAGGCTGCGTCTCCAGCGCCAACGCCGGGCTGTGCAGCGACGGCAACGCGTGCACCACCGGTGACTTCTGCGCGGGCGGCAGCTGCCAGCCCGGCACGGCGGCCAATTGCAACGACAACAACAGCTGCACGGACGACAGCTGCAACCCGCTGACAGGCTGCGTCAACACCGCGAATTCCTTGGGCTGCAACGACGGCAATGCGTGCACGACCAACGACGTCTGCGCGAGCGGCAAGTGCGGCGGCACCGGCAACAAGTGCGACGACGGCAACGCGTGCACGGTCGATTCCTGTGACTCGACCGGCGGGTGCGTCCACACCGCGCTCGGCGACGGCGCCACGTGCATCGCCACCACTTGCGTCGGCAGTGCGTGGCAGGGCGGCGCGACCTGCACCGCGGGCGTCTGCGGCACCCCCACCCACCGCGGTTTCCTGCGACGACGCCAACGTGTGCACCACGGACACCTGCAACAACGTGCAGGGCTGCTTGCACGCCAACAACACCGCCGCGTGCGACGACGCCAACCCGTGCACCACCGGCGACACCTGCCAGGGCGGCGCCTGCGCGGGCACGCTCAAGTCCTGCAACGACAGCAACGTCTGCACCGACGACAGCTGCAACAGCGCGACGGGCTGCGTGAATGTGCCGAACACGTCCGTCTGCTCTGACGGCAACGCGTGCACGACGAATGACATTTGCACCGGCAGCGTCTGCACCGGCCCGAACGCCGTGACATGCAACGACAACAACCCGTGCACTACCGATAGCTGCGACCCCGCGCTGGGATGCGTGTTCGCCGACAACGCGCTCGCGTGCGACGATGGCAGCGCATGCACGACCGGCGACTCGTGCGTCTCCGGCAAGTGCGTCGGCGGCGCCGCGCCCAACTGCAACGACGCCAACGTTTGCACCAATGACAGCTGCGACCCCGCCGCGGGCTGCCAGCACGCCCCCAACGCCGCGCTGTGCGACGACGGCAACGCGTGCACGACCGGCGACGTCTGCGCCAACAGCCTGTGCCAGGCCGGAACCGGCGCGCTGAACTGCAATGACAACAACGCATGCACCGCGGACAGCTGCGACGCGTCCGCCGGCTGCCAGCACACGACCGCAGCCGATGGCACGGTTTGCGGTGCCAGCAGCTGCGCGACGCTCATCTTCACGCCCGCAGCGACCTGCGTGGCCGGCACGTGCACCGCCGGGACCTCCAAGTCGTGCGACGACGGCATCGCGTGCACCGCCGACAGCTGCGACGCCACCGCCGGCTGCAGCAGCGCCATCAAGCCGTGGGGCACGACGTGCGCGACCGCTTCCGCCGCGCAGAAATATCCTTTCTGTGCCGGCACTTTGTGCACAGGCGTCGAGGAAGACGCCGGCGCGCTGAACGCGAACATGACGACCGGTATCCTCACCAGCGTGGACCGCTACCCGAACTTGAGCATCAACACCTCGGGCTACGACCAGGGCTTTGGCGGCGGCGGTGGCGGCGGTGGCCAGAGCGCCGGGCTGCTGCGCACGGTCGTCGAGTCGCCTCTAGGGCTGTCGGCCAACTCCGCGCAAAACAATACGGAATACACGGATATGCGGCGGCGGCTGACCGTCGGCGGCAACATCATCGGCGGCGACACGACGCCGTCGACGCTTGTGCTCAACACCGCCGCTGGGACGTGGGCCGCGGGCGGTCCGACGCTGATTGGCCTGAGCCGCGCCCTGCGCGCCGTGGACATGGCGACCGACGCAACCGGCAATGAAATCTACCTGTTCGGCGGCAACGCGTCCGCGGCTACCGGCGGCGGTCCCGGCGGCGGCGGCACACCCGCGATGGCGCAGCTGGAAACGGCGACCTTCAATGGCGCGACCTGGACGGCTGGCAAGCCGCTGCTGATCTCCAACAGCACGACCGCGTGCGCCAACGCGGCCCTCAGTGTCACGGACATTTACGCGGCGGCGTCCAACCTGTTCTACATCACGGCCTACTCGCAGGCGGCAGCCGTCGGCGGCGGCCAGAACGTGACGGGCGTAGCCGTCTGGAACGGCAACGCGACGGCGGCGTGCGGCGGCATCACCAACCTGGGCGGCGTCGCCTACACCGCGACCAGCGCCGATCCCGCGGCCTTCCAGACCGCCATCAACGCGCCGACTTTCATTCTGCGCGCGATCCACGGCACCTCGGCCAGCCACATGCTTGCCGGCGGTGACTCTGGCACGTTGACTGCATTCGACAACGGCGTCTGGACCGCGCAGGCGCCAACCGCGCCGCTTTCCGCGCCGAGCGCCTGGGGCACCAACTACGCCGTCCGCAGCGTCTATCTGGCCGGCAGCGACGGCTGGGTCGCTGGCACGGTCGACATTCCCGGCACCACGACGTGCCGCTCGATGTTCGTGATGCATGGCACGTTCGGCACCAGCTGGACGTGGGACAAGATCGTCGCAACCACCGCCGACGTCACCACTTGCAGCAACACCGCGGGGACGCGCGCGCGCACGGCGCTGAACAAGGTCTGGGTCGACAGCGTGACGGGCTCGGTCTACCTCGTCGGCTCCACCGGCACGGACAATAATGGCAATTTGCTCTCCACCGGCGCCACGCAAACGCGCGAGGCCGTTCTGCGCGTCAAGATGAAATAGCCCTGCCACGTTGGCCCAAATCCGCGGTCGTGCTACAAGCGCGTGACGGAGGGGCTGTGGCGCGCGTTACTCTGCAGGACATCGAGAAATCGTATGGCGATGTCGCTGTGGTCAAGCGTCTGAATCTGGACGTGGCTGACGGCGAACTCGTTGTTCTTGTTGGCGCTTCTGGCTGCGGCAAGTCGACGACGCTGCGGATGGTCGCGGGTCTGGAGACGATTACATCCGGGCAGCTGCGATTTGATGACAAAGTGGTCAACGATCTGTCGCCGCGTCAGCGCGATATCGCCATGGTTTTCCAGAGTTACGCGCTGTATCCGCACATGACGGTGTTTGAGAACCTGGCCTTTGGCTTGCGGCTGCGGCAGATGCCGCAGGTGGAAATTGACAAGCGCGTGAGCGATGCCGCGGCGCTGCTGGGGCTGAACGAGCTGCTCGCGCGCAAGCCGGCGGCGCTCTCCGGCGGCCAGCGGCAGCGCGTGGCGATGGGCCGGGCGGTGGTGCGGGAGCCGTCGGCGTTCCTGTTCGATGAGCCGCTCTCCAATCTGGATGCCAAGCTGCGCGTGCAAATGCGCTTGGAAATCGCGAAATTGCATCAGCGCTTGGGCGCGACGATGCTGTACGTGACGCACGACCAGGTCGAGGCGATGACGCTCGCGGACCGGATCGCCGTGATGCACGAGGGCGTGCTGCAGCAGTGTGCGTCGCCCAACGAGGTCTACGCGACGCCGGCGAACACGTACGTGGCGACGTTCATCGGTTCGCCGGCCATGAACCTGTGGCGCGTGCCGGCGGCGCACCAGACGGCGCCGAACGTGGCGGTTCTGGGCGTGCGGCCTCAGGATTTGCTGCCGTGCAGCGCGGCGGCGGCGACCGTGAACCTGCGCGTGGAGGTCGTGGAGCCGCTGGGCGCCGACACTTTTGCCTACGGCGAGGCGGTGGATGCCGACGGGCAGTCGCTGTCGGACCGCGCGGCGCTGGCGGACACGGACCCACACACGCGGGTGCGCGCGGAGGCCGCGAGCGTCGTGCGCCTGGACCCGCACACGGCCGTTCGCCCGGGCGAGCTGGTGCCGCTGACGGCGAATCCGGCGCGCCTCCACAAGTTTGACCGGGCGGGCGATCGCGTGCCCTGAGCTGACCCTGAACGAGGCGAAATGATGAAGCGTTTCCTGTTGTTGACGACGGTGGTGTTGGCTGCGGCTTGTGGCAAGAAAGAGGCGACGCCGGTCTCGGGGCCCAATGCCGAGCTGCGCGAAGCCAAGCCGGGTGAAGCGGTGGCGGCGCCGGCGGCCGTCACCACGACCGCGGAGCCCGCCGCGCCCGCAGCGCCGCAGACCGTGACGCTCTGGCACAGCTACCGCGACGACGAACGCAAGGCGCTGGACGTCCTGGTGGCGCAGTGGAACAAGCTGCAGCCCGCGGTGCAGATCCAGGCGCTGGCGGTGCCGTTTGACGCAATTATCGATAAGTTTCAAGTAGCTACGCCCAATGGCAACGGCCCGGATCTCATCATCATGGCGCACGACAAGATTGGCCTGTGGGCGCGCGACGGCCTGCTGCAGCCGCTGGGCGAGTTCGCCAGCAAGGACCGGCTGGCGCGCTTTTTGCCGATTACGGTCAAGCCGCTGGTGTTCGACAAGGCGATCTGGGGTCTGCCGCTGGCATTCAAGTCCGTCGCGCTGTTCTACAACCGCAAGCTGGTGCCGACGCCGCCCAAGACGCTGGGCCAGCTGATCGAGGTCGGCAAGGGCTTTACCTCTGAAAAAACCGAGAGTTTCGGCTTGGCGTACGACGCCGCGGACCTGTATTTCCACGCGCCATTTCTGTACGGCGAAGGCGGCCAGGTCTGGGACGACGAGGCCAAGAAGGTCACGATCGATACGCCAGAGGCGATCAAAGCCGCTGAACTTGTTCGTGATTTTTATATCAAGTCCAAGATCCTGCCCAAGGGCGTCGGCGGCTTCGTCGTCACGGCAATGTTCAACGACGGCAAGACGCCGTTCACCATCCAAGGGCCGTGGTTCATCAGCGAAATCAGCAAGGACATCGACTGGGGCGTCGCCGTGCTGCCGGAGATCGAGCCGGGCAAGCCGCTGCGGCCGTTTCTCGGCTCGGAGGCCGTGCTGCTGACCAAGCAGAGCAAGGTGCGCGGCGCGGCGCTCCAGGTCATGGACTACCTGACCAGCGACGAGGCCGCGATCACGCGGCTGCAGGCGGGCGGGCAGATGGTTGCCAACGTGAAAGTCTACGAAAATCCGCGGTTTTTGGAGAAGCCGGTCGTGCGCGTATTCCACGCTCAGGCGGAGACGTCCGTGCCGATGCCCACCGCGGTCGAGCCGTCCGTGGCCTGGGCGCCGTACAGCGCCGCGTTGCGCAAAATCATCTTCTCGG
Source organism: uncultured Myxococcales bacterium (assembly GCA_903929795.1). Lineage (GTDB taxonomy): Bacteria > Myxococcota_A > UBA9042 > UBA9042 > UBA9042 > CAIYBN01. The sequence continues at coordinate 18,490 of CAIYWC010000113.1, read as the reverse complement.
GCGCGGATCCGAAGGCCGCGCTGGCGGAAGCGCAGACCGCAGCGGATCAGGCTATCGCGCGCCTGGGCAAGTAGGAGCGCTCCATGGCGCTTGCGCCGTTGCCGAACAAGCCGAATTTGCTGTTCTTTGCCGCCGCGATGCTCATCGTGGCCGGCTTGGCGCTGGCGGCGTTGGCGGCGGGTCACGCGGCGCTGGCAGCCAACGCGGAGCAGGCGACGCGGCTGGTGCAGGCGGCGTCCTTGGCGGATGCGGCGGCGCATGTGGCGGCTGTGAGCCAACGCGACGCGGCCGGGCGTGACGCGGCGTTGGGCGAACTGGCGAAAAAGCATGGACTTTTGCTGTCCCACGTCGCCGTGGTGGCGTCGGGCGGCGCGGACGAATTTGGCATCGAGCGCGGCAGCAGCGTGGTTTTTGCCAGCCAGCCGCTGGCGGAACCGCTTGTGGGCGCCGTGCTGGAGGTGGCAAAGTCGCGCGCCACGGCGGCGGAAGACGCGCTGCAAAAGCGCCAGCCGATGGAGGGCGCGCGGCTGCTGGCGGTGCTGCCCGACGGCGCGCAGGCGCTGATCCAGCCGTTTCGCGCGGTGCAGAACAAACCGGCGATGGGCGGCGCGGTGGCGCTGATCCTCCGGCCGGTCGAGCCGCCGTCTGCGCCGACCCTGCTGTGGCTGCTGCCGTTGCTGGCGGTCGCGCTGGCGCTGGGCGCGCGCAAGCCGCTGGGTGAACGCGCGGCGCCGACTGTCGCGCTGGCGTTGAGCGTGGCGGCCGCGGTCCTGCTGCTGCCGCCGCTGCCGTCGGCGGGCTCGGCGGGTGTGCAGCTGCTGGCTGACGGTTGGCTGATTCCGCACTCCGCCGTGGGGCAAGTGAGCGCAGCGGGTCCGGCGTGGCTGTTGGGCGGCGCGCTGCTGCTGACGGTGCTGCTGGGGCCGGTCGTGCCGGGGCTGGCGGCGATCCTCGCGGCGCTGCGCAAGGATCCGGTGCCGTATTTCTACGTCGGTCCGGCGCTGTTTGCGACCGGCGTGCTGGTGTTTGTGCCGTTCGCAGTCGGCGTCGGGCTGTCCTTCACGGGGCCGAACGGCCAGTTCCTCGGCCTGGCAAATTACCGAGAAGTCGTTGAAACGGCGATGGATCCGACCTCGGCGACGCATTTTGGCCGCACGCTGGCGATGACCGTCGTTTGGACGCTGATCAACGTGCTGCTGCACGTGACGATCGGCCTGGCGCTGGCGCTCGTGCTCAATCAGCCCAAACTGCGTGGCCGCGCGTATTACCGGCTGCTGCTGATTGTGCCTTGGGCTGTGCCGAGTTACATCACGGCGCTGACCTGGAAGTGGCTGTTCAACACCCAATACGGGCCGATCAACGCGATGCTGGCGCTGTGCGGCGTGGGGCGCATCGATTGGCTCGGCGACTCGCTGGCCACGAATTTCACTGCGAATTTGCTGACCAACGTCTGGCTCGGCTTTCCGTTCATGATGGTCGTGTCGCTGGGCGCGCTGCAGTCCATCCCGGCGGACCTGTACGAGGCGGCGGACATCGACGGCGCGACGGCGTGGCAGAAATTCCGTCACGTGACCTGGCCGCTGCTGCGCCCGGCGCTGTTTCCGGCGGTCATCATGGGCGTCATTTGGACGTTCAACGCGTTCAACGTCATCTACTTGGTCAGCGGCGGCGGGCCGGAGCACAAGACCGATATCCTGATTACGGAGGCCTACTTCGCGTTCTCCGTGCTCCGTCGTCACGGGCTGGCCGCGGCGTACAGCGTGCTGATTTTCCTGCTGCTATTGGGCTACACGCTGCTGACGCAGCGCCGCTCCAAGGCGACCGAGGCGGTGAACGGATGACCACGCCGCGCAAGGGATTTCCGCCGTGGGCGCTGCATGTCTTGCTCGTGCCGATCACGATTGCCACGCTGTATCCGGCGCTGTACGTCATCAAGCTGGCGCTCAGCGGCACCGGTGGCGCGTCGGCATCGCCGTGGCCGTGGCCGGAGACGCTCTCGCTCGATGCGTTTACCGCGGTCGTCAGCCACAAAGGCAGTGATGGCACGTGGCTTTTTGGCCGCCAGCTCGCCAACTCGCTCATCGTCTCGCTGTCCACGACCGCGCTGGGCATCACGCTTGCCTGCACCGCCGCCTATGGTTTTGCCCGCTTCGAGTTTCCCGGCCGCCGCGCCGGCATGCTCGGCTTTCTCGCCACGCAGATGTTTCCCGGCATTTTGACCATGATTCCGCTGTACGTGCTGATGCAAAAGCTCAACCTGCTGGACTCCATGCTCGGCCTCGTGCTTGTCTATGCGACGACGACGGTGCCATTTTGCACCTGGACGCTCAAGGGCTATTTTGACACTTTGCCCAAGGAAATCGAGGAGTCTGCGATCATCGACGGCGCGACGCGACTGCAGATTTTCTGGCGCATTATCCTGCCACTGTCCGCGCCGGCAATCGCCGTCACCGCGCTGTTTTCCTTCATGACGGCGTGGAACGAGTTCGTGCTTGCCTACACTTTCCTTTCGCGCGAGGCGGCTTACACGCTTCCTGTGCAAATTCGCGGCTATGTCGGCGACAAAGACGTCCAGTGGGCGCTGTTCGCCGCTGCCTCGCTCGTCGTTTCCGCGCCGGTGATGGCGCTGTTTTATTCGCTTGAAAAACAGCTGGTTGGCGGTCTGACCGCTGGCGGCGTCAAAGGTTGAGGATGCACGTGGCCGATACGAGCAACACGCACTACGCGGGCCAGGATCTGGAGGCGCTGGCCGATTTGCCGCGCTATACCGGCTGGATTCTTGAGCAATTTCAAGGTTATCTGCATGGTCGCGTCATCGAGGTCGGCGCGGGTATCGGCAACGTCGCGCTGCGCTATCTCGACCGGGTGGACAGCGCGCTGCTTGTGGAGCCGGCGGCGAACCTCTGCGAAAAGCTGCGCGCGCGCGTGGGCGAGCGGCGCAACGTGACGGTGGCGGAAGCGGTGCTGCACGAGGTCGCGCCGGAGCTGCTGGCGGTGCCGTTTGACGCCGCGCTGATGGTCAACGTGCTGGAGCACATCCCGGACGACGCGGCGGTGCTGGCGCGGCTGTTCGAGGTGCTGAAACCGGGCGGCGCGCTCTGCATTTTCGTGCCCGCGGTTCCGGAGCTGTACGGTTCGCTGGACGCGATTGTCGACCACGTGCGGCGCTACCGGCGCGCGGAGCTGGGCGACAAGCTCGCCGCCGCGGGTTTCCAGGTGCAGCGGCTGGACTACTTGGATACGCTGGGGATTTTGCCGTGGTTCATCGCCGGCAAGGTGCTCAAACGCAAGAAATACGACGCCCTGGGCGCGCAGGCCTATGACCGCGTGGGCGTGCCCGTGACGCGCGTGCTGGAGGCGGCGCTGAGCCGGCTTCTGCCGCGGACGCCGATCGGCAAGAGTCTGGTGGCGGTGGCGATCAAGCCGGCGCGCTGAGGCACGGGTCGGCCTCGCACGGAGGCATTCACGCATGCCGCCAAATCCGCTCGACCAGCATGTTCACCACCTCGACCAGGATCAGCGCGATGATGATCCACTCCAGCTGCGTGCTTTTGCGGCTCTGGCTCAGGTCGCGCAGCAGGTCCAGGTTCTCCTGGGCCATCTGGATGTCCTCGGCGACGCTCCGGTAGCGCGTTTGGATGTCGAACGTCCGCTTGAGCGCGCGGTCGAGCCGGTGCAGCTCCTGGTTTTCCCAGGTCTCATCCGGCGAATCCAGGATGTACAGGCTGCCGACGATCGTGTGCTTCAAATTCATGGACTTGGCGATGTAGCGCGCGAGCTGGTCGCCGCTCAGGCTGATGCGGCCCTTCTCTTCCAGCACCAGCGACAGCGCCTTGGTGTCCGTCAGCAACCTTTGCGCCTGCGTAGCAAAGAAGTCCAAAGCGACCGATTGCGCCACGTAAGTCATCAAGATACGTAGTGTTTCCAGATTCAGCTCCGGCACCGTGACCGACGTGTGGCCGACTTGCGCCTCGCCTGCCGCCACCGTCACGTCCAGCATTTCGGAGAGCCGATCAGCCAGCGGATCCACGCAGAACGGTGCGAGAAAACTCAGCAATTTGCTCTGCTCCAGCTCGTCTACGCCGACGAACGCGACCGCGCCGTACTCATACGCCGCGAACCGCCCCTCCGCGCCGTGGGCCCAGAGCGCCTCCGCGCTGTCCCCGGCCAGCACCGGCGCGGCAAAAGCCCGGCGAAACTCCTTGATTTGAATCTGCTTGGCGACCTGGAACGCGCGAATCTGCGGCATCGACTGGCCTCCCTGCTGTCGGCGCGCAAGCTGCACCTGCAGCCCTGCACGCCGTTCGCGCTACTTCAGGTCAATCTGCGCCAGAAGCGTGCGGATGTGCTCGTCAATCGCCGCGAGCTTGACCTGACCTTCCACAAGCTTTTTCGCCACTTCCGCCTGTTTCTTGGACGTTGCCGCCAGCTGATCCACCAGCTTTTTGCGCAAGTCCGCCGCCACGGGGCCCAGCGGCAGGGAGTCCAGGTTGCTCTGAATGCGCCGACCGTCCGCGTCCAGAATCTGCGCCTGCCGCTGCAGGTTTTCCTGGTCGCGCTGCAGCGCTCCCCGCTGGTCCTGCGCCGTCAGCAGCTCGCGAATCGGCCCCGCGATGGCGTCCACCACATGCGCGCCTTGCAGGTAAAAGCGAAAAGCGTCCAGGACTTGCGACGTCAGCCCGGCTTCGACGAATTCCACCGGCGTCGCCTCCACGAGCTTGGCCTCCGCCTTGGCCTTGGCGGCCACTTCGACCGGCACGTACACGTCCCCGCCGCTGCGCACGAAGTCCTTGGGCGGATTGAGCAATTCCATCCCGCCGGTCAGCGGCAGCTTGACGTACGCCACGCTCGGCTTGTCGCGGTTGGACTCCAGCTGGATGGTCCGAGTCGCCACGCGCTTGCCCTGGATCGTGATCCGGCCGTCGACAATGCGCACGAGGTGCAGCTCATCGATGCGGTATTCCTGCTGCAAATTCAAGGCGAAACCGCCTTCCTTGGCGTACGGCACAAAAGCCGTCTCGTCCTTCGCAACGCGGCCGATAAAGCCCTCGCCGGCGAACGTGCCGTCGATGTACAGCGTGATGGGCCCGCCTTCAATCGTGGAATCCTTGGCGTTTTTCAGCATGACGGCGCGAAACGGCGCCTCGCCCGACTGCGGATCGCGAAACAGGAAGATATCCTTGCCGTCGATCTGCCGCGAGATGATGTTGATGAGCGCCGCCGAGCGATCCGGCACCGTGATCGGCGTCGTGGCCTCGTACGCGTACAGCGCGCCCACGTCGCGGCCTTGCATCAGCGCCTGCGCGGACCGCTGCATCGCGTCGCGCCGGGCGTCTTCCTCCTGGCGCGCCATCTGCTCTTGCATCTGCGCGCGCTGGGCCTGCATGCGCGCGTCGGTCGCCATCGCCTGCTGGCGCGCCATCGCCATCGCCATCGGCTTCGGCGCGTCGGCCGATTTCGCCATCTTGCGCCCGGACGACGGGGCGGCGTCAAAATACCCGTCCGCCGAGCCACCGCCGCCAAAATCGGCCTCCATCGCTGCCGGCGGCGGCGCAGGAGCGGACGGCGCGAAGCCCACATCCGGCGGCGGCGGCGCGTCCGCTATCTGCGGCAAACGACTGGACAAATCCGGCCGCTCTACGTTGTGCGGCGTCGCCAAATTGTAGCGAAACGACAGCGGCGAACCGACCACCAGCGTCAGGTTCACGTCATTCCACGGCTCGCCCGAGACGTTGTCAACGACCGCCCAGCCCTGCAGCTGGATACCCTTGCCACTCTCAATCCACGCGCGGTACGCCGGCCGCCACACCGGAACCTCATGAATGTAGCTGATAATCAGGTCGTGGCTCTCATCGCCCGCCAGCCGCACCGTCACGCTGATTGGCTTCCAGGCGCCGTCCGACCGCGAGATATCCAGCGACTGCTGCAGGCCCACCGACAGCGTCTTGTCGCCGATCGTCAGCCGGCGAATCTGGCTGACCGGCACCGTCTGCAGCTGGTCCTCGTTGGCCATCAGCGTCAGCATCGGCTCCGCGCTGACCTGTTCGCCGTTGCCGTTCACGTAGCGCCGCTGCGTCGTCTCCACGCCGACCACGCGGCCCTGGAGCGTGCCCTGGTCGGCGTCCACCTCCACCTCCGCGCCGCGCAGCACCGCCAGCAGCCCCAGCATCCCGGTCGCGTTGCGGACCTGCGCCGGCAGCTCCTGCGCCAGGCGATCGCCGGATTTCTCCACCGGCAGCGACGCCGACGACGGCGTGCCACCCGACAAATCCAGCACGCTCAGGGACTTGAGCACGTCGTTGACCTGATCCGGCCGCACGCGCAGTTCGACTTCCTTGCCGTGCAGCTTGCCGCGTCGCTCAAAATAGCCGACGCCGTTCTGGTACAGCACGACCTTGGTGACCGGCAATTCGCGTTTGATTTCAATCAGCTGCTGCATCGGCAGGCAAGCGGGCAGGGCGAGCAAGGCGAGGGCGAGACGGCGCATGGCGGACTCCGGGACGCGCGAAGCAGGCGCGGCTGGGGCGGAGTGTAAACCCGCGGCGGCGGCGCGGCTACAGGTCGGCGACGGTGCGGGATGGGGCATGCGGGCCGCGTGCCACGGACGGGCATCTCCGCCTGAAGTGCGCAAAATCGTGTGGTTTTGCGGCAACGAACACCTGGCTTGACTGCTCTGTCTGAAAGCGCAAACTGCGCACGAGACAACAACAGCATGGAAGTTCCCGGGCAGCGGAGGAGCTGGACCCGAACGGACACTTCCCGAAGTCTGTACCCTTGGAGCCCCGATCTGCCCGACACACGACGCACAACGACAGCCCACCGGCGCACGCGCTGGCGCGTTCAAGCCCGGTCGGCGCGGCTACGAGGCCGTGTTCGCCTGCTTTTTCCTGGCCGCGGTCGCTTGCGGCACGCCCAAGACTGCGGCGGATGACACAACGGTGGGCGATCAGCCCGATTCTGCACAGGATTCGGCGGAGAGCGCATTCGACGCAGACGGGCAAAGCGGCAGCGACGCCGCGGGCCCCGACAGCGTGTCGGCGAATGATGCGACCGCTGACGCCTCGGTTGCGCCCGTCGGCGATGCGGACGCGACACCAGACGCGGACGACGCGCCCGGGACGGACGTGGTTGCCGGGCAGGACGGGTCGGACGCCGCGTCCGAAGCCGATGGGGAAACGGATTCCGCGGAAGTCACTGGGCCGGTCTGCACCTGCGGCGACGGTATCTGCAGCACGCCGTGCGGCGAAACCCAAACGACCTGCCCCGCCGACTGCAAAGGCTGCGGCAACGGCGTTTGCGAACCGGGAGAAGGCCCGACGAGCTGCAAGATCGACTGCTGCGGCTCCTGCGGCGATGGCAAATGCAAGGGCTACGACTGCGGTGAGTCGCCGCAAGCGTGTCCGGTGGACTGCGCCAACGCGTGTGGCAACCACGTCTGCGACAAGGGCGAGTCGCCGGCGACGTGCGCCGAGGACTGCGTCTGGCAGGTCTGCGGCAACGGCGTGTGTGAAGCGAGCGACGGCGGTCCGGCACAGTGCCCAAAAGACTGCGCCGCGTCGTGCGGCAACGGAACCTGCGAAGGCGGCGAGGATTTCCTGAGCTGCCCGGTCGACTGCGGCTACTGCGGCGACGGGTTTTGCGTCGCGGCATTGGGTGAAACCACGGTCAGCTGTCCAGCAGACTGCGACAAGAATCCGGATTGCGATCCGGCACTTCCAAGCGACGTCACCAAATGCGACGACGGCAACCCGTGCACGATTGAGCAGTGCAACCCGGTCGGTCACTGCAAACACCTGCCGACGGGCGGCAGCTGCGACGACGGCAACGTGTGCACGGTGGGCGACAGCTGCGTGAACGCCGTGTGCACGCCGGGCGCGGCCACCGATTGCAACGACGAAAATCCTTGCACGGCAGACAGTTGCGACGCGAGCGCGGGATGCGCGCACAAGGCCACAAGCGCCGCTTGCGACGATGGCAGCGCCTGCACCGTCGGCGACGTGTGCAGCAGCGGCGCGTGTCAGCCCGGCAGCGCGCTGGACTGCGATGATGGCAACGTGTGCACGGCGGATTCGTGTGACTTGGCAAGCGGTTGCACGTCGATCAGCGCGGACGGCGGCAAATGCACCGACGGCAACTTGTGCACGACCGGCGACAGCTGCGCTGGCGGAAAGTGCCTCGGCGCCGGCGCGCTCGACTGCGACGACGGCAATCCGTGCACCGCGGACAGCTGCGTGGCCGCAAGTGGCTGCAAACACAAGGCTGCAAGCGGCGACTGCGACGACGGGGACGCTTGCACGGCCGGCGACCAATGCCTCAACGGCAGCTGCACGCCGGGCAACTCCGTCCTCTGCACGGACGCCAACCCGTGCACGGACGACGGCTGCGACGCCAGCAGCGGCTGCGCCTTCACCGCCAACACGCTCAGCTGCAGCGATGACAATGCGTGCACGCTGGGCGACAAATGCCAAGGCGGCAGCTGCACTTCCAGCGAGACGCTGGCCTGCGACGACCAAAACCCGTGCACGGACGACAGCTGTGCGGCCAACTCGGGCTGCGTGCACATGCCCAACGCCGCCACGTGCACGGACGGCAGCGTCTGCACCCTGGCCGACCACTGTGCGGCCGGCAGCTGCATCCCGGGCGGCGCGCTTGCGTGCGACGACGAAAATCCTTGTACATCAGATAGTTGTTCCGCGACGGACGGGTGCCAGAACAAGGCCATCAGCGGCGCGTGCGATGACGGGAACGTCTGCACGCTGGGCGACATCTGCCAGGCCGGCGCATGCATCGGCGGCGCGCTCAGGAACTGTGACGACGGCAATCCGTGCACCGCGGACGCGTGTTCTGTAGGCAGCGGCTGCGTTTACACGGCATTGGACCCGAAGGCGTGTTCCGACGGCGATCCGTGCACTTCGGGCGACCTCTGCCAAGCCGGCGCGTGCGTTGGCGGCGCCGCGACGGACTGCGCGGACGGCAATGTGTGCACGTTGGACACGTGCAGCAAATCGACCGGCTGCCAGCACACGGCCGCCGCGGGTGCTTGCGACGACGGCAACGCCTGCACAACCGGCGATGCGTGCTCCGGCGGCACATGCGCCGGCACGGGCGGCCTGGACTGCAGCGACGGCAACATCTGCACCGCAGACAACTGCGGCGGCGGCAAGTGCAACCACGTCGCCCAAGCCGGCGCGTGCGACGACGGCAACGTCTGCACGTTTGGCGAAGCGTGCAGCGGTGGCACGTGTCTGGGCGGCACCGCGCTCGACTGCGATGACGGCAACCCGTGCACGGCCGACACGTGCCAGCCCGGCAGCGGCTGCGTCTCGCAACCCGTCGACGGCGGCGTGTGCGTTGACGGCGATCTGTGCACGACCGGCGATGTGTGCGCGGCCGGCGTCTGCATTGGGCCCAACGCCGTGGACTGCAGCGACGGCAATCCATGCACGACCGACAGCTGCGTGAGCACCACGGGCTGCGCGCACAAAGCGAACAGCAACCCGTGCGACGACGCCAACGCGTGCACGGTCGGCGATCAGTGCCTCAACAGCGTCTGCAGTTCCGGCAACTACCGCAGCTGCGACGACGGCAACGGCTGCACGGCGGACGGCTGCGACAGCGTCTCAGGTTGCACACACGCGCCGCAGGCCGGAAGCTGCGACGACGGCAGCGCGTGCACGATCGGCGACGCGTGCGTCGGCGGCGCTTGTCAGCCTGGCGGAGCGGCCAATTGCGTTGACAGCAACCCCTGCACAACGGACGGCTGCTCCGCCCCAACCGGCTGCACGCACCTCGCCAACGCCGCGACGTGCACGGATGGCAACGCTTGCACGGTCGGGGACGCGTGCGCGGGCGGCAGCTGCCTCGGCGGGACCGCGGCGCTGTGTTCCGACGGCAATCCGTGCACCAACGACGGCTGCAACGCCCAGACGGGCTGCACGCACCTGGCCAACGCCGCCACCTGCACGGATAACAGCGTCTGCACGTCCGGCGATAGCTGTCTCGGCGGCGCGTGCGTACCCGGAAGCCCCATCGGCTGCGATGACGGCGTGGCGTGCACCATCGATGCGTGCGACGCGATCGCGGGCTGCACCCACGCCAGCGCCAGTGGACCCTGCGACGACGGCAATGCCTGCACCACCGGGGACAGCTGTTCAAACGGCGCGTGCCACGGCGGCGCGGCCCTCGGTTGCGATGACGCCAACACGTGCACGACAGATTCGTGCGTAACTTCAAGCGGATGCAAGCATGTCGCCAACGATCTTGCGACCTGCTCGGACAACAATGCGTGCACCTCCGGCGACCATTGCTCGGGCGGCAGCTGCGCGTACCTGACGGCCGTCTCCTGCGACGATGGCCAGCCCTGCACCACCGACAGCTGCGACACGTCGGTCGGCTGCAAGCACGTCAACCTGGGAAATGGCACAAGCTGCAGTGACGGCAACGCGTGCACGACCGGCGACAACTGTGTCAGCGGCGCATGCACCGGGACCGGCACGGCGAACTGCAACGATGGCAACGCCTGCACCGCCGATTCCTGCGTGCCTGCGAGTGGTTGCGCGCACACCGCCCAGACCGGCGCCTGCGACGACAACAACGCCTGCACCGTCGGAGACGCGTGCCAAGGCGGCGAGTGCGTCTCGGGAGCGCCCAAAAACTGCAGCGACGGCAATCCCTGCACGGCGGACAGCTGCAACGCGGGCACGTGCTCGAGCGTGCCGAGCGACGCGCTTCCATGCGGCGTCGCCACCGACTGCACGCACTACAAATGCAGTACCGGCGTCTGCACGCCCGTGGCCTTGGTGGGCGCGTATTGCAACACCGGCGATCCCTGCACGTTCAACGAACAGTGCGTCCTCGCGTTCGACGGCACCGGGTATTGCCGGGGCGACGCGCTGTGCACGGGCTACTGCGCGGCCTGCAACAACGGCACGTGCTATGTGGACAATTGCTGCACGGATCCGTGTTGTTCCAACCCCGACGGCGACTGCTGCCTTTATGGCGAAGGTTGCTGAGTCTGCACATGCGGACCTCGGATGACGACCGATCGCAGCATCGCCGCACTGGGATCGGCAGACCTCGCCAGCTTGTCGAATGACCAAGCCTGACCTCGCCGCTCCCGTGACCGCTGCCTGACTGCGGCGGACGCCGGACCGCCGCGCAGTGACAGCACGGCTACCTGTCTGAAGCGCCGCGGTGGGTGCGCCAGACGATGGGTGCTGGGAAGCTCAGCAGCCAGAGGGGCTCGGAACTCCGTCTGTCGGCCGGTGGGGCAACTTGTCGCCAATCTGCTCGGTCATGACACGCTCGTGGCAGATGCCCACGCAGCGGTGGTGCACGACTCGCGCGATGCTATCTTGGTGCCGGGTGCGGCCGGGCAGGTTCGGTCATCCCTCACGAGAGGACAAAAAAGCACAAGATGAAAAGGGTCTTCGTTTTCGCCGTGACGTGCGCCTTGGGCGTCGGATGCGGCGGCAGCAGTAGCGGCGGCGGTGGTGGCGACGTTGGTGGTGATGGTGCCATCGGGAACGACACCAGCAGCGCCTGTGCCAACATCAGCGGGACGTGGACCGCGAGTGAACAGGTCCTCGTCGGCGACACGACCTGCTCCTCCGCCATCACCGGAATCGTCACGAATCCCAGCTTCCAGATCACGCAGCCAGCTGGTAGCTGCGACTTCACCTTGACGAATTCGCTGCTGCCCAAGTTGAGCTACGCCGGAACCGTCAGCGCGACGAACGCCGTGAGCTGGACCACCACGCCCGCAGGGTACTCCGAGTACGGCGGGACGACGACCGTCACGGCCGTGAACGTCACGCTCTCGGCCGACCAGAAAACCATGGCCGGCTCCTTTACGTGGACACACGTGAGTGCCTTGAGCAACTGCAACGGAACGACGACTTTCAGCGACTTCAAGAAGACGAACTAGAACTCCTCGGTGGGCAGGCCCGGCGGCGCGCCGATAGCCGATTCGATGCGCTGGACGAGGCCGTCTGGTCGCCGCCACGCGCGCAAGGGCGCCAGCGACGAGCAGGCAGGCAGCGTCGTCGAGAACGAGGCATCGCAATCTCCAGCACCAGAGGCGGCTCCAGTGCGTGCTGAGCGAGGCGCGGCGAATTGGCGCGCGGCAGTTGTTGACGCTCCAGCCGTGCCGACGCGCACCGACCGCGCGGCTACATGTCCGAAGCGCCGCGGTGGTTGCGCCAGACAATCGCGCCGACGCACGCCGCGGTGAACAGCGCAGAGCCCAGCAATGTCGCCAAGATGGGCGCGATGGAGCCGTGGGCGCTGTCGTACATTTTGCCGATGACGAGCTCCTGCACGACCGAGCCGGCAGAGCCAATGCCCGAGATGATGCCGGACGCGCGCACGGCGCCGCGCAAGCCGCCGACGTCCATGGCGCCGGCGCCGGTGAGCAGCGCGTCGGGGCCGTAGAGCGTGAAGCCGATGAGGCCGATCGAGACGGCGAAGCCCAGGACGCTGTGCGCGCCGACGGTGAACAGGAGCAACGTGGCGGCGACGACGCCGAGGATCATCAGGAAGCTGACGGTGGCGCGGCGGCCGCGAAACACCTTGTCGCTGAGCCAGCCGGTGGCGATGACGCCGACGACGCCGCAGCCGTCGAAAAGCGTCGAGACGTAGCCCGCGTCGTCGCCGCGCAGGTGCAGGTTTTTTTCCAGGAAGAACGGTGCCCAGCTCCACAGCGCGTAACGGATGAATTTCATGCCAAAATACGCGCCGCCGATCAGCAGCACTGTGATCCAGGTCTCGCGCGACCACCTGGGCGTCGGCGTGTCGGCGTCTTCCGGCGGCTGGTCGGGATCGACGAGCGCGGGCAAGCCGGCGTCCTCGGGGCGGTTGCGCTGCCACAGGAACACGATGACCGCGACGCCTGCCAGCACCGCCGCGCCCGAGTAAAACGCGAAGCGAAAGCCGTGGCGCGGCAACATCCAGGCGGCCAAGCCCGCGGCCGCGACGCCGCCGATCTGGAAGTTGGTCGCCCAGATGCCCATGACGGTGCCGCGCTCCTTGCGGCGGTACCAGTTGGCCATCGTGCCGACGGTGTTGGACCAGCCGGTGGCTTGGGCCACGCCGTTGAGCGCCATGAGCGCGATGAACCAGAGCAGGCTGTCGGTAAAGCCAAACGCGACGCTGCAGGCGATGCTGAGCGCAATGCCGCCGAGCAGCATCTTGCGCGGGCCCAAGCGCGGGCCGATGGCGCCGGAGGCGAACTGGCCGAGCGCGTAGGCGATGAGGTAGGCGGCGTAGACGTGGGCGAGGTCGGTCGCGGTCCAGTGCAGCTGGTTGCCGATGTCGGCTTTGGCGATGGAGAACGGCCGGCGGCAGAAGTAAAACCCGGCGTAGCAGAGCCAGGTGCTGGCAAAGACGCGCCAGCGCCAGGCGCGAAAAGGGGCGGTTGTGGCGGCGGTGGGCGGCATGGCGCTGAGTGTGGCGCAGACGCGGCCAAAACGCCAAACGCCAGTCAGCGACGCCAAACAGCCGCGCAAAAACAGCAAAAGCCCTCGTCGGGCTTTTGATGCAAGCGTAAAGCTTCAGGATTCCGGTACTTGGTGGAGCCAATGGGGATCGAACCCATGACCCCCTGAATGCCATTCAGGTACTCTCCCAGCTGAGCTATGACCCCAGACAGGAATCCTCACTGCGCGCGCGAGACGCGAAGCGGGCGGTAGGATAGCAGGGTCGGCGGTTCGGCGCAAGGGGCGTCAGTGGACGCAGCGCACGCGCAGGCTGGCGGTCGGCGCGCTGGCCATGGAGCTGCCGTCGGCGAACGAGACGCGCCAATCCGGAACCGGCGCGCCGGCGATGCTGCTGGCGCCGAACCAGTCGGCCGGCGTGGCGGGGAAGCTGGCGGCGTCGATGGCCGGACTGCCGGCGCTGCGGTCGACAAGCCCGCGCAATTCCTGGATGTTGGGCAAGCGCCAGCCGCCGGCGAGGCTGGCGCAGTAGCCGGCGGCGCTGGTGACGGTTTCGCCCTGCGGATCGACGCCGCGCTGCCAGGTGAGCTGCGTCCAGCCGTCGCCGACGGTGTTGGCGGTGGCGACAAAGCGCGCGCCGCTAGTGCTGGCGGTGGTGCCGCGCACGCAGCGCGCGTGGTTGGCGGCGCTGGGCGCGTCGCTGGCCTCGGCGCCGAACCCGAAGTTGACCGTCCACCAGCCGGTCCCCGCCGGCGTGGCGCTCCAGTAGTCCGCGACGTTGGTCTGCAACAGGTTGGAAGTCGCGGGGTTGGCCTTGCTGAAGTCGATCAGCGTGCTGAGCTCCGCCAGGCTGGGCAGCCGCCAGTCGCTGTGGCCGCCGAGGTTCAAGCCGACGCACGCCGCGCTGGCCTGGGCCCAGGTCGCGGTGCTGGCAGCGGGGCTGGCCTGCTGCCAGGTCAAGCCGGTGGCGGCGTCGCTGACGGTGCCGTCGCCGTTGTCGGTCAAGTTGGTGGGCGAAATCGGCAGGTTGCCCCAGACCGGGCCGTCGGCGGCGCAGACCGTGCCGACGCCTCCGGCGACGCCGATGAAGCCGGGCGCGCACACGCAGGTGCCCGCGCTGCACGCGCTGGCGTAGCCGCACGGTTGGCCGTCGCCGAGGCTTGTGTGCCAGCAGCCGCCGTGGACGGCGTCGCAGTCGTCGGCGGTGCACGGGTTCGCGTCGTCGCAGCCGCTGGCGGGGAGGCTGGCGCAGGTGCCGGAGGCGGCGCAGGACGCGTTGCCGAAGCTGTCGGTGCGCATCAACGCCAAGCTGCCGGGCGCGCCATACGCGAGCGCGAAGCCGTCGGCAAGCCCGTAAAGCGCCGTGCTTTGGGTCAGGATGCTGCCGGTCGGGCCGATGGACGCCGCGCCTAGCAGCGTGCCGGTGCCGTCGTAGCGCTGCAGCTGGTCCTCCCAGCCGCCGAAATGCACGAGTGTGGCAAAGCCGTTGGCGGTGGCGACCAGGCCGCCCGACGCGCCGTTGAGGTTCAAGTCGCGGCGCCAGAGCAGCTTGCCGTTGGCGTCAAAGCGGCCGATCCAGCTCATGTTCTGATCCGTCAAGCCGGCGAGCGCGAAGCCGTCGCTTGTGGCAATCGCGCTGAAGATCGCGGACTTGGGGGAGGGTTCGGCGAACGTCTCGGCCCAGATTGAGCCGCCGCTGCTGTCCGAGCGGACGAGCCAGCCCTGCGACCAGCCGCCGCTGGGCGCGGTCGAGCCGGCGAGCAAGAAACCGTCCGGCAGCACGACAAGCGCGTGCGCCACGTCCTCGCCCGGGCCGCCAAACGTCTGCGACCAGGCCACCGCGCCAGTCGCGTCCAGCGCCAGGAGCAGCATATCCGGCGGATTGGCGCCTACGGCCGCGCTGCCGGCCGCAGCAAAGCCGACGCCGCTGGGCGAAAGCGCCGCCAATTGCCAGGAATTGCCATAGGTCTGGCTGGCCGTTGCCGCGCCGTCGGCGTCGACGGTGACGAGAAAGCTGTGCGTGGCCGTGGCGTCGGCGCTCTGGCCAATTGCCGCAATGCCGCCGCCAGGCTGCGGGGCCAGCGCGGTGAAGGTCTCGAGGCTGCCGCCTTGGGGAAAGTCCTTGCTCCACAGGGTCTTGCCAAGCACGTCGCTGCGAGCGATGCGCGCCAAGCCGCCGCTGCTGCCGGCGACAAAGAAGCCGCCGGCGCTGGGCCAGAGGTCGGTGATGCTGGTGAAGTCCATGCTGCTGCTGAAGAATTTCTCGCCGCCGCCGCTGCACACGCCGGCGCTGCAGGTCTGCCCGGTCTGGCAGGCGTCGCCCGACGTGCACGACGCGCCGTCCGCGAGGTTGACGTGCCAGCAGCCGCCGTGCGCGGCGTCGCAGAGGTCGGCGGTGCAGGGGTTGGCGTCGTCGCAGCCCGTCGGCGTGAGGCTGCCGCACGGTGGGACGCAGGTGGTGTTGAAAAAGAGGTCGGTGCGCTGGAGCCACGGCAGGCCGGACGGCGTGCTGCCGCCAAACAGCAGGCTGGTACCGTCGGTGGCAAGCGCGAAGCCGGTCCCGCCGGGAAAGTCCTTGCTGGTCAGGAGGTTGCCTAAACCGTCCACGCGCAGCACCGTCGTGCCAGACTCGCTCCGGAGCACAAAGCCGTCGCCGACCGCGATCGCGCCGAAGAAAGTGCCGGTGCCGGGGTACGTGCGCCGCCACAGCTCGTTGCCGGCGGTGTCGGTGCGGATGAACCACGAGCCGGTGGTGGCCCATTGGTTGGCACCTCCCGCGAGCGCGAAGCCGTCCGGCAGGGCGATGATGCTGCTTGGCTGGATGGAGTCGACGTCGTAGCCCCGCTGCCAGAGCCGGTTGCCCTGGGTGTCAAAGCGAAACAGCCCGATTTCCGATGCGCCGCCCATGGCGAGGTCGCCGATCACCGCGTAGCCGCCGGGCACGCTGGCGATCGCTTGGTAAGTGCCATCGCTGGCGATGCGGGTCCATTCGGGCGCGCCGCTGGCGTCGATGCGCTGCAACCAGCCGTGCGGGATGCCGGACGCGTTCCAAGCATCGCCCGAGGCGACGACCGCGGAACCGTCTGCGACGAGGCCATAGAACTGGTCGAGGACTTTCTCTGGATAGGGCTGTAGCCAGAGGAGTTTTCCCGCCTTGTCGATCTTGGCGAGCGAGTTGTCGGACGACAGTGTCCCTATGCTGTTCGTCGCGACGACGTAGCCGTCCGACGTCGCCACAACCGCAATCGTTCCGTCGTCTTTCGCGCCAAGGGTCTGATTCCAGACGGCATTGCCGGCGGCGTCGAACTTGACAACCAGCGAGCTGCTGACCGGCGTTCCCCACGAGGCGAGCGTGGTCTGGTAGCCCGTGGCAACAAAGCCGCCGTCCGCGGCGATGACTGTCTCCAACTCACCCTGCGTCGGCGCGCCAAACGTCTTCTCCCACAACTTCGCGCTGCCACCGCAGCTCATCCCGGCGCACACGTCGCTGACCGTGCACGCATCGCCGTCGTCGCAGGCCGTTCCTGCTTTGACCACTGTGTTGACGCATCCGAGCGAGGCGTTGCAGCTGTCGTTCGTGCACGCATTGCCATCGTCGCAGTTCGGAGCTGATCCGCTGCAGACGCCAGCCGCACAGGCGTCGTTCAAGGTGCATTTCTTGCCGTCATCGCAAGCGGTGCCGTCGGCCTTGGCTGTCGGGACGCAGGCCCCAGTCGATGGGGCGCAGGCCTGGGTCGCACACGGCAGGTCCGGACAGGCAATGCCCGCGCACAAATCGGCATCTGGCGCGTCCTTTTGACCATCGGCCGCGTCCTCTGCTGCATCGGCCGCGTCCTGAGGACCAACGACTGCGTCTCCCTGAACCTCGACCGCGATCCCATCCGCATCGATCGCGTCCTCAGAAGCAATGGTCGCATCCTTTTGAGCTTCGACCGCATCCTTCTGGCTATCGGCCGCGTCCTCAAGAACATCGGCCGCGTCCTCTGCAGCAACGACTGCATCCTCAGGCCCTGTGTCCGCGGTCACTTGTGCTTGTTGCGCCGGCGCAGGCGATCCGCACGCCGACAAAACCAGCGCGAGCCAGGCCAGATCGGTTGCCATGCGCCGCGCGGGAAGCCGCCGTCGCCTGTCCGTCTGTGTCTGCATCACCATGGCCAAAGCTTAGGCTTGGCGGGCACTTTGCGTCAACGCGCGGCGCCGCGGTTGACGGCCGTGCCGGGACTCCCTACGCTCCAAGGACGGCGTCTCCCCCTGCGCCCAAAGAATCACCCGCGCATGCCCAACGACGACCAGCAGCCCCGCGCTCCGACCGCGCTTCGACCGACGACGGCCGAGGCCATGTCCGCCACCGGTAACCACCGGATTGAAGGGCCGATTGAGCGGCGACGCTCGCGGCGCGTCATGGTTGACCTTTTTGTCCAGGAGAACGACGGGACGCGGATTTGGCAGCACCCGGCGACCAACCTGAGCGCGTCGGGCATCTTCATCGAGAGCCACTCCTTTTCGCAGCGCAATTCGGCCGAACCGCGCATTCTTGAACTGCAATTTCAGCTGCCGGACGCCTCGCCGCCGATCCGCACGCGCGGGCAAGTGCTGGGTGCGCGGCGCGT
Organism: uncultured Myxococcales bacterium; assembly: GCA_903929795.1. Taxonomy (GTDB): domain Bacteria; phylum Myxococcota_A; class UBA9042; order UBA9042; family UBA9042; genus CAIYBN01. The sequence goes on along the minus strand of CAIYWC010000113.1, from coordinate 447 downwards.
GCGCGGGTTTGCCCACGGTCTGGCGGTGCGTTTTCTGGACCTGAACGACACCGATCGCGAGCGGCTGGCGCAGTTTGTCGCCAAGCGGCTGGCGGCTGGCGATGGCGAAGGCACGGACGACGAGGCCGCGCCGACTTAGGACCTGTGACAGAATCACCGTCACAAGTCCTCCTGCTGTCAGCCGGGTCGCCAAGCGCGCCCGCCTGGCGAGCCATACGTGCGGCGACACCTGAGTCACGCGATCGACACATTTTGTTATGGGCCCTTGGGAACGCGCGACAATCCCAGGGAATTCGCCCGCCCACTTGGCTACGGATTGATCGCATCTCATCGCAGCACCAGCCTTGCTCCCTCGGCGAGGTCCTCAAGGCGCCGCCATCCTGTATAGAGCGTTTGCCAGCCGGGTCTACCGTTACGCGGCAAGTGCCCACCAAGCTTGGCGATTGC
>CAIYWC010000112.1 GCA_903929795.1 uncultured Myxococcales bacterium | reverse complement strand
GCACGCACACCAACGCCCGCACCCGCAAGGGCCCGCGTCGCACGGCGATCAAGAAGAAGTCGGGCAGGGGGCTCGTCCTCCTCCGCGGTTTCTCGCCCATTTTGAACCAGAAGTAAGGAATTCACAGCATGGCCACCCAGACCTCCAAACCCGCCGCCGCCCGCGTCAAGAAGCGCATCAAGAAAAATATTCAGTCGGGCGTTGTGCACATCGTCTCGACCTTCAACAACACGATGGTCACGGTCACGGATGTGTCCGGCAACGTGCTGTCCTGGTCGACCTGTGGCCGTCGCGGCTTCAAGGGTTCGCGCAAGTCCACGCCGTTCGCGGCGCAGATGGCTGCCGAAGATGCGGCGCGTCGCGCGCAGGAGCACGGCGTCAAGACCGTCTCCGTGCTGGTCAAGGGTCCGGGCACCGGTCGCGAAGCCGCGCTGCGTGCGCTGGGCAACGCCGGCTTTCGCGTCACCACGATTCGGGATGTCACGCCGATTCCGCACAACGGCTGCCGTCCGCCGAAGCGCCGCCGCGTCTAGTTTTTCAACTACGCGATTTTTCTACCGTTCGAATCTGTCTCTGAGGAAATCATGGCCCGTTACATTGGTCCCGTTTGCCGTCTCTGCCGCCGCGAAGGCTTGAAGCTCTTCCTGAAGGGCGAGCGTTGCTACACCGAGAAGTGCGCCATCGATCGCCGCGCCTACATTCCGGGCCAGCACGGTCAGGCGCGCAAGGGCAAGGTGTCCGAGTACGGTCGCCAGCTGCGCGAGAAGCAAAAAGTGAAGCGAATCTATGGCTTGGTCGAAAAGCAGTTCCGCGGCTACTACGACATGGCTTCGCGCAAGACCGGCGTCACGGGTGAAAACCTGCTGGCGTTTCTGGAGCGCCGGCTGGATAACGTCGCGTATCGCTTGGGCTTTGCCGCCAGTCGCTCGGAAGCGCGTCTGTTGGTCGCCCACGGTCACCTGCTCGTCAACGGCAAGAAGTGCGACATCCCGTCGCTGATCGTCAAGCCGGGCGACACCGTGGAAGTCAAGACCGCGACCAAGGAAGTCGCGCGCGTTGTCGAGGCGCTGGAATCCGTGGACCGCCGTGGCGTGCCCGCGTGGCTGACGCTGGACAAGAAGGCGATGAAAGGCACGGTCAGCACGCTGCCGAGCCGTTCAGACATCACCATGCCGATCGAAGAACGCCTGATCGTCGAGCTGTACTCGAAGTAAGCGTCCCAACGAGCCGTCGCCAGTCGGGCGCGGCTTGCTCGCGGCATCCGCCGCAGTTGTCACAATCCCCGGATGTCTGTGCGTAGCCGGTTCGGGGCTTTGGAGAAAAATATCATGCAGCGTCACTGGAAAAACCTGATTCGTCCCAAGGCCTTGGAAGTCGTCGAGCTGACGGAGACCTACGGCAAGTTCTCCGTGGAGCCGCTCGAGCGCGGTTACGGCACGACGCTGGGCAACTCGCTGCGGCGGGTGCTGCTGTCGTCGATTCGCGGCGCGGCGATCACGGGTGTGCGGATGGCGGCGCTCGGTCGCGTCGTGCGTGAGGATGACGGCGGCAAGGGCAAGACCCAGCGCAAGATGGTCGAGCAGATGCAGTCCGCGCTGCACGAATTCCAGGCGCTGCCGGACGTCGTGGAAGACGTGGCGGAGATCGTGCTGAACCTGAAAGAAGTGAATTTGACGATGGATTCCGAGGAAGCGGAGTTCATTCACCTGGTCGCGGAAGCGCCGCTGGGCGGTGGGCCGGTGAAGGTGACCGCGGGCCAGCTGCGGGTTCCCGCTGGCGTCGAGGTCCTGAACCCGGGCCTGCACCTGATGACGATTGAGCCGGGTGGCCGCGTGGAAATGGAGCTGACGGTCAAGGACGGCGTGGGCTATGTGCCGGCGACGCGCGATGGCGGCGAGGATTCGCCTGTGGATCTGCTGCCGATCGACGCGATCTTCGCGCCGGTTCGCCGCGTGAACTTTCGCGTGACCAACGCCCGCGTGGAGCAGCGCACCGACTACGACAAGCTGACGCTGGAAGTCTGGACCAACGGCGCGATCGACCCGGAAGCGGCCGTCAGCGTCGCCGCGAAGATCATTCGCGAGCAGCTGCGCGTGTTTGTCGGCTTCGAGGACGAAGAGGGCGAGGACGAGTACGAGGGCGCTGCGACGAGCGGTGGTTCGACTCCGTCCCTGACCGCTGAGCCTCTCAACGAGAACCTGTGGCGCACGATCGACAGCCTGGAGCTGTCGGTGCGGTCGGCGAACTGCTTGCAGAACGCCAACTTGCGCTACCTCGGCGAGCTGGTCCAGAAGACCGAAGCCGAGATGCTGAAGACCAAGAATTTCGGCCGCAAGTCCCTGAAGGAAATCAAAGATATTCTGACGGAGATGGGCCTGGGCCTGGGCATGCACATCGACGGGTTTGATCCGGAGAAAGGTCCGCCCGCCGCGTGAGTCGGTCCGGTCCGTTGAACAGTGGTGAATTACTGGGTTTCTGAGAACAAGCGAGCGAGAGGAAGTCATGCGTCACAAGAAAAGTGGAAATCGTCTGAGCCGTGAAACGTCGCATCGCCGCTCGATGTTGCTGAACCTGTGCAAGTCGCTCATTGAGCACGAGCGCATCACGACGACCGACGCGAAGGCCAAAGAGCTGCGCGCGTGGATCGAGCCCCTGATCACGCTGGGCAAGGAAGATTCCGTGCATCGCCGCCGGCTGGCGTTTGCCAAGCTGCGCGACAACGTGTTGGTTTCCAAGCTGTTCAATGAGCTGGGCAAGAAGTATGCCGGCCGTCCGGGCGGGTACACGCGCACGCTTAAGCTGGGCCAGCGCTCAGGCGACGCGGCGCACATCTCGATCATTGAGTTCGTGTAGCCGATCGCGGTCTTACTCCGGCGCTTGCCACTTGTAGCCGACGCCGTGAATCGTCGTCAGGCTCGCGGCAATCGACCCCAGATGCGCCCGCAGCCGCCGCACGTGGATGTCCACGGTCCGCGGCCCACCGCCATAGTCGCGCCCCCACACAGCGTCGAGCAGCGCCTCGCGCGTGAACGCCCGGCCGGTGTTTTGTACCAGGTGGCGCAACAGCGCGAATTCCTGCGGGGTAGCCGGCACCGCTACGCCGCGCACCAGCGCCTGACGGCCGCGCAGATCGATGGTCAGCGGCCCCGAACGCAGCAGAGACTCGCGTTCCGGGCGATGGCGGAGCGCGCGTTCGACCCGCGCCGCCGCTTCGTCAGGTGGAAAACCGCGGAGCACAAAGTCGTGGCAGGGGAGTTGCGCTGCCACGTGGCAACGCTCAGGATCCAGCACCAGCAGCCAAGGCACGGACGCGAGCACGGGGTGGCTGGCGAGCGCGGGCGCCAACGCTGTGACACTGCGCAGCGGCGCCGGTTCGATGATGACGAGGTCGGGCGGCATGGCGATCGGACAATCAAACCAGGCGCCGTGGAAGCCGCGAACCGTCACGTCGTGGCCCAGCGGCTGGAGCGCGGCGCGCATGGGCGAGGCTTGGGCGAGTTCGGTGAACAGGAAGATGCGCTTCACGGCCGTCAAGACTAGCATGAGGCGGCGAAGATGACCAAGCGCAAGCCCGAGGCGTGGCGATTCTGGTGGCCGGCGGTGGCCTCTGCCGCGCTGGCGATTCTGGCGTTTCCGCCGTTTGACGTGTGGCCGCTGGCGTTTGTCGCCTGGGTCCCGCTGCTTGCGTGGCTCCCGCGCGTTCAGCCGTCGCCGCGGCAGGCGTTCCAGGCGGGCTGGTTGGCGGGGACGCTGCTGCACCTCGTGTTTTACTGGTGGCTCGTCCACACCATGCAGGCGATGAGCGGTTTTCCGTGGATTCTCGCGCTGATTTTGCACCTGATTTACGCCGCCGTGATGGGTTTGCACCAGGGACTGGCGCTCTGGCTCGTGCGCGCGCTGGTGCCGGTTGCGGCGGTCGGTCCGGTGCGGGCGCTGGGGCGCGCGCTCGCGATGGGCGCGATTTGGGCAGCCGTCGAATTCGCCGTTCCGTACCTCTTCCCGTGGTACCAGGGCAATGCGTTTTTTCGCGTGCCGATTCTCGAGCAAGTGGCGGATATCGTGGGCATTCCTGGCGTCTCGCTGCTGTGCCTGGCGGTGTCAAGCCTGCTGGCCCAAGCGCTGGCGGCCAAGCCGGTGCGCTGGCCGCTGCTGGCGCCGGTTGCGCTGATCCTGGCGCTCTGGCTGGGTTACGGTGCGTGGCGGATCGCGCAAGTGGACGCGGCGCCGGTGCAAAAAACGCTGCGGACGCTGGTTGTGCAGGGCAACGCGACGCTGCACGAGAAGCTGTCGGAGGGTACGAAGCGGCTGCCGATGCTCGCGAGACCGGAGCGGCTGACGCGCGCGGAGGACCTGACGGACATCGATCTGGTCATTTGGCCCGAGGGCACGTTGCCGTTTTTCTGGGTCGAGGATCCGGTTGGCGACAAGGAGCCCGGCAAGCCCGCGCAAAAGACCCGCGCGCCACAGATCCTGCGCGACATGAAGTGGCGGGTGCTGCAGCTGGAAAAGACGATCCAGCGGCCGCTGCTGACCGGTTCGCTGCGGCGGCCGGAGATGCTGTGGCGCGAGGAGGCGCGGAACTCCGCGATCTTGTTCAGGCCGGACGCTTCGCTGCAGTATTACGACAAGAAAATTCTCCTGCCGTTTGGCGAATACCTGCCGGGGACGTCGCTGATTCCGGCGCTCAAGGAGTCGATCCCGGGCGTGTCGCACATGGACCCCGGCGTGCTTTCGGGGCAGATGGACGTGGCGGGCGTCAAGCTGCTTGTCAACATTTGCTACGAGGCGCTGTACCCGGCGTTTTTGCGGGCAGAAGGCCCGAACGCGGAGGTGCTGGTCAACCTGACCAATGACATCTGGTTTGGCCCGGATCCGGCGCCCACCGACCACCTGATGGTGCAAACCGCGCGGCCGGTCGAGCTGCGGCGGCCGCTGGTGCGCTCGACGGCGACCGGCATCACGGTTTACGTGGACGCGGCGGGAAGAATGCATGAGCCCACCGACCTGAACGTGGAGGCTGTGCGCCGCTGGCAGGTGCCGGTCAAGGCGCTCGACAGCCCGTACCGCGTGTGGGGCGACGCGCCGATGTGGTTGCTGACCGCGGGCGTGGTGCTCGCGGCGGTCTGGCGTCGTAAATCCTTGACATCGCGGGCGGTCTAGCCTACTCCGCGCTCCCATTCCCTGAACCCGAGAACGACCATGTCCGCGCCGAATCTTCCCGCCAAACCGTCGCCCAAGCGGCCCGCGAAACGCAAAAACCTGGCTGTGCTGGGCGAGCGGCTCAACAAGTTCCTCGCCAACGCCTCGGCGCTGTCCCGGCGCGCGGCGGAGGAGCTGATCGAGCAGGGCCGCGTCGAGATCGACGGCAAGCTCGTCACGGATCTGGGCGCGCGCGTCGATCCGACCCGGCAAGCCGTGACGGTGGACGGCGAAAAGCTGCGGGCGCGCGAAGGCCGGCTGGCGATCGTGCTGAACAAGCCGGTGGGCTACTTGTGCACGGCGAGCGATCCGGAAGGCCGGCGGCTTGTGTATTCGCTGGTGCCGCAGGGCCTGGGGCTGCACACGGTCGGGCGGCTCGATTTCAACACGGAAGGCGTGATCCTGCTGACCACCGACGGCGATCTGGCCGAGCGGCTTGGCCATGCGCGCTACAGCGTGCAGCGCGTGTATGAGGCGCGCGTGCGCGGCGTGCCGACCGAGGAGACGCTGGCCAAGCTGCGGCGCGGCGTGCGGCTGGAAGATGGCCCAGCGCGCGCGGAAAGCGCGGAAGTCATTGCGCAAACGGACAAGAACGCCTGGGTGCGCCTCGTGCTGGTGGAAGGCCGTAACCGCGAGGTGCGGCGGCTGATGGAGCGCGTCGGCCATCCGGTGATGCGGCTGCGGCGCGTGGCGTTTGCCGGTCTGACGACGCGCGGGCTGAAGCTGGGCGAATGGCGGCCGCTGACGGACGCGGAGATGGAGCAGCTGCAGGGGCGCGGCCACGTCGGCTCGTTTGAGCTGCCGCCGGATCCGCGGCGCAAGGGCCAGACGGGGGCGCCGTCCGGGTCCGCAGTTCCGCGCAGCGCTCGCGGCGGCCGAGGACACGCAACTCCTGGGCGGTTCGGCGCAACAGGCGCTGGCCGCGGCGCTGGCGACCTTCCCCG
>CAIYWC010000111.1 GCA_903929795.1 uncultured Myxococcales bacterium | reverse complement strand
GTCGACGCGCCGAGCTACCGGCTACGCGAGGCGGAGCTGCGGGCGCAGGAAAAGGCCGCGGTGCGCGCGGCCAGGACGAAGTGACCGCGCTGGAGGGTGCGCGTTTTGGCGAAACGCCGCGGTTTTGGGGAAGCGGCAACAAGGGCACGCCCCGCACGCCGAACACTTTGCAGAAGGCGTTCCAGGCCATCAGGAAGGCGTCGGGCATGGACATCAAGATCGGTCCACAAGTCCTGCGGCGGTCGATGAATTCCAACCTGCTGCGTCACGCCGTCGATCGCCTGACGGTGAGGGCCATCATGGGCCACACGACCGAGGAGATGACCGCCCGCTACTACGGCGTTTCTGAGGGCGACAAGAAGGCGGCGGTGTTGTCGCTGCCCGTGAAGCAGCAGTAGGCCTCGGCCAAGCTCTGTGGAAACGGGGCAGGGCTACAGAAAAGCCTGAAAAACCAAGAAGCCCCGGTCACTTGCCTGTGTGGGCGTGTGACCGGGGCTTCCTTGTTTCTGACTGATTGGCTGATTCCAGACTGGTTTCGCGGCCTTGTGTTACCCTGCCGTGTTACCCTTGCACTTTGTCTTGTTGTCCGTTGTCGCCTAACTACTTGATTGTCTTCAGTCGCGGGGGCAGGATTTGAACCTGCGACCTTCGGGTTATGAGGGGCGGCGCGGTACCTTCGTGGTTTCGCTGGGCCTTTGATTCTGGCCGGTTGCGGATTGTAGCCACCTTGGCTACCTTTCCGAGCTTGGGCTGCCATCGTAGCCTTTGGGAACAAAAATGGGAACAAGAAAGTCGTCACGGGCGCCAGCAAAGAAGGCGGTCAGGACGCCGAACGCCGCCGCTCCGAAGGCGCGTCTGAATGCCGCTGAACTTCAACAGGCAGTCCGCACCCTCGCGGCAATGGCCGCCTGCTTTGAAAAGCCGAACCCGATGATACGGCCGCGCAAAGGCGGCGGTACCGACCGAATCGTGGAGGCGGCGCTCGCTGATGCGGTTGCGGCCATCGCCGCGGCGCGCACGGCTCAGGCGGCGTTGGCGACCCGCGCAGCAGAGATGCTGCTCCTGGATACCCTGTCGTCTGCAATCGTGGCGCTGCGAAACGAGGCGCACAACGACACCGACTTCCGAGCACCAATCGCACGAATGGGCCACGCGCCGGCAATGATCGACAACTCGCCCCGGAGCAGACTGGACGCGGAAGTGCGCCGCGCATGTGACGCCTACTTCATGATGACGGGCACCGCGGTTCGCGGCGAGGCGATTGACGAGGTTATCGCCGAGATTACCGACCAATGCGCCGCCGAGCGCAAGGGCCCGATGCGCGGCGGTAACTTGGCTCATGAAATGGTGGAGTTGCTCGTCGATGTGAGCGATTACACGCTGCAGAAGCGCCGCGCTGAGCGTCGGCAGGTTCCGGAGGAGGAGCACGAGAAGCTTCGGAGGTCCCTGCGGGCCCATGAGGAGCGGAAGAAGGAGGACACGGACGGGCCAACTGAGGCTGTGCCTATAAAATTCCCGTTCGGCGACGTCGGCCACTACTTCGGTGCCAGCCACGCACCGACCTGCGGCGACCTGGCTGCCATGCTGGGCGGACCGGCGTTCCTTGCCAACGCACTTGCTGAGCTGGGACCAGAAATGGCGATGCGCTGCGCCGTCTACGCCTACGAGGCCAATGGCCTCCGTGAGATGGCCATGCATCGCGCGTTCGCCCAGCGACCGGGCGGTCACGCCACGTCAGCCGAGTTCGTCGCCGCGCGCACACCACTCCACGAAGCCGCTGCAGCGATGGCCGTAGCCTTGGGTGGCAAATCCGACGCATACGAGCCGCAACAGTGGCAGGATCTCTCGGTGTCGACGGGCGGAGCCACGCCCGCGGCGTCGGCTGCCACTGTGGACCTGAGGCTGAACGCACCAGCAGTCTACCCGGGCGAATGGGTGGTCTTCCAGTCCGTACCGGGCCGTTGGGCGCGGGCGGGCGGCGTGTGACGCGTCCGTTGACCGGCAATCGCTGGCGTGTTTCGCGCTCTAGAATACGCAGTCCAGCGGCGACCTTTGCCTGCCACGAATAGCCGTCCCCGTCCTGCCACCTGCTGCGAAACGTGTGTATGTTCTCGCGCCGGCGCGCCGCCAGAAAGCTGCCATGAATCCGCCAAAATCACGCCAACAAGCTGATGTGTATGCGGTAATTGGACTGGCAGCGTCCGCCGCCC
>CAIYWC010000110.1 GCA_903929795.1 uncultured Myxococcales bacterium | reverse complement strand
GAAGCGAATTCGTACCGGCTGCGGGAAGCCGAGGAGCGCGCGGCGCAGAAGGCGACGGCCCGGGCGGCGCGGCGGAAGTGAGGCCGGCGGCGGGGTACGCGGAAAAAGCCGGGGAGCGGCGGTTTTGCGAAGCCGTCAACAACGACACGACCGTCGAACCGCTCACGGCGCGCGCAAAGGACGAGCTGGAAGGCGGGTACACGGTGTGCGAGGTGCTGGGCACTGGCTCGACCGCGCGCGCGCTGCTCGTGGAACGCGATGGCCGCCAGTACGCGCTCAAGGTCTCGCTGGACCGCGAGTGCGAGGAGAAGCTGAGCGCTGAAGCGGATGTGTTGGAGAAGCTGACCAAGCTCGACAACATCGTCACGCTTTACGACAAGCCGACCATCGGCGGGCGATTCGCGCTGCTGATGACGCACGCCGGGCAGTCGCTGGCGCAGTACCTCGCCAAGTCAGGTCCGCCGACGCTCGACATTGCGACGCGTTGGGGCGACGACCTGCTGCGCGCGCTGGTGACGCTGGAAGAGCTGAACATCCAGCACCGCGACATCAAGCCGGCGAACATCGGCACCAATGACACGGCGTCCAAGGATGCGCGCCACCTCATCTTGTTCGACTTCTCGCTGGCGCCCGTGCCCGCAGACCGCACGACGGCAGGCACGCCCGCGTACCGTGATCCGTTCCTGATCAAGCGCGGTCGCTGGGACCAGGCTGCGGATCGCTACGCCGCCGCGCTGACGCTGTATGAGATGCTGACCGGCATCCTGCCGCGCTATGGCCGAGGCAATTCGTCCGCGATTGCCACCGACGAGGAAGTCACGATTGAGGCCGAGCGCTTTGACGCCGCCATCCGCGAGCAGTTGGCCGGCTTCTTTGCCAAGGCGTTGGCGCGCAAGGTCGAGGACCGTCACAGCAGCGCCGAGTCCATGGCCAACGAGTGGCGACGCTGCATGGCCGGGCTGGATGCCGCCACGGCACACGGCGACGACGACGCGCAGAGCGACGAGAAGATCCAGAAGTTCAACTACGCCGGCCTGACCGCTGAGTCGCCCGTGGACGTGCTGCCGCTCACCGTGCGCGCACGTTCTGCACTGGACCGGTCTGGCGCGCACACCGTCCGCGAGCTGCTGGGCTTGTCGCGCAACCGCCTGGCGTTCATCCGCGGCGTGGGCAAAGACACCCGCAACGCCATCTTGCGGGTGATCGACCTGATTGAAGAAGCCAAGCCGGACCTGCGCGGGGCTCAGGGCGAGCCTTTCTGGCCGGACTGGCGCGGTGTGGACACAACAGTCGCGCTGGTGCCGGAGCTGGGACAGGACGCCGCCGCAGCGCTGGAAGACGCCGACCTGCGCCGGGTGAGCCAATTGGCGCGCGCCCCGAAGTCTCGCGTGGAGCGCCTGCTGCAGCGCTTTGCAGGTGCCACGGATGCCGTCCGCACGTACATGAAGCAGGCGCGCCCGGGCTCGATGCCGTCGCTCGCCACTACGATTGAGGGATGGGTCGATCTGCTGCTGCCACCGTCTGCCGCCAAGCGAGGCGACGCTGCGCTTCGTCAGGTGCGTGTGCTGTTTGGCTTGGACGACATCGAAGGTACCTACGCGGACAGCGCCGACGCGACGGCCAAGCTCTTTGGCATTTCACGACCGGCGGTCTACATCGCTCTCAGCCACCGTAAGGAAGTCTGGCTCGGCATCCCGCACGACGACGTCGTCACCGCCGTGAAGCTGACGCTGGATGCGCTTGGGGGCGCTGCGCCCTTGGCACGCGTCGCGGACGCTCTGCCCGACCTGCTGCCACACGCCGAAGATATTACCGCTGATACGGCGAACCGCTCGGCCGCGGCGCTGGTGCAGTTTGCGTTGTCCATGGCGGACGACTTCACCAGCACGTGGAAAGGTAACGTGCGCTGGCTGGTGCCGGACAGTTCATGTGGCGCGGTTGTGCGCGACCTGGGCAAGGCGGCGGACAGTCTGGCCGCGCGTGATACCGTGGCCGCACCGGGCGTCGTGCAAGAGGCGCTACTGGCCGTCGTGAAAGACACACCGCTGGCCGCTGCGCCGCCGGAACGTCTGGTGCGCATCGCCGCTTGGGCGAGCGACCATGCGGCTGCCAGCGCGCGTCTGGAGCTCTACCCCCGCGGTCTCGCGGCCAAGCGTGCGCTGCAGTTGTGCTCAGGTGCAGTGTCTGTGCGCGAGCTGAAGGTCGACGACCTGAAGTCGCTGGTCACCGCCCGCTATCCGGACGCGGAGCCGCTGCCGACCCGCCCGACGCTGGACGAGCTGGTCAAGCGCGAGCTTGGCCTGCGCTGGGATGAGGCCCGCCAGACGTACGCACGCGAGCAGGCGCCAGGCGAGACGCTCAACCACACGCTGTTTTCCACCACGCACCGGTCGTCCACGACCAGCCGTCTGCGCTCGTCCTCGTTTGTGACCTCGCCCATCCAGACCGAGGGCCAGCAGGTTGTTGCCGATTTTGAGCGCGAACTGCTGGTGGCCATGGAGCGCTTCAGCTTCAAGGTGCTGCGTGTCAGCGCGGGCAGGTCCGAGCCGCTGACGCGTGCGCTGCGGGCGCGTTTTGCCGTGCAGCAGATTTCACTGGATGACGTGCTGCTCAAGCACGCCCGCGCGTTTGCCGCCGAGCACCAGTTTGCCCTGGAAGTGGTCTACGACGTCGACCGCGCTGGCCGCGACCATCCGCGCTGGAACGACCTGGTGACCGTCATGCAGCAAGCCGCCAATCGCGCCGAGGCCGAGCTGCTGAACCAACGCGGCGTCGTACTTCTGACCCACCCGGGGCTGCTCGCGCGGTACGCGTTGAACGACCTTGTGGTCAACGTGCGCGACGGCGTGGCGCGGGTGGATGGCCTCGGCATCCTCTTCGTCGTCCCGTCGGAGTCGAGCAATCCCGCGCTGGTCATCGACGGTCGCCCGTACAGCATGGAGCTGGAAGCGCTGCCCGCCCACAAGCTCGACGTCCCGGCCGCGTGGATACAACAACACGCACCGGCCATTCTCGCCGCCTGATCCCCATCGCCGCCCACCCCGGAGTCCCATGGCCCGCACCCGCCAGCCCGAGAACCTGACCACAGCGCTCGCCCGTCTCCTGACCAAGACGCTGCTGCCGGATCTGCGCGAGCGTACCAAGCTGCCGGCCGTGGCCAAGGAGCTGCAGCGGGAGTACGACGAAGAGCGCGCGGCCAAGAAGACCGGAGCCAGCTTCATCGACTGGCGCGAGCAGTTGCTGGATCAGGTGGGTGCGGCGTGGGCGCTGTCCTGCGTGTTCGTGCGCACGCTGGAGGACCGCGACCTGCTGGACCAGCGACGCATCGCCGGGCCGGGCGCGGACGACAGCCTGCACCTCTTCTACACGCTGGCGCCGTCCTTGGGTCCGCGCGAGTACCTGCTGGGCGTGTTCAAGGAAGTGTCGCGCTTGCCCGGTGCCGTGGACCTGCTGGGGCCCAAGCACAACGCCGCGTGGAAGCTGGGGCCGAGCCAGGACGGCGCGCGGGCGCTGCACGAGTTCTTTCGGGAAGTGGATGACGCGGGCGAACTCCGCTGGCAGTTCGGCGGCGAGGACACGCGCTTTCTGGGTGACCTGTACCAGGACCTGTCGGAAGCCGTGCGCGAGCGGTTTGCGCTGCTACAGACGCCGGAGTTCGTGGAGTCGTTCATCCTCGACCGCACGCTGACGCCGGCGATTGCGGAGTTTGGCCTCCAGACCGTGCAAGTGCTGGATCCCACGTGCGGTTCTGGCCACTTTTTGCTGGGCGCGTTCGAGCGGCTGTTCAACCAGCGGCTGGCTGCGACGCCGGGTGCGGAGCTGAGCAAGGTTGCGTTGGCGGCGTTGGGGCAGGTGCATGGGGTGGACCTGAACCCGTACGCGGTGGCGATTGCACGGTTTCGGCTGACGCTGCGGTTCTTGCAAGTATCCGGGATCACCAAGCTTCGGAACGCGCCGTCGGAGCTGAAGGACGCGGCGGAGAATCTGGTGGTGGCGGATTCGCTACTGATTGAAGGCGGCGGCCAGCGGCACGCGGGCGAGTTGTTCCCTTCCGACGTGGGCTGGGGCACCGATTTGGCAATGTTTTCGCTGGAAGAGCCGGAAGCCGCGCGCGCTTTGTTGCGCAAGCAGTTTCACGTCGTCGTGGGGAATCCGCCCTACATCACGTGCAAAGATCCTGTTTTGCGTGACGCATACCGAGCGAAGTACGCAAGTGCGGCCGGCAAGTACGCGTTGTCGGCGCCGTTTGCCGAGCGACTCTTTCAGCTCGGTGGTGCAGGTGCGTTTGTAGGACAGATCACATCGAACGCGTTCATGAAGCGCGGGTTTGGGAAGGCACTTGTTGAGCAAGTATTCCCGCATCTTGATTTGACCGAAATCATTGACACGTCGGGCGCGTATATCCCCGGCCATGGAACCCCGACGGTGATACTCGTCGGAAGAAACCGACCACCGGTGTTTCCAATTGTGTTCGCGGTCCAGGGCAAACGCAGCGAGCCGGCTACGCCATCCGACCCGGCATTGGGTCTTGTCTGGCAAAGCATTCTCAAGGCAGTAGCCTCGGCTGATACCATCGACTCGAGACACGAAGATGATTTCACGTCGACTTCCCGGCTGTCCCGTGATGCTCTCCGCACACACCCGTGGTCGATAGGGGGAGGTGGCGCTAGCGACCTGAAAGAGGAACTTGATGCGCTTGGCGAGTCGACGCTTGGGGTTGCAGCAACCCTTGGAATCGGTTCGATATCAACCGCGGACGAGATCCACATGCGCGGATTGGGGCCTTGGCGGCGCGTTGGCATGCCAGACAGTGCGCTTCGAGAGCTGATCACGGGAGACATTGTCCGGGATTGGTCCGCCCCTGCGACCGAGTACGCCTGGCATCCGTACGGCCCAGACGGACGCCTTGTGTCTCCGACAGCCCAAGAGTTGTCCGTGCTTTGGACATTTCGGACGACGATGTGGGCTCGAGCGACGTTTTCGGGTGGGACGTACCGAACCGGCGGCCGACCTTGGTACGAATGGCACCAAGTTACAGCCAGTCGGTACGTCGGTCCCCTCTCGATCACATGGGCCTGCGTCACGACACATAACCACTTCGTCCTCGATCGGGGCGAAAAGGTGTTCAACCGGTCCGCGCCAGTCGTGAAGCTTGTCGGCAGGGCAAATGCGGACGAGTTCTTGACGCTATTGGGTTTGCTAAACAGCGCTGTTAGCTGCTTCTGGATGAAACAAGTCTGTCATGAAAAGTCGAACGCTTCGCAGAAGCACCATCCAGATCCGTCGCGTGCTGCGTATGTCAACGGCCACACCAACTGCACCACAGTTCGGCCACAAACTAGGTACCACCCCGCGCAAGCGAAGCGAGCGCATGCCCGCGAGG
>CAIYWC010000109.1 GCA_903929795.1 uncultured Myxococcales bacterium | reverse complement strand
TCCCAGCGTTTCCGGGAGAAGTCCATGACATTACGGGCCGATTCACGCCAGCGGGTGGTACCTAGTTCGTGGCCGAATTCCGGCCCCATCCCGATGGCCGAACTCGGCCCTCGGTGGGTGGTTTACCGTGGCCGCGGACAGGTCTCAGCGCGCGCCTTCAAGACCGCATATAGACGGCCATGACTGCGATTCGGCATGGTATAGACGGCCAGTGGGCTTGTCCATTGTGACGGAATCACGGCCTGCCGCGCCTGCAAGCACCTTGAATGCCGAAAGATTTTGCGTGTCGAGTCGGATCGGGGCAGCTTTTGGCGCCCTACTTGCCGTGCAGCCGCGCCATGCGCACCAGATCGCGGAGTTGGTCATCGGTCAGGCGGTCCAGATGACTGATGGCTTCCGCGCGCAAATCTGCACGCCCAAGGCTTGTCACGTCATCACCAACAACTGTGGCGACGTTGACTTCCAGCGCTTTGGCCAGCTTTTGAAGGACTTCCAGCGACGGATTGCCGATTCCGCGCTCCAGCTCGCCTAGGTACTTGTCGTTCAGATCGGCGAGTTCACCAAGCTCCGCCTGTGACAGCGATCTGGCTTTGCGAAGTGCTCGAAGATGTTCGCCAAACTCTTTCATGCCGACCGCCGTCTCCGCCTGCCATTGTCGCGGCGTTGACGATCACGATGAACCTGCTACAACCAACCAAAACGCGACAAAGGATTGTTGCGGGCGGTCAACGACAGAAGCACACAGGGCTCGGAGCAGCGCAGGCACCGTGGCCTACACGGCCAACTCCATGGCACCACCCGACGGAACAGGCCAAGGGACGACCGGCACGGCGACCAGAGGCGGAGGAAATGCTTTCGGATAATCACATGTTTTTGAACGCCGGCCGCCTCCTGCTCGTGTGTTTCATTGGCGCATGCGCCGGTCAAACCCGGAACTCGACAGCGACAACGGCAACCGCCCAAAATGCCTCAAAAGCAGCTTGCGTTCTGGACGCCGATTGCACCGCCGGCTTCTGCGACCCTAAGCTATTCGCGTGCGCGGAATGCCTTGCCGATGCCGACTGCAAGGTTGCCAACACCGTCTGTAGCGCCGGTTCCTGCGTGAAAGGGGCTCCATGCGCCTCTTCGGTGACCTGTAAGCCATCTGGGCAGGTGTGCGATGCTGCTGTTGGACACTGCGTTGACTGCGCAGTGGAAGCCGACTGCGCTGCAGGCAAAACTTGTCTCGCCGACAAGTGCATCATCAAAACGACGTGCAAGACGGACAAGGACTGCCCTGCGGTGTGTGCCAAGGACCTCGGCATCTGCGTGCAGTGCAACACCGCAAAGGATTGCACGACCGATCTCCTGTGCGGCGCAGACCATGTTTGCCACCCGATGGTCTGTCGCGGACCCGCGTGTCCCCCGGCAATGCCTGGCTCGACTGCGCGGCCGATGGCAGCCACTACCTACCGCCGGTCAGCTGCGATGGCAGCGGTGAGTGCATCAGTGGTCAGTGCGATGCCAATCTTGGCTGCACCAGCCAAGCGGTCGCCTCCGGGATTTGTGACGATGGCAACGCCTGCACCGCGAACGACGCCTGCAAAGACGGCAGCTGCATCGCCGGCAAGGACGTGACGTGCGATGACGGCATCGCGTGTACGGCCGACAGTTGCACACCGACGACTGGT
Organism: uncultured Myxococcales bacterium; assembly: GCA_903929795.1. GTDB lineage: Bacteria > Myxococcota_A > UBA9042 > UBA9042 > UBA9042 > CAIYBN01. Next base: position 2,112 of record CAIYWC010000109.1, on the reverse strand, counting down.
TGTGCCCACGCGCCGTCACCGGTCAATTGCAACGACGTGAATCCGTGTACGGTGGACTCGTGCGATGAGGCGAAAGGCTGCGTCCACCTGGGCCAGAGCGGCGGCACTTGCGATGACGGCGACGCTTGTACGCTTCAGGACTTCTGCGTGGTCGGCAAGTGTGGGGGTACGCCCAAGAACTGTGACGACGGAAATCCTTGCACCGACGATGCCTGCGCTGCTGGCGCCTGCAACCACACCGGGAATGCCGCGCCTTGTGACGACGGCAACCCTTGCACCGTCAGTGACAAATGCGGAACCGGCGGGTGCAGCGGCCAAACCAGCTGTGGCGACGGAATCTGCTGCGGCGGCGAGTCGATGGCAACCTGCCCGCAAGACTGCGAGCTGTACGCGTGGCCCGCGGGCACTTTCGCAATGGGGTCAAAGGCGGTGATTGGAAACGCAGACGAAGCGCCGCAACATCAGGTCACTCTCGGCGGGTTTCATCTGGATTACGACGAAGTGACGGTCAGTCAGTACAAGGCATTCTACGCGCAGTTGTCCCCAGCACAGCAGTGCACGGGTGAGAACAGCGATGTGTTCACCTGCGGCCAACCGGCTACATCGCCGGGCTGCAATTGGGGAACTGTCGGTGCTGAATCCGAGCCAATCAACTGCGTCGACTGGTACCAAGCCAGCGTGTACTGCGCGTGGGTTGGAGGCCGCTTGCCGACAGAGGCGGAATGGGAGTACGCCGCCCGCAACGGCGGTAAGGATCAAGAGTACCCGTGGGGAAATCAGGCCGCGAGTTGCAGCCTCGCCTCGATGGGAAAGTGCGGCTTGACTGCTCCGGCGGCTGTTTGCTCAAAGTCGAACCCGACCGCCCCCGGTGCGTGTGACCTCGCAGGCAACGTCGCAGAGTGGACGGCTGACTTCTACGGTGCGTACACGCCCGACAACCAAACGAACCCGCTCGGGCCAAAGACTGGTGCGAGCCGCGTCATCAGGGGTGGTTCCTGGCTATCCACCAGTGCAGATTTGCGTTCTGCCAGCCGCAGTCACATGGCCGCCAAGCTGTCAGACAACGGCGTAGGATTCCGTTGCGCGAAGTAAATCGGGGGGTGAGCAGACTGCGGGGTAGAACGAACTGACCGCCTGCTCCACGCCGCTGGACGTTCGAGATCCGGAACGCCCAGTGGCAGAGGAGCACAGTCCAACAACTACCCCTGCGCGTTGGCGTTGATGACGTCCAAAACCGGCAAACCGTGCGCCAGCAGAAAGGCTGTGAGCGCTGCGAAGCCAAGGTGAAGACTTCGGTCAAGACAACGCCGCACAAAATGACTCTGTGCCTTGCGTTTGAGCCCTTGGCCATGTGATGGCATGCCCGCGGCCGAGCGATCGACCCCGGGCATGTTGAGTGCCTCCAGCGGCATTCTCGCCACCGCCTCGCAAGTGCTGGCTTTGTGGAGATTTTGGATGAAGATTTGGCATCCACACTCTAGCGAGCACTCCGCCTCGCCCACCTACTTCTTCGACGCCTCGCGCTTCATTTCGGCGTTGAGGCCTGCCAGCAACTGGTTGAGCGTGAGCCCCTTTTCCCGCAGAATACCCAGCCACCGGAACACATCGATGTCGGGCTGCTGCTCCGCCAACGCCTGCAACACCTTCGCGTGCTCCAGCGTGAACCCCGGCAGGTCAACGAGGGCCGCCTGAATCACAGGAAGAAATTCGAGCCCCGCCCTTTTGGATGACCCCGGCTTCTTGCTCTTGCGGACGCCCTGTGGCTTCTTGGTCGCACCCCGGAGTGTGCCTACGAGGTACTCCTCCAGCTGGGCGACGCTCAAGACCTGCTGGTTCACCATGGCAATGATGGCGGACTGCTGGGTGACCGCGACATGTGGCCGATGCTCGATCATCTTGGCAGCGTGTTCCGCAGAAAAATGACCGCCCTGTTCAACTGCCCAGAGCAATTCCGGCGGGGCAGCGATCAAGTGTTGACGGCTTCGCAAAACCGCCGCTCCCCGGCTTTTTCCGCGTACCCCGCCGCCGGCCTCACTTCCGCCGCGCCGCCCGGGCCGTCGCCTTCTGCGCCGCGCGCTCCTCGGCTTCCCGCAGCCGGTACGAATTCGCTTC
>CAIYWC010000108.1 GCA_903929795.1 uncultured Myxococcales bacterium | reverse complement strand
GTGCACAATCTGTCCACACCAAACCGCCCCTGGCATCCGCTTGAACCCACTGTCACCCCGGGGCGCGCCCGGGTCAAGGCGGCCGGGTCCTGCGAGCCAGTCATTGACCCGAATCGCGTCATTTTCGCGTGTTCAGACGCTTCCGTGAGCCGACCGCCAGCGCGAGCCGGTTGACCCGTTGCGCGTCAGCTACATTACCGCGACAGCGCCAGTGGACGGGCATCGGTGGAATGAGTCCGTCCAAACATTGCGACGGCCACCCATTTGCGTCTGCGACGGACGACGAGTTTCGGGTGACAAATTCATCGCGGCGCGAAGCCGGGCCGGCCTCGCCGCTGTCGCGCGCGACCCCGCCCAATCGTCCACATGGCAAGCAACGCTCCGAACGCATGACTCGCCCAATTGCCAGCGTTGCGTCCCGCGCTCGTGCAGCCAGCCGGACGGCTGGTCTCGTTTTGTGAGACCGGGGCTTCGACATCGCTGCCCGTGTCCTGCGCCGGCGTCGTGCCGCTGTCGATCGAATCCGGGCCACCGGTCACGTCCTTGCACCCGCCGGGAGTTCCGACGCATTGCCCTTTGCCGTCGCAGCCGTCGTTGGAAGTGCACGGATCGTTGTCGTTACATGACGTGCCACCTGCTTTCGCGGTGAAGGTGCAGACGCCGTTTTGGCATGCTCCCGCTGACTCAAAGCAATCCGCGTTCGGCGGGATGGAGCACGCGAGCGGCGCGCCCTTGCACGCGCCGACGGCATTGCAAGCGTCATCCTTGGTGCAACTGTCCCCGTCGTCGCATCCGGCTCCAACGGCGACGGGGGTCCACGCCGCGCCAGACGCGACAGGCTGGCAAGACAGGCACGGCTCGCCGGGCTTGGCCGCACCAGACGGAACGCACTTGGCCTCGATGACGCACCAGGAACCGACCATCTAGTGACTGCAGCCGCCGCTGCCGTCGCATGCGTCTATCGTGCAATCGTTGCCGTCGTCGCACGTGTACGTCGCGCCGTCACACAGTCCAACCGCACAACTGTCGTCGCGGGTGCATGGTTTGCCATCGTCGCACGGTTTGCCATCGACAACGGGCGACCAGTCCGAGTCCGAGACGTTCGGTTGGCACGCACGGCAGGGATTGGTTGGCTCGACACCGCCGGCCGCAACGCAGGTGTCGGCGATGAAGCACGAGCTGTCGCCGATCGCGGTGTGCGTGCAGGTTCCATCGCCATTGCACGCGTCCAACGAGCAAGCGAGCGCATCGTCGCATGCGTACAGATCGCCCTTGCAGGTGCCGCCCGCGCATCCGTCGTTACTCGTGCAGGCTTTGCCGTCGTCGCACGCCGTTTCGTCCGGCTTGGCAACGCGCGTGCACGCTCCTTGTCCGTCGCAAATTGCCGTCAGATCGCAACTGCCGGGCGTACAGGCATATAGCGTGCCTTGGCACTCGCCCCCGCTGGTGCAGGCATCTTGAACCGTGCAGGCGACGCCGTCGTTGCATTCCGAACCGGCAGCCTTGGCCGCGCTTTCGCACTCACCAGTGACCGCGTTGCAGACAGGGCTCGTGTGGCACGCGTCGGCCGCCGGGCAGCTGGTTGGTGTGCCACCGACGCATTTGCCTCCGACGCAGATATCGCCTTGCGTGCACGCGTCTCCATCAGTGCATGTGACGTCGACTGCGAGGTGCAGGCATCCCTGCTCCGCAACGCAGGAGTCAGCCGTGCATCCGTTCCCGTCGTCACAGTCGACTTTCCCAGCCCCGATGCAGAAGCCGCCTGCACACGCGTCCCCGGCGGTGCAGATGCTACCATCGTCGCAAGGCGCGGTGGTGTTGAGGTGCGTGCAGCCCGCCTGAGCGTCACAGGAGTCCGCCGTGCACGCGTTGCCGTCGCCACAATCGTCGGTCTGACCGGCGCAAACGCCTTGGTTGCAAGCGTCGCCTTTGGTGCATGGATTGCCGTCGGAACAGGCGTGGCTATTGGGGACGTGAGTGCATGAGCTCGCGCCGATGCAGACTTCGTCCGTGCACGGATTCCCGTCGTCGCACGGCGTGACGCCCGCGCACGCGCCATCTTGACATACGTCGCCGGTGCTGCAGCTGTTGCCATCGTCGCATGGCAAAGTGTTGGCCAGATGCGTGC
>CAIYWC010000107.1 GCA_903929795.1 uncultured Myxococcales bacterium | reverse complement strand
TGCGGACAGGTGTCGGCGAAATAGGCGTCATTGCCGTCAATGACGGTGCAGTCGGGGGAAAGCGTGACGGGCTGAGTCCGGGCGAGCGGATGGGAGGGGCTTTCGAGTCCCGTTTCCCGCTCCATGTAATCATTAAAGATTTTGTTTTGGCGAGACCCTCCGGACTCACAAAACCACCCCCGGACTCACACGCGGACTCACAAATCCCAAAACGGCGGCCTTTGCCGCTGCTCTTTGGTGTGAGTCCGCCATGTGAGTCCGCTCGGGTCCGAAGGCGGGCTACGCGTCCGTGTCGTCAGCCTTCTTCTTGCCGAACAGCTGCGTCACTGCCTGCTGTTTGACGTCGAGATTGACGCCGGCATAGCGCCGCGTCATCTCCTCGCTGCTGTGGCCCATCATGGCGCGGAGCGTGATCCGATCCGTGCCTGACAGCATCATCAGCGTGTTGAACGTGCGCCGGAGAACCTGCGGCGTCACATGGATGCTGATGCCCGCTCCCTCCACTGCGACGTCCATCGCCGAGTAGATGGACTGCGGCACCCGGTATCCGCCGAAATCACTGGGAAAGACCAAGCCGCTCTTCAGCCCGGGATGCTGTTCTCGCACCATGTACTGCCGATGTTCCTGCAAGATCTCAGCCAGCTCGGCGTGCAAAGGCACGATTCGCGGGTCGTCGGTCTTGGTCGGCCCCTCGTGCCCTTTCCAGTGGCTGCGCTGGACTTCGATCGCTTCCTTGGGAAAGTCGATGTCGGTCCAGTGCAGCGCGTACACCTCGCCGGCCCGCATCCCGGTCAGCACCATCGTCGCGATCTCGGCGAACCGCTGTGGGACGAACTGCTTGGCACTCGCCAGCAGCGCCTGCACGTCCTTCAGCGACAGCGTGCCCCGCTCCCGCTTCAGGCCCACCGCCACTTTGGGCGGCGGAACCCGCAGGATGGGGTTGTGCGGCAGATGCAGATCGTCGATGGCGTCGTACATCATCAGGCGCAGCACCCGCCACCACGCGCGCAGCGTGGGCTGGCTATACGGCTCCAACCGCGCATTCGGCCCCTTGCCGACGGTACGCTGCTGGACCTGCGCCCAGGCCACCCACTCGGCGATGTCCCGCCGGGTGATGTCGCGGATCTGGCGTTTCCCGAGCAGCGGCAGGATCTTGGACAGCGCGCCCTCGTACTGCACGGCCACGCTCGGCCTAATCGCCTTCACCTTGTCCTTCAGCCAGGAGTAGGCGAAATCGGTTACGGTCAAATCCGCTTGGCGCAGCAGCGGCTTGTCCGCGACGGCGATCAGCTCTGCCTCCACTTCCGCCCTGAATTGCAGCGCCATCTGGGCCGCTGCCGTCTCGCTCGTCTGCGCCGGCAGGGTCCGCGTCCGGCTGACCTGCTTTCCGTCCGGCGTCAGGACCACCGCGCGCACGACGAGTGCGCCGTCGGGCAGGCGGTAAACACCCGGAAATCGGGTCGATTTCATTCTCTGTCGTCCCATGGCCTTTCTCCTTGACCCACGCGTGCGCGTAGGCGTCTAGGGTTTCAATTCTGAACAAGAAACTGCCGCGCTGGCCGTTGCGACCATCGGGGCGGAGATGGCCGCGGGCGACCGCGGACCGGATGGTGGAGGCGTTGCCCAACCGGAGGTACAACGCCGCTTCTTCGGTGGTCAGCCAGACGTGGCTGTTCTTGGGAACCGCGTAAGGGGCTTGGTCGTCTCGCTGGCGCATTGCCAACGGCGGCGACTTCAGCCTTTCGCGCGACGCTGGCTGCTCTGCCAGCCGCAAACGGTTTGGCAGCGACATCGGGTATCCTCCAGGCAAACTTGCCTTCGCGTCTGTCTTATCCCACAGGAACTGTTGGGTTTTGCTGGATCGCTCATAAAACGCCCAGAGCGAATGGGCTGGGTCTCTTGTCGGCGGCATGGAATCCTCAAGTGTCGGATGCGCGTTCTCAGGTTGCGGCTTGACTGCCTCCGCCGCGCGGTCTGGCATGGGGTAGTGCCAGACCGCGGATTCAGGCTGAAACTGGGCGGTCTCGTCTTGGGGGGCGCCCCTTGACCGGCTAGTCGACGGACTCGTCCGAGTCATCGACCGGCTCCGTCGCGATCAAGGTGTGCATGGACAGGCTGCGCAGCGCCAGCACGTACAGGTTCTCGTAGCGGCCGATGACGTACTCGTCTTCGTCGAGCGTCAGTTCACCGATCAGGCCCGCGTCGAGCAAGTCAATCAGAAGCGGGCGAAACCACGTTGCTTGGCCTGAACAGGCGACAGCGTGGCCGGTGGACGTCACGCAATCCGCGAGGTTGCCGCCGGGATGGCGGAAATGGAGCCTCTGGTCTGCGCCGGTCTTCCCAAACAACTTCAGTGTCATGGCGTCGAGCAAGTGCTCCGTCCACCCCCAAAGATCGGTGTCTTCGTCGTGGCCGAGATCGTGCAACCGGTCGGAAAGATCGGCCGTGAACGCGACCGACTCGTGGCCCGCGTCGAACCAGATGTCGGGCGAATCGTCGAAGCCGTGGAGGGCGTCAACCGGGAGCGCAAGGAGGAGCGCCGCCGAGACATCGCCGACGTAGCGCGACAACGACTCCTTCGGGTGCACGAAAGTGCAATCCTCAATCTGGGTCAGCGCCGCCACGAGGCCCACGCGTTCCAAGAGCTGCAGGAACAGCAGGAGGCCGCTGACCTGACTGCCTTCGGTTGTGGGTTCCAGACCATGGCCCGTTGGAAAGCACAAAACGGGAGTGGCAGCCAGGTCAATGCCTTCGCGGGCGATGTGCCCCACGAAGTCGATGCCGCCGGAGAGCGCGAGTTGCTGCTCCTCAGCGTTGAGGCTGCTGAAGACTCCACCTGGCAGGTTGATGGCGACTTGTTGGCCGAATTCGGCCGCGAATTGTTCTCGGTTCATATGAACTCCTAATAGTTTCTCGTTCTGCTGGTCGGGCGCGGGCCCGCGGTCTGGCGTGGGGGAGTGCCAGACCGCGGACTGCGCCGCGTGTGGGTTGGCCGCGAGGCTCGCGCGGCCGAGCGATGCCTGTCGGACGCTACGGCGCGACCTCGATCGAATCCGGCGAAGGCTTCACGTCGACGAGCAAGTGCAACAAAACGTGAGGCGCCGCCAAGTCGTAGAGCGGGCGGTAGCCGACGAGGACATGCTCGTCAGGGTAGTACGAGACGCAGGTGATGAACTTCGCGTCTACCGCAGCGCGAAGGACATCGCCCAGCGTAGACCACGAGCACGTGAACGACGTCGAGCCCGACGTCGTGACACACGAGACCGTGTCGCCATCCTCCTTCCGCAGGCGAATCGGGTCCACATCGGCAGGATCGTCAGCCGAGCGCGCAAGCGCCATCACACCGAGCAGACCGCGCCCGCACTCTCTGAACGCTTCCCACTCGCGCGTCTCCCTGGACGGGAGAGGGCCGACCAAACGGCTGACAAGCGCTACGGAGCCTGCTGCCTGCTTGAACCGCGCACCTGCGTCCTCCCCGAGTCCCGTCAGGAAGCCGAGCGGCAGTTGCTTGAGTGAGTTCCTGAGGACATTCTCAATGTGCGTGACGAAACCCTTTGAGAAGTCGAGTTGAACGGCCCCGCAATCCGAAATGAGGTCGCAAAGTCCAGCGCGCTGAAGGACGTTGCCGAACAAGAAGAGCCCGAGATACGCATCCACTTCGGCGAGCGAGAAAAGCCCCTCTGGCTGGTAAACCACGGCACAGATGATTTCGCCGTAATCATTGTGCGACTCAACGATTTCACCGATCAACGGCCGGGCTCCCTTCCCGATCAATCGGCGTTGCTCCCTCGTGGTTCCGCTAAAGACTTCAGGCGGCAAGTCGTCCACGAGGCGCTTTCCGAGCATGTTGATCAACTGTTCTTTGTTCATCTTCCTTTCCTTTTACTTAGTGATGACAGTGACTTCGCACTGTCGCAGTCTGGCTTTCTCACTCGCCGGTCTCGCGCAACACAGGCGCCGCGCGACCCCGGTTACCGGTGGGCTGCTTTGACGAAACCTTCCGTCGCGGCGTAGCCTTCAGGGGGCGTCGCGACGGTCGTCGCGCGGCCTGTTCGGTCCGTCCTTGCTGTTGGTCATGCACAACGACCATCGCCAGCAGGGCGGCAGTTCAGAGCCTCTGCTCCCGTCCTTGATCTTGGAATTGACGAAAAGTGGGACGGTTCTTGAGGAAATCAAGATGGCGATAACGACTCCAAATTACGTGCTTTTCGTACGCGAACGGGGAAGCGACATGACCGCCGAACGGGAGATCAGCGCCGAGGACGCCGGGGCTCTGGCCCGTCCGTCGATTCCGCCGGCGCCCGATCGGCCCGTCTTGACCTTCATCCCGCACCTGCTGTGCGGGGTCGCTCACGCGGGCTGTGAGATGTTGGCGTCGGGCTATGGGGTCAGGTACAGCTTGGCGTACTGCGCGAAGCGCACCGGATCGACGTGCGCAGCGAGGAGCGCGTCAATGCTGGCCGACTCACGAATCGACGCGACAACTCCCAGAAAAACGTCGAAGGTCAGCCGCATGACGGTGCGGCTGGGGCTGAGCGCTTCGACGTGCAGCCAGCCTTGGAGATCCGCCCTCATCGCCATCGTCTGAAACGTCCGACGCCAGCACGAGTCGATGTATTGCTCGCCATCGGCGAGTCGGAAGTGGAACTTTTCGTCGGTGTCGTGGACGACCTCAAGCATCACGTCGGGCTCAATCCCGCCGCGGATCAAAGCGGCAACCACACCGAGCAGCGCGCGCACCGCGGCCAACAAGCCCGGTGACGGCGGGGAGTCAGTGAATTCATCCCATTCCGGGTCCAGCTTTCGGAGCAACGCAATCGTCGCCGCGTCGCTCCAGGCCATCGGCCCCTCCGGTGCAACCAGCCTGGCGAGCGCCACGGGCGGCAACGCCTGGCTCGCGTCCTCCTTCGCCGCGTGGAACAACGCCCGCAGCTTGGCCGTGACGCGAAGCGTGCTCGAGCGCGCATGCTTCGCCCACGGCGGCGTCAGCTCGGCGACCTCCACGAACCGCGCAAAACTCTCAAAATCGCTGCGGGAGCTATAGACCAGCTTCCGCGACTGGCGACCGAAGATCGCCCCGGTGTCGGTGACGCGGATGAGTTGACCGGGATATGGCGGCGGCGGCGCGATTGACTGCAGCACGAAGTCACACGCGAACCGCAGCGCCGAGTCGTGCTCGAACCGAGTCGGCCGTTTCTTCGAACACTTGAGAATGTTTTCGACCACACGCGTGGCGATCGCCAGGATTGTGGGGTGTGGTTTCTTCTTCTTCAGCATGATTCGCTCTCCCGAATAACGTCTCGGGGCCGCAGCGAAGTGGCTGCGGCGCCCTTACTTTGTTCCTGACCGCCCCCCGACACCGGCACCTTGCGTGAGCGGCTGGGCGGCTGCTTTGACGAAACCTTCCGTCGCGGCGTAGCCTTCACGGGGCATCGCGACGGTCGTCGCGCGGCCCGTTCGATCCGCCCGTGCTGTTGGTCGTGCGCAACGACGCTCGCCAGCGTGGCGGAAGTTCGGAGCCTGGGCTTCCGGCCTTGATCTTGGAATTGTTCAAAGCTTGAGGTCTCTTGAGGAAATCAAGATGTCGTTAACGTCTCAGAAATATGTGCTATTTGTGCGTGAGTCGGGGAACACGACGGTCACTCGACGAGAAATCAGCTACCAAGAGGCCCGAGCGCTTGTGCAACCATCGAACCCGCGGTCGGCATACGAACTTGTGACAAGGCTCGGGCTTGGGACGACCGGCGGAGACGTGCTGGTCAACAATGTGAGGAAGGCGATTCCCAAGGGCCACGCCCGCTTCCTGCGAGAAGTGTTTCTGAAAGACGGCGAGAAGATTGAGGTCGGAGTCGCGTATGGCATCGCTGGTCGCAAAGCCGATACTGCGATCCAGACATTTTGCGCTGCACGTGTCCGGCTGCGGCTCTCGCCGGGGTCAGAAGCGCATCTGAGCCTGCTGAGCACAGATGGGGCAGACGACGACTCAACCTCTCAAATTTACTGGAATAAACAATTTGACCTGAGCTACCAGATCGCGATCGAGCTGGATCCCGTACCGGAAACGCGGCCCACCCAGCCCGTCGAGACCAACGAGCCAGCCCCGACGACAAACGCAGTCCGAGGCGGCGTCCGTCCGCCCTTTCGCCGTGGAACACTTGGGGACTCGGGTGTGTCGGTCGCGCTGAGAGCCGCTCGTTACGACCCGGCGACTGAGTTGGCGCTGACGATTCATCAAGTAGACACGGACGTAGACGTCGGCCTTGGAGCCAGTGAACTTGAAGTGGGCGGCCAGCGGTTTCCGATGGTCAGGTCTGCCTTGGACCAGTTCGACGATTGGGCGCCGGGCGGAGTCCAATTGTTCCCGTACGGGCAAAAGCTGTCTCTCGCTGCCTTCAAGGAGGGCTTCAAGGGCCTGTGTCAGGCGTTCCACGTCCCGCTTGAGGTTGCGGAGGCGGCGATGAGCGCCGAGGCGCCGCGGGAACGGATCACGCTCGGCAAGATGTTCTGGTACCCGCACACGTCGAGCAATCCAGTGGATCGTGTGCAGGTCACGGATGTTGAGCTTTCCTGGCCGGCTCAGTCGACGGAACCGCTCACTCCCGCTGATCCGGTTTGATTTCCTCAATCCGCGCGTCAATAGATCAATCAAGCCCAAAGGATGACACAGCCTCGTTCGCGTGACCGGCACCGCCGTTTCCCACGCGTCGACGAGGCACAATGTCGGAATACCAGATTTCTATCAGTGAGTTGTATGCACTATTCGAGCGCCTGCGCGCGTGGCACGGCCCGTACGGCGCGACCGAGCTGGCGTACTTTGACTTCCACGGCGTCCTGCACTCCGGCCGCTTTGATGATGTCGAGAAGATGGTGGCGGCGTGCGCGGCGGTCACGGACGCCCGGTCGTTCCACTTCGGCCTCAATCCGGTCGTGCCGGACGAATCGCTCGGCCTGACGAACAGCTTTGCGCTCGGCTCACGCGCGTCCAAGCGCCACGTCAGCGCCATCACGATGGCGCTGTTTGATTTCAACGTCGTGACGCCGGGTCACAAGCAGGCGGCGAGTAAGACCGGTCACGAGAAAGCCCCGTGCACAGACGCCGAGCACGCGCTGGCGGTGGTGGCGGCAGAGGCATACGCGGACGCGCATCCTGGTGCGTGGGTCATCGAGACCAACGGCGCGCAGGTGCTGGTACGGGTCCTCGTGACGGGCACGAACGAGGAGTTGCAGCTCAAGGCCGAGCACAACGTCAAGGCGGTCCTGCTGGAGGCGCAGGCGTGGTGGGAGGCGCAGCCATACACTGACAAGGCAATTGCGATCGACCCGGACGTGCACGACCTATCGCGGATGGCAGCGATGACCGGCACGTGGAAGCGGGACGGCAAGGAGACGCGCGAGCGCACGTACCGCCCCGTTCAGGTCGTGCGGGAAGGGTCGGAAGACCCGCTGCCGGAATTGAGCGCGCTGTTGAACGCACCCGTTGTCCTGCCGGAACGCCGCGCCGCTCGCGAGCGGGCTCGGCGTGAAAAGCGCGACATCCCGCTGGTAGACCAATCGTTGCAGCGCCCTCCGGGCCTGTGCGAGGGCTGGTATTACACGTTAATGAGCGCGGAGACGCACCCAAAAACAGGCCGATCTGGCGTCTTGTCGGGACTGGCGCTGAAGCTCGACGAATTGGGCGTGGATGAGGACCTGATCATCCAGCTCGTGCTGGAGCACGACCGCCGGCTCGGGCAGAAGCTGGCCGATCGCGCCGATCCCGACCAGTACGTTCAGGACGCCATCGACACGGACAAATCGGCGCCGGGCTGCACGTGGGTCCAGCAAGCCAACGGCACGGTCAAACCCTGCCTGGGCTGTTCGCAGTACCGGCCAGCCAAGAACGCGCCAAAGGCTTTTGATCTGGGCGACGCCGCCCCGGTGAGCCGGAACGACGAGGTCGAGATCGTCGTTGCCCGCGACATCATCGTCACGGCCATCCTGGCCTACCTGCGGGCGCGCGATGCCAGCCACACGCTGCTGATTGGCGGGCCACCGGGGCTGGGCAAGACGACCATCACCAGCATCGTGGTCGCGAAAGGGATCGACTTGGGCATGAAGTTCGCCATCGTGGTCGACCGGCTCGAACTGGCCGACGATCTGGCGAGGCAGATCGACCGGCCGCGCGACATCCAGATTCTGCGCGGGATGGACCAGATGGTCGGCGGCCAGCCGATGTGCATGGAGCCGCAGCGTCGTGAGGAAGTCCGCCGCGCCGGACTGGAGGGTCTGGATGGGGCGCTGGCGTGCGACGGGTGCCCGCAGGATGGTCTGTGCCCGTACACCCGGCAGTTTCAGGCCATCGAGCGCACGTGGATCATGTCGGCCGCCATGATGGTGTTCCGCCTCAAGGACTGGATGTTTGAGAACGGTGCTGACTTTGCCGTGCTGGACGAGGGTGCGTTGGGCGCCCACACGTCCGGGAAATGGGAAGTGACGGCGGCCGAAGTGGCACATGCGCTTGCCGCCGGATTGGACGTGAGTTTCTTGCTGAGCCCGATCGCCAGGGGCGAGGAACCGTTCGCCATTCACGCTCTCTCGGCGCTGACCCGCGAGGGTCGGCAGGACCACGAGATCTACGAACTGCGTCGCTTGGCCCGGGAGATCAACCGGTCCAGTCAGGCGCGTCAGGCCAAGCGGGTGGTGCCGCTGGCTGTCATCGAGTTGCTCAACGTCCTCGCTGAGACGCTGCGTGCCGCCGGTGCCCATCGCAACACTCGGCTGGAGGCCCAGCCGGGCAAGGTCGTTGTCCGCAATCCGCGGGATCTGCGCATTTCCGCCCCAACCATCGTACTGGACAGCACGGGCAACCCCGACGTGTACGAGCACTTGCTCGGTCGGCCGGTGCGTCACGTCACGCCAGCCGTTCCGAGCAAGGCAACGGTGCTGCAGCTGGTGACCGGACGCTTCGGGCGTGCATCGATGCAGAGCGCCAAGACTCGCACGGGCGTCTTCGACGGCGTGGTCGAGATCGTCAAGGCGATGGGGACGCCGTCGGCTCCGGTCGCCGTTGTCACGATGAAGGCGTATGAGAAGGAACTGGAGGAAAGGCTTGCAGGGCTGGACGCGGTCGTCATGCACTACGCGGCGGTTCGCGGCACCAACGCGGTCATCGACCGGGGCTGCAACCATATCGTGCTGGCGGGGACATACGCGCCCAACCTGGACGAATTGCTGGCGTGGAGTCGTGCCAGAGCGTGGCAAGACCCTGAACGTGTCGACCCGGACTTTCACACGCAGCTCGAACGGTTGCCCGGCACCAACCTGGCCGTACCGGTCCTGCGTGCCAAGGATCCGCGGGTTGACCCGTGGTTGCAGATGCTGGGACCAGGCGAAATGTTGCAGGCAGCTGAGCGGTTGCGGACACGGACACGGACGGAACCTGCGTACGTCTGGGTCCTGTCCAACCAGCCGGTGCCTGAGCTGTCGCCAACCTTCACCGCCGAGACAGTCACTGCGCTGATTGAGCATGTCCTGAACGGATTTCTTCCGACAAAGAGAGCCTCGTGAATCACATGGTGACGCTCAAGATGTTGATAACTGAGCTGATTGAGGATGAACCTGGCCAGACAGGACGCCGGGCGGCGCGCCGCGCGGCGCTCCTGTTGACTGGGAAGGACGAACTTTCCAGTCCAGTCAGCACCCATGTCGAAGACGATTTCGCTTTAAGAGCTTCTTTAAGCGGGATTGCCTTAGACATGCCTGTCTGGCTGGTCAGCTGCGCGCGTTCGCGCGCCTTGTCGACCTACTTCAGGCAGCCAAGATCCACCGATTGGTGGCGCGCCAGCGGCGCGCGTGTTCCCAGTACACAACTGGCAGATTCTCTGGACTTTTCCAGTGTTACTAGACCGTCAGACCAGTAATCGCCATCTCGATGTCGCCATGTCGTTCACGAGGATCTATTTGGCGGCAACGAGAAACGAAAGGCCATTGCAGCGCAGAGTGAGAGACTACCACCCAGTACGGCACGAGGTCTGTGACCTTGGCTGTGCACCGAGCATCCAGGAGGTCAAGACCATGAACCCGATCAAACATCCACCCGTGAACCCAGACGACCAACCGCAGACGATGAGTTCGCTGTCTTGGTTGAGCCGAACGTCAGCGCTGATGTCCGGCAGGGACTCCACCAGCATCGCGCTCGAGCTGTTCACGATGGGCGAGAACGGCGAGCCCTTCCAGCTTCAGACCGGACGTTTCGCCGAGGAACTGGGCGTCTACGAGGTCACGGTCCGAGCCACGCTGTACAAGATGCAGCAGGCCAGGCTCCTTCAGGTCGCGGACATCGCGGGACCGACTCCTCGCGTGCGGTTGCTCATCGAGCCCGTCGTGCCAGCGCGTAGCCGGGACGATGTCGGCACGACCCGGGGTGACAAGAACGCTCCAGGCGACGAATCGATCGGCACGGTGGGCGAGGACGCCGTCACGTCCGTCACCGACGCACCCGACAGCACCAGTCGGCCACGGAGGCTCGACGCGAACGACCTCATGTTGCTCGACCTGAACGATCGGTTCTCCGCGACAAAAGGCGAAGAACGCCTTCAAGTCCTGCGCGAAGTGGTCGCCGTGGTGCGGGAACAGCTGGTCACGGGCCGGTTCGATGAGCGCCTCGCCATCGAGTACATCGCGGACGCAATGAAGTCCAACGGCCTGGCGCCACCGGGGCCGGGTCGCCAGATGGCCCGGCTGTTGGCGACGTACGCGCTGGACAGAACACCGACCGACCCGGATGCGGCCCCCATCGTTTTGCCTAAAATCTGGTGAGCGGGGCGTATTAGTCGTTCATGACCGACGGGTCCGTCTCTGGTGGCCGTCGCCACCCACTCGCCAGCCACGGTTGCTGGTCGAACGGCAGGCCCTCTGGCCGGTAGAAGTGCTCGATCTCCAGAAATCCAGCGCCCGTCATCAGCGCTCGCCACGCCGGCCAGTCATGCCAAGCGCCGTACCGCTCGCCCTTCCAGCCCTCGGTGTTGTCGCCACGCGGGTTTGAGCTGAACAGCGCACCACCGGGCTTCAGCGTCGCGTACAGCTCGCCCAGCACCCGCGGCAGTTCCTGCGTGGGCACATGGAACAGCACCGCGTTGGCGAACACGCCGTCGAAATGACGGTCGGGCAGCTCAAGGTGCAGGAAGTTCTGATGCCAGACCTCGCAGCCGCTGTCTTCTCGCGCCATCTGGACAAAACGCTCGGTGCCGTCCAGGCCGATCGCTCGATGCCCGAGCCGTGTGAAGGTCCGCAGGTCGCGGCCTGGACCGCAGCCCAGGTCCAGGATCGTGCGCGTCGCAGCATCGTCTTCCCGCACGTCCAGCGCCCGCAGCAGCGCACCGATGTTCTGGCTAACGTCGTGGTCGCGGGTGCCTTCACGGAAGATCTCGGCGCGCTCGTGGTAGTTGGCCAGCGTTTTAGCCGTGATTTCGGCCAGAATCGCAGATTTCACCGCCATGTGGATCGGCATCCTGCCGGGCGAGGCTGTCCCGGGCGATCACGTCTACAGCCTGGACGGCCAAAGATCCACCGCATAGCAGTGCTGTCGAACCCGAAGTCTCGCCCGTCCACGGCAGCAACTGTGCAGCGGGGGCGGTTGACGCTGCGTCGTTCGTGTCCGAGCGGGTGCCACCGATGGTCCACGCGGAGGGTCTCGGCTGAACCGATGTGGCGCGCTGGCGCCGTGGATCGGCAAGCGATGCGGAAAAGCGACATAGATTCAATTGGTTCAGATCGCGCCTACTTCTTTTCGTCGTCCAAGAGCAGGTTTTTGATCAGGGTGCCGAGCGCCACGGCGCTCATCACGACGATGCCGAGGCCGACGGCCTTGCCAGCTGATTCCCAGCGCGCTCTTGAGACGACGACGCCTCTGCCTTCGAGCTTCTTGCTTGCCGCGTCGGCCTGCTGAACCAGTTGACCTGGCTCGATTTTTAGCATCGCGCACGCGGCGGAGAGCTGTTCGATCGTCAGCGCGATCTCGCCGTTTTCGATGCGTGACCAAGTCGACCGGCTGACGCCGACCGCGTCAGCGACGGCTTGTTGCTCAAGATTACAAGAGATTCTGGCCGAGACCAAGAGCCTACCGAGAACCGCCGGGTACGAAGTCGCGTGTTGGAGCGGTACGGACACGAGGACCTCCAGCGGTCAAAACTTGACGCGCATGTGCATCAGACGCACATTCTCATTCAGCGACCGCAGTGCGGCTGCTGGACATGAAGCATCTCGCGTTCATGTCCGTTTGGCAACAGCCACGCGCTTCCCGGCACCCGACCGGAGATAGAGGCGGTCGTGGCAAGAGAAGGAGACCCAATGCCCACAGCTAGAAAACTTGCACAGTCGACGCCAGCAGAGGTGGCAGCCCCGACGCATCTTGTTTCGAGCGGCGTCGACGCTCGGAAGGTTGGCCCGCCGGAAGCGCCGGTCGGTGACTTCGATTCAGGTTTGTTCGAACAAGTGTTAAAGGACTTCAATGAATTAGCGGAGCAGATTGCCGCGCTCCCGCCGAACTACGTTGAGGATCTCAGCAAGCTTTCTCCCGCGGAGCGTCGCGCCCTTAAGGAAGACCTCAGGAAGTTGGAACCGATGATCGCGTTGTCCGGCGTTGTCCACGCGGCGCTCGAAAAGAACGGCGGCGCGCGCCTCACGGACGAGCAGGCCCAAGAGGCTACGGACGCGTACAACCGGAAGTGGCAGCAGGTCTTTGGCCCGCCGACCCGAGCGTAGATCTGGCCCCAAGATCACAGTCGTAGGTCCGGCGGCGACGCGGCGGTTCGGCGGCAACCGGGAGAACACCTGAAGGTTGCCGCCGAACTCGCCGAGCGATTTCATCGCTTCGCGAATCGGTACATGCCCAAATTGGCTGCCGCGTGGACGGATTCTGTCATTCAACCGATTGATTTTATGTGATTATTCACCCAAGTCCGCGTGCGGTCGCGTGAACGTGCAGGCCTTGTTCACGTCCAGCGTGCGCCGGGTCTGTCGCTGCAGGTCCGCGTGCTGGTCGGGCTCGGCGAGATTCACTAGGAGTTGGCCGTCGAGATCATCGCGGACGGGCTGAAGTCCAACGGGTTGGCGCCGCTGGGCGGTAACCGCGTGGTGGGGCGCGCGTTGGCTGAGGCGGCGTTGGGTGCCACGCCGGACAGGCACGTCTGACGTCACAGAGTTCGCCAACTTGCCGGCCGCTGCCCAAGTGCTGCCCGTATTACGGCCTGATCGCGCACGGTAAAGGCCGTCAGGACGGATGGCCGACCGACACGGCTACACGCTGATTCGCGCCACAGCTCCGCCAAGTAATTGTCGCGGCGTCCTGTGCCTCACAGCGACCTCGTGCGCGTTGAGTCCGCCCAGATGGCGCACCAGTGACGACCAGCACGGTCGCGACCGGTCGCCACATTGGCGCCCAGTCCCGCCGGCAGCGCACGGACAGCAACACTTGGTTCTTTCGGCAATCTGGGCCATGGCGGTGGCGGGGTGCGCGGCAATAGCCGGGGAGTGGCGGTTCTGGGCGCCGTCGACATGAGTTCCATGATGCCCGACGGGACGCCGGACGCGCGTGAGGCATTGACCGGGTGTTGGGTTTCTTTTTTTCAGCATCACCGGATTTTTTTTTCGGACAAAACCCATTGAACGTACGCGATTATACGTGTTGCAAGAAGCTCCACGATCGGCGTTCCGGCCAGCGGCATTTCATAGGCTTTACAGCTCGCGAGAACCGCACACCACGCCTACCTGACGCGCACGAGGATGATTCCACTTCAGCCAAAGGCCGGAAGTCGCGATGGTCCGCAGCTGCTTTGCCAGATGCGTGGTCGCTGGACCGCAGCTCCCGCATCGCGCTTCTTGAACCGCACCAGCGCGGTGGCGCTCGGTTCGGGCGTCTGCTGCAGTTTGACGGTCAAGTCATGAAGCCGTGCTGGGTTTTCGGTGCAAACGGCTGGCTGGTCTTGCGCGAGCGGCCGGGGCTCGGGCTGATGTCTGGCAAGGCGTCAGATTTGCGGGCATTCAACGCGTTCCGCTTCAACCTCAAAGCGCTCGCCCCGGGCCAGCCATTTCAGCACGGCCGCCAGGCTGATCCGCCACGTGCGCCCCAGTCGGCGTGCGCCAGGCATCTTGCCCGTGTGGATTGCCTGGTAGACGGACTTCCTGTTGACGCGCAGGAAGGCGGCGAGTTCGTCCACCGTGAGGATGGCGTTGTTGGACGTGGTGGCGTTGGGCTTGGGCATCTTGGGCTCCCTGATCCGCCGCGACGGCGGTGTGCGGCACCAGAGTAGCAGCAGCGTGCGCGGGGCCGTAGACCGCGGACGCGTTGATTGGCGTATTACCCGATAATGAAAAGCCGAACAGCGGGGCGACGATCCACTCGGCGACGGCCACGTGGGCCGTTTCGAGAGCGGATTGACCGGCGCAACGACAGCTGCTGCTGCACCTTTGCCGGCGTGGCTAACCGTTTCCCCGGCTCCTCCGGACGCCAGCCCCGCGCCTGTGCGCCATCAGGACCTGCTCGTGCCATCCAGGGCCATGGCGGAGGCCGCGGCGTATAGCAATCAGGACGACTTTTTTGATCGCCGCGCTGCAAAGTCGGCAGAATGTCAAGGATGGTCATGATGTTAGGCGACTGACTCGCAAAGTCCGCACCTTTCGGCGGCCATTATCGCACGCACCTGACGCGAGAGACTATGTCGACGCTGTGGTGCTTGCTGGTGCCATCGTCGAAGACGACGCTCCACGCGGTGTAGGCATCGCCTTGGACCGGACTTGCAGACCAGAACTCGTCTTCGGGTGTGCTGGGAAATGCGACCGGATCAATGGGAGGCGTTTCTTGGCGATCGACAATCCCGGTCAGCTCACTTACCAACGGCAGGCGCCAACCACCGCCTGCAAGGTTCAGCTTCTGGCAGTAGGTCTTCGCATCTGCCCAAGCCAGTGCGGCAAGCGGCACCGCGCGCTGCCAAGTCAGTTTGGTGGAATTGTCATGGACGGTCTCGCCCGCGCCATCGAGGGTGAAACGCGGAGATGGAGGCACCCAAAACGTGTCAGAGCGGACACACCGGACACGGTAACTGCCCATGTAGGAACGCGGCTCCAGAGTGCCGCCACTCATCCCCACATCCCATGTGCCGCCCGCTGCCGGCACAACCGGGCTGGCAGAGTAGTAGAAATCTTTCGCCGTCGTTGCCTGAAAAGCCGCTGGGACCGCGAGGTCATTCGGAGTCATGGTGCCCGCCGCGTAGTCGATGATGGACTGAAGCTCCACTGCGGTCGGCATTCGCCAATCGGCGTGGCCGCCAAGCGTGGAAGCCTGACAGTAGCTGTTGCCGACGCTCCAGAGCACGTCGCTTCCGTTGTCCGCAGCTTGCCACTGCAGGTTTGTATTGCTGTCGCTGATCGTGCCGTCACCGTTGTTGGTGAACCAAACGGCTTGGGGGCTGTCGCCACGGTTACCCCAAGCCGGGAAGTCCGGCGCACAGACAATCGTTGCGTCCACGGCGATCGCGATGTAATTGGGCTCGCAGATGCAGCCGGTCGCCGAGGTGCAGGCAAAGTCGACCTCACACGTCGTGGCGATGCCAACATAGCCGCTGCCACACTTGCAACTACCCGTCGGCGAAGTGAATGCGCACCAGCCCCCGACGCAGATGTCGTTGGCGCATCCCGGACCCGTCTTGCACTCGATGTCCTTGATGCACCCCTTCGCGGGCGCATGACCGACCTCGACGGTGGTGCCGAAGTCGAACGAGAAAGAAAACGCGTCGGCGACGCCATCCCCGTCCATGTCGACGTCCGGCAAATAGCTGCCCGCCTTGAGCTTCATGCCGATTGGGCTCGCGGGATCCGTATTGGCAATCAGGGCAGTCTTGGGCCACACGCCGCAGATTCGCCCCTTGCTGACGCCGCCGCTGACGTTCTGCATGCCGCTCAAGGCAAACTTTGCGACCGGTACGGGGAGCGAATCGCCTAGCCCGGAATTCGCGACCTGCACGGCCCCAACGGCAGCAGCTTTCAACGTGCTGCCCGGTACGGTCCCGGTCAGCGTCGTGGTCAACGTCGAGGGTGGTATCTTCCACGGGCAAATCCCATTGATTCCGGGCTGGTCTTTGAGGAACTGCGACCACGCGAGCGTGCCCTCGTTCGCCCCGCCGACCTGAGCACCGAAGACGATGTCAAACGGCTGACCGGAGGCGTCCCAGCCTGCTGCTCCGGATGCCTGCCAAAAAGCCGTGCCCTTGATCGAGTAGGTCGATCCGGCGATGCTGTTGTCCGGCAGTCCGTCCCCGTCCAGGTCGCAGCTGTTTGCCTTGCTCGACGGGGCCGAGTAACTGATGACCTGCAGGGAGGCTGGCACGTCCGGCAACTTGCACTTGGCCGGCTGGCACACCGGCGAACTGCCAGTGGATGGCGCGCCGCAGAACTGATCCAAGGGGCAGGCCGAGCCTTTGCACGTGCCGTTGGTGCACGTGTCATAAGCCGTGCAGCCATCGCCGTCGTCGCACGGGGTCGCGGGCACCGCGAGGTGTGCGCACGTCAAACTTCCGCTGCAGGAATCCTTGGTACACGGGTTGTTGTCGTCGCAATCAGTGCTCGTCGTGCACAGGTCGACGGCCCAGCAGGCGGCCGTGCTGCTCGGTGTGAGCGGCGGATGGCAGTAGAACCCGACTGGACACGAATCCGGCGGACAAAACAGCGAACACTTCTTACCAGCGGGGGTCGTGACACAGACACCGCCCGAACAGTCGGCGGCCGACGCGCACGAGCTTCCGATTTGACCAACCGCATCCGCGTCGCCGATGACTTCCGTGAGGTCTGCTCCGTCCCCGTCGATGTCAGCATCGGGTCCTGCGCTCGTGTCGGCCTGCACGTCGGGTTTCAGGCTGCCAGCATCGGCGTCGTCTGGCGGTGCAGATTCATCGCCGACGGTCGCATCGGTGCTGCCACCGAAGCCATCGCCCGCATCGATGTCCTCGTGTGAATCGTCGACAACGTCGAAGACGGGACCATCATCAGCACTGTCGAGCTGATCTGTCGCATCACCAGAAGGCTGCAGACCGTCGGCCGTCGCGCCATCTGCGCTCTGGCAGCCGCCGCATGTGCCAAAGCCAAGGCCGTCCGCCTGGCACGACTGCACACCCTGACCACCGCCGGGGCACGCACGGGCAATCTGGGTCCCCGGAACGCACGTCGAGGCGCCGCCTGTAGTTGCCGCCGGCGTGGCGCAGCCCAACATGACGCCGACCAGGATGAGTATGAGAATTCGCACGTTGACACCATCCCGACCGGCGCTCGTGCCAGCCCAGTTTTGCTCACTGGCTGATGATTGCGACCCGCGCCACGGCTGCAGCGTCCGGTCCGTGGCCGTCCCCGCCCGGTGGGCCCGCGTCAGCGTTCACCGCATTCGGACCGCCACCACCGTCGGCGCCGAAGACTGACATTGCTGCCTTCGCGATAGCCCAGCAGGCAAACCCGTCGAACCCCGCGCCGACAAGCGCGCCGAGGAACGGCACGGCCTTGCCGAGGTTGATGAGGCCCTTCTCGCCGAACTTGGTCACCAAGCGCGTGCCGACCGCCTTGTTGATGGCCCGAATCGTCTGGCCGCTGATTTTCCCGATGAGTTGCTCGCCAAGGCGCATCCCCAACTGGATGCCAACCTCGCGCAGTACTTCATTGACGGCGTCGCCGATCAGGCTCAGGTACACGAGCGTCCTCACCCGGTCCTCGCGCACGTTGTGGCCGTGCATGACCGCAATCACGGCCACCATGCGCATCTGGACGTACCAGTTGGCTGCGAGATCCGCCGGGATCGCCACGGGAAGCGTCAGCAATCCGCCCAGGCCTGTGACAAAACCGCTCCCGCTGCATTTCAGGATCTGCCAGCCAACGTAGCGCCGTGTTTGCTCGTGCAACGTGCCCGGCGTCGCCAGGTATTCCGCCGCCACCTCATCCACGGTTGATTGCCCGGGCAGGCCGTTCAAAGCCAACTCGTAGATCCCGTCGAGCATCTTCCCGATCGTTGCGACATCTGGCTTTTTCATCGAGTAGCTGCCTCCGTACCGTGCAATATCTTGTTTCTACATGGTTCTAGTGGGTTGCTGAGCCATTCGGCACCAACGTCAGGTTGCTTCCAGGAGCCATCCCGTCGCGGACGGAAGCGGGCCGAGGGCGTTCTTGAGTTCGGCCACGCGCGCTTGCATTTCCTCCGGCGGCACGGACCACGTCATCTTTCCATCGCGCACGGACGGCCTGATGTGCGCGTCCCAAACCCGCCACGTCGAACTCAACTGCTCTTGGCAGTGCTCGCACCGCTTCCGGACGGTTGCATCGTCGACATCGCCCAGCAGCAGCCCCAGGATCCCGTTCACTTCCTGAAGGTGCGCGCCGGCATGTTCCACAAGGAACGGGTACGCCAGTACTTCGTGCGACGGCGTCACGGTCGCCAGTTGCCGGGCGTGAGCGATGCCGGCGGCGAGCAGTCGAATGACCTCAAGTATCTCCGCTCGGTCAAGCGGAATCACGTCGACCGTTTCATCCGTGCAGGACAACAGCTCGAAGTAGGCGCGCGCCCGGGTCAAGTCGGCCAGTTGGTTCAGCACCATCATTCGCTGGAGATGATTGAGCTTACTGTCAATGTCCGCATGGATGAGTGCGATCTTTGCTTCGAGACCGTCAAACCGCGCCTTGATGTAGACCAGGGTGGCAACCTGCAACGCTATTTGCGCGACCTGCAGCGTGACGAGCGGCCCGACTCCGACTGTGGACGCCGTGGTTGGCGCGGTGGACACGATTGATTTTCCCGCGATGTAGCCGGTTGCCGCGACGGCGAGTCCGGTCGCAGCCGGCACAGCCTTTTTCGCCGACCCGACAACTTCGGCAATTCCTTCCTTGACTGCGTCCACGCCCTCGTTTGCCTTCTTCCCAAGGGCATTGCCTTGTTTCAGCAGGCCAGCGGCTTCGTCGACCGCCGTGTGGAGCTTCGGCAGCGTTGTGAAAATCACGCGAACGACCAGCACCGTCAGCGCGGTCAATAACGCGGCGCCTGCCAATGCCACGACCGACTGCATGTTCATCTCAATTTGCCGCCGTGTTGACGCCCACGGGTGCGGCGTCGCCGTACTCCAGGCGCAGCAGTGCGACGTCGAGCACGGTCGGCACAGTCTTCCGGTACGCCGGCCCCGCTACACTCACGGCAAGTCCTGCGGTCATCGCCACGTTGACGACCGGGATCGCCAGCGTCATTACCTCAAGAGCGGTGCCAGCGGCAGCGCGGGCCGCAAACCAGCCCGATGTCCGGAGCACAACCTGCCGGACGACTTGGGCGACCGCTTGCGCGCCTGCGCGCTGGATCACTGCTGCCCACATCACGGTGGTCGCTGCGCCCTGCAACCCAAGCGTCTGCCAGTCGAGTCCGATTTTTGCGAATGCCTCTTTGTCCACCTGTGGCGCGCCGCCCAAGTAGGTGACGACGACATGTCCGAGCAATCGCTGTTCAATCCAGAGGATATCGTCGATCCGATTGGCCGGGACGGCAAGCTTGAGTTGCGCCGCTGCATCCCGCACCACCTCCGCGTAGGCGACGCCGACGCGCTTCCTGGCGAGCGATGCGATCGTGTTGCCGCCGTCGAGCTCGATTTCTCTGACCAACTTCTGGATGCAGGAATCAGTGCCATCAAACCCGACCCGGTGGCGGGCAAAAATGGCCTTGAGCGCATCCTTTGCGGCTGGTCGATCAACCGTTGCCGTCCGCTGCAAAAAGCCAGCCAAGTCTTCGCTCGACGCGTGCCTCGTGACTGCCATCCGCGCCCCCGACAGCGTCATTTTCCGACATGGCCGTACATAACCACCTAGATCGACGCGTTGGAAGGATACAGCGTGTTTAGCCAATCCGTCCACACCGCGACAATGCACGCGGCATGGCGGACTCGATGAAAGAATTTGGTGAGCATCTTCGGGTACTTCGCAAGGCCCGTGCGCTGTCGCAGGCGGAGCTCGGCGGCCTAGCCGGTCTCAACGACAAGTACCTGGGCGAGATCGAGCGTGGCGATGGCAACCCGTCGCTGGAAGTGCTGCAGCGGCTCGCCAAGGCGCTCGGGATCGACTTGACCACGCTCATCGGCGACGAGGTCGTGCGGCTGGGACGCGGCGATCTACGCGCCGAGGTGAACCGCCACGTCGATGCGCTGACCGATGACCAGCTCCGTGACCTTGTGCGGATGTTCCGGCTGCGCGCGCCGTAGCCGACAGGTAAGCAACGCGAGGCGAGCGGCGGACACCTGGTCGTCCAGATGCCCGCCCGATTCGCGCACCGCGTCACGCCACCCGCGGCACCTTCACGCAAGCCGCCACGCAGTTGGCACCGCCCCGGCTCGCGCGATCTCGTCGTCAAGGACCACGTGATTGCAGCGATATTGCCACCATCGCTGATGGTCGGGCTCGGAAACGTCGCGCATGGCGCGGAGAAAGTCATACGCGTTCGCCGATCCGAGCAGCAGCGCGGTCAGCAGGATCTTCTTCTTCATCGTCACCTCCACGCTCGTTTGACCAATCTGCAGTCGTCGCAACACCTTGCTGCGCCGTCCTATTCACGCACACGCGGCCGCACTTCAGCCTGGTAGTCCAACTCGACGCCGCCCAAGATGTTCAGGCACCGCGCCGTGTCCATCGCGTGCAGGCCCAGCACGGACTCGGGATGGTCGTCGCGGTAGCCGCCGAACAGAGCCAACGTGACGCCAACCGGCTTCGGCGACTCCTTGCTGATGTGGCCGATGAACGTGTACACCAGCTCCGACGCCTCCAGCCACTCGGCCGTGGTGAGCTGGCTGCCCAACTGATCCCACTCGTGAGAGTCGGCACCGTGCGCAAAGCAGATGTAGTCGATCTGCCCGGCCGATGCCCGCTTGCGCAAGGTCCAGAGCTTACCGTGCAGATCCCCCAGATAGCTGCGATGCTGCTCTGTCGGGTTGATGTTCATGTCATGCCGGATCGCTTCGTCTAGGTCAGGCTCGAACTTGCGGGAATCCTCAATCGAATTGCCGAAGTGGCCGTCAAGATCGATCCAGGCGCCACGCAAACCACGCTCCCGGTAAAGCTTGAGCGCGGCGATGACCTGACCGCTGAAAGTGCAGTAGCCGGAGCCATATGCAGGCTGAGCGTGATGGAAGCCCGACACGGGCGCCATCGTCACCTGCGCCGGGTCGTCGACCGCCGCGGTGATGGCAGCGAGGAGACAGCCATTGGTGAACAGCACCGAATCGCGGAACTGCGGCGACCAGCGCAGGCCATTGGACTCCGCCAGCGGCATCGTGCCCGCGAGGAACGCGTCCACGTACGCCGGGGTGTGCGCGAGCAGCAGGTCGCGCCGGGTGACCGGGCTGAAGGTGTCGCGCAGTTCGATGTGCGGCCAGATGGGCGTGCCGCGCAGGAACTCAAGGAAGCGCCGCGGCTTGGTCGGCGATTTGCTGTAATTGCCGGGCTCGTCGGCTGGCACCAT
The DNA here is from genome assembly GCA_903929795.1 of uncultured Myxococcales bacterium. GTDB lineage: Bacteria > Myxococcota_A > UBA9042 > UBA9042 > UBA9042 > CAIYBN01. The sequence goes on along the minus strand of CAIYWC010000107.1, from coordinate 3,716 downwards.
GTCGTCACGGTAGTAGATGGCGAGCTTGCTCGCCGGTTTGTCGTTGGTCATTGGATTCCTTGCTGGCATTCGCCATCGCAATGTAGGTTGAAGTGAGACGCGCGCGACTTGCGGCGGATCTACAGGCACTTTGCCCATTTTCTTGAACAGTCCGCGCGACGCCGGGAACAGCGGTTCGTCACGCCGCCGTCCCCGCGTTTACCCTCAGCACTGCGCACGGTACTCGCAGTCCTTGCACGCCCAGCCGCGGTTGCGCCAGAACGCCCCGGCCCGGATGGCCCGCACTACGCTGCACACGACGCCAACCGCCTCGACCTGCGCCTTTTCGGTCCGCACCAAATCGTGGACCACGAGCTTGGCCACTTTGGTCTTGGTCAAGACTTGCAACCGCACCAGATCCGCGCCCGTCACGGCCTGGTAGATGCCGACCTGCAAGTCGTACTCCAGCTGGTCCGCCGACCACGCCCGTGCCGCCGTCTTGTGTTCCAGCACCACGAGCTTGCCGGCATCTTCCACGACGGCATCGAACGCGCCAACCAGCTGTTCTTCCAGGATTTCGCCAGTTTCCGGACATACTACATCACATGAGAACGCGCTCTCGACCGCCAGGACGTGGTCGGGAGCCTTGACGTTGGCCAAGAATGCCTGGATCAGCGCAATCCCTTGGTCCTTCAGTTCGCCCAAAGTTTCGACATCTTCCAGCAGAACAGCGGGCTCCTTTGCCGCTTCTGCATCAAACGCGTCGCTGTACGCGGCCATTACGGCCTCCGGTTGCGGTGTCAGACCGCGCTGGAGCAGCGTGTAGAACCGCGCCAACGCCTCATGCACCGCGCTGCCCAGCACCAGGTTGGGGCTGCGGTGTTCGGCCTCCGCGCCCAGGACATAACGCCACATGTATTTTTGGCTGCAAGATCCGTAGGTTCGGATTTGCGAGACCGAGCAGTGGAGCGTGGTCCTGGGCGCCGCTTTCAAAAACTCCATCTTCACCTCCGGCTACGCTGCATTGGTCAGCGCTTGAATGAACTCGCTGGCCTGTCGCACCGTCAGAAACGCTGCGGTGGTCCCGAATTGAGCCTTGGCCCGCTCGTCCATTTCACCTTTGCTGAGGCCGTTGGCGCGGCCCAGCTTGCCGATGAACTCGGCCTGCCGACGCGTCAGCCGATTGCCCGGCGGCACGTCTGGCTCGTCGCCGTCCTGCACCGGTGGCACCAGCCGCGGCACACTGGGCGTCACCGGCGGCTCTTCCACGCCGTACAGTTGCAGCGCCACGCCCAGCAGCGTCGCCGCCTTCTTGAGCGCATCCGTCGCCGCACTTTTCAGGTCGTCGGCGAGGCTCACCACCTTGCCGTCCCGGGTCCGCGTCACTTCCGATCCGCCAAACGCCTGCTTGACCAGGTCGCCAGCGCGCAGTTCGCCCAGCACGATGACCTCGCCCTCGCGGACGTCGTGCTCCAGCACCTTGAAGGACCAATCACCGCCTAGCGCCTCGTTCAGCCGCTGAACAATCGCATGGCCTTCGACGTACTGGATCGCCTGCCCGTTGCGGCCGGGCCTGCTCTTGATGTCGCTGAACGGTCGCGTCAGCAATCGCATCTTCTCGTTGTCCATGATTTCTCCCAGGCCATTATTAGCCGATAGTAGGATGACGAATGCGGCCGATGCCGCCCTGCTGCTGGTCGATGTTGCGCAGCCACATGGCCGCGAACCCTGCCAGTTCTTTGTACTGCCTCGGTCGCCACCCGGTCGGCTTGTCGTTCCCGTCCAGTTCCAGCGCTACGGTGAAATGGCCCGTGCTGAGCTGCAGCGTGACCGGCAGCCACCCGACGTCGGTCTTGAGAAACACGCCATCGGGATCGCATACCAGGTCGCCGTTCTGGGTGAAGTAGTGCGCGACGCTGAAAGTCGCCTCGCTCAGCCTGTCCACATGCACGGCCATGTACGTGCCGCCGTTGTCGATCTTGCGGGCTCCGCCAATGGCCAGACCCGAGGTCAACGCGTCCAGCACGCGCGCCGCCGCTTGGGAAAGCGTCTTCATCGTCACCTCGCCAAAAAGCGCAAAAGCCAGGGCCACCGACCATCGGCAGCCCTGGCTCTCGCTAGTTTTTCTGACCTGCTACGCCGCCGCGCGCGCCAGCAGCCGCTCGACTGTGACCAATACGGCGAGCAGCCCATCCAAGAAGCCGGCGACCGAATAGAGCACTCGCATCCACATCTTCATTTTCGTCCTCACTTTGTGTCAGAGAATCAGGCCATTGCGGAAATCGATGTTCATGACCTCGCGGGTGGGCCTGTCGCTGGCGTAGTTCGCCACTTGGCCTGCGATGAAGGCGGCGAGGCCGCTCGCGCAGTACATGGTCGCCCGTGCCGTGCAGGGCGCACGGAACGCCTCGCTGCTCGGGTGCAGCGTTTCCTCGTACCAAGTGCCAAACGCGCCAACGCACATGACCTTGCCGACTTCGGCACCCATCCTGGCGTCGATGTACATGCTGGGTCGCGGATGAAGCTGCCTCCACAACGCGATTCGCACGTCCATGCTGTCGACCGCGCAGATCGTCACCTCCGTGGCCTTTTCGCCCTGGAAGCGCTCTTGCACGATCTCGATGTCCACGCCCGTCATCTCCAGCACCAGCGCCCTGAGCGCCTGCACTTTCGGCCGCCCCAGATCCGCCAAGCGGTACCACTGGTTGGGCAGGTTGTGCGACTCGATGCTGTCGTCATCCCAGACGGTGATCCGCTCGGCGCCGCATTTCGCCAGCGCCAGGACGGTGAAGCTGCCCACCGCGCCCGCTCCGATGACCGTGATGGGCGTCCGCGCAAGCCGCGGCACGTCCAACACGTCCAAACTTCTGCGAAAGTTCATCGCTACCTCCAGTCTGCCAAGTCGTCGTCAAAGTCCGGCCAACCGCCCCGATACGGCTGGCCCTGTTGCGGCGGCTGGTGCTGGCGCACACCACCGCGCCAATCAGGCATCAGCACCGGCGCCATCTCCACCACGTGCGCGTTGAACAGGCGTTCGCACTCGCCGCGCAGGTTCTGGTCCGGCAGGCGGATTTCCAGCGGCAAATCGTCGAAGGTCAGCCGGAAGGGCTGCCAGACGTCGATGCGGACCTTGAGCTCGCGCTTCTTGTTGACCACGATGCTGACCAGATACGTGTCGTTGGCCAGACCCTCGATGCACGCTTCGTCCTGCTGGGACCAGAAGACGCCAAGCCGGCCGTGACTGTGGATCCACGCGCGGACGAGCTCCGGTTGTGGGTGGGTGACGAGGAACGTTGCGAGGGCTTCCTGACTCAGCTCCGTCGATGCGGCGCTGCATACCTGGTCCATCAAACGCACGTCGCCGACCAGTATGTCGTCGCTAACCGAGCCGAGACACGACCATTCCCCAGCCGCGATGTCTGTCCAATGGTTGATGCGCTCCATCGAGTCCGCGTCGATGCGCACGCGCAGGTTCTGCTTCACTTTCATGCTGCCTCCAAAACGACAACGCCCCGGCCACGCACGTCCTTCGTGCGCAGCCAGGGCCGTCTTGTTCGCCCGCCGACCCCGAGCAACGTCCACGTGGACATTGCCCGTGTTGACGGTTCCCCAAAACCGCCACTCCCCGGCTTTTCCCGCGTACCCCGCCACCGCCTGACGAGCGCGACGGCGTAGCCGCGCAATGGTTCGCGATGGCGAAGCCAATCGCCTGCGACGCGGGCGCGAAGCGACGCGCG
>CAIYWC010000106.1 GCA_903929795.1 uncultured Myxococcales bacterium | reverse complement strand
CGGATCGGCCGGACGCAAGGCGTGCGCGCGCGCTTCCGCGGGCTGGCGAAGAACAACTTCGACCTGCGGCGGCACATCGTGATCAATAACTGCTATCTACTCGATGGGTTATGGCGGAGCGTGGGATAACTGGTCGCGTCTTTAGGCACACGGCGACGAGGGCACCTGCGCATGCTACCACCGCCGCCGACGGCCGCCCTTGTCGCCAACCATGCCGAGGCTCAGCAGTTCGTCGCGATCCAGCAGGTACTCCTCGCCCTCATTCAAGTACTTGGCGATGAAGCGCATCTCCATCTCGCCGACCTCGTGTTCGTCCTTGCGCTCGGTCAGCGACTCGATGGAATTGCCGTTCGCGTAGTTCATGCCCTCGACCTGAGCGGCCTTCAGGTAGGCGACTTGCTCCGCGTACGTCGCGACGCTCGAAGACGAGTTGGCAGTGAAGTGCGGGATGGCACGGCGAGCGGCAGGATTCGCGAGGTGTTGACCGGGACTCGCGCAAGCTCGACCACTTCCTGCCGTTGAGCGAACGTGAATTGAGGACGCACGCGGGTGCGGTGTCAGCGGAGGTCGCCAAGTCCAAAGCAACCGAGAAGTTTGAGCAGTTCGCTGCGGGCCAGCGGGGGCTGGAAGGGCCGGTCGAGGCGCACTTCGCGGAGGCACCGGGGCGCAGCAAGGCGCTGGAGAAGAGCGAGATGGCTCTGGAGGCGATCGCTCCAATGGTCCGCGGAAAGAAGAGGTAGAATCGGTGAAGACTGGCAATGGGACGTAACCCGATTTGGTTCCCTCCGCGAATTACCGGGTGATACCGAGGCGCGTGTTCGCGTGCAAAATCAGCATCCCTTCCTGAGATAAGAACAATGACACGGCCCAGTCCACCACGTCGCCGCACACGGCAACTTCGCCGCGCACGGTCCCTTGACCATCTCAGGAGCCACCTCACCATGAACATCAAAATCCTCCGCCTCGGCCATTCCGCCCGCCACCACGAAGCCGCTGCCGGCGCCACCGTCGGCGAAGTCCTCGACGCCGTCGACCTCCCCGCCGCGGGCCACGCCATCTCGGTCAACGGCCTCGGCGCCAGCACGACCACCGGCCTCAGCGACGGCGACGTCGTCACGCTCGTCCCCAAGGTCGAAGGCGGCAGCAAGTAATCGTTCCACAACACAATCTGCCCGTCGGCCCGCTTCCGCTGCGCGCGGTCGCGGTGCCGGCTGGCGTGGAGGCCCACATGCACTCTTGTCACCCAACCCTCGCGACGTACCTGCACGACCTGGAGACGCGCCACGCGCTGCCGATCCGCTACCAGCGCTGGTCCGCGCGCTACTCAGACCCCGCGCCGTTTCGGCGTGAAATCGAGCTCCTGGGCCCGATCGCGGGCACCGCGACCGAGTGCCGCTTTCCCTACCGGGACGGCGTCGCGGTCGTCGATCTCGTCCACGGCCGTCCCCACACGGGCGAGCCAGTGGAAATCACGGTCGGCGACGAGACGTTTGTCGTCGCGTCCGTGGAAGGTCGGCGCATCCGCCTCGCCTTTGATCTCGAACGGCTGTTTGAGCAGCCCGAAGACATCCAGCCCGGCCGCGTGTTGGAAACGGTCCTGGGCGCAGCGTTGCCGTTGGCGGCGGCGTACATCCAAGGCTACGACTGGGAGCGCGAGAAGACGGAGTTCTCGGCGTGGATGGTGTCGTCGGTCGACGGCATGGTCCGCAACTGGAAGAACGCCATCCGCGACAACGAGTACGAGGCCAACCGGCTGACATCGCAGATCAGCGGCTTGGTGCGCAAGAACGGCGAGCTGCGCGAGCAGATCGTCGCCTTGGAAGCGACAACGCGGCCGGCGCAAGAAACAAAAGCGGCGGAAGAGTTCGCCGCGCTGGTCAAGATGATGCCGTCGCCGGTGGTGTCGGTGGAAGTTGACTACGGCAAGCTGTCCATCGTGCTGGAGCCGCTAGTTCTTGAGCACGACAGCACCGAAT
>CAIYWC010000105.1 GCA_903929795.1 uncultured Myxococcales bacterium | reverse complement strand
TGCCGCATCAGTTTGCGGCGATGCAGAACGCGTGACGCGGGCGCAACTCTCGCGACTTTTGCGGAACGGTAGACGAGATGCAAGGCGCGCGGAAGGTGGGGAACGGCGAGGAGTTACGAGATAGCGACCCTTGGTTTCGGAGTTTCCCAATAATCTCAGCTAGTTATGAACCATCATTTCCGATCAATTTCCTTCTAACGATGGCTCCTTACCACCGTGAACGGAGTATGACATATCTTCCCGGTCTTCTGCCACAACTGCTGCCACGGAAATTTTACGCCTTGTGGCAGCTGGACGACCGATCCTTTGCCCACTGAGGCAACATGAGGGTCTCTCTGAGAGGTGCAGAGGAACAACGTGAGAGTCTCTCACGAACACCAGCTGACGCTGATGCGCCAAGTGTGCGTGGTCGTCGGCGGGCCGGAGTTGGCAAAACTGGAAGTCGACTTTCGTGTAGGGGGCGACGCACCTGTCGCCGTCTTTCCATGCTGTCGAAGTCGGGAGTCCCGACGGTCTGAAACACAGCATGGAGACAGCGATGATTACAGAGACTGGTTTGAACGACCTCATTGGCTACGCGGAGGCTGCGAATTTGCTCGGCATTGCGCCGGGCACCGCGTACGTGTGGGTTTACCGCAAGCAAATTCCGCACATCCGCATCAGCTCGCGTTGCGTGCGCTTCTCGCGCAAGGCATTGTTGGCTTGGCTGGAGGCGCGTCAGGTGCCGGAAGGCGGCAAGCCGCAGTAGATGCAGCGCGGTGCGAGGCGGCGCGTCAAAATGGCGCGCCGCCTTCGCGCGGTGAACGAGGAGGAAAAGATGGAAGGGAAGAGGACGGGACGACGACCGAAGCGGACTGGGACGTGGCAGGAGAACGAAGCGCCGACGCGAGAGCAGATCGTCGCGGCCATTCGCACGCTGGCGTCGCTGGGCTCGTGCTGGCTGGACCGCGACCCGGATATTCGCGGCAGCGACGACGCCCAGCAGAGAGTTCTGGCGGAGGTCGTGAAGCTTCTGGCCAAGGTGCCGGGGAAGCAGGTGAAGCACGCCCAGCAGGTCATCGCAGCGACCGTGCGGGACGAAGTCATGATCGCGATGGATGACGATCCTGCGTCCCACGTGGATCCTGACAGCTTGGAGAACGGCAACCTGTTTCTCCGCAGGAACACTGAACGTCCGGCGCAGTTGCGGCCGGATTGGGGTGGAAGGCCTCGCGAAGAAGGCGAAGATCGACTGCGCATCGCGATTCGTAACGCGTCGGAAAACGCGGGAGCGCTGTTGCCCGGGGTCGCGCCGCGGCTGACGGCGAAAGAGAAGGAAGACGTATTGAAGCGCGCCCAGTCCAACCTGTCGGAGGCGACAGCGCCGCTCTGGGATGCCAAGCGTAGTCCGCAAGAGGCGGCGAGCACCATCGCGCTCCAGTTGGTCGGCCTGACGACCGCCAGGGCGGCGGACAACGACGACTCGCAGATTAACCGGCTATTGGACAACGTGCGCCATCCGGACCAAGGCAAGGGGCAAGGCGCCGTCGACAGCGGCGAGTACTTTGGGGCGCGGCGGTCGAAGCCGCAGTTTCCCGGAGAGCCTAATCCCGCGAATCCGCGTGCTGCAGCGGCTGCGGCGCTGCTGTCGGAGGCGGCTGGCGGCAAGGGCGCGCTGGCCTGGCAGATTGAGCGCGCGTCGCCGCCGCACCTGTGGACACTCGCCGCGCGCGGCGTCGTGCTGGAGCGGCCAACGGTTGTGATTCCGAACCAATGGCTGGACCGGGCGAAAGAGCTCGAGGGGCAAGAACCGCCAGCGGTCATCGACATTTCCCCGTGGCGAGACCGCGGCGAGTAGGAGGCTGCGATGGCTGCACACGTTACGCCCAAACAGCGCAAGTCGATCTTGCGGCTCCAAGCTGCGGGACACAGCAACCTGGCGATTGCGGAGGAGCTCGGCATCGACCGGCATACCGTCGGACGGCACGCCGAGCCGAAGCCGCGGAACGTGGGCGGCGAGCCGCCTTTGACTGCGGATGAACTGGCGCGGCTGCGGTTTGTGCTGGCTGGCCTGACGATGTCCGGCGAGTGTCCTGAGTGCAAGAAGACGTTCTACTGGGCGCAGAATCACAAGCTCGCCACGTGCAATTGGTGCGGGACCGGCTTGGAGGTCGTCACGACGGTTTCTGCCGTGAAAACGTAGGTTCGGTCCGGGGTTCGGCGATCGCGACCGCGGTCAAGAACGCCACAACCGGGCCAAAATCGCGCCGATGCGGCGCCGCGTTGCTCTGGCGCGTTCTAGGTGCAAGTCCGGCGTGCATCTGGCGCAATCTCTGAGTCCAATTGGCGCGATTCGAACTTGCGTTCTTTGCAGGTTCTTCCGGGCTATTCGTGATACTGGAGCCTCGTGATGTGGTGCGGTGTAAACATGATGGCGGCGAGCGCGTTCCGTGACGCTTGCACCTGCGTTTCCTTCGCGTAGCCTCGGACCATCAGGAGCCCCACATGCCAGACTCCATCACCCCGCGAGCACATCAGACCTCGACGCGCAACGTCGGCTGAAACTCCGGCTGCTCCTCCCGCCCGCGATAGCCAAATGGATTCGCGACGATCCGCGTCTCCCCGATCCGCACGTCGACGACCTCGTGCGTGTGCCCGTGCACCCAGAGCTTCGGCTGCCGCGCGCGGATGAGCGGCTCCATGTCGTGCACGAAGAACGGATTGAGCGGAGACGTGGCCCACTTCGGCGCAACACAGGCCTGCGACGGGAGGTGGTGCGTAACGACGACATCGGTCGCCAGGACGTTGCGGTTGAGGTACTCGACGGCGCGCGTGTTCTGCTCGTAGACCCAGGGCTCGAAGTCCTCGATGGCAGTGAAGTCGGACAGGAAGTGGCGCGCCGGGTGCCTCCCTGCTTCCTCGCCGAACCAGAGCGACGCGCCGATGAAGCGCTGTCCGTCGATGGTCGCGACGCTGCAGTCCAGCCAGTGCAGGTTGCTGTGGCGGGTCGTGGCAGCGCGGAGGATGTCGTGCACTTCTGCGGGCCTGGCGCCGTAGAACTCGTGGTTGCCGGCGACGAACACAACGTGGCGGAACCGGGCGCACAGCAGCGCGAGTGACTGCGCGAGGATCCATGGCGTGGCGAGATCGCCTGCGAGGATGAGGACTTCGTCGGGATTCACGTCGAGCGAATTGACGAAACCGCGGCCGGCTTCGGCGTGGAACTCGAAGTGGAGGTCGGAAAGGATGCGGAGTTGCATGCCGACTTGGTACTGATGTCTGGCCGCGGCGTCAACGGCTAACGTTCGCGATTCGAGAATATTGAACGCCCTTTGTAACAATGGTCGGCGGATTGGGGCGGAAACCATTGAGTTCACAAGCAGTTTTCGTCGCAGCTTCCCCGGTGACTTCCCCGGTAGCTTACCCGGTAGCTTACCCGGTGACCCGGCCGTTCACCCCGCGCAGCACACCTTGAACTTTCGCCCGCTGCCGCACTTGCAGCGCTCGTTCCTGCCCTGCCGCTCCGGCGCGCGGACGGGCTTCTGCATCTTGTGGCCACAGTGCTGCTTGATCATCGCCTCGGAGTGAAACCGCTGCCACTTCACGTGCCAGTGCTGCATGAAATCCGCCGGCGGGAACAGAGCTTCGGCCTCGACCTGCGCCAGCCAGCAGCAGCTCCCAAGGATAAACGGCACCCGGTCTGCTTCCCGGCCGTCGCCGTCCAGCGAGGAGCCGATGCAGCGCGCCAGATCTTCCGGGACCGACTCGGGTGTCGGGTAACGCCGGGCCAGCTCGCCGCCGACGACGCGACAGACGGCGTGCGACTCGTCGCGCGCGACTGCGAGCTGCAGCCCAAACAGCCGATTCAGTGACGCCGCCGGCAGCCTGGTGGGCAACGTCCGCCGGCACTTTGTCTACGCGAATGGGCCGGAAACGGCAGCGATCAAACAGTGGACGCTGGCGTTCCTGAGCCCGCCACCGAGCGCGTTACTCGCGTGGCTCGGTCACGGCGGTTTGGGATCGCAGGCGACCAGGGAGGTTGAGCCGGTCAGTCGCCCTTGACCGACCAACGCATTGTCAGCGCGGCGTCCGTCAAGCCCATCGCAAAAGGATAAGTTCCTGAAGTTTGACCATTTGCGACCGCGCTTCGCATGGCGATGGTGGCTTGACGCACGGCGTCGCTGACCGCGTGGCAAGCGAGAGCAACGCCTTCAAAGGGGTAGCCGAAGGTCTTCGTCCACGCCAAATAGTAATACTCGCCAACGGCAGCCTCTGCGAACGCGGCGAGGCTTTCCGGATTCGCCTCAGCATCCAAATAGATTTCTGCGACCGCGGTCCCGACATGACTCCAGAAGCGCGGAGCGTGGTAGACCATGAGCTCTACGCCTTTGCCTCCTGCCGGCGCCCAGATGTCGCCGCGGTCAACCCGATCCAGGCCGTCCGCGAGCAGGCGCAGAAAGTATCGTCCTGGCCAATCATCGCCGCGTTCTCGCAGGATGGCGGCGGCGTCCTGTGACGAGGCAACCGGCGGTCCAAGGGGGGCGGCCTGCGCGCTTGGCGGAGGAGGAGGTGGGGGCGGAGGAGGCACCGACATGCCGATGCTGGTCAGGTGGTCTGCGATGAGCTGACGCCAGGAGGCGACCGTGGCTGGCGGCGTGCCTGTCGGCATGGCTGCGGCCAGAGCGACGTCCAGGTGGCCGCCCTTCTGGACCTGAGACAGGATGTGGATCATCGTGCTGTGACCCTGGGCCGTGGCGACATCCCCGGCGGCCTTGGCAGCCGCGCCCTGTGCCTTGAGAATGTTGATGCTGCGACCCAAGTCGGCGGCGTGGGACGGGTGCACGGCGACCGTCGGGGGCTGTACCGCAGCGAACGGAACACCGACAACTTCCTGTGGCATGCCCAACTCGCCGTCAACTATTTCGCTTACGTTTTCATCTGGTTCCGCAAGGGCGCCCTCAATATCTTGGGCCAGCAGCCTCTGCATGGCAGAAACCGTCATCGTTGATGCGCCCCGATTCGCTAGCCGGTCCGCTTGACGTTGCACAGACTGCTCAAACAGATTTCGAGCAAACCTGCCATTTCCAAAATCCCGAGTCCGCACGGCCCATGCGGCGTCGAGCACGGAATGGAGCTGCGTAAGCCCCTTGGGCGAGAGATCGTACTGCGCCTCCCGGCACAGCGCGCAAAAGATCGCGACCAACTCCTGTGGTTCGTAATGGTCAAAGCGAATGAAGCGGTTGAATCTTGAGCGCAATCCGGGATTGGTGCCCAAAAATCGTTCCATCTCCTCCGGATACCCAGCAAGCACGACGGCGAGCGAGTCGCGGCGGTCTTCCATTCGCTTCAGGAGGAGGTCGACGGCTTCTTGGCCAAACGGATCTGAAGCTCCGCTCGTCGGCGAGTTCAGGGCGTAAGCCTCGTCGATGAATAGCACGCCGCCGTCAGCTTTCATCACGACCGCGTCTACCTTCTGCGCCGTATGGCCGTGGTACTGACCGACAAGGCCGGACCGATCCGTTTCAAAAATGGTGGGCAGCTTCGATAGTCCCAACGCGAAGTAGGCTTCGCCAAGCAACCGAGCGAACGTCGTTTTTCCCGTGCCCGGTGGACCGGTCAAAACGACGTGAAGCGAGAGGTTCGTCCTCTTCAGCCCGCGGCGCTCGCGCTCCGTCTGGATCTTCACATGATTGATCAGGGAGCGGAATTGTGCCTTTGCCTGTTCCATGCCGACGAGGCGATCCAATTCTTGGAACACCGACTCGAGCGTTGGACTGGGGTTCACGGGATCACCTATTCGTCGGTCCGCGTCCGGCTTGCCGATGGCACTCCGATGGGGTCTCGCCTCGCCATTCGCCACCGGCATCGAGCCCTTCGACAGCGCCGGACTCGCCCGCACGCCGCCTGAAGCCCAGCATGCCGCGTCCGATGCGCCCGTCAAGGAAGAAGAGCAGCGACAGGAAGAGCGGCGCCAGGAAGAGCAGCGATACATGCAGACCATCCGGCTTGACCCTGAAGCCGAAAGCCGCAGACTCAGCGTGGCGCAGAGCACTCCTGCGCAATTCTCTCGTGGAGGCCAGATGGACAGCGTGGCACATGGGCAAGAAGATTCCGGGCTGATTCCAACCCCGCACGCCTTCGACATCATCGGCGACGTCCACGGCGAACTCCCAGCACTCCAGCAGCTGGGCCGCAACCTCGGCTACGACGTCGACGCCGGCTGGACGCACCCGGACAACCGTCTGCTTGTCTTCCTCGGCGACCTGGTGGACCGCGGCGCCCACAGCCTGGAGGTCGGCGAACTGGTGCGGGACCTCGTCGCACAACGCCGTGCCGTCTGCATCATGGGCAACCACGAGTACAATCTCGTCGCCTATCACCTGGGCGTCGAGGGCTACGGCAAGCCCAAGCACTCCAACCGGGCAACGATCGCGGCCATCAACGCGGACACAACGGGGCGTTGGCCTGCCGTCCTGGCGTTCTTCCGCGACCTGCCCATCGGTATCGACCTGCCAGACCTTCGCATCATCCACGCCTGCTGGCACAGACAGAGCGTCAAAGACGTCGCCCCTCAACTGCGTGTGACGCTTCCGCGCGCGGGTGTGGGTGCGGACGCGATGGCGTGGGTAGAAGCGCATGTAACGCTGCGTTCGCCGTTTACGACGACGGGCCTGCTGTCTGGCTTGCCCGGTGACACGGAGGACATGGACGCGGATGTGCCGCACGAGGTGCTCATCAAGGGTTTTGAGGTCCCTGCGAAACCGTTCCGGGACAATGATGGCAAGGAACGCGACCGCGTCCGCGAGGTCTGGTGGCAGACCGGCACAAGCGACACGTACTTGATGGAGAAGCCACAGGTCTTTGGCCACTACTGGAACGTGCCGCCTGTCGAGGGAGACTTCGCGCCGCCGCATCCCTCCGGCCATCCAGACCTGCGGGATTGGGGCCTGAAGCTGGTGGCGAGCGGCAAGATTGCGACGTCGGGTCAGGCGGCGATGACTGGCGAATTTGCCTGTGTGGACTTCAACGGTGTCACCCGCGCATCCAAGCACTTGGCGTGTGTCGGCGCATTGCGTTGGCCTGAACGCGAAATGTGGTGGGCGACGGCCGGGAAGACGGCGGCCAGCGGCGGGAATGACGACTGAGCGCGCCGCCATCATGGGCCGATCCGCGACACTGACCTGAACCTTCCGCACAGCCTTGCACAATCCCCGCATCCGCGCTCTCATCCCCGCGGAGGCCACATGGACCAATCCCGCCAGCAAATCGCCAACCTCTTCGGCAAAGGCCCCGTGCTCCTGTTCTTCGACGGCAGCGCGCCCGCCCACCACGGCCTGACCGACGCCATGCGCCACGCCGTCGTCTGCGCCCAGCTCGCCGGCCCGAACGACAAGGCCCGCGTCCTGGCCGCCACCGAGTTCCTCGACGTGACCTACGGCGGCGAGGGCGGTGTCGACCACCACGCCAAAATCGCCATGAAGGCCGTGTTCTGCATCGCCCGGCGCGTCGGCCCGCAGCCGCACATCATCGCCGCCGCGAACCTGCCGAAATGCCTGGGCGACCAGCCACAGATCAACTTGTCGCGGATGCTCTCCGGCGCGGGCATCCTGCCGCAGCAGCCGATTTGGAGCTATCCGGACACGCACCTGGAGCTGGACGCGCTGGTCGAGTCGCCGGCGCCGGACAAGAAGACCGCGCTGGATCGGCTGCGGTCGGTGAGTGGCGGTGTGTGGCTGCTGCTGCGTCCCCAGGTCGAAGGGCTGCGAGTGGCCACGGACGCGTCGCACCTGACCGAGCACACGCTGTTCCTGGCGCCGGACACGCAGAACCTGCAGCTCGATGACGCGGGCGTCTCGTGGCAGCAGCCCATGCCGAACGGGATGCAGGCGATGCACGTCCCCTGGTTGGCGATCGGCGGGATGCGGACGCCGGACGCGCTGCACGGCTGGTTCTGGCCACTCGATTTGCCCGAGCCGACCCAGACTCGCCTGCAGCAGGATCCGACGGTGTGGCAGCGCATGGTGGAGCGCCGTTGCGTGTCGCATGTGCCGGCGCCCGCGATGCCCCCGTTCATCGTGATGTCGCCGCCACAGCACGTGACGCCGCAGCAGGCGCTGCAGTTCGTGCAGGATCACGGCGCGGGCATGATTCTCGTCGACCGCCATCGCGAGAACGTTCAGGTGCCCACGAGTCTGCGCGCGCAACCGATTGTCGCGGTGCCGATTGGCATCCACGGCATGACCGCGATGGTGGTGGCCGAGACCGACGGCCTGACCGCGACGATGCCGGATGCGGATGGGAGGCCAGCGCTGCTGCGGGCGCCGTGGGATGGCGTGCTGATGGTGACGTCGATGGGTGGCATCGCGCACGCGACCTGGAACTGGCCCGGGCACGCGACGCCGGAGCTGCTGCACGACATGACGGCGGGATCGACGGGCGACGGCGTCATCGCGTTTGACCAGCCGTGTGGGCCGCCGCAAGCGCAGGGGATTCCGCTGATTCGCGTGGAGTTTCACATTCGGCGCGGTGGCGTGCATTGAGAGGAGGTCTGTGATGCACAACCGTCGACAGTTCCTGCGAGCGCTTGCGGCCGCGCCATTCTTTGGCATCCTCGCCGCCAACACCGCCTGGGCACAGCACTTCCCGGCCAAGCTCTGCAACGCGTGCGGCTTCGGCAGCAAGAAGGACAACTGCGCGCGCTGCGGCAAGTGGATGGGCTCGACGCAGATTCCGGCCATCCTGTGCAGCGACCACGGCTTCGGCAGCAAGGGCAACAACTGCGTCATCTGTGGGAAGTGGGTCGGCAGCGCGACGATTCGCGCGCACATCGGCAACTGCTGCGGGTTTGGCAACAAGAAGACGAATTGCGTGATTTGCGACAAGTGGGCGCCGTGAGGAATGCGGAGCTCGACGCGTTATCAGCCGTAATAAACGACGAGTCATAACACCCTCCGCGGCGCCACTTTGCGCTCCACATGTGCGATGCGGACTCGCGCTCGCAAGTGTTCAAGGTGCCCGCCCCGATCACCGCCGCCATTCCCGACTGCGGCGGGTCGCGATCGGCGACACCTTGACACCGAGTTGTGTGTAGCACATACTACACACATGGACACCTTCGGACAGTACCTGCGCAGCCGCCGAGAAGCCAAAGACGCCACAGCGCGCGCCGCCGGCCTGCCGGGGCTGTCGCTGCGAAAGGTCGCCGGCCTGGTCGACCTGGAGCCGTCGTACCTGTCGAAGATCGAACGCGGCCAGCAGCCACCGCCGTCGGAGCGCAGCATCATCGCGCTTGCCGAGGCGCTTGGCGAAGACCCGGACGTGCTGCTGGCCTTGGCGGGCAAGGTGTCGAGCGATTTGCAGGCGGCGATCCTCAAGCGTCCGGCGCTGTTCGCCGAGCTGATTCGCGAGTTGAAAGACCAGCCTGATCACGCGGTCTTGCGCATTGTGCGCGAGGTTCGTGACGGCACGTGGTAGCGCCTGCGGGCGTTGATGGAGGGTGTGATGTTGACGATGCGCCATGACCAGTTGTCGTTCAGTTTCCCGGATGTGCATCCGAGCGCCCAGGTCAGCATCGACTTCCAGCGCACCCTGCGCATCCCGGACGACGACCGCTCGTATCCGCTGCCGCCGGGCCTGGGGCGCTTCCCACTGCGGCATGTTGATGATTTCGCAGCCAATCTCCCGCCGGAGTGGCTGCTGCGCGGCGGCGTCATGATGCCGATGTGGCAGGCCGAGGCGATGTGGCTGTCCTTCGGCGCCGGCTTCGACACCGAGCGCGAGGCGAGTTACCCGTGCGCGGTGAAGATTGCGGCTGGGAAGCGCAGCGCGGTGACGGGCAAGGCTTGGCAGACGGGCCTGGGTCGCAAGCCGCAGGATTACGTCGTGGTGCCGACGCAGCCGTGGCTGGACGGCTTTTGCGTGAAGAAAGGCTTCATTCGGCAATTCGTCGCGATGCCGCTGGGTCAGGGGTACAGCGTCGAGGAACAGCTGGACGGCGAGGCGGAGTTCGGCGGCTTGCAGATCGAAGTGTTCCCGATGAAGCGCGTGGCGTTCGAGCGGCGCTTCCCGATCGTGCCCAAGCGGGTCCGCGCCCGTGGGTGGGATGGCGTCCTGAGCTCGCCGATGGCCTGCACGTCTCCGCTGCCGCCCTGTTCGGACGCGGCGATGGGCCTGGCAGCGGGCGGCAAGATGCGCCAGGAAATCAGCCGCGATCCGTACAAGGCGGACGAGTGGGACACCGACCACGGCGTGCGCTGTTTCGTGCACCTGTGCAACAGCGCGGCGTGGCAGGACATTACGGGACACGCACCGCCGACCACGCCGCCGAACGCGCGAAGCTACGCCAACGCAGGGCTGCCGTGGTTTGAGTACTACAGCGACCAACCGGCGGTCGGGGGTGGTGAGCTGCTGAAGGACATCCGGTCGGTGGCGAAAATCGGCAAGACGAAAGGCGAAACGCCGCTACCCGAGAACGGAGCGGTGGTGCCGCAGGTGGTGATTGGGCTGGCGCCGCGACGGGGTGATGAGGTGCGGGTCGGGGAGATGTAGCGGCGCCTCGCCCTTGCGCCCCAGTGCGTGACGCGTACGCTCAACGCCCACGGAAAACGCCATGCAAGACGCCATCACCACCGCCGCCACCGCCATCCGCACCGCCGACGCACTCCTCATCACAGCCGGCGCCGGCATGGGCGTCGACTCCGGCCTCCCCGACTTCCGCGGCGACCACGGCTTCTGGCACGCCTACCCGCCCTACGCCGCACTCGGCCTCAGCTTTTCCGACCTCGCCGACCCGCGCTGGTTCCGCACCGATCCCGCCCTCGCCTGGGGCTTCTACGGCCACCGCCTGGAGTTGTACCGCCGCACCCTGCCCCACGACGGCTTCGCGGTCCTGCGCGCGTGGGAAGCAACGGCCCCAGCGGGCGCGTTCGTCTTCACGTCCAACGTCGACGGCCAGTTCCAGCGCGCCAGATTCGACCCGCAGCGCATCGTCGAGTGCCACGGCAGCATTCACCTTGCCCAGTGCACCCACTGCGAACGCCCGGCCTTCGCCGCTGACGACATCACGCTCCCCATCGACATGACGACCATGCGCGCGGAGTTGCCGCTGCCAACCTGCGATCGCTGCGGCGCCCTGCTCCGCCCAGCCATCCTGATGTTTGGCGACGGCCAGTGGGAGGATTCCATCGCGAACGCGCAGCGCCGGCGCCTGGAAAAGTGGCTGGTCGGGCTGCCTGAAGATGCGCGGCTTGTCGTCGTCGAATGCGGCGCGGGGACGGCGATTCCAACTGTGCGGTACACGGGCGAACGGCTGCAGTCCATGCGGAAGGCGACGCTGGTGCGGATCAACCCGCGCGAATCGAACGGGCCGCGCGGGACCATTTCGATCCCGCTGGGCGCGCGCGAGGCCCTCGTGGCGATTGCCGCCGCTACCCGCTGACGTCACCAAGGTGTATTCTCGCCCGCGGTCGCGCCTTTTTGTCGTTCGAGCGCTGCCGGAGGCCTCCATGTCGCGATTCAGTCTGTGCTTTCTCTTTCCGCTCTATCTGCTCGTCGGCTGCGGCTCCGGGACCACCTCCTCCAGCACCGCAGACGTCGAGGCTGATGTCGCCACGACCGACGTCGAGATGACCGACGCTCTGGATTCGACGGACGCTGCGCCTGGCACTGACGCGGTTTCGGACCTCGCTGGAACTGATGCGAGCCCGGAAGTGGACAGCCAGCCCGGCACGGACGCCATCTCCGACACCACCGACGTCTCGGCGCCGGACTCCGCAGTCGATGTCGCCGATACTGCAGATGCCGTCGATGCGGCCGACACGGTCAACATGAACGTCTGCCAAAAGCTCGGCGGCATCTGCGCGTCCAACAGCACCGACTGCACGACCGGCGGCGGCACCTACCAAAAGGCGGGCGACAGCGGCTGCGTCTTCGACGACGGCCCCGGCGCGTGCTGCATCCCGCCCAAGATGACGCAGGCCAAGGCGACGTGCGCGGATTTTGGCGGTATCTGCGCGCCTATCTCTGGCTGCAATTTCGTCCAGGGCGCGTACGCGGCGTTCGAGGGCTGCAAAGGCATCCCGATGATTTGCTGCGTGCCGCACGACATCTGCGGCGACGAGAACGAGTCGTGCTGCGACAACATGACGACGTACCGCACCGCGTGCGACCACGGGGCGTGGATTTGCACGATCGACGGCACGGTCAAGAAGCCGACGGACCAGTGTCCGAAGTAGGGACGACGATGAACCCTGTCGAAACTGCTATCGAAATGCGCGCTTCCGGCGACCTCCCGGGCGCGATTCGCTTCCTGTACGACGAGCTCGCGCAGGACATTGGCAACCAGGAGCTCTACACCACGCTCGCGACAATGCTGGCGGAAAACGGCGAGTTCGACCGCGCCGACCGCATCTTCCAGCGCGCATTCACCGCCGGCCTCGACACGCCGGGCCTGCGGCTGAACTACGCGGCGTTTCAGGCGTCGTCGGGGCAGGACGGCAATTATGTCGAAGTGTTCCGCGGCATGGGCGCGAAAGTGACGCATGTGCTGGCGCATCTGGTTCTCGACGACCCGGGCAGCGCGTTTGCCGAGGACATTTGGCGTTTCGGCATGGCGGAGTGCAACCTGGCCCGCGTTCGGCTGCAGGAGGGCAATCTCGACGCGGCGCGCGACCTGGCGGAGAAGTGGCTGTTCTTCCCACGCGTTTGGTCGGCGGCGCACGACGTGGTGGTGGCGTGCATCGAGGACGGCGACGAGGGCGATGCCTTCGCGGACCTGCATGCGGATGCGCGGGCCTCGCCGGCGATGATCGCGTGGATGGTCGAGAATACGCGGCTCGCCGACCAGCGTGTGGCGGTGCGGGTGGCGGGGACTGCGTGTAACTATTTGAAATGGGATTGGATTGCGGACTTGGATGATGAGTTTGCGGTCGTGCTGCGCGACCTGCTGGACATCGTGAAGCCTGAGGCGCCGGTGATGGATGGGGCGTTGTGGGAGAGTATTGAGATGTTGGAGGGGTTGTTGACGTCAAGCCAAGGCAACCTTGAACGGCATGGCTAATTGAAAGATCAACGCAGACGCGCATGCGGCGTTCACAAAACGCCCGAGGAAACCGATATGAACAAGTGGTGGGCGAGCGAGCTGAGCAAGGCCTGTGGTTACAGCGTCAAGTTGCCGACGAACAAGCACTTCAGCCTAACCGGATCGCGCGGCAACGTTGAGATTCGTCTGTCAGCGAGCGCGGTTTGTCGGAACATGCAGGACGACGCGGCGGCCTTCGAGGGTTGGACGCTCGCCCTGCTGACGTGGGGCAAAGCCGGCAAGGTCACGCTGACTTGGGATCCGCCCCAAGATCAACACGACGCGCACTATCAGCGTTTTCTCTACCGGGTGGAGAAGTTCTCCGCGCTCGCGCCTGCCAGCGAATTTGCGGTGTCGCAGCCGGCACACGTGTGGTCGACGATGCATGCGGGAAAGAAGCTCGTCCTGAACGTCGCGCAAGGAAACGACACACGCACGCCTCAAGCCAATTCGGAAGCCGCATTGGAGAAGGCGATCGCGACCGCGGGAACACCCGAGAATGCTAGGCTTCGGAAGCTCGGCATGATGGGCGAGGTCGACAGGCAGTTTCCGGTCGGGCTATTCGCAGACAAGGTCAGCAAGACTTCAGCGATTTTTCCCCGTGGCAAGAGCGCAGTCGATCTGATCGTCCTGGAAGCGGACGCATCGCTGCATATCGTCGAGCTCAAGCTGCGCGACAACCGCAAAGTCGGGGCGGTTTCCGAGCTCTTCTTCTACACTTGCGTCCTGGATGATCTGCGGAACAGGAACTTCAGCGCGACCAGGACGCCAGGTCCACGGGCGCGTTTGGGACCGCGGCACGTCGAGACGGCGACGGCCCTGCACGGGCTGATTCTCATGGAAGGTGGTGGACCGACGCCGGCCGTGCATCCGCTCGTCGCTTCGCACGTGCTCAATCACCTTTCGAGCTGGGGAGCTATCCAGTACAGCCACGGCGTCCTGTAATGACGCGCCCGACCCTCACGATCCACCGCTCCGCCCACGAAATCGGCGGCAACTGCATTGAGCTCGCCCACGGCGACGCCCGTCTGCTCCTGGACGTCGGGCGCCCGCTGGACGCGCCTCGCGAGGCGACGAACCTGTTGCCGGCCACGCTCGACAAGCAGCGACCGGTGGATGCCGTCCTGATTTCCCACCCGCACCAGGACCATTACGGCCTGCTGGACGAGACGCCCGCTGACTGGCCGGTCTACTCCGGCGAATTCGCCGGCAAGCTGATGCGGCTCACCGCCAACATCTTTGGCACGGCGCCGGACCGCGACTATCGACACTGGCGGTCCGGACAGGCCATCGACATCGGCCCGTTCAAGGTGACGCCCTACCTCACCGATCACTCGGCGTTTGACTCCTACATGCTGCTCATCGAGGTCGGGGGCACGCGCATCCTGTACTCCGGCGATTTCCGGATTCACGGTCGCAAAGCCGCGCTGGTGGAACGTCTGATGGCCGCGCCGCCGGCGGATCTGGACGTGCTGCTGATGGAGGGCACGAACCTCGGCAGCGACAAGCCGACAAAGCACGAGAGCGATCTGGAGGCAGACTTCGTCGCGCTGTTCAAGGAGACGCCGGGCCGCGTGTTCGTGTGCTGGTCGGCGCAGAACATCGACCGCACAGTGAGCCTCTACCGCGCGTGCATCAGGACCGGGCGGACGCTGGCGGTCGACCTCTACACCGCGGAAGTGCTTGAAATGCTTGGCGAGGCGGGGCGGATACCGCAGGCGGGGTGGAACAACATCAAGGTCGTGATCACACGGAGCCTGGCGCGCATGTATGAGGCCAAAGGCCGGAAGGACTTCGTCGAGCGGATGGCAGCTCACGGGGTGTCGGCAGCCAAACTCGCGGAGAATTGCGGCCGGTGGGTCGTGATGACGCGGCCATCGATGGTGCGCGACTTCGAGTCAAAGGGCGTACGGCCGACGGATGAGGACGCTTGGAGCTATTCGCAGTGGCGCGGCTATCTGGCGCAGCCCGATGGCGTTGCGCTCAAGGCGTGGTTTGACCAGGGTGGCGCGCGTGCGATGCACATTCACACGTCTGGGCACGCGTCGGTCGCGGATCTGCACGCGTTCGCGAGCGCGATGAAGCCGCGGATGTTGGTGCCGATTCATGGGGTGGCGTGGGACGCGGAGGGCGCGGGGTTCGCGAATGTGGTGCGGCTGAAGGATGGGGAGGTGCTTGCAACTTGACGGCGACCGGCCGGCGAACCGCACCCGCAGCGGGCGGTCGACCGGTGCGCAGTGCCTTGACACACCCTACTGGACCGGCGAGCCTGGCGCGGCACCTTTGCCCACCGGAGCCCCCGATGCCTTCCTGGCGCCGCCCCGACCTTTCGCCTGGTCTCTACGACGAGCCTGTCAGCGAGTTCATGGTCGCCGAGCTTGCCCAGCTGGGCAACCGCGCGAAGACGCACGCGCTCAGCCCGGATGACGCCGCGGGCGCGGGACTGGAAGCCTTCCTCGGCGAAGCGCTGGCGCTCGCGTTGCAGACCGTCGGCAAGAAGCCGGAAACGTCGTTGGCACTGGCGCACGACGTGCTCGCGGTC
>CAIYWC010000104.1 GCA_903929795.1 uncultured Myxococcales bacterium | reverse complement strand
CTGCGGCGTCAGGTGTGCGTGTAAGCGCGGGTACGCTTGTTCGCGCTGCGCGCGACCTCGCGGGCATGCGCTCGCTTCGCTTGCGCGGGGTGGTACCTAGTTTGTGGCCGAACTGTGGTGCAGTTGGTGTGGCCGTTGACATGAGACCAGTACCCCCCACGGAGCAAGCCATGGCCTACCCGCACGACCAAGTTTACGTCCACCGCCCGCAGGACCTCTGGGCCGTGATGCGTGACCGCCACCACCGAATCGAGATCTTTGGCGGAACTGCGGTGGCAATGTTCTTCCTCGCAAGTCTATCCGTCGCGACCGTCTTCTTCACGCCAGAGGCCGTTGTCATCGCCGCGATCCTTGAAACGGCACACATGACGAACAAGCAATTCTTGAGCTTCCTTGAGCGCGAGTACCGAATCGTGGGCTTCCAATGCTTTCGCGCAGGGACGCTGATGCCTGACCCGAAGCTTTGGCTGCTCCACAAGCAAGCCTGTTGAATTCTGCAAGGAAATCTTGATGTCCGCTCAGATTTCCGGACCCGATGACGCTGACTGCGCTGGCCGCCGTGGCCTGCGCTATTGGGTCCACGCACCGTACGGTTTCACGCACAATTCTGAAGTGGACGCTCGCCTTTCCGGCTTTCCGCTCTTCGTGTTCTTGCCCGCAGGGCGCACTGCCGCAGAAACGCCGGTCGTGTTGCTGCTCCAGGGGATGGCTGCTCCGTGGCACTGGAGCAGTTGGGCAATTCCGGCGCTCCTCGACATGGGCATCGCGTGCGTCACGTTTGACCATCCGCTGGCTGGCGAACGCAGCCTCGTGCCGCGCTTGCAAGGCAACATGCTCGACCAGCTCGTGCCTTTGCTGCGACGCAAAGTCTCGATCCGACCGGAGTTGGTGGGCAGGATGGTGGAGGCCATGACCCACGACATCCGTACCGCGTTTGACCTTGCAGCTGACCGTCAAGGCCTTGGGTCTCCACGGCGCGGGCTCTTCGGCATCAGCATGGGCGGCATCTACGCCTCGCAGGCCTTCATTCGCGACGGCATCGGACAGCGGCTTTTGCTCGCGATGAGCCAGCCCGATCTCTTCCAGTTTGCAGGCAGCTACGGTCGGTTCTTCAAGACCGGCATCGTCGGGCATGAGGGGCGGGTTGAGCAGCTGTTGCCCGATTACGTTCGCGGGGGACTGCAATTTGCGCGCGCGCTGAATGAAATCCGGGCCGGCGGTGATCACTGTGTCTTGGCCAATCCGATGACGCACATTGACCGCGTTGGTCGGGACCGCCGAGTGCGTTTGATGGTCGGCAGTAGCGACAGCCAGTGCTCGGCGAAAGATGCGGTGCAGACCGCTGCGCGTTTTCCAGACGGCGAATGCTACGTGGTACCCGGATGGGGCCATGGCGGTCCAGATACTGAGCGGCACTGCTTGAATTTCCTGCGATCGCAGCTGGCGGATTGGGCGCAGGCGTAACGGTGTGGCCGCTGATGAAGAACTTGCCGCTTTCGCCTGTTGGTCGAACAGCAGCAGACGCCAGGGGCGGCGCCGCGGCGTTGCTCCGGCATCGGGAACCGCGCAGAAAAGCCGCTTGCAGGCTCTGAATCCTCGCCACGGGCCCAACCCCGCCTTGACGACCAACAACGCCGCTACTGCGGTTCTCCGCACGCGCAAAGCCATTGTGCTTTTCGGCTGCGCGGAGGAACTGAAGAAATGCCAAAGTACACTGGAACTGTGACAGAATTCATCGTCAACCTGTTCGCTGCCCAGCCGGACATGGAATGGCGGATCGCGGAAATCGTGGCTGCGGGCGACAACAAGTGGAACGCGGCCAACGTGGCCAACTCGCTGGCGCGGATGTTCAAGGCCGGCAAGGTCAAGAAGAACGTCAACGGCGGCGCGTGGTGGTCAGCTGCAAGTGCTGCGCCAGTGAATGTGAAGCCGGCCAAAGCGGCGGCACCGGCCTCAACAACGGCGGCGTCTCCAAATCCGGTGCCAAGCGCGGTGGTCGGCGAGCCCAAGCCTGCAGAAGCCGGCAGTACCGCGGCGGCGTTCATCCTCGACCTGCTGAAACGGCATCCGGACTACGAGATGCAGGTCAGCGACATTTGGGAGGAATGTGACCGCAAGTGGAAGCGGCAGACGATCTTCAACACGCTGGACAAGCTGGTCGCTGGCGGTAAGGTGGCGCGCGTGAAGGACGACGGCAAGGTGTGGTTTTCGATTGCCGGGTGACGTCAGCGATGCGGTTCACGGCGAAGACGCGACCCCTTGCTACTCCGACTCTTCCTCGGCTTGGCGTTGCAGATCGCGCACACGTTCCGGCGACGTCCCCAGCCGCGCGGCAATCTCGTTCACCGGGTTGTCGGACCGGACTACGCCCGCCCAGCGCCAGGATGCCCGCACCAGCACCATCGCTTCCTTGCGGGTCGCCACCCTTACGGCTTCCACGTCGGCCGACTCAACGTCCGGCTCCCGTTCGGCCGATAGGGCGCGGTGCAGGTGCGGAAACGCGCCGGAAAGCAACGCCCTGTACATCGCGGAGCCGGTGTCAGTCGGCGCGATGCGGACCGCGGGAAACTCGCCATCGGCCAGACGCTGAACGTCGCCCACATCGATGTCGTGCTCGGTCAGCGGCACACGGTCGTCATCGCGGACGCCGTCGCGGATGGGCAAAGGCCGGTCGGTCGCGAGCGTGAAGTCGAGGAAAATCGGCCCGTTGTAGCGCGTGATCTCGACGCCGTCCGGGTTGTCCAGCTCGTCCAGGATGTCGAGAAGGTCGGCGCGGCCACGGGCACGGACGAGCGCGCAGGACAGGTTGGGCCAGCGTACCAAAAAGAGCGGCATGGCTAACTCCGCGGATCGTAGCCAAGTTCTCTCAGCCGCCGTTGAGCCGTCTGTCGTTCAACAAAGGTGAAAAGCTCCCGCCACTCGGGCAGCAGGACGAGCGCCTCAAGCGTCAAATCCAACCGCCGCTTCTCGAACAGCTTGACGAGCCCGTCGTGGACCTTGGGCGCGGCCAAGAGCCGTCGCGCTGCCTCAAGGCCACCGTGCTCAAGCACCATGGTCTTGAACAGCTTCGCGTCGTAATCACATTGATCGAGTGCGCGCTGGTGCAGCGCGAGCATGGCGATGTGGAATTGGCTTTCGGTGCTGGCCATGCGGCCTCCATGTGGTCAGGTGCAGCGCGAAGCCGGGCGGATTCCAGGGTTCCAAAACGAGCCGATCTCGGCGATGGGCGCGACAGCAGATGTGGCAACCTGAATCAGCTGCCACCACGCGTGCCGGGGGCTGCAGATCGTCATGCGCGGAGGCCGCGGAGCAGGATCCTCGAATCCTTATCCCAATCCTTATCCCGGAGGGGGTGCGTGTTCTGTAAGTGCTGGAGCCAACAGACGGACTTGAACCGTCGACCTGCTGATTACGAATCTCGCGGATTCGATAGAGGCGAACTTATCGCCGTTGTCTCCAGACGTCATTTGCTTCTTACATTCAAGACTTTATCTTGG
>CAIYWC010000103.1 GCA_903929795.1 uncultured Myxococcales bacterium | reverse complement strand
TTGACGCCGACGGCCAGGGCCGCACCAAGGCCGGCGCGGGCGTGCGATTTGAGGACCTAAGCGACGAGGAGACGCGAATTCTCGACGCGTTCCTCAAAGTCCACGACGCGATCTTCTACGACGTGTGACGCCAGGCCCGGCTTGGATGAGGGCTCGTACACGAACAGCGCGATCAAGTCCCAGCCGAATCTCGCCGGGCGGATCGCGCAGCGGGCGCGCTTGGCGACCAAACGACAAGCGTCCCACACGACGGGTTATCGCTGCACGGCGCCTTACCAGAGCTGATGCCGGCGGGCGAACGCGTCGAGCTTGAGCTCGATCAGGTCCGGCAGCTCGATCGGTGCCGCGTGCGAACCAGCTGGAACCAGACAGAATTCACCGTTCGGCAGCAGGTGCAGCATCCGCTCGGACACGCGCGCCGGCGTAAAGTTGTCGCGCTCGCCCGCCACGACAAGCACCGGCATCTGCAGGCTGCGCAGCCACGGCCGCGCGCTGTGTTCCGCGACGGCTTGCAGATAGTGCACGAAAATCACGGGGTCCATGCGCGCCATGTGCTGGAGATAAGGGACAAAATCGTCGCGGCGGACCATCGCAGCGTTCAGCTCGGTCGCCACCGCCATCTTCCAGGCCAGCTCGGTCGGCACCAGGCGCTGCCAGTAGTCGCGCAGCTTGCCCGGCCAGCGAAACGCCGCGCCTGTGACAAGCGGCAGGATGCGGTGGCCGAAATCCGAGCCGTGAAACGTGTCCAGCGGCCGCTCGAACGCGCCGCACAGCGCCACGATCGCCCGGGTGCGCGCGCGTTGCCGCCAGGCGGCCTCCAGAATCACCTGAACGCCCATCGAATGGCCGACGAGCACCGCCTGGTCCACGCCCAGCGCGTCGAGCACATGCCACGCGTCGTCGGCGCACTGCTCCACCGTCAGCGTCGTGCGATCCGCGGGAATCTCCGACTGGCCGTGGCCGCGGTAGTGAAAGTGCACGACCCGACAGGACTTTTCCAGATGCGGCCGCAGGTAGCGCCAGATGTAGCCGTCGCAGCCGACGCCGTCGCACAGCAGCACAGTCGGACCGTCGCGGCGTCCGGTGTCGCGCACGCTGAGCTGGGTGCCGTCCGCGGCGGCGAGAGTGAGGAGCGCCATGGTATTGCCTGACTAGCCACGCCGACCGAAGTTCGAGATCGACCGTTTCCGATCCGCGGCGTGCCACCAGAGGTGCACGCTCGCGGTCCCGGTCCGAAATGCAACAGGTCTGACCGGAAGAGTTTGGTGTTGGAGATAGGTCGCCATGCTTATCCTTGCTGCTGGCGTTCACGCCACATGCGCGGGCCCTGAACGGCAAAGCCGAACGCCAAGTAGCCCAACAACAGCGCGAGCACAAAGGTAAAACCGGTGCGCGCCAGCACGGTCACGTACACCGCGACCGCGGCGCCGACCTGCAGCCCCTTGGCGGCCGGATGCGCGCTCAGGTGCAGCTTGGGCAGCGGCAGGTTGGAGACCATCAGCGCGGCGTTCAGCACCAACAGCGCCGGAAAAAGCCGGTAGAGCGCGGGAGATTCCAGCCCGAGCTCGTGGATCGTCAGGAACGCGCTGCAGATCAGCCCGCCCGACAGCGTGGACGGCAGGCCAAGAAACAGGTTCGGGCCCATCTCCGCGGTGATGACGTTGAAGCGCGCGAGGCGAACCGACGTGAAAATCGCATACAACAGGCAGATGACCGCCAGCAGCGGCACCGCGGGAACCCCCAGCACGTGCGCGTCCAGGCCCCAGGTCAGCGGCGCGAGCGCCTGCGCGGACGCGAACACGAGCGCGCCGGGCGCCAGGCCAAAAGCCACGGAATCGGCGAAACTATCGAATTGCACGCCAAATTCCGACGAGCCCTTGAGGGCGCGCGCCACACTGCCGTCGGCCTTGTCCAGCAGCGTCGAGAGCAGGACATACCAAGCGGCATGCCCCAAAATTCTGGTGTCACTGTGGTCGCCGCCGGAAAGGGACAGGAAAATCGAGTAGATACCGCAAGCCATCGCGGTCGCGGTGATCAGGTTCGGCGGGATGGTGCGCCACGGGACCGGAGGAAAGAAACGCACGCGTGGCCTCTGTCGGTCGATACGACCAACCGGAGCGGTATGCTAGGGGCGCGCGGTGCGGTTGTCCACAGGCCGCCCCCGAATCGCGGTTGCGCGCCGCTGCCGCCGCAGGAGCCAAGCGAACCGCAGCGCCAACGACGCTGCCACGACGCCAAGCGCCAGCGAGAGCCCCCACCACAGCCACGCGGCATCGCGGTGACGCACAAACACCTGCCAGTAACCCAGCGGCAGCCCGAGCATGCTGAAGCCCAGCAGGTTGAAGAGCACCGGGACACGCGTGTCGTCCAGCCCGCGCAGCACGCCGAAGCCTATCGCTTGCGCGCCGTCCGCCAGCTGAAAAGCCGCGGCAATCGCCAGGAACTGACACGTCACGGCCAGCACACGCGGGTCAGCGTGCGGCAGGTACAGCCGGGCGACCGGCTCGCGCAGCAGCATGAGGAGCCCGCCTGACAGCAGGGCGTAGCCGACGCCCACGCGCAGCGCGGTCCAGCCCGCCCGACCGATCCCCGCCGTGTCCCGCCGCCCCACCGCGTAGCCCACGCGCATCGCCGCCGCCGTCGCCAGCGCAAACGGCACCTGAAACGCGAGCGCCGCCAGGTTCAGCGCGACCTCGTGCGCCGCCAGCGTCTCCGGGCTGATAAGCCCCATCCAGAACGTGACAAGCGCGAAACCGGACGCCTCCAGGCCAAACTGCAGCGCCAACGGCAGCCCGGAGCGCAACACCGTCCGCAGCAGCGGCCACTCCGGCCACGCGAACGCCGAGCGAAACGGCCCAAGCGCCCGTGCGTACCGGATGCCCAGCCACAGCAGCCCAACCATCAGCACGCGGCCGACAACCGAAGCAATTGCAATGCCTTTCATGCCCAGCCGCGGCAGCCCCAAGCCGCCGAGCCCCAGCCACAGGCACACCGCCACGTGCAGCACGTTCGCCACGAGCGCGGCGCGCATGACGATCGCCGGCTGGCCAATCGCCGACAGGAAGGACCGCGACGCCGCGAACCACATCGCCGGCAGGATGCCAATCGCCGACCATGCCAGGTAGACCTCGACGTCCGCCATGAGCCGCGGATCCTGGCCCATCCAGCGCAACGCCCGGCCGGACAGCACAATCAGCGCGATCAGCGGCAGCGCGCCCAGCGTCGCCGTCCACAGCCCCTGGTAGAATAGCCGCCCCGCGCGCTGGGGCTCGCCGGCGCCGACCGCGCGCGCGACGTGCGGGTCCAGACCGGCCATGAGGCCGAAAGCCATGATGAGCACAAGCGAAAACGCCGTCGCGCCAAGTCCCTGTGCTGCCAGCTGCCGCACGCCGAGCTGGCCGGCGACCATCGTGCCCACCACGCCCATCGCCATCTGCGCCAGCTGCGCGACGACGAGCGGCGCCGCGAGCACCAGCAAGCTGCGCATTTCCTGACGCTGCGCCGTCATCTAGCGCCGCAGGAAGGTCGGCACCGGCGCGTGGCGCTCCGTCGCGCCCTTCTTGCGCAAATTCAGCGTCAATCCCGCGGGGTTGTACACAAGCAGGTTGTGCGTCGTCGGGGTGGTGATCAGGAACTGCGCGCGGGTCACGGTGAGGAACCGCGCGACCTCGTCGATGCGCTCGACGGACAAGTGGGCAAACGGCTCGTCCAGGATGAAAAAGCCCGCCGCCGATTCGCCTTCCTGCATCGTGAGCGCCATCAGCAAGATGAGTGACGCGACAACCGACTGACCGCCCGATAGCTTCGGATCATCCACCGCCACCGGTTTCTTGCCGTCAAAACCGATGCGCACTTCCAGCCCGGCCTTGCCGATCAGGTCGTCGTTCTCATCTTTCAGGAATTCCGCCCCAGGAATCTTGACTTGCACTTCCACCCGGCACAGCTCGCCCAGGCGCGTCACGTTCTGCCGGTAGCGGCGAATCGTCTCCTGAACCACGCGCTTGTAGGCCTGCCGCGCCAGCTTGAGCTCATCCGCGCCCGCCGCCAGCTCGCGCCGCTGGGCCGTGAGCGCCCGCTCGTGGTCCTGCAGCTCGGAAGCCGCGCGCTCCCACACCTGGAGCGCGCGCGCGTCCCGGTTGCCCTCGAAGCGCTGGACGCGCTCGCGCAGCAAATTCAGCCGCTCGATCAGGGAAATTTCCGACTCCAGCAGCTCCAGCGCCGCATCGGTCTGCATCTCCGGGCGAACCTGCAGCCGCAGCTCCTCGAACTCCAGCGCCAGCCGCCCGTGCTTGGCGGTGACCGAGCCGACCGTCGTCCGCGCGCGATCGCGCTCCAACAGCGCTTCACGATTGCGGTATTCCAAAAGCGCGACGCGCTGCTGCTTGTCCAGCACCAGCGCGTTGTCGGCGTCCACCGCGCCGAGCATCGCCACAAGCCGCTCAGAGCTGGCGCGGCGTTCCGCCGTCAATTTCTCAATTTTTTCGCGGAGCAACGCCGGGTCGCCGATCTTCAGCAGCAGCCGATCCGCCACCCGCGCCTGCACGAGTTGCTCGTCGATCGCGGCGATCCGCCGGGTAGTCGGCGCGACCGAGGCTTCCAGGCTCTCGCGCAGCTGCCGCAGCTTGCCAAGCTCTGATTCCACCTGGGCTTTTCGATGACCACCGGCCGAGATGCCGCAGTACAAATCGCTGGTGCCCACGAAGATGCCGCCGCGCGTGTCCTGGCGATACCCGTCCGGCGTGATGCTGGTCTGGCGGCCGAGCGTGTGACCTTCTTCCACAGAATTCACGAGTTGTACGCTGGCCAACATCTGCACGATGTATTCCGGCAACCGTGCGTCTGTCAGCGTCACCACCGACAGCGCCGATCCCGCGCGCACCGGATGGCGCTTGGCGCTCTCCCAAGCCGCGATATAATTGCGGTATTTCAGCCGCTGGCCAACTTTGCGCCCTGCCAGCTCGTGCTGGCCGTCCACCAGCACCGTAAACCGCGCCGAGCCGAGGATCGACTCCACCGCCACTTGCCAGTGCGGATCCTGAATCTCCAGGCAATCCGCCACCAGCGTGCCCTGGATGCCGTCGCGACTCAGCTCACGCAGCACTTGCTGGCTGTTCTCCGGCGGATTGCGGCGCGCCGTGCCGGTGTCCAGCGTCGACAGCTCCGCCCGCAGCCGGCTGACCTGCTCAATCACTTCGCCCAGCTGCCGACGCGTCCCCGCTTCCGCCGCCACATGCTTCTCGCGCTCGGCCTTGAGCACTTCCACCGCCGCCAGATCCGCCTGCTGCGACGGCCCCAGCTCCGCCAGCTCGGCCTCGTAGCGCTTCAAGTCGCGGTGCTCGCCGTCCAGCCGCTCCTTGTCTTTCATCAGCGTCTGGTAATCGACGCGCGTCTGTTCGATGCGCTTCTTGATGGCCTCCGAGTCCGCCTGCAGCGTCTCCGCCTCGCCGGTAAAGCCGTGCAGCGTGCCCTCCGCGGCCTTGAGCAGCGCCTCGGCGCGCTCCAGCTCGCGCGTCAGGTCCGCCATCTCGCGCATCACGGCTTTGAGCCGCGCCGCCGGCAGCCGCACGTCGCGCAACTCCTTCTCCTGCTCCACCAGCGACTGGTATTCGCGGAACTGGTCTGCGTCGCGCCGCAGCACGTCGACGTGCAACGCCATGGTTTTCAAGCGGTTATCAAATTGCTCCAGCTCGCGCTCGCCGGCCAAATACGTGCCCCGCGCGTCCGAGTAGCGATCCAGCACCTGCTTGTCGCCCTGCAATTCCAGCACGTATTCCAGCAGTTGCTCCGGCGTGCGCTGCGCCAGCTTGTGGGTCTCGCCTTGCTCCAGCGCCAGGATCTTCAGGAGCGTCCGCGGCGTGCCCGCCTCTTCCAGCGCCCGCGAGTACTCCTCGGGCCCCATGCCGTGCGGCGCCGCGCGCAGCTGCTCGATGGACGCGTCGCCCGATAGGATGTGGTAGCGTCGCTGCCATTGTCCTTGTTTTCGCTCAAGAATACACGCCAGCGTCACGTCTTCATCGTACAGCCCGCGACTGGAAAACGGCCGCCGCCCCGTGCCGCGTTTCAGCGGATTGCTGACCACCGCCTTGACGATGGCCACGCCCGTATCATCGCGCAAATACTGGGGCATTTTGCGCGCGGTCGACAGCTTGCGGGCGTTCAGAAGCACGCGCAGCGCGTCCAACAGCGTCGTCTTGCCTGAGCCGTTCGGCCCGGCGATCAGCACGACCTGTTCGTCCACCGGCAGGCGAATGTGCCCCCAGAAGTCCCAATTCATCAACTCGAGCCATTTGAACGTGAACATACGCACTCCGACCGACGTTCGAGATCATCCGGTCTCAATCCGCGGCGTGGCACCAGAGGTGCACGCTCGCGGTCCCAGTCCGAAATGCAACAGGGCTGAGCCCAACTGTCTGACATTTTAAGCAAGTCGGCATGTTTACGCTCAATCCTCGTCGTCGCCCGGGTCGTGGCCGTCGTCCGTTTCAAGCGGCTCCGGCATGTCCAGCCCGCCGCGTTCCAGCACGTCCCACAGCACGGAATCCCGCAGCTTTTGCGCCATTTGCACGCCGTCGATCAGCAGATCCAGCACCGGGCCTTCAGAGAGGTTGCCGCGCCGATCCTCGCGGATGAAGCCCGCCGTCTTGAGCTGCCCCAAATAGCGGGCAAACGCGGTCTTGCCGAATTTCCGGCCAAATTCTGCGTACAGGGCGTCGCGCGGCAGGGAAATCGGCCCATTTTCGACTGCCGCGTTCGGGTCGACCGCCGCTTCCGCATCGTGGCGCTTCAGCGCGGCTTCGGTCGACGCGATCCGCTTGGGCAGCACCAGCTTGGCCCACAAAATCACCAGCAGTGCCACGGCGCCGCGCGGCACGCGCGCGTTGGTCGCCCAGTCCAGGCGGATATCGGCCTCGATGTCGCGGCGCAAGCGCACGGCAAAGTAGTCGGAAGTAAAGGACTCCACCAGCTCCAGGCCCACGCCGTCGAGCCGCCGCGAGACCATCGCGCGCAACTCGTCGTCCAGCAGCAGATCGCGGCACGCGCGCTTGGCGACCCACCGGTCGATCAGCAGCTGCCCGCAGATTTCCCGGGCGCGTTCCTCGCGTTCCGCATCGCGCTTGTCAGCCGGGCCAACCGGCGGGTGATCCAATTCCATGGTGATTCCGGGTCGCAGCCGCGTGGGCGGGCGCGGTGAATAGCACAACGGACGGCCAGTTCACAGGCCAGCCGCCGGGAGTTCTGTCCTTTCCAGCGGGTTCAGCTCGGCCACACCGTCAGCAGCGCTTCGACTTCGCCGAGCGCCGCGCGCAACTCCGCGTCCAGCCTCGCCTCTGTCCCCGCCAGCTGCCGCCGCACCGCCGCTTCGCTCGCTTCCGACGCCGTCAGGCGGGCTTGCAGCGCGCGGACCTCGCGTTCCAGGCGGTCAGCCTCGACGCGCAGCGCTTTTTCTTGCGTGTCATCATGCGGTTGCGCCACTTTCGTCTCGACGTAGACGATCTCCGGCGGCTTGGTCGGCCCCGCCTCGTGGGTCAACGCTTTCTTGGCCCCGGCGATCGTGAAGCCTTCGTCATAGAGCAGCGCGCGAATCCGCGCCAACCGCGCCAGCGCCTGCCGCCCGAACAACAGCCGCCCGGTGCTGGACCGCTCCGGCCGCACCTGCGCGAACTGCTGCTGCCAAAAGCGCACGACGTGCGGCTCCACGCCCAGCAGATCAGCCACCTCGCCGATGCGAAAGAAGTGCTTGTCCGGCGCCTTGCGCCCTTGTGGCAACACGATCGGCAATTCCTGGGCCATGCAAACCTCCGGACGCCAGCGTAGCCCGAATCGCGCACGCCGCACAACCGCGTGGCGAACGGCAAAAATGCGTCAGGCCAGCCGACTCACGGAGAGACGGCTGGCCTGACGTCGAACGATGCCGCCGAACTTACTTGTTCAGCGTCGTCTTCAGGACCTGCGACGGCTTGAACGTCAGCACCTTGCGGGCCGAGATTTCAATCGGCTTCTTGGTCTGCGGATTGCGGCCCATGCGGGCTTTCTTCTCGCGAACCACGAAGTTGCCGAAACCCGAGATCTTGACTTTCTCGGACTTCGCCAGCGTGTCCTTGAGGGTCTCGAACACGATCTCGACCAGCTCGGCCGCTTCGCGCTTGGAGTAGCCGCCCAGTTTGTCGTACACGGTCTCGATGATGTCTGCCTTGGTCATGGCTCATATCCTCATTTAGCTGCAGGTTGATCCTGAAGGCGGTCCACTACCGCCCGCAGGTTTGGCCCGGTGCCGCCTCGCACTTCAACGCGCACGTCGTTGTCGCCGAGGGCTGCAGGGGACCGATCGCATGGTTAGGGGCGATCAAGAAACGCGACGGCGTCGCGGGCACTTGCCCGAGATACCGTCAGGAAACCAAAAAAACAGTCGTACCTGTCGAACACGTTCTGTACCCACACTGTTCTCACACCGCGCGCGCCCGCTTTGCACGGACGGCGCCCCCCACACAGAGCTGACCTGGCCCAAAGCCAGGCCTGCCGAAGTGGCTGCGATCAAGCCGTGGCGCCGAGCGTCCGAACACGCTCGAACACGGCCTTGAACGCATCCATATCGTTCAAAGCGAGCTCAGCCAGCGCCTTGCGATCGATGCCGACGCCCGACTTGTTCAGCCAGCCAGCGAACACCGAATAGCGCGTGCCAAGCTGCCGGACCGCCGCGTTGATGCGAACGATCCACAGCGCGCGGTATTCCCGCTTCTTGCGCTTGCGCTCCTTGAAAGCCAGCTTCAGGCCACGGTAGACCTGTTCGCGAGCCGTACGGAACAAACGCGAACGCGCGCCCCGCATGCCCTTGGCCATTTTCAAGACTTTGTTGTGACGACGGCGGCCCTTAAAGCCTCTTTTGACGCGTGGCATCTCACCCTCTCCTGACGAACGAGCCAGACCAGAATGGTCGGGCTAGACTTGCGGCCGCCCAACCATGAAGGTTGGGTCCGTAGGTTTGGGCATCGTAGCCCAATTGCCCCACGGTGTCAGCCAAATTCTGATGGCCTTCGCGATTTTTTGCAGTCCCCATGCCGTATTCACGCAGAGGCGCCGCAAACCGCTTCAGCCACACTGACTAGCCGTACGGAATCTGCCGGTGGATCGAACGCTCCAGGCCGGCCGGAACGACGCCCGGGGCGCGCAGCTGACGCTTGCGCTTGGTCGTACGGTTCGACAGCAGGTGCCGCTTGTTGGCCTTGCCGCACTTGATGCGGCCGTTGCCGACGATGCGAAAGCGCTTGGCAGCGCAGCGGCGGGTCTTGATCTTGGGCATTGCCGTCTCCATTCGCGGGCGACGACCGTCTCCGGTCGTGTGATTCCAGACGCGCCAGTTGTCCGCAAACCGGCGCGCGCTCAGGTCGAGGACCTTGTTTAGCCGTTTCCGCCTGTTGACGGACCGCGGTCTGTGGGGCTTGGCACGCGGGTTTGCGAGCCGCGCGTCTGTACCGCCGGTTGGTGCGGCTGGTGCGACGGCTGAACCGGTGCAACCGGCTGGGCCGCGGCAGGCGTGGGCGCCGGTGCCGTCTGCTCCGCAGCAGGCTTGGCAGCGCCACCGGTCCGCTTCGGGTTCAGCATCATCGACATGTTGCGGCCTTCGACCTTGGGCGTCACGTCCAGGGCTGAGCAATCCGCAAGCAAAGTCGCCACTTCCATCAGGCGCTCGCGCTGCGTGTTGGCATACGCCATCTCGCGGCCGCGAAACATCACCGTCACTTTCACGCGGTTGCCTTCCGAGAGAAAGCGCCGCGCCTGGTTCATCTTGGTCTCGTAGTCGTGGTGGTCGGTCTTGGGCCGCAGCTTGACCTCTTTCACTTCCACGTGCGTCGCCGAACGCTTGGCGTCCGCGGTGCGTTTCTTCTGCAAGTACTTGAACTTGCCGTAGTCCATCAACCGGCAGACCGGCGGACGGGCGGCCGCGGCCACTTCCACCAGATCCACGCCCAGATCGGTCGCCATCCGCATCGCTTCATCGATGCCGACGATGCCGAGCTGATCGCCCTCGACGCCGACAAGACGCACTTCTGGCACGCGAATGCGGTGATTGACCCGCGGCTCGCGATTGCGGGCGTCCTGATCCGCTCCGCCGCGACCGCCGGGGCCAGACGGACCGCTGGGACCGCGCGACGGATCGCCGGCCGGTGCTCCTGGAGGAGCGCCGCGCGAGGGATCTGGGGCCGAGCTGTACGGACCTGCCATGTGAACCTTTTGGAAGCGCTGTCTGCCGAAACCGGCCACTTTGCGGTGGCCAGCGTGGCTGTTGGACAGCCGGTTTGGCGAAGTCAGCCCGCTCAAACGAACTGACTGGTGAACCAATCTTGTCGGTTTTCACGCACTTGCGCTGCAACCAACTTTTCCCCGGTAGGCACGAGCGGATTTGAACCGCTGACCCCCACGATGTCAACGTGGTGCTCTAACCAGCTGAGCTACGCGCCTGTCTCCGACGGGTTAACCCGCCGGTTGGGGAGGCGAAGTCTAGGGCTTCGGCTCCATGCTGTCAACGACTTCTCCACTCCGATTTCTCCAGCGTGGCGCGAACACAAGGTCACAAAGCGCGCGCGGTTTGGCTATTGGCCGGCGACCCGGTCCGGCGGAAATTTCTTTGCAGCAGCGTCCAGATGCGCCACGAGCATGTCCGTCGTGATCGCTTCCGGCAGCAGATCCCGTGTGCCATCAGGCAGATACAGCACGTAGATCGGAATTCCGGTGCGCCCCAGGGCGTTGGCCTCATCCCACAGCGCGTCGTCGTTGTTGGTCAAGTCCGCCTTCATCGGCAGAATTCCCGACTTGCGCAGGCGATCGCGCACCGGCTGCGTGTCCACAAAGAGCTTGTCGTTCGTCTTGCAGTTGGCGCACCATTCCGCCGTAAAATCAGCGAAGATCGGCCGACCGCGCTTGGTCTCCGCGCCGATCTGCTTCAAGTCAAACGGCGTCCACGCGATCCGCTCCGCCGCCCGGGCGGGCTGGGTTCCCATCGCGATCGGCGCCGCCACCTGACGCACGGGTTTTTCCAGACCGAGCGTCTGCGTCCCCGCCGCAACAACGACGCCAAGCGCGATCAGCCGCACCGTCAGCCGCCGCGCGTCGCCGTAGATCACGCCGCCAAAGTGGTGCGTGGCCCACAGCGCGATCGCCAGCACAAGTAAAAACGCCAAGAAGTCGCGCGCCGCCGCCGCCGTGACCTGCGCTTGCAGCGTGCCAAAAAGCCAAACCGCGGCGCCCAGCAGCGTAAAGCCCATCAGCGACTTGAAAGTCTCCATCCACGGCCCGGGCCGCGGCAGCGCTTTGGCCAGGCTCGGAATGAAGCTGACGACCAGAAACGGGCTGGACAAGCCCAGGCCGATCGCCAGGAACATCGCCAGCGTCTGCCACCAGATCGCGCCGGCGCCCAGCGCAAAAGCCGCCGCCGTGCCGAGAAACGGCGCCGAGCACGGGGTGGACATGACCGCGGCAAAAATCCCGTTGAAATACGAGGCCGTATAACCCTGGTGGTGATGGCCATGCACAGAAATGTTCAGCTCGAACACGCCCAGGGCATTGAGACCAAAGGCGAAAATTAGCGCGATCATCGTGGCGACAAACGGCGGGTGCTGAAACTGCATGCCCCAGCCCACGCGCTCGCCCGACGCCCGCAGCGCGATGACTGCGATCGCCAGGACCAGAAACGCGGTCAGGATGCCCGCCGCGTACGCCACACCGTGCAGCTTGCGCGCCCGCGCGTCGCCGGCGCCGTGCTCCAGCACGTGAAAGAGCTTCATCGTCAGCACCGGCAGCACGCACGGCATCACGTTCAGGATGAGCCCGCCCAGAAGTCCGATCCCGATGTATTCAAGAAGACTAGCCATTTCCCCACTGTTTGCTGGTCCGCCCAAGGCGGCGCGCTGGCCTGCGCGTCCCCGCACGTGACGCTCTGCCCGCCAGTGTAGCGGGACCACGCGTCGCGGCAACACCCTGCGCTGTCCAACCCGTCGTGCGCGCATCGCATTCCCGCGCTGGGCGCTCCGGTGTATGCTCGCTGGCCGTGGAGGTCGCTCGTGGCGGAAGACAACAAGTTGCGGCGCAAGAAAAAGCGAGGGCGCGGGCCGCGTTCCGCGCTGCGGGACGAGATCTTCAACCTGCCGAACATGCTGACCATGGGCCGCGTCGCCGTCATTCCACTGGTTATCTGGTGCATGGCGGCGAGCGACGATCTGCAGTCTGGACCCGCACTTGCGCGGCGCATGGCCTTCTGGGCGACGGCGCTGTTTGCCGCGGCGTCGGTGACGGATTTTCTGGACGGCTGGCTGGCGCGCAACCTGGACATGCAGTCGGCGTTTGGCCGGTTTCTCGATCCGCTGGCGGACAAGCTGCTGGTCATGGCGTGCCTGATCGAGCTGGTCGCGCTGGATCGCACGCCGGATTGGCTCGTCGTGCTGCTGCTCTCGCGCGAGGTGGCGATTACCGGGCTGCGCGCGCTGGCGGCGGAAGAGGGCTTTGTGCTGCCGTCCGACCGCTTTGGCAAGTGGAAGACCGCGCTGCAGATGTGTGGATTAATTGGACTTTTGGTACATTTTCCCGCCCAGACCGACTTTTTGTTCTTTGCTGGCACCGTCGACTACCACCGGGTCGGCATGGTGCTGTTGCTCATTAGCATGGTCTTTTCCCTTATCAGCGCGGTCAGTTACATGGCGTCCTTTCTGCGCACCACGTTTCACGTCCACGCCCAGAAAGCGCGATCCGCGGGTTGACGGCGCGAGCGTTTGCGGTACTTAACGCGTTTTCGCTGGACGCGCGGCCGCCGGTTGCTATCTTGTCCGTGGCGGCGTGCGTGCCAGCCAAGGTGGGCTTTTTCGTGCACAACCAGCGGTTTCTCAAGCTTTTGGCGAACTTGACGTTCATCGGCAGCGCGTTGACGCTGGCGACGTGTGCGTCAACGCTGCCGCAAGTGCAGGGTGCGCCGTTGCCGGAAGCGGCGTCCCAAACCGGCGACGAGGCGCCCGGGAAATGGCTCTCGCTGGGCGAGCTCGCGCCGCGTCAGTCGCGGGAATGGCCGACTGAAGCCAATGAAATTGAAGATGATCTGCGAGTCGCGGAGTCCAGTCACCGCGAGGATCGCCAGGAACTCGATCAGGGCCTGCACCCGCTGATTATGCCGCTCGGCGAACAGCCTTATCCGCGGCTCGCCAGCCACGCCAAGGGGTCGATTTCGGTGGGCACCGTTACCAGCGGTTTTCTGGTGCAAGCCGCTGAAATTCCAGTAGAAGGTGCGCATCATCACGTGCTCGTCAAGGTCGCCGATCGCCAGACACGGTTCACGACCGACGAGATGCGCGATCTGCTGATGTGCGCCGCGAAATCCGTCGACCACGAAGTGCGCGGCCAAAAGCTGGGGATAGGCAACTTGTCGCGGCAAGGTGGCGGTCCGCTGCCGTGGTCCGTGTCGCACCATAACGGCCGCGACGGTGATCTGGCGTTTTACGCCCGGACGCCCACGGGCGCGGTCGCGGTGCCGGAGCACCTGTACCACTTTGGCCGGGACATGCAGGCCGTTGATTCGCCGTCGCCGATGCACTTTGACACCGCGGCGAATTGGTACCTGGTCAAGGCGCTGCTGAGCTGTCCCAACCGTCCGGATATCCAGCACTTGTTCGTGGCCTCGTGGCTGCGAGAGGCGATCCTGCGGTTTGCGAAAGAGAAAAAAGAGCCCAAGGAGCTGATTGCCCAGGCGGCCAACGTCCTGGCCCAGCCGCACGGCGCGCTGCCGCACGACGACCACTTGCACATCCGGATCGGCTGCACGGCGGACGACATGACCGAAGGCTGCTTGGACGCCTCGCGCGCGCCGGTGGACGCGGTCGGGCGCGCGCCGGGCGTGCTGGCGCGGCTGGGGGCGATACGCCAGGCGCTGCGGTCGGGGCGGGCGGAAGTGCGCGCGGGTGCTGTGCAGTTGCTGACCTTGTACCGCGACGATGTGTCGATTGCCGGCATTGAGAAAGCGCTGGGCGACGTGGATGGCGACGTGCGCAAAGCGGCGGCGGAGGCGTTGGCGCAGTGGAATCCGCCGGGCGCGGTGGCGGCGCTGAATCGCGGTCTGGACGGTGAAGTGGACGCTGCAGTGGCGCTGGCCGAGCTGCGCGCGCTGGTGGCTCTGGACGCGTTGCCGCAAGTCATGGCCCGGCTGCAGGATTTCCGCGTGCTGGAGAGCGAGCGGTTCGACGCGCCGACTGTGGTGGTGCGCAAGACCGCAGCCGAACTGCTGGCCGATTCCGGCTCGTTTGCCGTCGCGCGGGCCGTGCTGCCGCTGCTGACCGATGATCGAATGGATGTCCGCGATTCCGCACGGGAAACGCTGGGGCGCATCGCGAATCGCACGACCGCGGATCTGCTGGCGGAGCCGGGATTGCTGGCCGGGATGGGCATCGAGTCGATGGCGGACATGGCGGCGGACAACATTGGCCGCGATCTGGAGCGCGTGGTCTGGCAGCACTTTCTGGAGCAATTGCCGCAGGATGCGAGTCGCGACGCCGTGGCGCTCGTGGGACTGGCGCGGCGCGGCATCCGGCTGGCCACGCTCGATCGCGGCGCGCTGCCGGATCTGGTGCGCGCCCTGCTGCTGCCGGCG
Source organism: uncultured Myxococcales bacterium (assembly GCA_903929795.1). Taxonomy (GTDB): domain Bacteria; phylum Myxococcota_A; class UBA9042; order UBA9042; family UBA9042; genus CAIYBN01. The sequence continues at coordinate 14,679 of CAIYWC010000103.1, read as the reverse complement.
CCTTACCGCGACAATGCCTCGCGTTGGATTGAGCGGATTGCCCAGCAAAAACTTGTGATTGGCCGTGGCGCGCGGGCGAATCCGGCGCAGTTCTGGCCTGGCTGGCTGGTCGCCAAGCACCTGGTGTCGCCGACTGCGGTGGCTGGCGTAGCGCCGGCGGGCGGCACGGGCATCTCCGCCGACAACGACTGAGCGAATTTCATGCAAGAATTGAATGGCTTGGCGGATCTTTACCGCGATCACGTGGCGCGGCTCGCGACCGGCTACGCGTCTGCGCTGGCGGCGACCGGCTGGGACGCGGTGGTCATTCACTCCGGAACCGCGCTGAAGCGCTCGCAATTTGACGATCAGTACTGGCCGCTGCGGCCCGTCCCGCATTTCCAGCACTGGCTGCCGCTGGCGCAGCCGGATTGCGCGCTGGTGGTGGTCGCCGGCCAGCGGCCCGTGCTGCACAGGCTCGACGCCGGGAGTTTTTGGGAGGCGCTGCCGCCGCTCGATGCGCCGCACGTCTGGCCACAGTTTGACGTGCGCGCGCTGGGCCAGCCGGAGCAGGTGCGCGACGGGCTGCCGCGCGGGCGCGTGGCGTTCATCGGCGAGGATCGCGCGCGCGCGGCGTCCTGGCGGTTGGCGGACGCGGCGATCAACCCCGCTGATTTGCTTGAGCATTTGGACGCGCTGCGCGTGCACAAGTCGCCGTACGAGATCGCGTGCCTGGCCGAAGCGAACCGGCGGGCGGCGCCAGGGCACAGTGCGCTGCGCGAGGCGTTTCAGCACAGCGACGCCAGCGAGCTGGACCTGCACCTCGCGTACCTGCGCGCGACCGGGCAGGACGACCCGGAGACGCCCTACAAAAATATCGTGGCCCTCGGCGCCAACGCTGCGACTTTGCATCATATTTCCTATGGCCGCGCGGCGACGGGCGCCGGCTCGCTGCTTGTCGACGCGGGCGCGACGCATTTTGGCTATGCGTCGGACGTGACGCGGACGTGGGTGCGCGGCCCGGGCGCGGCGGCGGACCTGTTTCGCCAGCTCGTGGCCGGCGTGGACAGGCTGCAGCAGGCGCTGTGCGGCTCGGTGCGCGTCGGGCTGCCCTATGAGGAACTCCACGAGCGGGCGCACGAAGACGTGACGCAGCTACTGTGCGACCTGCGGCTGCTGCGCTGCAGCGTGGCGGAGGCGACGGCGCACAAGCTCAGCCGGGCGTTCTTGCCGCACGGGCTTGGCCATTCGCTGGGGCTGCAGTGCCACGACGTGGGCTGCGCGCTGGTTCCGCCCAAGGCCGACAACCCGTGGCTGCGCAACACGTCGATCATCGCGCCGCAGCAGGTGTTCACGATCGAGCCGGGCGTGTACTTCATCCCGGTGCTGCTGGAACCGCTGCGGCAGGGCCCACACGCGGCGCTGCTGGACTGGCCGATGATCGACGCGCTGCGGCCCTTTGGCGGCGTGCGCATTGAGGACGATCTGCACGTGCTGCCCGACGGCGTGCGCAACTTGACGCGGGAAGTGCTTGTGCCTGAAGCGATTTAGCGGTAGCTCTGGGACCGGAGGCGACCATGGCGCAAGACCTGCAGCACAAGCCCGGCCCACAGCCCGCGGCACAGCGCGCTCAGGCGGCTCAGGCGGCAACGCAGCGCTCGGAGGGTCAACAGCAAGCGAATGCCGCGCGCCCGGATAGCGTCGATTCGTCGCTGCCGACCGTGGTGGTGGCGCCGGGGCAGACGCTGTGGGACATCGCCGCGGCGCAGTACGGCGATGGCCAGCGCTGGGTGGAACTGTGGCAGGCCAACCGCGCGCGCGTGCCGAACGCGAACGCGGTGCGCGTGGGGACTGTGCTCGTGATTCCGCCGCTGCGCGCCGCGACGCCGCGGACGCCTACCGTCGCGGCGCGGACCACCCAGCCGCCGCCTGGGCAGCCGGAGCACGCACCGCCGCCGCTGTCACCCGATGCCAAGAAAGCCGTGGGCAAGGCGCCGGCGGAGCGGATGGCGGCGGATTTGTACAACGCCAAGGGCCCGCTGATCGTCGCGCAGGCCGCGCGCGTTGGCATAGAACCCGGCGTGGCGGCGGCGTGCATGATGACCGAGACCGGCGGGCGCGGGCAGAAGGGCGGGCAGATGACCATTCGCTTCGAGCCCGCGGTGTTCCACAAGTACACCCAGCAAACCGTGGCCGACACGCACACCAACCAGGCGGCGGAATGGCAGGCTTTTGCGGCGGCCAAGGCGATCAATGAGCAGGCCGCGTTTGACAGCATCAGCATGGGCGCCGCGCAGGTCATGGGCTTCAACGCGGTGCGGCTGGGCTACGCGGATGCGCAAAAGATGTTCGCGGCGCTTTCGGGGTCAGACGACGCGCAGGCGATCGGCTTTTTCGAGTTCATTCGCACGTCCAAAGCACTTCTGCAGGCGGCGCAGGCCAAGGATTGGCCGAATTTTGCCCGGCTCTACAACGGTCCGGCATACGCGCAAAACGCGTATGACGTGAAAATGGCGACGTATTATGCCGCTTGGCAGCGCGTGACGACCGGCCTGAACGCCTGATTGCCGCATGGCCGCAGGCTGGCTACGCTTGGCGCGACGCAGCGCCCGCGTGGGCGGCTGGGACGCTTGTCCGACCGATTCGCAAAGTGGGTGCCCATGAATTCGCGGCAGATGGTGGCAGCGATCCTCGCGCTGGCCTGCGCAGTGTCGATCGCCTGGGGCGTGCCGGTGCTGATGCGCCGCGCGCACGCGCAGGAGGCGATCCTCAACCTAGCGAAATTGGTGCGGATTTCTGACGTCTATTACGTCAAGCCCAAGCTCGGCGAAGGCGGCGAGCGGATGATCTGCCAGTTTCCGCAAGGCGAGATCCGCTCAACGCTCGCCAAGAGCTGCTGCGACCCGAGCGTGAACGACGGCGAAGGCCGCTGCGATCCGGCGAAGATCGAATGGAACCGCTCGCTATGGAAAACCTTGAAATTTCAGCTGGATGAGCCGAGCTGGTTTGTCTACGAGTTCAAGGCGAGCGGCACGCTGGGCAACGCGACCCTGGAGGTCTCGGCGTACGGCGACGCGGATTGCGACGGCCATTACTCAACTTTCCGGTTCACGCACCACGGCGATCCGGCGGCCCGCGCGGACGACTGCTTGCTCACGACTCAGCCGGAATTTGTCGCGATCGATCCGCAGGAATAGCGGCGGAACCTGACCGGGTCCGAACGCCGAATTCGCGCGGTCCCGAGCCCGAATTCAGCGATTTTCGCGGACGAACTGGGCAAAACACACCGGCGTCTCCGCCACCAGCCGCAGCGCCTCGCCGGTCACCGGATGGCGAAAGCCGAGCGTGCGCGCGTGCAGCGCCAGCCGCTTCTCGCGCCAGCCCGGATGCGCCGCCTGCGCCGGTTTGTAGCGCGCGTCGCCGAGCACCGGATGGCCGCGCTCGGCAAAATGCACCCGGATCTGGTTGCGCCGGCCCGTCTCCAGGTTCACTGTCAGCAGCGTCGCGCCGCGCAGCCGCTCGACGACCTTGAAGTGCGTGATCGCCAGCTTGCCCTCGCCCGGCACGAGCGTGGAATACTGGTCCAGGTCGTCATTGGTCACCAGGTAGCTGCGCAGCGTGCCCGCGTCCACCGGCACGTGCCCGGCGACAATCACGACGTACTCGCGCTCCGGCTTGCGCGCCTCGAACTGGTCCTTGATCGCCGCCGCGATCGCCTCCGTACGCGCGAACACCAGCAGCCCGGACGTGTCGCGGTCCAGCCGGTGGACGATCCACGCCCGGTGGGTAATCCGCTCGCCGCGGCTGAAATGCCGCGCCACCGCGTGCACCAGCGTGTCGTCCTCCTTGCGGTCGGTCGGCACGCTCAGGACGCCCGCGCGCTTGTTCACGACAATCAGGTGCCTGTCCTCAAAAGCCACAAGAAATTCCCGACTTTGCCGCTCCTTGGGCTTTTCCTTGTAGCGCCGCCCAGCCTCCCACGTCACTTCCAGCGTCTGGCCCGCGCGCCCGGACGCGGTCGGGTGCGGGCACACGCGGCCATCCAGGCGCACGCACGCATGGTCAAAAAGCCCGCGCAGCTCGGAGCGCGTCACCTCCGTCAAACGCTGCACGGCCAAATCAAGGCGCGGTTCGTCTTCGGGCAAAATGAGCGTCTTCTGCAACAGCATCAATGTCTTTTGCGCCATCGACGACGCAGCGGCGGCCGGCATGCTCGCAGGCTTTGCCAGCCGCGGCAATCAATCCTCGATGAACGTCCGCCGCACCGCTTCCACGCGCGTCTGCAGCGCCAGCCCCGCCTGCCGACCGTGCTCGACCAGCTCGGCCATCCGCGCGTCCGCCAGCTGACCAGAATCGCGCAACGTCCCGAGACCACCGCGCATTTCCGCCAGCAAGTTCTCGCGCATCTGCTGAAAATTGCCGTCAATCGCCGACAGCTGCGCTGCGTTCGGGCCGTGCGCCCGCGCGCCGGTCAGCTGCGCTTCCATGCTGTGGCGCCAGGCGATCAGCGCGTCGATCTGCACATCTGCCAGCCCCGGAATCGCCGCAAGCTGCGTGCGGTCCAGATCCGCCGCGGTCAGGACGCCGCGGATCGCCAGCGCGCGCTTTTTCTCGACCGGCACGTGCGGAATTGTCGCGGACACAAGGTCAAAGCGCACAAGCCCGGCGCGCAGCCCTTGCGAGACCTGACTCCCTTCCAGCTTGTCGATCTCGCGCTGCCGCTGCCCGCCAATCGCCAGCACCTGACCGCGCAGGTCGGCCAGCCACGCCCGCAGCCGGCGATCCTGGTCGCGAAACCGCAGCGCTTCGCCTTTCCACTCGGCCTCGATCTCACGCATCTCATTGATTTTGCCGTTGATCTCTTCGGACACGCGATGCCACGGCACTTGGCGCCGCGCCGTCAACCAGCGCGCGGCCACCAGCGCGAGCACGCCCGCCGCCGCCACCAGCACCCCGCGCGCCGGCTGGAACAGCGCCATCGACACGCCGCCGACCGCCACGAGCCCACCGCCCAGCGCCAGGTACCAGCCGACCAAATCCGGCGGCCTCTCCGCCTGCAGCAGCGCGCGCGCGGTCGCGATCGCCGCCTCCATGCCCTGCGGCGACTGCCATTCCTCGGGCTGCCGCGCCGACGGCAGCGCCGCCAGCTCCGCGTCCAACGGCGCCAGCAGCCCGTCCGGGCTCTGCCACTGGGAGAGCCACTGCGTCTGCGGGCGGGAAAAATACGCGTATCCGGCGACCTGTTCGATCGTGCACCACGGGCAATTGCCCAATCCTGCCGGGATCTTGTGCAGCGGCTCGCGGCGGCACGGCTGCAGGGACGCCTCGAAATCCGCCAGCCGCTCGACCCAGACATGCGCCGACGGCCGCTCCTCCTCGGTAAACGCGCTGGCAAACGCCGCGCGCAGCGGCTGGCTGATGACCGACCAGGGCAGCAGGTGGCGCAACCGCTGGGCCAACTGTGGATAATCCCATTCTTTTTTGGCGATCGCTTGGTGGAGATCGCCGGTCGAGCCGCCGCTGAACGGGTGGCGGCCCATCAGCAGCAGCTTGAACGCGATCACCGCCAGGCCAAACCGGTCGTGCTCCACCGTGCGCGGCACCAGGCGAAAATCCTTGCCCTGCAGCTCCGGCGGCGTGTAGTCGACGACGCCGACGCCGGTGCCAAAGAACTGGTCGCCGTCTTGGATTTGGAAGGAATCACAGTCGACAAGGTGCACCGTGGCGTCGGAATCCACAAAGATATTACGCTCATTCACGTCGCCGACGATGACGTCGTACTTGTGCAGCGTCTCGAACATCCGCGCGCAGTTTGTCGCCACGCGCACCAGGAAATCCCAGCCGGCCGCGGGCAGCACGGTCTTGCGCTGCTCGGGCTGGTAGACTTCGTGGATCGGCCGCGGCTGCTCCAGGCGCTCCATCACGAAGCCGACGCAGCGCCGCTCCTCGTCGAACAGCAGCTCCTGGGGCCACGTGCACCACTGCGCCAGGTCTGGATGCTGCTGCAACCGCTGGACCATCCAGGTCAATTTCGCCGTCCGCGCGTCAGTCGGCGGCCGCTGGTAGATCTTGCAGGCCTGCGCATCGCGGCCCACGCGCACGTGCACAACGCCCTCGCCGCCGCGACCGAGCACGGGCCCGAGGTCGACCGCTTTGCCGTCCGCGCTGTACACCGTCACGTCCGCATCCCCGTCGCTCCGTTAGGCGCTCACGCGCAGCGCCATCGCCAGGCTGATGTCGTCATCAGACCGCGCGCGAATCGCGTCGGACGCCAGCCACGCCTGCAGATCGCGCTGCAGCTTACGACCGTCCGTGGATTTGCCCAGTTCCGCGATCACGGCGCGGCAAAACGGCACGTGCGGCTGCCCGGCCTGATAGTCCAGCGCCAGCGGCTGCAGCCCGTCGCTCAGCAGCAGCAGCGCATCCGCCGGCGGCCCGAAGTGGGTCTGCAGCGGCGCATCCGCGTGGGTCACAAAGGTCGTCACGTTCACGTACGCCGCAAGATCCGGAAAGATCGGGCAGGTCCAGGTGTCCGCGTGGCGCAGACAAATCGCACCGTCGCCCATCTGCGCCAGCACCGTCGCGTGCGGCGTCACGACCGCAAGCAACCCGGTGCTGCCCCATTCGCGCAGCGGATTGCCGTGTTCCTGCGCCGCCCGCGTCACGGCGTCCCGGGCGCCTGCAAAAACGCGCGCCATGTCGTCCAGCGTCCACAGCGCCTCATCCGGCGCGGACAGCAGCCGCCGACGCAGTCGACTGACCGCCGCGCCCGCCAGCGTCCGCACGATGAGCCGCGCCGCATCCCCGCCAAAGGCCGCCGATCCCGCGCCATCGGCCAGCGCGATGACCAACGCATGGCGCGGACCGGCGCGCGCGATCCGCAGCGCCACGGCGTCCTGACAGCCACGCGCATCCTTGTTGGGTCCGGCGACCGCCGCGGACACCGTCTTCCAGCCGCTGACCATGCCCGCCACTTTATGCACGCGGACCGAAGTGCGCGACGGCGCGACCGCGATCCGCGGCGTGGTACCGGAAATGCCAGCCGGTCGGCGCCGTCCGAAATGTATCAGACGTGACCGGCGGACTGGCGTATTCAAATCCTTTCAGCATGTTCAAAGCTTCGCCCAGCCGTCCGGCGCGGTTGGATTCTTCAATGCCAGCTCGTCGGAGACGCCCGAATGCGACACCGATTTCAGCGACGTCGAAAGCCACTGGAACATTTGACGAAATTGCAGACCGCGCAGCATCAGCGGCTGCCGGACGCTCAGCTGACCCAGCACGTCGAGGTTCGCTTCGCCCACGCCCACCGCGAAAAATGCCGTCTCCCGCGCCGTCTCCGCGTGCCGCACCGCCGCCGCCGCGGGCTGCCACGGGTCGGAAGGCTCGCCATCGGTCAGCAAAAAGACCCACGGCCGGTAGCACGCGATGCCATTTTGCCGGTACACGCGCTTGCGGGTGCGCACGAGCTCCAGGCCGACCGTGACCGCGGCGCCCAGCGGCGTCAGGCCATCGGCGTGCAGAATCGGCGGCTCGAACTGGTCCACCGTCGTGAATTCACTCAGCATTCGCACTGATCCGCCAAATGTGACGATGGCCAGCTCCACGCGCTTTCGCGCCAGCAGGTCCTGCGCCAGTTCTGCTTTCAGGACGGCCAGGCCTTCTTGCAACTCGCTGATGCGCGCGCCAGACATCGATGCCGACGTGTCCAAGAGCAGCACGCACGCGCACCGCGGCTCCGGATTCGCGGCAAATTCCACGGCGGCAAACGGGATCTGTTCGGTCATGCACTCGCCTCGGCGGCCCGCCATCGGGGCCGCGCGTTCCGATGTCAAGCGTAGGGCGCCCGCGCGACGCGGTCAATTTGCCGCTACGAAAGCAGGCGCAAAAGGCGTGGGGATTCAAACGCCAGCACATCGTGAACGGCTGCGATCCGGGCCAACAGGCTTCGCAGCTCCGCCTGCGCCGCGACCAGTGCCTCGTACGCCTGCAGCTGATCCACCAGCGAAAACAGCAGGTTTTCGCCGTCCCGGACTTGCGCCAGGTGGCGGAGATCGGCGGAAATGACTACGGCCAGCTTGGCGTAGCCACCGATGGTCTGGCGATCCGGCCCAAGCGCAATCGGCTGGCCGGACGGCGGGACCTGCAGCGCACCGGTCACGACACCTTCCGAGATCGGCTCCGCGCCGGGCAGCAACGGCAGCGGCGGCCCTTGCAGCCGCAGGCCCATGCGATCGCCCGCGAGCACGCGCCACGGGTGCGCCAGCAGCGTCGGCAGCGCGTCCGGCTGGAACAGCGCGCGTTGGGGCCCCGGCAGCACGCGAACCAGCGGCTGGGGCTGCGGCACGAGCTCGGACGGCAGGCTCCGATCCGGCGTGGACTGGGTATCCGCCAGCACCGGCACGCGATCGCCGGGCGCCAGCAGCTCCCCGCCAATCCCTGTCCGCGCGTGGACCGACCGGCTGCCCAGCACCGGCGGCGCCTGCACGCCGCCCGCCACCGCCAGCACGCCATGCCGCCCTCGCAGCAGCGGCCCAACCGTGAGCAGCTGACCTTCCTGCAACCGCAGCGAGCGAAACGGCGGCACCGGATACCCGTCCACGCGGACGTCCACCCACGCCGCGACCGCGACGCGCACCGGCCCTCCGACGACTTGCAGCGCATCGCCATGCTGCGTCCACTCCAGCGCAGCGGCGTCGAGCGGATTGCCCACCAGCGCATTGCCCAGCGCCGCCAGCAGACGATCGGCAAAACCCGCCGGAGCGACGCCCAAGTGCTGCCACGCCAAGCGGCCGGCGTCCTGAACCGTCGTCGCCGGCCCGGCGTGGACAACCAGTAAGTGCGTCACGGCAGCGCCTCGCAGCGCACCGCGGCGGTGGCCAGAAGCGCGGCGGCGGTCGGCACAAACCGCACCCAGTCGCCGGGCAGCAGCAGCGACGGCTCCGCGCGCGCGGCGTCGAACAGCGCGAGGTGCGTGCGGCCCAGGATGTGCCAGCCGGACGGCAGCGGCAACGGCATCACCGCGGTCTGCTGACCGCCGACAATCAGCGAACCGGCGGGAATCTGCGGGCGAGGCGAGGCGCGGCGAGGCACGTGAAGGGCCGTCGGCAAGCCGGTCAAATACGCGAAACCCGGAGCAAAACCCAAGCACGCGACGGCATACTGCGCGGCGCTGTGCTGGGCGACAACCGCCGCGGGCGAGAGGCCGAGCTGCGCGGCGACGGCGTCGAGGTCCTCGCCGTCGTAGGTCGCCGCAATGTGCCAGCGGCGCTGCGGCGGCGCGACGGTCTGCGGCGCCACCGCGGCGATGGCATCGCTCAGCAGCACAAGCCCGGCCGCCAGCGGGTCAAAATGCACAAGCAGCGTCGTGTACGCCGGGACAATCGCGCGCACGCCCGGCAGCGCAGCCGCCCGCAAGGCCGCGTCCAGCGCACGCACGCGCGCGGAAGCCTCGGCGCCCGGAGTCTCGGCGACGGTGACGCGCAGCGCCGCATCCCCGACTGCCTCGACCTTCACGTCCCCGACTCCGTCCCTTCCAGCTCCCGCGCCAGCGCCTGCAGGTCGACCGACAGCTCCGACAGGCCGGCGATCGTGATCGTCGCTACCCGCCGATCCCGCCGCAGCAGCGGCTCGCCGCCCGGCTGGTGCGCCCGCTGCAGTTGCAGCCGGGCCAAGTGCGCCGTCGCGTGGCGCAGCTGGCGAATCCCCGCCAGCGCCACGTGCCGCTGGAAATGCAGCGCCAGCGGGCTGTGCGACTGCCGCAGTGTCTCGAACACGTCGCGCGTCAGCACCAGCGCCGTCACCGGCACCGTCACCACCACCGCCGCCGCGCGCGGCGAGCCATCCACGAGCGCGAGCTGCCCGACAAGCTCGCCCTGCCCCAGCCGCGCGACCTTGAGCACCTCGGCGCCGACGTTGCGCCGCACTTCCACTTCACCCGCCAGGATCAAAAAACAGCAATCCGCGGTCTTGCCTTGCGTGCACAGCTCCGCGTCCACCGGATAGCGCCGCGTCTCCGCGACTGCGCGCAGCCTTTCCACCGTCTGCGGGTCCATGCGCTGGTTCATCGCCGCCTCCTGTCGTCAGTTGTTGCTGAGCCGCGACCACAGCCGCCCGAACAGCCCGGAATCCGTCGCGCCCGGCGGCGGGGCGTCCACCGACGCGTGCCCACCGAGCAGCGCCTCGATCTGGCCGTTGACCTGGCGGATGCGGTCCGTCAAGAGCGCCGTCACCGCCGCCAGGATCGCCGACGCTGCCGCCGGTGCCGTCTCCTCCAGCAGCATCAGGTCTTCCACCGCCAGCTCGTACAACACGGATTCACGCCGCGCCACAACGCTCGCCGACCGCGGCCCCAGGTCCAGCAGCGCCATTTCCCCCACGAATTCACCAGGTCCCACGCGTGCGACTTCCAGCTCCTGGTCGGAGACGCCTTCCTGCCAACGCACGGACAGCTCGCCGCGCGTCACCAGGTGCATCGTCCCGCCCGGATCGCCCTGTTCAAAAAGCTGCGCGCCAAGCTCCAACTGCCGACGGCGCAGCGAGCCTGCCAGCGCCAGCAGCTCGCGGTCGTTCAGCAGTCCGAACGCCGGAATTTTGCGCAGCACCATCGTCAAGGGCAAATCCGCCATCGCCTGCTCCGTGTTCGCCTGCCGCCAAGCGTAGTCGCGCTGCCGCCGCGGTCAAGCCTTGCGCGCGCGCCGGCGCCTCGGTACCGTCGCGGCATGGCGCGAATCGACCTGAACGCAGATGTGGGCGAAGGCATGGCGCTGGACGTGGCGTTGCTGGCGGTCGTGACTTCAGCGAACGTGGCGTGCGGGGGCCATGCCGGCGATGCGGCGACGATGCGAGCGACGCTGCTGGGGGCGCAGCACCACGGCGTGACGATCGGCGCGCACCCGGGCTGGGCGGATCCGGGCCATTTTGGCCGCGCCCGGCTGACGCTGCCGCTCCATGCGCTGCGGGAGACGCTGCAAACGCAGCTCGCGGCGCTGCAGGCGGTGGCGCGTGAAACCGGGACGGCGGTGCGGTACGTGAAGCTGCACGGCGCGTTGGCGAACCAGGCGGCGGAGGACGATGCGCTCGCGGACGCGGTGGCGGGCGTGCTGCACGAGGCGCAGCTCGGCTGGCTGGTGATGCCGCGGACGGCGATGCAGCGGGCGGCGCAGGGAGCGCAAGTGCTGTTTCACACGGAGGCTTTTGCCGATCGTACGTACGACGCGCACGGGCTGCTGACGCCGCGCGACAAGCCAGGCGCCGTGCTGCATGCGCCCCACGTGATTGCTGACCGCGCATGCGCGATGCTGGAGCGCCAGGCCCTGCTGCTGGCGGATGGCCGCTGGCTCGCGACGCCGATCGATTCGCTCTGCGTCCACGGCGACACGCCCGGCGCGCTGGCGATTGCCGAGATCCTGCGCGCGCGGCTGCTGGAGCGCGGCTGGCAAGTGCGGGCGCTGGACTGGTAACGGCGGGGCCTCGCGCCCGTTTGCGCGCCCTCGCGGTATGGGTTACAAACACGGCCGTTTTTGCCCTCTCAGGAGACCGCCGTGAACGTTCGTTTGCCGACTTATCTGCAGCAGATTTCCAGCTTTTGCGCGCTGTTCGCTCTGGCCGCCTGTGGCGGTGGCCAAAGCCAGCTGACCAAGAGCCTGGCGGACCGCAACACGTCGACCTACCTCAAAGTGTGCGAGGAACGCGCGGCGCGGCAGGCCTCTGACCTGTCCAGCGGCGCGTACAATCCGCCGGTCCTGTATGTCCATGAATGGCAAGGGCAATCGGAAAACCTGCTGCCGGAATCGCGGCTGGTTGCCGTGCTGGAAGGCGGTGAACTCAAGAACCTCGCTGTCGTGGCGCGCGGCGGTCTGGGCAAAACGCGGCTGGCGGAGTCGATTCGCGCGCAGCTGTGCGCGGTGCTGCCGGTGTTCGCGGTGGACCTGAAAGAGGTCGCCAAGGTGACGACCGACGGCAATCCGGTCGTGGCGGTGATCGCCAAGGACGTCGGCGTCGACGCGGCGGTGCTCGTGCCACAGCTCGTCGAAGGTCGGCTGCTGGTGCTGGCAGACGGCATTGAGGAAGTCGACTTGGTGAACCGCGCGAAAGTCGTGGCGGCGCTGAAAGAGCTGTCTGCGCAGATCCCCGCGGCGCAGGTCGTGCTGCTGGCCCGGCCTGCGGTGCTGGACGCGGACTACGGCTTCACGCCGGTGGACGCGCGCTTGGAAATCCAACCGCTGGAATGCAAGACCACGGACGCGTTTGTCGCGCGCAGCTACAAGGACGACGTGACGCGGCAGCAATTCCAGCTGTTCCTGAAGCGTTTCGGCTTGGACGAGCAGGGCAAATTCGGCGTGCAATGCACGTTTCCCTACCTCTCGACCTACCGCGACATCTTGACCATGGCGGATTTTCACCAGAAATCGCAGGATCCGGCGTCGGGCATCATCGCCAGCCGCAGCAACGTGTACGAGACGCTGATCGGCGTGCGGCTGAAAAAAGAGCTGGAAAACCTCGGCTGGACGCAGACCGAGGCGCTGGACATGCTGGACCGGATGCTGCGCGTACAGGTCGAGAGCAAAGGCTTCCTGGAGCCGCGCTTTGACATGGACGGCTGCGTGCGGGCCATCGACGCGCGCTGGGGAACGACGGCTGTCGATGCCGGCGTGGCTGGCTCGCCCGACGAACGCCGCAAGCATGTGTGCGAAAAAACCTTTCAATCCGCGTTGTTCGTGCCAGCGGACGGCAAGGGCAACTTCAAGTTCGCGGACACGGCGACGACCGACCTGTTCCTGGCGCGCTGGCTGAACGGCCTGTTGGCACGCCAGACCAATTTCGACTGCTCCGTGCTCCTGAAGCAGGCGGACTTGCTGGGTTCGACCGGCGTGGTGCAGTTTCTGATCGGCCAGCCGCTGGGCCAGCGGTGCCTCGCGCAGGTCCTGGACGAGCGCTGCGGTCGCGACGCCAAGACCGCGGAGAATTTGACGCCATTCGATGACGGGCTGCCGATCGGCCCCGCGCGCAAGCAGGCGCTCGCGGACGCGCACGCGGTGGAGTCCATGGCCAAGCACAAACCCTGCGTGATGGCGGCGCTGAAGTCGCTGGACGGCACAGTTTCTTCGCCGTGACGGGCAAGGCCCGAGCGCGCAGAGACCTGAAGCGAGAAACCCCGGGAGGCGGCAGATGGACTGATCCACGAGCCGCCGTCAAGGCCATCGCAAGCTCCCGCGACCCGAGCCTTGGACCGTGACCCGCTGAAACAATTCCTGCCCGCGGTCGCCTCTCGCGGGGAGGACGCGATTCGGACGCGTAAGTGACCGACTCGCCTCGGATCCGAGGTTCTTGAGTCTGCCAGCGTCCTGTATTTTCACGTCACTTGCGTTTCCTCGTGACGGCCGCCTCTTTGGCCTTGCGGTACTTGACCGGTGCGACTTTCAAACGTTCGAGCGCGATGACCTCGCCGGCGAGCACGCGCAAGATGGTGTCGGGATCCCAGGCGCAGTCTTCGCGGACGCCTTTGCCGCTCATGCCCCAGCCGACGGATTGTTTGACCATTCCGGCGCAAAACCGCCGCAATCTTGCCATGTTCTCCGCGGCGTTGCGGTCGCGAATACCGTGTGCGTCTGAGCCCCACACGACGTCCAGCGACCAGTGCAGGCCGTTCTCAATCGCCCAGTGATTGCGGGCCAGGCTCGCGACATCCGCCGCGGTCGCCTGGGCGTTGCTCAGGATGTAGTAGCTGATTTCTCGTGAGGTTTTCCCCGAGATGACGTCCTCGCGCTCGCGCAGCACCGACGCGATCCCTGCCAGATCTTTCCACTCCGCGCGCTTCTCGATGCCACTGAGATCACGGGACAAAGCGCAAACGCGCGTCTCGATTCTGCCGTGCCCCTTGTCGACGTGCCGGTGCTTTTCGAGCTGGGCCGGCGCCTCACCCGGACGCCGCCGTCGCGTCGCTTCCGCCATGGAAGTCTTGATGTTTTGTAGCAGTGTCGGCTGGTTTTCCTTCACCTGTAGCAGGTAGTGCGCGCCAGCCTCCCGAGCGACCGCGGCAATCTCGCGCTGGCAGCCCATCGCATCGCTGGAGATCGTCGCGCCCTTGAGATTCAGCGAACGAATCAGGTCGGGAATCGCTGTGATTTCGTTGGATTTGTCATCGACCCGCAGCGTCCCGAGCGTGAAACCAGCCTCGACCAGAAACGCCGAAACCATGTGCACCGGGCCTTGGCCAGCCGCTCGGTCGGCGCTTCCGCGTAGCGATTGGCCATCGAACGCCACGTGCTGGCCGTCGACCGTCAAGGCGCCCGGTGCACGCAGCGCGGATGACCACGCGCGCACGAGCCCCTCAAGATGCTCCGCCGGGACAGCGGCCAGAACGCGCAGGTACATGTCATGCCTGGGCGCGCCGTGCTTCAGCGTCAAAAACTGCCGCAACCAGCCTATGTTCTTGCGTCCGAACCGCGAGATCCCCTCGCAGTCCTGCGCCCCCGCGATGAGCGCCACGACCATGATGAAAAGCACTTCGCTGAGCCGGTGCAGCTTGCCAAGATCGCTGCGCCAATCGGGGATGCGGATAGAAAGCCTGAAAAGTTCGCGATATCCGTCGAGCTGGTTCACGTTTGCCCCCGCGGATCACGGCTCCGCGGTGATGCAGCAGATCAGGCTGATGGGGTTTCGTCAATTTTGCGAGGAGTTCGAGAGCTTGCGATCGCCCTG
>CAIYWC010000102.1 GCA_903929795.1 uncultured Myxococcales bacterium | reverse complement strand
TTGCCAATTATTCCAATACCTTCCGGCGTGCGCAACAGGTGCAACAGGCAAAGCCGTTACATCGTTCCCATGCATGCGTGCGCGCTCGCGTATGGAATTGGATAGGGGGTGTTTTAGCTGTTGCGGGTGTTGCGCTTATTGTTTTCATTGACGAATCTCGCCAGCGAGGGTGTTGCGAAAGGTGTTGCGAGGGTGTTGCGCGGCGCCCAAACCTGTTGCGCCAGTCGCTCAGTTGTCGCCGTGGTAGTCGCCGCGCCAATCCCGCGACGCATACGACGGAGTTGCAGCGGTCAAGGCGACGCCGCGCCAGACACGCGCGCCGCCGTGTGCCTGCCCGTCGGTAATCTGCCGCGCGGCAAGGTCCGTCCTCAGCTCGCGATCCGACGGGCGTTTGTCCTCGCGGTCGGCAAACCAACAGTTCAACGCCTCGCGCATTTTGGCTTTTTCGACGGTCAGTGTCGTTCCGAGCGTGCAGCGGTCTTTCAGGAATTGCCCGATCAGGTCCTCATCCTCGCGATAGCACGCCGTTGCAGACTCGACCGCCGCGCACTTGCCCAGCCCGTGCGCCGCATACTCGCGCGCGCCGTCGAGACACCACGACAGAATGCCGTCCAGTTCCGCTTGCGTCGCCAACTTCTCTTTCAGGTCAAGGTCGGCCGAGTGGGTAAACTGCCCCGCGAAAGGCACGAGACGCACGCGCCGCCAGATACCGCCGTCTGTACCTTGAATGCGCGGCTTGTCATTGCCCGAGATCCAAAGCGTGTGCGTGGCGGGAAACTCGGAAAAGTCCTGCCGCATCCGGCGCGCCTTGACGGGATCGCCACCGCTGAGCGACTTGATCCGCACCTCGTCCCACGCGGCACCCTTCGGGACTTCAGCGCCGACGGCCATTCGCGCGCCCTCCAGATCGGCAAGCTCAGTCGGATGCGCCTCGAATTTCTTGGCGATCAGCAGCCCCGGCGGCAATGACACGCCGTAGTCGCCAAGCGCGTGCAGGATCGCGTTTAGGAAAGTCGACTTGCCGTTGCCGCCGCTGCTTCCCCAACAGAAAAGGAAAAGGTGATCCCGCTGGACGCCGATCAGCGACAGGCCGACGGCGCGCTGTACCCAGTCGCGCAACTCATTGTCGCCGCAAAAGATCTGCTCGATAAACGCCGTCCAGACTGGCGCGTATGCCATCGAATCGACGCGCGCCCGGGTGCACCGCGACAGCATCGCCTCCGGCCTGCATGGCGTGACGCCACCTTCGGCGTGGAGGTCGACAATCCCCGTTGGCGTGCACAGTTGCCACGGGTCACGGTCGAATGCCGCCGCTTGGCACGAGATCGGCGGGACGTGCCCGCCCAGCGCGATCATCGCGTCCAGCCGCCCCTTGGACTCCGACGCGAACGCAAACGCCTGTCTCTGCTCCCGTGGCGACGCTTGGAGCGTGCCTCTGGAATTCGTCGTTATCTTGTCCGACAGGCGATCAGCTTCCGCCATGATCGATCGCGCCGTCTCAGCTGCGGCCCGGTGAACGGCGGCTGTGTCGTCGCGTTTCCAGTGCGTGCGGCCCCAAGCCCGCCATTCTTTGCGGTCCTCGACGTAGCGCAGCGTCCCACCGTGGAGGTCAGCCAATCGCTCGCCGTTGCCCCAGTCCGTCGCCGGTCTGGACCGGTCATCATGCGCGAGGCCGGGATCATTCCCCGCGCTCGCGTCAACCGCGGCCGCCGCCGCTTCCGTCAACGTCATCATCCGCGGATCGTCTTGCCCATCCATTCTCGCCCCCAAATCAAACGGCCGTCGTCGGCCTGTGCGTTCCGCCACGGCACGCGCTCGCCAAGCACGCCTGCAACTCGCGTTCAGGCAGCGGATCGGCGTTCGCGGCATTCCAATCCACCAGCAAGGCCAGTGCCTCAGACGGCGCCAGCCCCAAGTCATTGACCAGCCACGCCGCGCCGCGAAACGCGGTCGCATTCCGCTCGCCAACCGCAGCCGATCCCATTTTTGCCAAGTACCGGCGCCCGCGTTCTGTCGGATCGCCTGCCCGCCGGGATGCCGACGGCGCGAAGCCCGCCGACGGTCGTTGCACGCGCGCCAGCTGTGACGCCGCGTGCAGCAGGTTGCCAAGGCCAAGTGTGTGCCCGGCGATCGGGTAGACCAGTTCGCGCGCGGGCGTGTCGCCGACGGCAGCGGTCGCAAACCACATCCGCGACGCGTTGTGTGTCGTGTGGTCAAACCAGCATCCGCCGACGGCGCCAAACACAAGACGTGCAGCCCTGTAGGCGTCGCGCCAGTGCGCCAAGTCAGGCCCGACGACTGGCCGCGCCAGCGGCAGCACCAGCCGCCATTTGACCGCCGCACGTCCGCCATCCTTGGACGGCAGCCCGTGCGAGGGCGAGCGATGCGCAAGGTAGGCGAGCCCGGCGCCGTTCAAGGCCGTAAGCAACGCCGTCCAGTCGCCGTAGTCGTCGCAGTCCAAGACCAGCGCGTACAACGCCAGCGTCGCGCGGTCGGATCGTCGGTTGCCCTCGAAACGTCCCGGAGACCAGACAGGCACGTCCCGCTTGTCGGCAACGCGCTGCGCTTGAGTTTCCACGAACCACCAGCCAAGGCAGTCCCACGGCGCCTCATGCAAGCTGCCGTTCAGGTCGTAGAGGTTCGGCCAGCGCGTCCATTGCAGCTCTGTCCAAGCCGCCTCGTTTGTCGAGACTGCCGTCGCCAGCGCCGCGCTCGCCCACTTGGCCAACTCCTGTGCAGGCCAATCGGGAGGCGGCGCCGTCGCCTTGGCGGCAGCGTGGTACAAGTCGGCGAGCATCACGACGCCCGCGGCGCGTCAAGGCACTTCAGAACCGCGGCGGGACGCGAAGCAAGCCACGCGTTGATCTCCGCCAGATCCCAGGCCACGGCCCGGTCACCGATGCGGCGACGGTGCGGGAAGCGGTTGGCAGCCTCCATGCGATGCAGGGAAGTTTTCGACAGGCCAGTGACGGCCATTACTTGCGGCAAGCGGATCAGAGTCATCGGAGCCCCCATACGGTTCAAAGGAACCGCGTTGAAGGCCACAAAGTGCCAGCCGCAGGATGCTATGTATAGAGAAATACAAGGCAATACTGGGTATTACCTGATTCGACCTACTTTTGCCGCAAGGCGCTTTGGATCGGCTTGCGCAACGTCTCGATACCGTTGCCTTTGGCTCGCCCTTTCGCTGCCATGACTGCCGCCGCCATTTTTGCGGCCGCATTGCCCTCGCCACCAGCACGCTGCTGCCAATCCGCGAAGTCGAGAAGCGGCGGCAGTGGCCCGTGACGTTCAACCGTCGGCCTGCCCGCGGCGTGAATCTCGACAGCATTCGTAGCGCACGCGCGCACTTCCGGCACCAGTTCGGCGATACCTTGCAGCGCGTCAGAATCCGGCCGTGCGCGCAGTGCCGGGACGGATTGGCCCGAGAGTCGATCAGCGACAGCAGCGTGAATCTCCGCCGCGTTCTGCCACGCCGCCTCCACCGTCAACCTCAGTGCAAGCGCCGCCTTCGCAGTCGCCCTGTCGGGCTCGACTGTCGCGGCAAGTGCCGTCGGCGGTCCGGCCAAGTCCCAGCCCATGAGCTTGCGCAGCTTCGCGACGTTCGGCGCTTCAATGTGAAAGTCGGCGCGCTCGAAGCGAACGGCGGGCGGCGCCGGCACAAGGTAACCGCTGCCGTCCTTGTTGTAATGGTAGGTGTCCTCGTACGACTCAGGACGGGGAAAGATGCCAATTCGATCCTCCTTGGGGTCATACACCTGCCAAAAAGTCGCATTGACCATCTTGCGCTTGCTGGCCCCCACCGTCGCGTGAGTCCAATCGACCTCGACCCAACCCGTGAACGGCGCTGCGGCGCCAACCTCATCCCTGTTGAGCGTGAGCCACTGCGTTAAGACGGAGTCCAACCGGAGCATGAGGCGAACGCCGTGCTCCGCGGCCGCTGTGAACACAACGTCAGGGTCGACGCCCGCCGCGTTCGCGACTTCGCAGACTGGCAAATACAGGGCAGCCATCACGCCTCCCGCACAAGGCGCAGCCCAGCCCGCCCACGTCCGGCCTCAATTGGCGTCACCGCAGACTGCGCCGCCACCGGCGCCACAGGTGCGTCACCGCCCGCCTTTGGCATCAAGCCCGCGACCTTGGCGCCCCAAGCGTCCAGCGCCTCGCGCTTCTCACGGTCATAGCTGTGCCGGTCGTAAACCTTCGTCACGCCGCGTTCAACGTGATTCAGGATCTTGGACACCACCAGCCGCGCCACGTCGTTGCCGGTCATCAGGGACGCCGCCGTGCGCCGCAAGTCGTGAGGCGAGAAGTATTGCACCGCGAACGCGTCATCCTTGAACAGTTCCCGGCCCTTCGCCGTGAAGTGATCGACGTTGCGCCGCACGGCGTAGGCTACCGCGGTTTCCACCATCGGCTTGTCGCCGCGGGGCGACGGAAACACGGTTTTGCGGTCGGGATTCAGCGCCTCCGCCTCCGCCAGCACGGCCAAGGCTTGCGGCGACAACGGCACGCGATGCGCCAGCTTGTTTTTGGCCTTTGCCGCCGGAATCGTCCACCAGCCGTTTGCACGGTCGATTTCGTCCCAGCGCAGCGCCAGCACTTCGCCACAGCGCTGCGCGGTCAGCAGCAGCAGCCGCAGCGCCAACTTGCTTTCGTCGGACATTGCCGCCGATGACAGGCCCGCGAGTGTCGCCCGCAATTCGGCCTCAGTCAGCACGCGGTCGCTCTGCGTTTCCTTGCCCGGCGCCGGGAGGCGGTCGCACGGGTTGTGCGTCACGAGATCCTGCCCCATCGCCCAATTGAACATCTTGCGGACAAGCGCCAGCGTGCGGTTGGCTTGGATCGGCGCGCCGCGGTCAACGATGGTTTGCAGCAGCGCCCGCACGTCCTTGCGCTGAATCGACTCCGCCTTGAGCGTGCGCCAGCCCGGCAGTACGTCGCGATCCAGCGTCGCGCGGTCGCGATCCCCGCCGTCCTTTTTGTTCGTCGCGTACTGTGCCAGGTACTCCGCCGCCAGCGTCGCAAACGTCGGCGCCTTGCGCTCTGCGGCGTTTGCCTCGACGGCCACGGCGCCGGGGTCGACGCCAGCCGCGCGCTTGCGCATGGCCTCCCCGCACGCGGCGTGCGCTTCCGCTACGGTCATCGTCGGGTAAGCGCCCAGCGTGAGCCGCCGATCCTGCCCGTTCAACGTGAACAGGTATTGCCAAGACTTTGCGCCGCTGGGACTCACGCGCAGCGCGAGCTTGCCGTTACCCTTGCCTTGACTCTCCGAGACCTCGAATCGCACTTCACGGGGCTTGAGGTTGCGGACGGTCGCGTCTGTGAACTTGATTGCGGGCATGGCGGGCCTCGTTCGTTTGGGGTCGAATTCGGGGTCGGATCTGGGGTCGGATCTGGGGTCGGATCTTGAGGGTGGCAGCGCCCGGATTCTCCCGGAACCGCTTGGACCATAGTAAGGCTGTTGCCGCTTCCCCAAAACCGCGGCGTTTCGCCAAAACGCGCACCCTCCAGCGCGGTCACTTCGTCCTGGCCGCGCGCACCGCGGCCTTTTCCTGCGCCCGCAGCTCCGCCTCGCGTAGCCGGTAGCTCGGCGCGTCGAC
>CAIYWC010000101.1 GCA_903929795.1 uncultured Myxococcales bacterium | reverse complement strand
CTGCACGGTCGGCGACGCGTGTGCCGGCGGCGTCTGCGCGCCCGGCGCCGCCACGAGCTGCGACGACAGCGACGTCTGCACCGCGGACAGCTGCGACCCGGCGACCGGCTGCGTCCACGCGGCGTTGACCGGCAGCCCGTGCTCGGACGGCAGCGTCTGCACGTCCCCCGACGCCTGTCAGGGTGGCGTGTGCCAGGGCGGCGCGCTCCTGAACTGCGACGACGGCAGCCCATGCACCGCCGACAGCTGTGACCCCGTGGCCGGCTGTATCCACGCGACATTGACCGGCACGTGCCCCGACGACGGCAATCCCTGCACGCTGGACGTCTGCGCGGGCGCGGAGTGCACGCACCCGAGCGCGGACGGCATCGGGTGCGCCTCGGATGGCAACAGCTGCACGTCCGACCTCTGCAGCGCAAGTGTGTGCAGTCATACGCCAACCAACGACGGCAGCCTCTGCAATGACGGGAACGCGTGCACCAGCGGCGACGCCTGCCAAGCGGGCACCTGCATCGGCGGCGCGTCCATCAACTGCGACGACGGCCTGAACTGCACGACCGACACCTGCAGCCCCACCAGCGGCGTCTGTACGCACCCCGTGATCGTGCCTTGCGCCAACCCGCGCTACGGCGACGTCAGCGCGCAAATCATCGCGCCGCTCTGCGTCCAATGCCACGGCAGCCAGCTGGCGTACGCAGCGATCGTCAACGTCGCAAGCGGCGACACGACTTACACCAAGTTTGTCGACCCCGGCAAGCCGAACAACAGCGCGATCCAAATGGCGATCGACCCAAGCTTGCCGCTGGCCTGGGGCGGGCGCATGCCGCAGAGCAACCCGGCGTGGATGACCGCGCCGCTGATTCAGCTGATGCGGACCTGGATCACCAACGGCGCGATTCAGTAGCGCGATCAGAGCGGCGAATAGAAGAACCGCAGCTGCAGCCCTTGCTCGTAAGCGTAGGGATCGATTGGATTCACGTTCGGCTGGCGCACGACGTTCAGCGTGTACGTCACCGCGGCAAAGCTGCTGACGCGCAAGCTGATGGTGTTGCGCCAGGTCATCTGCGTGTCAGCCAAGCCTTCAAAGGGCAGCAGCACGTCAAATTCGGTCGAGGCCTGCAGGTAGCGGGACACGCGGGCTTGACCCAGCGCGGAGACTTCGATGCCCGTCAGCGCCGTGCTGCGCACCTGCCGCACCTCGAACGCTGCGGTGCTGGGATCGTCCAGCGGCACCACCTGACCGTTGGCGATGTACTGCTGCGAGCCAAAGCCGCTGCGCAGGTTCAGGTCGGCAAAAACGTTGTGCAGCACGCGCAGATTGGCGCCCACGCTCTGCTTCAACTGGATCGGCGCCAGCGAGCCCGCCAGCAGCACCTGCGTCTCGCCCAGGCCGTCTGAACCGGTGCGCGTCGCCAGCGTGTAGCCGTTTGGGTCCTGCAGTACGACGGCCGTCGGCTTGGTGAAGTAGTTGTAGTGATTGAAAAGACTGGTTTCCGCGCTGACGCCCACGTAGGGGCCAATCCACGGCAAATATTGATAAATATACACGGAATTGAGGTAGACGCGGTCCTTGCTGGACTGCAAGCGGCCGTCCAGCAGCGAGCCGGGCGTGTTGTCGGCGCCGATGATCGGCGTCAGCGTCTGACCTTCCTCGACTTCCAGGCGCGTGATCCACAGGTGCGGGTCGGACTTGAACTGGACGCGGTTGTCGGTGAAAAGATCGATTCCGAGGCTGCTGCCCGATGGTGCGCTGGAGAAGCCTTCGGTCCGGCTGGTCAGCAACACGCTGCCGCCGAGCGACGATTGGACGCTCCAATGGCTCGCGATGGCCTTGCCGGTATCCGGTTCGGACACGCCGGCGCCCAAAAAGTCGCGCGTGACCTCGTCCTGCACCAGGGTGAACGGCACAGCCATGCCGGGGACAAGTCGTACCGTGGAAAAATTCGTCCGGGCCCGGTACGTTGACCCCGACTGAATCAGCTTGTGCAAGCCCGGTCTGAGGACCCAGACCTGCGTTTCTTGACCCAATTCCTCGTTCACCCCGTAGCCGATACCCATATATTCCCGGTCTTCCATGCGGATGATCTCGTAAGTGCCTAAAAACGGGATGAAATTTACGTTCACCACGGACACTTCCAGCGTCGACCAGTCCGGCGTCACGATCGTCGTCTCGCCTTCCACGACCGTCACCTCGCGCACCAGGTGCTGCGCCACCGGCCCGGAGCCGAATTCGACCTGGTAATTGCCCGGCGCCACGGCAATCCGCCGCCCCATCGTGCCCGACGCGACGCGCGCGCCATCCGCCAGCACCGTGACCGGCGGCTCGCGATCCGGCTTGAGGCTCAGCGCCGGCAGGAAGATCGCGCCTTGGCCCGCCAGCACGGGCGTCGGGTCCGATTGGTACTGCGCGGTGTGCCGCCAGTTCACGCGCGCGCCGTTGGTTCCGTCAAATTCCACTTCCATTCCGAGCTCTTGTGACGGGTTTCCCGCGTCGGCCGTCGGCGTCCCGGCTTGCGGCGGCGTCACGCGCTCCGGCAGCGGCTTGCCGGCGACAACCGCGTCCACCTGCGGCAGCGCGATCTGCAGCTGCTCGTGCAAAATCTCCGACATGGCGCGCACGACCAGCCCGACGTTTTGCTCGTTCAGCGGGCGCCGCTCGTCGAACGTGAACTGCCAGACCGTGCGGTTGTCCTCGAAACGCGTCAGGCGCAGCGTCATCGCGAGGTGCGCAAACCACTTGCCGCCGCCGTCCAGCTCTTCAATCGCCTCCACGCTGGAGTCCAGCACGTAATTGGGCGGCTTCGCGCCCATCCGCTCCACGACGCTGCGAAACGTCCCAGACCGCGCGAACGCCTGCGCCAGCAGCTGCCCGAGCATGCGCGACGGCCGGTCCGCCCAGTTGTTCTGGCGAAAAAACTGCAGTTCCTGCGGCGAAAACCGGTAGACGATCTGCGGGCGGTTGTACACCGGCGAGACCTCGACCTCGTGCAGCAGCAGCTCGGTGCCTTTGTGCCCCTGCGGCGGCTGTTCCGCAGTGGGCAGGCTCATCGTGTAGTAGCGCTGCTCCGCCGTCGTCGCGCCAAAACAGCCGGCCAGCAGCAGTGTCGCAAGCCAGCTGGAGCGTCGAACATGTCTCATCGTCGCCATCCTCGTCATTTGCCGATCCGCCGGTCGCTTTGTTTGTCGCCGCTGAACATGAGCAGCGTCGGGTTTTCCTTGATCGCCTGGCTGAAGTCGCCGAGATCCGCAGACGCGTCGCGCAAGTGCTGCAGCGTCACCTCGATGTCGCCCTGGCTGCGGGTGATCAGCATGTTCATGCTGTCCAGCAGCCGCTCCACCTTGGCCACCGCCGCGAACACCTCGCTGTGTGGCCCCAGCGACTTGTGCAGGTCGTCCGCCGTCGCCTTGAGCTCCAGCACCAGCTCGTCCGCGTGCTGAACCATGAGCGCGCCGCCGTGCGCGAGCGCCGCCAGCTCCTCGGAAGTCTTGCGGGCATTTTCGATGATTGCCGCGACATTCTCTCGGTTATCGTTCAGGATTCCCGCGCTCTGGTCGAGAATCTGCTGCACGCTCGCCTGCGCCTTCGGGCCGGTCATCGCCTGCATGTGCACGAGCAGATCGTCCAGCTTTTGGCCGATCGACGCCGCGCGCTCGGACAACGAGTCCAGCAGGGAATCGCCCGCCGGGATCAGCGCGCCCGGCTTGCGCAGCGGCGACTTCGTGGAACCGCGTGAAATATCTACATATTTCATGCCGGTGATGCCCTGCGAGCCCAAGCTGGCCTTGGAATCCGAGGCGATCGGCGTGCCGTGCGTGACGCTGATGGTCACCGCGATGGTGGAGACGTCGTTGGCCGCGACGCCGAGCTCCTCCACGCGGCCGATCTTGATGCCGGTGTACGTCACGTCCGAGCCGACCGAGAGACCGGAGAACGACGCGGATTTACTGGAGAAACGGATGTAGTACGTGTCGCGTTTTTCGGTCAGCGCGCGCCCGGCGAGCAGCAGCGTCGCGCCGACCAGCACGGCGATGCCGACGCCGACAAAGACGCCGAGGCGGACTTTTTGGCCGCTGGTCAAGTTGGCCACTAGGCACCTCCCTTGGCGGGCTTCAAGCCAAAAAGCTCAGCCACGCTCGTGTCCTGGCGCGCGACCGTCCTGGCCTTGCGCGCGAAGAATTCATCCACGGCGGCGATGCCCTGCGCGCGCACTTTGGCCATCGGGCCTTCCGCGATGACCTTGCCGCCGCCGATCATCAGCAGCGAATCCGCCACCGCCTTGATGCTCGCCAGCTCGTGGGTGACGATCACCACGGTCATTTTCAGCCGATCGCGCAGCGTCAGGATCAGCCGGTCCAGATCCGCCGACGTCAGCGGATCGAGGCCCGCCGAAGGCTCATCGCAAAACAGGATCTCCGGGTCCAGCGCCAGCGCGCGCGCCAGGCCCGCGCGTTTGCGCATGCCGCCCGACAGCTCCGACGGGTACAGGTTTTCCGCGTGGCCCAGGTCCACCTGCGCCAGCTTCATGCGCACCAGCTCCGCGATCGCGCCTTCGGGCAGCCGCCGGTGTTCGCGCAGCGGCAACGCGACATTTTCACCCACGGTCAGCGACCCGAACAGCGCGCCATTTTGGAACAGCACGCCGATGCGCTGCATCAGCCGATCGCGCTGCTTTTCGGGCAAATTCTGGGTCTTTTGGCCCAGGATGGCGACGTGGCCCGCCGCGACATCCGTCAGCCCGAGAATGCCCTTGAAAAGTGTGGTTTTGCCCGAGCCGCTGCCGCCCAGGATCACGCGGATTTCGCCTTGATGGACGGTCATGTCGACATGCTTGAGGACAGTGTTGCTGCCATAGCGCACCGTCAAGCCGCGCACCTCGACGACAACATCCGATTCTGGCTTGGTTTTTGCGGTTGTCATGCCATCACCACGTAAAAGATGATGCTGAAGATGCTGTCCGCGACGATGATGAAGAAGATCGCGCTCACCACGGACGCCGTGGTGGCCTTGCCGACCTCCTGGGCTCCGCCGCGCACGCCGATGCCGTGGTACAGGCCGATCAGCGCGATTCCCCAAGCGAAAACAAAGGATTTGAACAAGCCGGTGACGAGATCCTTGGTCACGAGCGCGTCGATGGTTTTTTGCAAATACGGCTTGGGCGCGATGTCGAGGTAGACCATGCCGACAATCCAGCCGCCGAGAATACCTAGTAAATCCGCGATGATAGTTAGCAGCGGCATCATCGTGACCATCGCCAGCATTTTTGGCACGGCGACGTAATCGACAAAAGGAATGCCCATGACTTGCATCGCGTCGATTTCCTCGCCGACTTTCATGGTCGCGACTTCCGACGTGATCGATGAACCTGAGCGGCCTGCGACGAGAATGGCGGTAATCAGCGGGCCCATTTCGCGGACCATCGAGATCGCCGTAAGCGACGCGACGTAGATGGCCGCGCCGAATTGCCGCAGCTGGTACGCCGACTGGAACGCGAGCGTGAGGCCGATGAGGAACGTGATGAGCCCGACGATGCCGAGCGCTTGGCTGCCCATGACGCTGGATTCGCGGAAATAGGCGGCCCAGCGCATGCGGCCGGGCGTGAATAACGATTGGACAGCGCCGACGGTCGTGTCTGCCGCCAACACCAGGAATCCGCCCACCGCGTTGACCGCGCCCCAGGCCGTGGCGCCGAGCGACTCGAAAAAGCCCGGCAGCGCGGCGGGCGGCGGCACAGTGACCGTCACGCGAAATTCCTGCAGCGATTTCAGGACATCCGGCTGCACGCCGGCCAATTCCACAGCAAAACCGCGCGCGTGACCCAGCCGCCAGACGTCCACGAGCGTGGCGGTCCCCGCGCTGTCGATCGCCGTGACCGCGCTCAAGTCCAGCACAAGCTTGGATTTTTTCGGCGGAAGGCGCTTGCGCACTCGTTTGGCCAGCTCAGGCGCACCGCGCGCGTCGAGCACACCCGCCAGCACCAGCGCGCGGGCGTGCGCGGTGGACTGCGGCGATTCGGTCAGAGTCAACTGAGGCTGGGCGGTTGCCGGTCGGGTCGTGTGAACCTCCGTGCGGAGAAACCCGCCCTACAGGATAGGCGCAAGCACGGCGATGACAAGCACGTGCCCTACGGCGGCGCGCCACCTGCGATCCAGCCCTGAATCGCGCCCAGCTGGTCGGCGGTCAGCGGTGGCGCGGGCATGACCTCGAACTTGGCCGGCATGTGGTTGCCGGAGCACGGCGTCGCGGCCGTCAGCTTCTGCCACAGGTAGCTCTGGTCAAGCTTGCCGGGCACGACGAGCGTGCCGCCGCAGGGCTCGGATGCCGGGCTGTTGACGAGCGTTTTGTAGGACACGTCGCTGGTGAGCGGCAGTTTGGCGTAGCCCGGCAAGCCAAGCGCGGTGGCGCTGTGGCAGTTTGTGCAGCGCGCGTCAAAGACCGCCTGGACGGCGGAGTAAGGCGCGGCGGGGACGTCGGCGGTGGCAGCGTCGGTGCCGGAGGTGTCAGGCGTATCCAGGCCGCCGTCGGAGAGTGCGTCGTCGCCGCTGGTGTCGGGGACATCGAGGCTCGCGTCTGTTCCTGTGACATCGGCGATGTCCGTTGCGTCGGCTGTGTCGCTGCCATCCAGCGCGTCGGAACCGGAGCCGTCGAGCGGCGGGCAGGTCGGGCATACGAACTTGCCGTTCGTGCAGACGGGAAATCCCGGGACCGGGTTGCCGGGGCAATAGCAGTTGTCCGAATCGCCCTCGATCGTTCCCTCGACGCACGCCCCCGCGTTGCCCGTCGCCGGCGAATTCCCACACGCCGTCAGCGCCAGCGCCACACCCACCGCCCAACCGATTGTCCGCATGGCCATTTGTTCCTCTGCATTGGACTTGCAGACTGCGGCTCCCGCCGCTGGGCGTCAAGACCGCGCCGTTTGTGGGCGCGCGCGGGCGCGCGGGCGTGGAGCCCACCCACGCACAGGGTGGGCACCCTCCTGTTCGCATCCCGGCGGATCTTGCCGCGGCCCCAGCAAAAATGTCACACAAATCGCCCGACGATCACCCGGCAGCGTCCGCTGATCTTGAGCTCGCTCTCGCTGACCGTGAACCCGGCTTCCCGTGCAATTTCGCCAATGTGCCGCAGCCACGGCTTGTACGGCATCGAGTTGTCGCTGCAGCACGGAATCACCGCGAACGGCAGCCGGTGCCGCGTGGCGTACTCCACGATAATCCGCGTCGCGCCGTCCGGATGCAGCCCGACAATCAGGTCCGCGGCGCACGGCTCGCCCAGCGTCAGCAGCCGCTCGGCGAACTGCACAGGAAGGTGCTTGGCGCGTGCGTCAAACGTCAGCACGTCGCGCCCGCGCGCTGTCAGCGCCTCGTTCAACTTGCCCATCCCGCCGGCGATGTCCCAAATCCGCGTTTCACTTGGAAATTCGCGCACGAGAAAGTCGGCAAAACGTTCGAATCGCTGCAGGTCGCCCATCGGTGTGCCGCTGCGCCGTCGCGACGCGTGGGCAGTCTGCCGCGACCGCGCGCCTGTGGGAAGCGTGTCTGCCAACCCCGCGACTTCTCCGTCACAGTTGCGTCTTGCCATTGCCAGCCCCGGTCAGTTGTGGCCCACTGCGCGGCTCACTCCCGCCCAGTTGCGCGGGCCGCGCCGTGCCTTTTCCCGGAGTTCCATGCAGTTCCAAAACGTCTCCATCCTTTCGCTCGCACACGTTGACGCGCCGCACCGCGTGACTTCCGCGCAGCTCTGCGCGCAGCTGGCGCCGGTGATGAACCGCCTTGGGTTGCGTCCGGATCTCCTGGCGGGCGCGTCGGGCATCGTCGCGCGGCGCTACTGGGATCCAGGCGTCCAGCCGAGCCAAGCCGCGACTTTGGCTGCGGAAAAAGCACTGGCGGAGTCCGGCGTTGACCGGGCCAAGATCGGCATCCTGATTTCCACATCGGTCTGCCGCGATTACATCGAGCCGTCGGTCGCCTGCCTCGTCCACGGCAACCTCGGCTTGCCGGCCAGCTGCATGAATTTCGACGTCGGCAACGCGTGTTTGGCGTTCCTGAACGGCATGCAAATCGTCGCGAACATGATCGAGCGCGGCCAGATCGACTACGGCCTCGTGGTGGACGGCGAGAGCGCGCGGTTTGTCCAGGAAGCGACGATTGCGCGGCTGAACCAGCCGGAGACGACCGACGCGGAATTTCGCGCGCAATTCGCGACGTTGACGCTCGGTTCGGGTGCCGCGGCGATGGTGCTGGCGCGCAGTGATCTGGCGCCCGATGGCCACAAGTTTGTGGGCGCGGTGAGCCTCGCGGCGACGCAGCACAACCAGCTCTGCCGCGGGCAGGTCGACAAGATGGAAACCGATGCCAAAACGCTGCTTTTTGCCGGCCTGGAGCTGGCGGCGCAGACGTGGGCGCTCGCCCAGGCGGAGCTGGGCTGGAACGAGGCGGAAATCGACGAGTTCGTCATCCACCAGGTCAGCGGCACGCACACGGCGAGCCTGACGCAGCTGCTCGGCCTGCCGATGGCGAAAGTGCTGGCGATCTATCCGGAATTTGGCAACATTGGCCCCGCGGCGACGCCGATCGTCCTGTCCAAGGCCGTCGAGGCGGGTCGCATCCAAAAAGGCACGCGTGTCGCGATGTTGGGCATCGGCAGCGGCCTGAACTGCAGCATGGCCGAGGTCGTGTGGTAGCTCCTTTTGACCAGCGCCTGTTCCCGTTTGAACGGCACTATTTCGACCGCGGCGATGGCGTGCGCATGCACTTTGTCGACGAAGGCCAGGGCGCGCCGGTCGTTTGCGTGCACGGCAATCCGAGCTGGAGCTTTTATTACCGCAATCTTATCCAAGTCTTGGCGACTGACCACCGCGTCATCGCGCCGGATCACGTCGGCATGGGCTTGTCGGACAAGCCGGACGATGCGCACTACGCCTACACGCTGGCGGCGCGGGTCGACGACTTCACGCGCTTTGTCGACTCGCTCCGGCTGACGCAGCCGCTGACGCTGGTCGTGCACGATTGGGGCGGCATGATCGGTTTTGCCTGGGCCGTGCAGCATCCTGAAAAGATTGCCAAATTGGTGGTGCTGAACACCGGCGCGTTTCCGCTGCCGCACGACAAGAAGTTTCCGTGGCCGCTGGCGCTGACGCGCACGCCCCTGGGCGCGCTGCTCGTGCGCGGCTTCAACGCTTTTGCCTGGACCGCGACGCGCGCCGCGATGACGCACAACGACATGCCCGCCGATGTCCGCCGCGCCTACACAGCGCCGTACGATTCCTGGGCCAACCGGATCGCGACGCTGCGCTTTGTCCAGGACATCCCGCTGCAGCCGGGCGTGCCGGGCTTTGACATCGTCCAGGCGACCGAGCACGGGCTGTCCAAGCTGGCGCACATTCCGATGCTGATCGGCTGGGGCGGTCGCGATTTTGTCTTCGACGACGCGTTCTTGCGCGTGTGGCAAAAGCATTTTCCGCACGCCGAAGTGCTGTACTTTGCGGACGCGGGCCACTATGTGCTGGAGGATGCCGCGGCGGAACTCGTGCCGCGCATCGCCGAATTCGTGCGCGCCGGGTGACTGCGGATGGCGCAGCCGGTCAACATCGCGGCGTCGCTGCCGCAGATGGCGCGCGAGAGGCCTGACCAGCCCGCGATCGTCGAGACCGTTGGCCGTGACGCCGCGGGCCAGCGCCTGTTCGCCACGCTGACTTTTGCCGAGCTGGACGCGCGAACGGACCAAATTGCCCGCGGTTTTGAGCAGTTGGGGCTGAGGCCGGGCGAGCGCATCGTCGTCATGGTCAAGCCGAGCCGCGACTTTTTCGCCGTGATGTTCGGGCTGTGGAAGGCCGGGCTGGTGCCCGTGCTGATCGACCCGGGCTTGGGCCGCAAGCAGCTCAAGCAATGCCTGGCGGAGGTCGCGCCGGACGGCTTCATCGGCGTGCCGCTGGCGCAGCTGGCGCGGGTCGTGCTGGGCTGGGGCAGGCCGACGGTGCGGCACATCATCACAGTGGGCCGGCGCTGGCTCTGGCGTGGCGTGACGCTGGACGAGGTGCTACGGCGGGGCGAGCCCGGCGGACCGGTGATGGCGGCCACGCGCGGCGAGGACCTGGCCGCGGTGCTCTTCACCAGCGGCAGCACGGGCGTCGCCAAGGGCGTCAGCTACCAGCACCGCCACTTTATCGCCCAGGTCGAGCTGATCCGCGACACGTACGGCATCCAGCCGGGCGAGATCGACCTGCCGACGTTTCCGCCCTTCGCGCTTTTTGACCCGGCGCTGGGCATGACGACGATCCTGCCGCAGATGGACTTCACGCGGCCGGCCGAGGTAAACCCGCTGGAACTAAGCGAGCTGATTGGGCAATTTGCCGTGACAAACGTGTTCGGCTCGCCGGCGCTGCTGGCGACGGTCAGCCGCGACGCGCAGCGGACGGGCGCGCGCTGGCCGACGGTGCGGCGGGTGATCAGCGCGGGCGCGCCGGCGTCGGTGGCGACCCTGGAGCGGATGCGGCTGCTGCTGGCGGATGGCGCGCAGGTGTTCACGCCGTACGGCGCGACCGAGTGCATGCCGGTGAGCAATATCGGTAGCCGTGAAGTGCTTGAAGATACACGGCAATTGACCGAGCGGGGCGCCGGCGTGTGCGTGGGCCACGTGG
The DNA here is from genome assembly GCA_903929795.1 of uncultured Myxococcales bacterium. Taxonomy (GTDB): domain Bacteria; phylum Myxococcota_A; class UBA9042; order UBA9042; family UBA9042; genus CAIYBN01. Next base: position 7,525 of record CAIYWC010000101.1, on the reverse strand, counting down.
TAGCGCCCAACGACGTGCGGATCATCGCCGTGACCGACGCGCCGCTGGCGGATTGGCGCGGCGCGACGGAGCTGCCGCCGGGCGAGATTGGCGAGATCTGCGTGCTGGGTCCGACGGCGACGCTGGGCTACTTCAACCGGCCGCAGGCGGACGCGCTGGCGAAGATCCGCGCCGGCGAGCGGCTGTGGCACCGCATGGGCGACACGGGCTATGTCGATACGCAGGGCCGGCTCTGGTATTGCGGCCGCAAGTCGCACCGCGTGCAGATGGCCGACCGCGTCCTGCACACGGCGCCGGTCGAGGAGGTGTTGAACACGCACCCGGCGGTGCGGCGGACGGCGCTGGTGCCGGTGCGGGTCGCCGGCGAGGTCCAGCCGCTGGTTTGCGTCGAGCGCGAGCCGGGCCAGGCGATGCCGCAGGCGCAGCTGTTTGCCGAGCTGCAACGGATGGCGCAACCATTTAAAATCACGCGGTTTCTTGTGCATCCGGCGTTTCCGGTGGACATCCGCCACAACGCCAAGATCGGCCGCGAAACGCTGGCGGCGTGGGCCCAGGAGCGCGCATGATTGTCGTCACCGGCGGCGGCGGCTTCCTGGGCGGCGCGATCGTGCGACAGCTGCGGGCGCGCGGCGAAGTCGTGCGGAGCGTGCAGCGGAGCGCAGCGCCACAACTGCTTGAAATCGGTGCGGAAGTCGTGCGCGCGGACCTGAGCGACGCGCGCGCATGCCTGGCCGCGCTCGCGGGCGCGGACGCGGTCGTGCACGTGGCGGCGAAGGCCGGCGTGTGGGGCAGCGAAGCGAGCTTTGTCGCGGCAAACGTGACGGCGACGGACAACGTCATCGCCGCATGCCGGGAGCTGGGGATCCAAAGACTGGTCTACACGTCGACGCCGTCGGTCGTGCACAGCGGCGGCGATGTGGCGAATATCGACGAAAGCGCGCCTGTCGCCACGCATTTTTCCGCACCGTACCCGCGCACCAAGGCGATCGCGGAGGCGCACGTGCTGGCGGCAAACGGCGCGACGCTGGCGACCGTGGCCCTGCGGCCGCACCTGATCTGGGGGCCGGGCGACACGCAGCTGACGGCGCGCGTGCTGGATCGCGCCCGAACGGGCCGGCTGCGGCTGGTCGGTGGCGGAGAAAAGTGGATTGATTCCGTGTATATCGACAACGCGGCGGCGGCGCACGTGAACGCGCTGGATCGCCTGGCGCCGGGTGCGCCGTGCGCCGGTCGCGCGTATTTCATCACCCAGGGCGAGCCGATGCCGCAAAAGCAGCTGATTAACGGGATGTTGGCGGCCGCGGGCTTGCCGCCCTGCCAGAAGTCGATCGCGCCGGGCGTGGCTTGGCTGGCGGGCGCGATTCTGGAAGCAATCTGGACAGTTCTGCGCCGCGCCGACGAGCCGATGATGACGCGCTTTCTGGCCCACCAGCTGGCGACGGCGCACTGGTACGACATCTCGGCGGCGCGGCGGGATCTGGGCTACGCACCGGCGGTGACGGTCGCGCAGGGGCTGGAAAAGCTGAGGGAATCGCTGGTTACTGCACGCGCCAGGTTGCCAGCGGACCGGTAGTCGTCGCCGGCGCTGCACGCTCCGCCGGATCCACGACCGTGCTCGTGCGCGTGCCGAACGGTCCCTGCAACGCCGCCGCGACGTCCACGTCCGCCCGCAGGATGATGCCGCCGCCGCGCGACGCCGGCTTGATTGCCGAGACGTGGCTGGTGTACGGCGCTGCGATCGCCAAGCCACTCAGCAGCGGCCGATCCGCCGCCTGGCCGTGCAGCTTGACCGGCAGCGCCACCAGCGGCCGGGCGAACGCTTGCGCCAGCCCAGCGCTATCGGCCGGCTTGACCACGCCGACGATCCGCCACTCCAGCCGGTGCACGCCGGTGTCCGAGCCGGTGCCGCCCATCACGTCGCATTTTTCGCTGCGGGCGTCGCGCGCGGCCATCAGCTCCAGCACGCCGGGCTGCGCCATCGCCACGCCGGTCGACTGCCGCAGCAGCACCGCCCAGTTGCCGACGTGCAGCCAGTCGACGGCCGGCCAAAACGTCGGCGCATAGAGCTTCTGCGCCGTGCGCTCCTGCCAGCCCGCCGGGCTCGCCGTCACCAGCGTGTCCGTGGCCTTGGCGACGAGTTGCAGCGTCGCCGTCCGCGTCGTGCCTTCGGTTGCGCCGGTCAGCAGCGCCACATTCAGCCCGACGACGCCGGTGGTCATCCACGCGTCCCAGGTCGCCGGCGCGCCGACAAACCGCAGCCGCACGAGCTGCGGCGTTTGCGTCACGATTTCAAGCTGTTCATTCGCAGTCGCCGGCACTGGCAGCGCCGTCACCGCGCAGCCGGGCATCTCGTGGCCCATCCGCCACAGCCCGCCGTCGTCGGCGCGGTCCAGCAAGCGCAGCGACGGGCTGGCGATCGCCTCAGCGCCGAGCACCTGGTAGGAAACCAGCGACCACGCGCCGTTCTGCCGCTGCCACTTGGCCGTCTCGCCAAACTGCGTGTCGAGGACAACCGTCACCGCGCCGGTCGCGTCGGTCGGCAGCCCGGCGGCGTCGCGCAGCGTCAGCTTCATGCTCCCTGAAATCGCGGGAGTTCCCGACGGTGCCGGCAGCAGGTCGAGCGTCGTCCAGCTCCAGGCGTCCGTCGTCGGCACCCAGGCACGGTACAGCGTCGTATCCGTCGCCTCGCCCGCCAGCTCCACCGCGCACGCCTTGCCGGCGATCTGGGCGACCATCGACCCCGTGTAAGTCTGCTTGGGCAAAGAAAATTCAACGGGTCCTTGCTGGCCGACGCCCGTCGCATTAAAGACAATCACCCGCGCCACCGACCCCGGTGTCGCCGGCAAATGGTCGGCCAGCAAATCCGCCACCGTCTGCAAGAACGCCTGACCTTTCGCCTGTAAATCCGCCAACATCGGCATCTGCTCGTCCGCGACGACGTTGTCGGCGCAGGTGCCTGGCACAAAATCGTGGTGGTTGGTCCGCGTCAGCAGCCGCCAGGCGTCTTCGGCTTCGTGCCACGCCGGCAGGGCCTCGGCGCCCAGCAGCGCCGCGAACGGCTCGGCGGTCAGGAACGGCCGCGCGGCGTCGCGAATGCCGCGCTTGACGTCGGCGCGGCTGCCAAAATAGCCCATGTACACCGGCGACATTTCCGCTTGGATCGTCGGCAGTTCCGCGGCGTGCAGCCACATCAGGGCGGCGTAATCGTCAAAAGTCGCCGCGACGACCCACACGCCGGTCTGCGGGTAGCGCCGCTGGTTGTAGCCGTCGGCGTATTCGATGAGCCGCGGCTTGGGGGCCTGGAAGTCGCAACCCACTGGCACGAAAAGGTAATTTGTCGCGGCGTACGGCGTCAGGTCGGCGATGTAGCTGTCGATCTTCGCGTCGGTGAACGTCGGATCATCGCCTTTGAAATCGCCGAGATGGCCGCCGGGGATCTGGATGGGCTCGTCGTAGTCGATGTTGTCGCCCTCGCAGTACATGCCGATGCCGACAAGAAAATGCCCCAGCACGACGCCGCCATTCGGGCCTTGCCACATGAAATCGTTTGTCTTTTTGTCCTTGAGCGTCGCCGCCAGCGAGCCTGGCAGCGGATACGGCCCGGTCTGGCCCGTGATCATCTGGCCCAGCGTCGGCGCGCCGTCGATGCGCGAAAACGCCACGCTGCGCAGGCCCAGCGACGCCAGCACGTCCGGCGCGGTGCCCGAGTGGCCAAAAGAATCGGGGAGCCACGCAGAAGTCGGCGTAATCTCCAGCGTTTCCTCCGCAAACTGGATGCCGTACAGGTAGTCGCGCAGCAGCAGCTCGGTCTCCGGCAGCAGCGTGTCCGGGCTCGTCATCCCGCCGCCGACGATGTGCAGCGCGCCGCGTTTTGCCGCGTCCTTGAAGCCGGCAAGCTGCTCCGGGTGCTGCTGTAAGTGCCTTTGCAAAAAGGCCATTTCCGCGATGCTGTAGCGCGCCCGCGGGTTCGCCGCCAGCAAGTCGTGCGCCTGCGTGAACGCCGTTTCGACAAACGCGGTGTAATAATCCTCAAAGCTTTTTTGCCAGTCGATGTCCAGGTGGCTGCTCTGCGACAAAATCAGCACGCGTTTCGCGTCCTTGGGCACGCCGAGCCGCGTCAGGATCGCGGCTTCCGCGTCGGTCGCGCCCGTGTCCGTCAGCATGTCGGGTTGCACGACCGCGTCGTCCGCCGGTGTCGCCACCGGGGTCTGCTTGCAGGCCGCCAACAGCAGCATCAACGGCAAAATCCTACGCAACATCAGCAGCCTCCACCGTCACCGGCACGCCATTCAAGATCGACGATCCCAGAATCGGCTCCACATGCAGCTCGTCCGTCAGGGCGTTCGCGTTCGGCCCCGCAAGCTCCTGCGCCAGCGGCAGCCCCGGCGTCTGCGCGTGACCAAAGCCGTGCGGCAGCGACAATACGCCGCGGCGCATAGCGTCCGTCACTTCCAGCGTCGCGTCCACCTGACCGACGCGGCTGGCCACACGCACGCGCTGCCCGTCCGCCAGCCCGCGCGCCTGTGCGTCGTCCGGGTGCATCTGCAGGCGCGCGCGATCCGGGCCTTTCGCCACCGATTTCAGGTTGTGCATCCAGGAGTTGTTGTCGCGCACATGCCGGCGCCCCACGAGCTCCAGCGCCGGCGGCCGCGCCTCCAGCCACGCGTCAAGCCGCGCCAGCTCCGGCAGGTACGCCGCCGGCACCAGCTGCGCGCGGCGGTCCGGCGTCCGCGCCACCGCGCCCAGCCGCCCCGGCAGCAGCGGGCCGAGATCCACGCCGTTGGGCTGCCGCGCCAGCTCAGCCAGCCGCAGCTTGTGCGGACCGAGCCGCAGCAGCAGATCAATCAGTTGTTCCGGCAGGTTGCGCGCCAGGCGTCGCAGCGGCGGGTGCAGCCAGCGCGGCATCCGCAGCCGCAGCGCCAGCTCGGTCGCGATCTGCCACTCGTCTCGCGTCTCGTCGGGTGTTTGCGTGATCGGCGGGCTGAATTTCAGCGCGTGGCGTACGCCAAAACGGTGGGTCAGCAGCGGAAAATGCCCGGTCTCAAACACGTGGCGCGGCGGCAGCAGCAGGTGCGCGTGCTGGTTGGTTTCGTTGCGGTAGAAATCGATTCCTACCATGAATTCAAGGTTCTGCAGCGCGCGCGCCAGCTGCGGGCCGTTGGGCGTCGACAGCACCGGATTGCCCGCCAGGCACACAAGCGCGCGGATCTGCCGCGGCCCCGGCGTGGTCATCTCCTCGGCCATCACCGCCGACGGCAGCGACCCCAGAAATTCCGGCAGCCCGCGCACCCGCGAATGCCAACGCGCCATCGGTTGCGGCAGCAGCAGCCGGGCGATCGGCCCGATATCCGCGGAAGCTTGGGGAAAAAGCGCGCCGCCCAGCGCGTCCGTGCGCCCCGTCACCAGGTTCAGCGCCTCGGTCAGCCAGTTGCCCGCCAGGCCGAACGGCGACTGGCACACGCCCACCCGCGTGTACGCAACCGCGCTTGGCGCCTGGGCAAATGCGCGCGCGAGCCGGCGAATCTCGGTCGCTGCCACGCCGATCGCGCCGGCCACGCGCTCCGGAGCGAAACGCTGGGCAATCGCCGCGAGCTCCGCCGCACCCGTCGCCAAGTGCGCCACGCGCGCCGGCTGCCACAGCGCCTCGGCAAAAATCACGTGCAGCAGCGCCAGCAACATCGCGGCATCGCCACCCGGCCGAATCGCCAGGTGCCAATCCGCCGCCGCCGCCGTCTCCGTCCGCCGCGGATCCACGACCACGAGCTGCCCGCCGCGCGCCTGAATCGCCCGAAGCCGCGCGCGTGCGTCGCCCAGCACCATCTGGCTGCCGTTGGACGCAAACGGATTGGCGCCCAGAATCAGCATGAATTCCGTGCGATCGACGTCGGGCACCGCGATCGCCAGCGGATCGCCGTAGACCTGCAGCGCCGCGAAAAGCCGCGGGTTGGAGTCCTGCGCGTTGGGATCAAACCGGTTGTGGCTGCCCAGCACGGCGGTCAGCAGCTGGGAGCCCAACGAAGCGCGGTGCGCGTGAACCACCGGATTTCCCACGTAAATCGCCACCGCGTCGCGGCCGTGCTGTTTTTGGATCGCCCGCAGGCGCGTCGCCGCCTGATCCAGCGCATCCACCCACGGCAGCGGCTGCCAGGCGTCGCCCACGCGCGCCAGCGGCTGGCGAACTCGGTGTGGGTCCTGCAGCAGTTCGCCCAGCCCGTGCGCCTTGGCGCAAATGTGGCCGTGGGAAATCACGTCGTCCGGATTGCCGCGGATGCCCGCGACGCGGACGTCACCGTCGATTTCCGCAGTCTCCAAGCTGACATGCAGCCCGCACGCGGACTCGCAGAGGTTGCAGGTGAACGTGTGGCTGGAGGTGGGCATGGCGCGCGGTCAGCCTATGCGTCAGCAGGCATTTGTGCAAGCGCTGTGCGGAGATGCGCGCGTCAGCCGTCGACGAACAGGTCGATGATCGGCTCGCGGCCGGGCGTCACAAGGTACGGGGCGAAATCCGTCACGCCCGCGCCCCGCAGGACGTCCTCGTCGATGAAGAACTGGCCGGTCGTCGTCCGCGCCTCGCGGGTCAGGATTGCGTACGCCGCGTCCGCCATGATCGCCGGCGTGCGGCCCCATTCGCCCAGTCCCGCGTTGGCGACCTGCAGCGCGGCCGTCGCAATCAGTGTGCGCGGCCAGAGCGTGTTGACGGCGACGCCATCCTTGCGGAATTCCTCGGCCATCCCCATCGCCAGCATCGACATGCTGTACTTGGACACGGTGTACGCCGGATGTTCGGCGAACCACTTCGGCGCCATGTTTAGCGGCGGTGATAGCACCAAAATATGCGGATTTATTGCCTTTTTCAGGTGCGGCAGGCAGGTCTGCGAGCACAGAAACGTCCCGCGAACGTTGATGTCCATCATCAAGTCGTAACGCTTCATCGGCGTGTCGAGCGTGCCGGTGATGGCGATGGCGCTGGCGTTGTTGATGAGGATGTCGATGCCGCCAAACCGCGAAACTGCTTGCGCAACCGCTGCTTGCACGGCGGCATCGTCGCGGATGTCCACCACCAGCGGCAGGGCTTGGCCGCCCGCCGACACGATTTCCTCGGCCGCCGAGTAGATCGTGCCGGGCAACCGGGGATTGGCCTCGGTCGTCTTGGCGGCGATGACGATGTTGGCGCCGTCCCGTGCGGCCCGCAGCGCAATTTCCTTGCCAATTCCTCGGCTTGCGCCTGAGATGAACAGCGTCTTTCCGGCCAGATTCGCCACGATCTACCCCTGCCTCTGCGGTTCAGCCGCGTGCGCCGCGACTCTGCGCTGGCGTGCAGCATCGGTCAAGCGTGCCACGGCATGGTGCGAACGCACCACCGCAAATTGGTGCCGAAACCCCCGCAGATTGGCACTTTTGGCCGATATTGCGGCGCGGCTCCGGCGCGTACCTTGTGTATCAGGAAGTCCGCTGGCGGCCACCGAGAATCGGCGGCAGGAACCAGCGGCAGGAACACAACGGAGGCTCACCATGGACACCAACT
>CAIYWC010000100.1 GCA_903929795.1 uncultured Myxococcales bacterium | reverse complement strand
TCCCGAGCCGCGCCTGGACCGAGCATGACCGGCTGATCACGCGTTGTCGAGGCCCAAAAGCGTTTGGTTTTGGGCCACTCAGACGCACCCGTGCGCCCGCGGCCGCCTACCGGTCCACACGCGCTCGCTTCACTCGTGGCGGCGCCTACGCGGCGGCGTCCAGGGCGTCGTCGAGGTCGGCTATCGGCGCAGTGCGTCCTTGTAGACCTTGGCGACCCGCTCCTCGCCGTCGGAAAGCACAAGATAAACCTGGGCTTCCTTGCCGCTCATCAGCGGCCGCAGGACCTGATCGATGACGCCTTGGTCCATCAGGGAAATCAGGCTGCTGGGGGTGCGCATGAGCTGCTCGTTGCCGCCGGGAATTGCCGGGAGCGGCACGAACGGAGCTGCATGCTGCACGGCCGCGCGCCGCAGGGCAAGCGCTCAGGTGATCGGCCACTGCGCCCGCAGCGCCGACCACTGCGGCGCCAGCCGCGCGTCCGCCAGCGGATAAACGATGTGTTCCTCTTTCAGATTATGCTGTTGCAGCAGCATCAGCAGCGTGTCGCCGTGGTCGAGCACGCCGTCGATCTCGCCCAGCGCCAGCGCCCCGGCCATGGCGTGCAGCACCCGGCGCATCTGCTCGTGCTCGACGCGCATCACCGCCGTCGGCCCGACGCCGTGCATCCCGGTCGCCGCATCCAGCGCCGTGAACAGCGTCTCTTCCTCAAAGCTGAAGTGCCGGCGCATCGCCGCGTCAAAAGCCGCAAAGCGCGCCCGCGTCGCTGCCAGGTCGCCGGCATCCGCGCTCACCTCCACCGCCGCCCACAGCGCGTCGCAGGTTTGATGGTCTTCGCCCAGAAAGCCACTCGTCGTCGTCATCGTCGCCTCCACCGGTTGTCGATCCCGCCACTGGCGGCGGATGTTATCAGATGATAACATGCGTGCCCGCGGACGCAACGTTCGCCGCTGGAGCCGCCGATGACCGAGCTGCCTGACCCGCCCCGCCGCGCGCAAATCCTCGCCGCGACGCTGGAATTGTTGGCGACCACGCCGCTCGAACGGCTGACGACGCGCGCCATCGCCGAGCGCGTGGGCGTCAGCCAGCCGGCGCTGTTTCGCCACTTCACGTCGCGCGAGGCGTTGCTGCTGGCGGTTGTCCAGGACGCGCGGCTGGCGCTGGGGGCGCAGCTCACGGCGCTGTTGGCGCAGCCGCAGCCGCCGCTGGAACGGTGCGAAGCGCTGGCGGCGGTGCTGGCGGCGTTCATCGACGCGCACCCCGGCTTTCCGCGGCTGCTGTTCGCCGATCTGGCGTTTGATGCGCCGGCGCTGCGGCTGGCGGTGCGGCAGCTCGAGGCGATGCCGCGCACGCTCGTGGCGACGTTGGTGGCGCAGGCCCAAGACGAAGGCACGGCGCGGCGCGATCTGCAAGCCCAAGCCTGCGCTGTGCTTTTTGTCGCGATGGTGCAAGGTCTGGCGCTGCAGGGGCTGCTGGCGGAGGTGGCGGATGGGCCGCCGCTGGCGCAGCGGCTGCCGGCGGTGCTGTCGGTGTGGCGCGCCGGTCTGACGCCCCTGGGTCCGCAACCGCCGCGCGCGGCGCCGCCGGGGCAGCTGCGGGCGCAGGCGCTGGACGTCCGGCCGATCCTCGCGCGCGGCGTCGATCCGCTGGCCGACGTGCTGGCGGCGGTGGCGGCGCTGGCGCCCGGTTCGCTGCTGGTGGTGACGGCGCCGTTCCGGCCGCGGCCGCTGGAGGCGCTGCTGACCGGCAAGGGCCATCGCGTGAGCGCGCACGCGGGTCCGGACGGGCTGTGGAGCCTGCTCGTCGTCGTCGGGCAGCTGACGCCCTGCCTCGATCTGCGCGATCTGGAGCCGCCTGAGCCGCTCGAGCGGCTGCTGTCCTTGGCGGCGCAGCTGCCGCCGGGCAAGTCGGTGCTGGCGCACCTGCCGCGGGTTCCGTGCTTGCTGTTGGCGCAGCTGCCGGCGCGCAATTTGTCCTTTGAATGCGCCGAGCTGGCCGACGGTAGCGCGGTCATCTGCCTCACGGCGGCAGCGTGAATACCGCCGGCTTGGCCACGGAACAGGCGCCGCCGCTCGCGGTGCCGCTGGGCTTTTACGCGCTGCTGCCGCTGGCGCTACTGGCCGGCGGTGGGCTGCTGGCGTGGCACGGCGCGGCGCTGCTGGCCAGCCACTGGTCGCCGCTGACGATCGCCTGGACGCACCTCGGCACGCTCGGGCTGCTGCTGGCGGCGATGCTGGGGTCGCTGTACCAGCTTGTGCCGGTGGTGCTGGGCGTGCCGGTGCCGGGGATTCGCCTCGCCCACGCGGTGGCGCTGGCGCTGGCGTTGGGCACCGCGGCGCTGGTCGGCGGGCTGCTGGCCGGGCTGGCGCCGCTGGTGCTGGCCGGCGGCGGGCTGCTGACGCTGGCGCTGGCCGGCTTCCTGCTGCCGGTGACGCGCGCGCTGATGCGGGCGCGCGCGGGCGGGCCGACGGCCACGGGCATCCGCGGCGCGGTGACGTGCCTGCTGTTGGTGGCGATCGTCGGCCTGCGGCTGGCGTGGGGTCACGGCACGGGCGCGCTGCCGGACGCGCGGCAGACCTGGCTGACGGTGCACGTCGCGCTCGGGCTCATCGGCTGGGTCGGCGGGCTGACGACTGCGGTGGCGTGGCAAATCGTGCCGATGTTCTACCTGGCGCCGCCGCTTTCCCCACGGTTGGCGCGGCTTTTGGCCTCGTTGGCGCCCGGGAGCGCGCTGCTGACGGCGGCGCTGGCGCTTGGCGGATCGCCGCTGCTGTGGGTGCTGCTGGCAGCGCTGCCGGGCGCGGTCGGAGTCTGGCTGGTGCAGCCGGTGCTGCTGGCGTGGCACATCGCCCACCGCCGCCGCCGCCGCCGCGACCCGACGCTGCAGTTCTGGTGGCTGGCGCTGGGCTGCGCACCGCTGACGCTGCTGACGGCCGTACTCGCGGTGGCGACCGACTGGCCGCCGGCGCCGGTGCTCTTTGGCTGGCTGGCGGTCGTGGGCTGGGGCGGCGCGCTTGTGCATGGCGTGCTGCTGCGCATCGTGCCGTTTCTCGTCTGGTTTCACGCTTTTACCCACGCCGCCGGCCAGCGCGACGTACCGCCGATGAAGCGCCTGCTGCCCGATGCGCAGGCGGCGTGGAACTTGCGCGCCCATGCCGCGGCGGTGCTGAGCGGCGCGGTGGCCATCGGCTGCGGCGGGGACTGGCTGGCGCGCGCGGCGGGCGGGTTGCTGGCGGTCGTCGGGCTGCTGCTGGGCGCGGCGCTGGCAAGCACGCTGTGGCGGGCGCGCTGAACCGGCGTTTGGCGGCGGGCGGCGCACATTCTGCCCTTGCCGCGTGCGCCCGCGCCGGTCCACACTACCGGCGTGCGCGCTTTTGAACCGGCCCAGCTCGATCTTGCGCTGTCCGCTGCCCAGCGGCGGCTGGCGCCCGTGGCGGCGCTGGCAGACACCAACGCCTATCGGCTGCTGGATGACGAGGCGGGCGGCTTGACGCTCGACCGCTATGCCACCGACTGGGTGCTGTCGCTGCTTGTGGCGGTCGACCCGCGCGATGCCCGCCAGGCCGCCGCCGCGGTGCAGCTGGGTACGCGCGTCGCGGCGCACCTGGGCGAGCGGCTGCAGGCGCGGTCGGTGTTCCTGAAGGTGCGGCCACGGCAGGCGAACACGCTGGTCGACGCCAAGCTGGCCGGGCTGACGCCGCCGCGGCCGGTGTTTGGCCAGGCGCCGACGACGCCGCTGACCATCCGCGAAAACGCCGTGCAGTTCGGGGTGCGGCTGGACGACGGCCTTGGCACCGGGCTGTACCTCGACCAGCGCGACAACCGCCGCTGGCTGCGCGACAACGCCCGCGGCTTGCGCGTGCTGAACACCTTTGCCTACACCTGCGGCTTTTCCGTGGCGGCGGCGGTCGGCGGCGCGCGGCTGACAGTGAGCATCGATGCGGCGCAGGCGGCGCTGACCCAGGCGCGGGCGAACTTCGCGCTCAACGGCCTGGACGACGCCAAGCAGCACGACCTCATCCGCGGCGACGTGCTGGCCTGGCTGCCGAAAATGGCGCGGCGCGGCGACCAGTTTGACATCGTCGTGCTGGATCCGCCGAGCTACGCGCAGGTCGACGGCGTGCGCTTCCAAGCGGCGCGCGACTATCCGCAGCTGCTGGCGACGGCGCTGGCGGTGCTGGCGCCGGGTGGGCGGGTGCTGGCGTGCATCAACCATGCGGGCGTGGACGCGCGGCGCTTTGACCAGCTGCTCAGTGACGGCGTGCGGCTGGCGCGGCGGACGGTGCGGAGCGCGCGGGCGATGCCGCAGCCGGTCGACTTTCCCGCCGGGCGGATGAAGGCGGTACTGCTGGAATTCGCCTGAGGGCGCTGGACGGTTCAACGCGACAGGGCGGCAAAATGGGTTGGCGACGCCCGCGTTGCGCTACCGCAGGCGGCAGCGCGACACGCCCCAACTCCCTGTCAGCACTGCCTTTCTTCCGCGTGCCGTTGACATCCCCCCACCCACCTGTACACGGTGGCGACGCTGCAGACAATGACAACGCGGCAAAAGGTGTCACCGTGAAATCGCCCACATTCCGCTTCCTCGGTCCTGCCTGCGCGTTGGCCCTGGCACTCGCCGCACGGCCTGCTGCCGCGCACTTTGTCCTGCAGGAACCTGCCTGTTATTCGGCCGAGGATGTTCTGGGCAGTCCGCAAAAGTCGGCGCCTTGCGGCCAGGACGATCCCGGCCAACCCGTTGTCGCGTCTGGCAAAGTGACTGCGTTTCAGCAAGGGCAGACGATATCCATCACCATCAACGAAATGATTCCCCACCCGGGCCATTACCGCGTGTCCATTGCCAAGGATCTCGCGAGCTTGCCGGCCGACCCGCCCGTCACCGCCGGGTCTTCGCCGTGTGGGTCGACGGTGATTCAAGCGAATCCGCAATTGCCGCTGCTCGGCGACGGGTTGCTTGTGCATACGTCGGCGTTCAGCGGGCCGCAGACCATGAAAGTGCAGCTCCCGCCTGGGTTTACATGCGATGGCTGCGTGCTGCAGGTGGCGGAATTCATGTCGAGTCATCCGCTGAATAATCCCGGCGGCTGTTTTTATCACCACTGCGCCAACATCACCGTGACAGGCACGACTTCCGCCGATGCCGGCTCCGCCGACGCGAGCGCGGCAGATGCCGGCGGTCTCGACGTGACTGTGGATCTGGACACGGCGCCTGACACCGCTGCGACCGTCGACGCGACGCAAGCGGTGGACGCGGCGCCGGATGCAGCGGATGCGCTTGCGGATGCGGGGGCGCTTGTCGCCGACGCGGATGCCAGCGGGGCGCATGCCGGTGGCGGCGGCGGGGCGGCGGTTGCCAGTGGGTGCCAAGCCGGGCCCTCTGCCGGCGGGGCTGGTTGGGCCGTTGCCGCGTTCAGTCTGGGCGCTGTCGCGTGGGCGCGACGCCGGCAGGCACGGGCGCGTGCGACCGCCCAGCAGCGGTAAGTTCGGGCAGCAGCGGTCGATGACGTCGCCGTGCTGGGAATTTCGCCGGTCCTTGTGCCCATCACCGGAACCGCGACGCTGCGCTGCGCTGACGCCGCTTTACCGGTCGTCGGCGCGGTCAGCAATGGCTGCGAGTGCTCGCCCACCAGCGCGGGCGACGACGCCAACCCGGGCACGCGCGATCTCCCCGTCGCCACGATCTACGCTGCCATGTGGTTGACCAGCAAGGACAAACCCAACATGTACGTCGCCCAAGGCAGCCAGGCTGAGAGCTGCATCGTCAAGAACGAGTCGCTCTACGGCGGCTTCAACGGCGATTTCTCACAGCGCGACAGCCAAAAATTCGTCACCACAATCGTCGGCGTCGCCTCGGGCTTCGACGGCGCGACAGTGCGCGGCGATGACGCCTACGCCCCCATCGTGCTCGATGGCTTCACCATCCTCGGCCCGCCGCTCACCAGCCACGGACGCGTCGTGCGCTGGAGCTGAACGGTCCGGCGCGGCGTGGCGAAGTGTCCATGCAGGTCAGCAGCCAACGGGTCCCGCAGTGACAATCGACCGATTTTGGGTGGGTTGCCTTGTTGCAAATTCCCAACCAACGTGCGTCACTGCCGGACAACAGCAAATTGCTGGATGGATTCTAGACTTTTTGAGCAACGGCGGAGTCTCGCGCCGATAGGACATCCCATGGCGTCCGCCCGCTGAACTTGCCGGCCACATCGGGCCCGTTTGCAGCGCCGGACCATCCCGAGCCGCGCCTGGACCGAGCATGACCGGCTGA
>CAIYWC010000099.1 GCA_903929795.1 uncultured Myxococcales bacterium | reverse complement strand
GCGGCGATGCAGAACGCGTGACGCGGGCGCAACTCTCGCGACTTTTGCGGAACGGTAGACGAGATGCAAGGCGCGCGGAAGGTGGGGAACGGCGAGGAGTTACGGCGGTCTTACCTCGCGGCGGCACAAGACACATTTCAAGGCCCGGACGGCGAACGGATTGTCGTCGGCTCAGGTCGCGTCGGGAACCGATACACTTACAGCGACATCAACGAAGAGCGCAGATTCGTTTCGTTGACGTTGAAGGCAGCTATTGGCTTTGGGGATGAACTGGACCTAACCCGCCGCGAGGCGCTCGATGCGGCTGGTCACGCTCGCGCTGTCTGGACTGGAAATGGTTCGACAATCAGTGGAGAGCATCACTATGTGGAGATCATGTTTTGGTATTGCCCCAAACAAAATCGATCGCTTTTGGCGGTGTATGAGACACCAAGGCCGCATGATGTGGCAGGCTCGACGGCCGAGTTAATGCGCATACCGTGTCCCGGCGAAACACCCTGAACGAAGTTCGCTGTTTGATCGGCCCGTTCGTGGCCCGAACGGCACGCGGCGCCCACTTCCTGGAAACCCTCGCGGCCCGAAGGGCACGCGGCGCACGCGGGCCCGACGGCCACCCCAAAAACTCTCTGGCGGCGCGGTGCCGACCAGCCGCGGCGTAGCGCGGCGACGGGCTCGGGGTTCCGCGCCGCCGAAAGCACGCCGTGCCCGCGCCCCGCTTGACCGCCCCACACCATCCCGCGGAGGCGGGGTCCCGAGCGAACCGCGCGCGCAGCGAGCGGGTCAGCAGTTCGGGGGGCCCCGCCGATTCAAGTTCGTGGGGGCCCCGGTCCGGCCAGGATGATGGTCTGGAAGAAACCTGCGGTTTCTTCCAGATCCGGCGCGCCCGCGGCGCCGGCCCCGCGCGCAGCGCGCAAATTCCTGACATCCCCAGAGTCCGCGCTAAGCTAACCCAGCGGCAATCCCGCCATGATTGCCGCAAGGACCTCCCCGCCATGAACTCACGCATCCCGCCCAAAAACGCCTACAAACAGCCCGTTGGCCGCGCCGCGCCGCCTTCGCGGGTCAAGCGCTGGCTGCTGGTCGGCGGCGTCCTCGCGGTCGTCGGCGGCGGGGCGCTTGTCGGCGGGGCGCTTGTCGCCGGCAGCATCGCGCGCGGCAAGCTGCAGCTCATCGCCCAGGAGGCCAACCTGCAGCTGGCGCTGACGGACCTGGCGGTGTCGCCGCTGGGCAAGATCCACATCACCGGGCTTGCGTTCAAGCGCGCCGACGGCAGCACGATTGTCGCGGCGGACGATGCGACGGCGTGGATTTCGCCGTGGAAGGTGCTGCTGGGCAAGCGGCGGCCGGAGCGCGCGGAGGTCCACGGCTTTGCGCTGGATGCGCGCGTCGACGATGGCAAGCCGCGGGAACTGCTGGATTTGTACAAGGCGGCGCGCAAGGTGTTCCCGCGCAAGGCGCACACGGACGACAACGAGCCCAAGACTATGAGCAGCCTGGCGTTTACGCTGGACAAGGGCGTCGTGACCGTGAGCGTGCGCGGCAAGGGCGCGGATTATTTGCCCAACGGCTTGAAGGCGCATGACATCGTGGCGCACGTCGACCTGGCCAACGGCGTGGGCGATTTGTCCGCCCAGTTTGACGGGACGGTGCAGTCCAAGCTGGCGGCCAAGCTTGTGGCGCAGCCGTCCGGTCCGCCGCGGCTGGAGGCGAAATTCGCTCCGGAATTCCGCCTGCACATGCCCGAGGGCAAGGCGCTGCCGGCGGGCATCGACAGCGTGGCCATCACCGGGCTGGGCTTTGACGCGACGGACGGCGGCGCGGTCGAGGACATCGTGCTGCGCAAGGGTCAGACTGAGGTGCTGCGCATCGCGCGCGTGCGGCCGGACCGCGCGGGCGTGGGCGTGCGGGCGGAGAAGATCACGTTCGCGCTGCCGGAGCCGCCGCGGGTCGACGCGGAGCCGGCCAAGCCGGCCAAGGCCAAGGTCAAGCCGGGCGCGCCGAGCCTGCCGCAACCGCCGGTGGAACAGCCCGCCGCGGCGGACAAGCCAGCTGCCGACAAACCCGCGGAGGACAAGCCCGCGGCGCCGCGCGTCTGGACAGGGGAAATCGAGGCCGTGGCGCTGGACTTGGGCAACGTCGACAGCGGCGAGATCGCGCTGCTGGCGCGGCTGGAGAAGCTGAAGGCGACGCTGCCGGGCGGGATCGCGACGGTCGGCGTAGAGAAAGTGGAGCTGAAGACCGACCGGATGCCGGGCGAGCACCCGCTGGAAGCGCTTGTGGAACTGCGCGTGACAGCGCCGGCGATGGACCTGCCGTGGCGGGAAGACGCGCTGGCGCAGGTGCCGGGCGGCAAGGCGCTGTGGAATGCCGTCCTGGCGGCGGAGCGCGCCAAGCTGCGCGAGCAGATCGAGGACGACGCGGCCGAGGAGGTCGACGACCCGACGCTGCCACCGGAGGTGCGCAAGAAAAAGCTGGCGGAGCGCGTGGCGGCGAAGCTGAAGGCGGCGGACGCGGCGGCGGATGAGGCCAAGGCGAAGAAGCCGGGCGCGGCGAAGGGCGAGGCGGCCAAGAAGGGCGAGAAGGCGCCGGCGGCGGCGAACAAGTCGGCGTTGACGCAATACATCAAGCCGCTCAAGGACTTTCACGGCAAGCTGCTGGGCGCGGACGTGCTTGTGCAAAAGCTGATTGAGAAGCTGACGCAGGCGCCGCGGCTCAAGGTCGTTGTGGAGCAAGGCCGGCTGGGGCTGGTTCGGCCGGGCGCGGCCAAGCCGTTCGGCGGCATCCAGGACATCGCGCTGGAGACGACGGCGCTGATGACGGACGGCAGCCGCGCGGTGAAGCTGACGGCGCGGCCGTTTGACGACGAGCGGCCGTGGGGCCAGGTCAGCGCGGACATCGTGATCGGCCCGGGCGCCAAGCTGACCAAGGCGCATTTCGCGCTGGCCGGCAGCGAGTTTGCCCAAGCGCTGCGCGTGGTTTCGTCCGGCGTGACAATCAAGCCGGACTCCGACATCGAGATCAAGGCGGACGTGGCGCTGGGCGACGCGCCGGGCCAGAAGCTGACGATTACCGGCGACTTCATGGTGAAAAAAGTCGGCTTTGACTGGTGGCGCTTGGCGCCGCGGCCGATCGACGACCTGTCGGCGTCGGGCAAGGTTAGCGTGCTGGCGCAAAATGACGGGACACTGCGGGCGGATTTTACCGACTTGACCGTCGGCCAGGCCAAGGCGCACCTGCTGCTGGAGGCGACCGGCATCCCGGACAAGCCGGTGGTGCACGTCCGCGCGGAGATGCCCAAGCAGGACTGCGGCGCGGTGGCGAAGTCGATTCCGCCGGCGATGCTGGCGACGATCGGCAGCATCGAGGCCAAGGGCGAAGTGTCGTGGCTTGTCGACCTGACGGTGCCGCTGCAAAACGCCTACAAGGCCGACCTGCAGCTGGCGCTCGACGATGCGACGTGCGAGGTGACGAACTTCGGCAACGTGAAAGTGGATGAGCTGGCGCAGGATTTTTCGCGGCCGGTCAATGAGAACGGCACGCTGCTGGACGATGTGCAGGTGGGCCCGTCGTCGGGCGCGTGGGTGCCGCTGGCGGAACTGAAGCCGTGGACGCCGTGGGCAATGATCGCGACCGAGGACGGCCGGTTCTACAAGCACCGCGGCATCGCGCCGGGGCTGGTGCTGCGCGCGATCCGCCTGGATTTGGACTACGGCCGGTTTGTCTACGGCGGCTCGACGATTACCCAGCAGCTTGTGAAGAACATTTTCCTGACGCGCGCCAAGAACCTGTCGCGCAAGTTCGAGGAGCTGCTGATCGTCTGGCAGATGGAGCGCAAGCTGCCCAACGCCAAGGACCGGATCCTGGAATTGTACATCAACTTCATCGAGTTCGGCCCGAAAATCTATGGCATCCAGCGCGCGGCGCAGACGTATTTCGCCAAGGACGCGCGGCTGCTGACGCCGCTGGAGTCGGCCTTCCTGGCGGCGAACAAGCCCTGCCCGCGCTGCGGCTACGCGCGGTTTATCGGCAAGAAATGGGACCCGTGGTGGCAGGAGCGGATGATCGGCGTGATGACCAAGATGCGCGACGAGGGCATCATCAGCGAGGAGCAGTACGTCGCGGAAGCGCCGTATATTCCGCACTTTGTCGGCTGGCCGTCGAGCAACGTGATGCCGACCGCGCCGGTGGACGAGGGCGGCGCGGCGCCGGCGGTCAAGCCCGCGGGCAATGGCGGCGCGGAGGAGTGACCGCGCTGGGCCGACGACGCGTGTGACATTTTTCGCGGGCCCGCGGCAAAAGTCTTCGGGATGCGAACAGGAGGGGCCCACTCACTTGACGGGTGGGCTCTCGCAAGCGTGCGCCTGCATGCCCGCGCGCGAACCGGGCGTCGGGCGGCTCGTGTGACATTTTTCGGCGGGCCGCGGCAAAAGCCCGCGGGGAGCGAATACCGGAGCCCACCCTCTTGAGGCTACGGATTGATCGCATCTCATCGCAGCACCAGCCTTGCTCCCTCGGCGAGGTCCTCAAGGCGCCGCCATCCTGTATAGAGCGTTTGCCAGCCGGGTCTACCGTTACGCGGCAAG
>CAIYWC010000098.1 GCA_903929795.1 uncultured Myxococcales bacterium | reverse complement strand
TTTCTCCCGGCGCGACGCGTGCTACCCCGGCTCCATCCCTGCTGCGCCTTCTTCCGCCGCAACCGGCGCCGCCGGACTCGTGGGCTTGCTCGACTTGCGGCTGGTCTCCACGCGTGGCAGCAGGCTCACCACCGCCAGGCGCTCATCTGCTGGCAGCGCCCATTCCGCCGCCGCGTCCACATCCGCGTAGAACAGTTCCAGCGCCAGCTGCAGCCGATCGATGGCGACAATCTCGTCGCTCAGTGTCGACGCATCCACCTTCTGGGCCGGCAGCCGCGCCACCAGCTTGGCGTGCATCGCCTGCAGCTGCTGCACCTGCACCGACTTAACGCCCAGCATCATCAGCAGGCCCGCATCCTGAGTGCCGTGGAGCACATCCCGATACGACTTCTCCAGCGACCGCACCGCGTGCCCGCGCCGCGTCCCGACGCCCAGCTTGCGCGCCGCATCGCGCTGCGCGGGCCCCCGCGCCTTACGGTCGACATAGCCCAGGTACCGCCCCAGCAAGTCCAGGCCATCAGTCACCAGCTGGGCATCCGACACTGGCGCCCGCCGCGCCGTCCGCAGGTCCGTCGGCAGCGCGGAGACCTTCACGGTAAAGTCCGTCGCGATCGACTGGGCCGCCGCGATGACATCCGCGGTCACGTCGTACTCGGCAAACGCCGCGGCGTTGGCTTGGATGCGCGTCAGCACGGCGTCAAGCGGCGAGGTGAGTTGTGTCGACTCCAGGTCGCGCGGCTGGACACCATCGGCGCGCAGCGCATCGACGCGGGCATCAAAGACCTTGCGGGCGGCAGAACCGTCTGGCTTGGGCGAGGGATTTGTCATGAGGGTCCTCCAAGGCTCTGGGTTGTGCGGCCGAAAGTGGCCGGGGTGTGAAAATTCTGCCGCACCAGGCAGGACGGCGGCAAGAGGGCGAGGGCGGGGATTTGTCGCGGGATTGTCATGGCGTCACGGTGCGGACGCCCGTGCTCGGTGCGGCGAAGTGGCTGTGCGCGGCGAGCAGGCGGTCTTGACGCCAATCGCCTAAATCCCAGCAATTATGGGGCGCTGCGCGGATCACTTCATTCTACCCATTTTAGCAGATCAGGCTCGCCACGGCAGACATGCTTGGCAAGCGCCCGTGCGCAGGCAGCGGCCCGATGATCGCAATATCCTTGCTGCGCGGGCGAATTCTGCTCCCGGAGAGCCGAGCCGAGCCGAGCCGAGCCGAGCCGAGCGTACCAAAACGACGATTCGCTGCAATTGCTTGACGTGACCGGCGGGGTCGATGATTCTGACGACAAGCTTGGAATCGAAACGAGGCGCCGTATGACTGCGCACCGCGAATGCATTTTTGCCAACCCAGGAGAATCGATGGCGCTGCAACTCATTTCTTTCGCATGCACATTGGCCAACGTGCCCAACGGCACGGCGATCGCATCAGCATTGGGAACGCCAATCGTACCTGGTGGCGAGTACTTTTCCTCGCAAGATGTCACGGTCTTGCCCATCTTCGATCCGTCCGTGGCCAGCGCAGGGACTGGCTACTTCATGTCCAAGGGCAAACACATCCTCGGCAGCTATGCCGCAGCGGCCATTTGGGTAACCAGAACGGGAACCGTGGTGAGTGATGGATATGAGTACCCGCTCCAACAGGCCCAACTCTTCGCTCCGAGTCTGCTTCGTCTCGGACCGGCGTCCATCGAGCCCCTTGCAACGAAGTTCGGTGAAAGTGATCCGAACATGTCATGGCTGCTCGACGGCCCCATTGCGCTGCAGCAGAATGAACTTCTACAGGCCTTTATGACCCTGCAACTGGCGCCACTCGTGGTCGGGACCGACACAGCGACCGTTGACGCCACGAAGTCGAATCTCTGCGTCACCGTGGTGCTCGCCGATGAGATTCTGACGCCGCCCTTGGGCGAAGTCTTTTGGACGCGCATCAATATGTCGGCGAGCCTGCGCGCCTTCCAATGGAGCGGTGGCGACGCCAGGTTCCCGGGGAACATTCCAGCAGGACGCTATGCGCTGGTCGGTTTGACTTGCGTCGCCGACACCACGGGCATCGCCATGCGCGCGATCTTCCCAGCGCAGCCGAGCCGACCCGGCGTGATCTCGGTTGCGGATCGCCTCAGCAAGACCAATGAAGTCTTCTACAGCAGCAAGCTGGGCATCTATGGCATTTTCGAGCCTTTCGCGCCGCCAAGCTTCGAGTTTCTCGCGACAAAAGACGCTAACGATGTCCGAATGAGCGTCGCCATGGCCGTCATGAAGATCAGCTGACCGGAGGACTCATGATTCGCGCCTACTTTCTCGATCTCGCCGTCACTGGGCGGACCGATCCCGTCCAAGCAGTGCTGCCCGGTCCAAACCGCGTGGCGATACGCTTTGCCGCGCCGCTGCAGGGTGGCTACGTCGTATCCTCTTCGGTGGGCGGCCAACTGGTGGTGCGGGCCACCGGCGAGGACGTTGAGTTGACCCGCCCGTCTTATGGCGACTTGCTCGATAGCGCATGGACCGTGCTGCCGATTACGATCGACAGCGCTTCGCCGGACACGATCTCCATCTTGATTTCCCAAGACATTTAGGTGACTGTGGCCAGAGGAGTTGTTGATGCTGACATCGCGCGCATATGTGGATGAAGTCGAGTCCCGGCGATCCTTGCGACCGGCGGAGACGGGTGGCTTTCGCCGCGTGGCGTGGCAACCGGAAGCGTCTGGCGCACAGGGACGGCGCGAGCAGCCGCCCGCTGACACTGCTGTGCCTCGGTTTGCCCACATGGCGTTGGCGCCAGAGAACGGGGCAATGGACACCGTGCGGGCACGTGCGGATAATCGTGCGGGCGGCTGCGGGTGTGGCGGGAGTTCGCCTGGCATGTGGAGCCCATCTGGTCGGGGGAGCGGTGAGCCGGCCGCGGCGAGAGCGTTGCACATCTTTGACGAGGTACCCGAGGGACCGGCCAATGGTAGGGCCGGAGTCAGATTGCCACCGGGGTTGACGGCAGACGATGCAAGTTGGTACGTGCCAACCCTGGCAAATTGGCGCGGTCGAGCGGTGGCTTATCACGGTCGTACGGAGCTCAAGTGCCAGCCAAAGGAATTGGTCGCTTTACAAACGACAATCGTCGGTGAATGTGACTTCGTGTTTCTGCCACAGGCGGACAATTCCGTCCTTGTTGCCTACATCTATCGCTCGGGTCCGAGTCCGGACTGGCGGGTGTCGTTCTCATCGAACAGCGGTGACGCTGGGTACGCAGCCACCGATGGTGTCATCGAAACGTTTGATGCTGACGGACAAGGAATCTGGCAGGTCGACCCGGTGCCTTGCGCCGCAAAAATCCTTGGCGATCTTGCATTGGTCAATCAGCTCTCCGTTGTCCCCATTTGTTCTGGTGCGCAACCGCAGCAAACATTGTACCTCCGGGTGCTCCAGCCCGGTATCGCGGCTGAAATCGCAGCCGGTCATGTGTTTGGTCAGTGGTCACTCGGCGTCAAAATTTCTGCTACACCTTCTTCGGGCGACCTCCACCCCGTCGGTTTGCCGTCGGCCACGACGACCACAACTGACGTCACCAGCGAATATGCAGCGCTGGGAACTGCAGTCCGCGCAGTCCGGCTTTCGACGCTGCAGCCGGGTATTGACTGGTATAATGACCACGCAGCGTTGCTTTCGCCGCCCTCGGTTCGTGTCGCCTTACTGGCAAGTGACTGCACGTGGACGAAAAAATGACCCGGCAGCGGAGGGCGTGGTTTGGCGCCCCATTTATCGTACTGGTGTGCTTGGGCTGCGGCGAGGACGCCGACACGCTTGTGTCGGCGCAAGCTGATGCGGACGCCGGCAACGTGGCGGCATTGGCACCGCTGGAAGTGGGGTTCGTTGCGTCAGCTGACGACGTGACCGGCGCCACGACGGGCGACGCGTCCGCTGGACAAGGCCAGCTGTCGCCCCCAACCTTGGGCGTCAATGGAAGACTTTTAGTGTCGAGCGGCGGGCTGGGAGCGAACTTGCCGGGACTCGCTGGGGGCACAGTCCCGGTGCTCGCGACGCCCGACTCCAGTTGCCTGCTTGCTGATGCTGTGACTGCAGCGGCAGCCTCTGCGGGGCAATCGACGTTGGATTTGGCTGCATCCGTGGGCTGTTCATGGTTTACCGACGATGCCGTGGGGTGGACGTTGGCATATGACCTTGGCGATACCGCCGCTACTGCTGATGGATGGGCGGATTTTGGGCTCCGAGCGTTCGATCCTCAGGCTCACACCGATGTCGTCATTGCCGAGCCCACGCACCATGGCATCGAGAACCCAACTGCATGGGCGGCGGCAGTAGCAGCGGTCATCGTAGGCGAACGCGATGGGGCGCTTGCGGGCCTCCATCAATGCCCGGCTGGTGTCGACGCTGCGTGCCAATGTCCACCGCCCATTCTCACGGTTGAACTTTACCGCGATCCGTTTGGGAGTGGTGGCATCACGGCCGACAACCGTGATGCGTGGTTTCAGGCCGTCGACGGCGCTGCAAGGCAGTTGGCGAGCGCCGCTGATGGCGGCCCGCAGCGCATGGCCCCGGGTTGCGTGTTTGACGCAAGCCAGCCGCTTGGAAGCGCGCGCGATGCCTCCAGCATGGCATGGTTCCTCGCCCGGGCCGCGGACGCTAAGACGCCCCTCACGAGTGTATCCGCCATGGTCACTGTGGGTGATTCCACCGATGCAGTGAACTTCGTCCTCTGGCTGCGCGCGCTGATCACGAAGAGCGGCCTCACTGGTGTTTTGAAGCCAGGAGCGTCACTGAACCCGCTGCCCGTGCTCCCTATCACACTCACTCGTGTACAAATCTCCATGGACGCGCGGCCCGCGTGGCTGCGTGAAGATGCTGTAGCTGCCTCGACCTGGGCCGGTGTGGTCCTTGAGGCCATGGTCCTGCGCTTGAGTGGCTTTGCGGTGGACACGCTTTATGCCGGCCGGATGGCCGCCGGGATGCTTGGCGAGAACGGTGGCCAGCCTGTCGTGATTCCGGCTGATCTTGTGTGGCCAGACGACGGTTCCGCAAGGGCCGGGCAATTTATGCCGCGCGCGTGGCCCTTTGGGGCTGGACCGCCGCTCGGTATCAAGATCGCAGATATTTTTTCCGGGGCGGTGATCGCTATCGCGGAGCCTGCGACGACGAGAGATGGTGTTACGGCTTTTCGAGTCATCGTGCGGTGCCAGCACGGGTGTCTCGCACCGGCCACGGGCGGCGGAATGGCAACTCTCTGGCACACGGCCTGGTTGATTCATCTTGCGGACGAGCGCGTTCCGCAGGCTGCGGCCGATTCTGGCAGCTCTTTGTTGGTTACTGTTAGCGATCTGCCTGCCGCAGTTACTGAAGTTAGTGTCCTCGCCGATTGGCTTGACAGGCGCGATGCTATCGTCGTGCCGCAACGTGTCCGGCTAACGACGACGGTCATGGCAGACCAGCACAAGATAGCCGTGCCCGTGCCAACCATCTCGCCCGCAATGGCTGCGGTCTACCTGTTATGGTAGTCCTGATCACGACGACTGGACAGCGGGCTACGCCCATGGCAGCCGTCGAGAGTTCCACCCGCTGAACTCCCGACCCCATCAGGCCTATCGGCCGCGCCCGACCGGGAAGCCGCCCGCCGCGAAACACTTGGAGGCAAATCACTGTTCTTTGACTGAGGAGACACGGCCCCACGCGCCCGCTTTCGCTCGGGGCTGCGGCCACGCGGCGTCGTCGTGGCCGACGATTGGCGCCACGTTCTTCACGGCACGACCGGCGTTTCTCCCGGCGCGACGCGTGCTACCCCGGCTCCATCCCTGCTGCGCCTTCTTCCGCCGCAACCGGCGCCGCCGGACTCGTGGGCTTGCTCGACTTGCGGCTGGTCTCCACGCGTGGCAGCAGGCTCACCACCGCCAGGCG
>CAIYWC010000097.1 GCA_903929795.1 uncultured Myxococcales bacterium | reverse complement strand
GTCTGGGATTCCATCGCCATCGGCATCGCCGGCGTTGGCACGGTGGTCCTGGCCGTCGAGGGTCACGAGGTTGCCGTCAATCATGAACTTGCCGCCGGGCCACCACGCAGTGTTGTTGGTCGGGTCGCTCGGATACGGATCGAGGCAGTCCGGGATGCCGTCGCCGTCGCTGTCGGTCGCGCTGGGCACGCCGGTGAAGAGGCCATCGCGCGACGGCACGCAAGACGGCTCGTTGGCCGGAATGCCGCAGAAGTAAAGGTCGTACGGCGCGCCTATCGCCGTCTTCAAGTCGCTGATGCTTTTGCCAAATTCGCGCATGGCGCAGACCTTCTTGCCGGCCAAGCAGTCAGCCAGCACCTCGCATCCCGCGCCGCCATCTGGCGAAAGTGCGTCGACCAGCGCCGCGTCACCGTGCAGCACCAGGCCGCTGCGCAGCACAAGCGCCACGTCCGCCACGCCCGCGCGGATCACGCTGGCGTACGCGCCGTTGCCATGCGCGGCGAAGACCGCGATGTCGCCCGGCCGCCCGACCGCGATCTGCCCCAGCACGTCGGCCAGCTTGGCCGCCGCCGCGGCGTTCTCCGTGGCCATGCGCCAGATCTGGTAATCCGAGAAAAAGCCGCCCAGATTCCCCTGGTTATACGCGTCGGCGCACGCCAGCTCGCGCAGCATGTTCATGCTGCCTGAAGCGCTCCAGTCCGTGCCCAGCGCGATGTTCAGGCCCATGTTGGCGTACATCGTCACGGTGGCGGTAAAACCGTACAGGCTGATGTTGGAGCGTGGCGACCAGATAATTGAAACGCTATTGTTTGCGGCCAGTTGCGCATCGACCGCCTGCAAGCCGACCGCGTGGATCAGCGCGGTCTGCGGGTGCTCGTAGTTCGCCTCGGCGTTGATCCCGTCGGTGCATTCGAACTCGTTGTGCGCGGAATCATTGACCCCTTCGCTCATGTGCGGCAGGAACGACTTGTCGGCGTTCACTTTCGCGTCCGTGGACGTCAGCTTGTAGGTGCAGGTCGTCGGCAGCGAGGTCGGGCTCGAATCGCCGAGCGGGAATGTCTCGAAATCTACAGGCGTTTTACCCAAGCCGCCTTGCATCGGGTCAGCTTTGTCCAAGTTGCGCAGCATCCCGTTCACGCCGCCCGAGCCGATCGTCGCCGTCGCGCCGCCGAGCAAAAAACGCAGTTCGCCCCATGAGGTCACGGCGTCCGTCGTGCCGCTTGGCGCGCCCGGCACGCTGATAACCGCCTTGCCGTTCAAGCCCTTGCGCCACTCGTGGCGGTGGTCGTACTTCTGCGTGTGCGGCTTTGGCGCGTTCTGCGCGAACGTGATGTGGTCGTGCGTGTTGATGAGCGCGGGCGAAATCACAGCATCGCCGCAATTCAGTGTGGTTGCGGTCGCATAGCCAGCCGTGCCCGAGCAATCACAGCCGACACACGCGATGACGCCCTGGCCATCCAGGACCACTTCGCCGCCGACGAAAACCTGATCGGGCGCGATGACCGTGCCACGCAAGACCGTGCCACCGCTGCCTTTTGTGATGTCGCAGGTGCCGGTCGCTGGCGCGGGCAGCGCCTTGGGGCACGTCGTCGTGGGCGGTGTCAGCGCGCCGGGAAGCGTCTGGATGCTGCTGGTGCCGTCCTTGAGGCCGCCGTCGGACACCATGCTGCCGTCATCGACACCGGCGTCCTGCGCGTCGGCGAGCGTTGTCGTACCGGCAGAGCCGCCGGCGCAGCCCAGAGTCGCGAGGAACAGGGCGAGGGCAAAGGCGAGAGAACGGGTCATGGATCAACCTCCGGGGCACGCACGATACGCCTTTTTTCGCCGAAGGTCGCGCAGCTTCGCGATCCGCGGACGGGGCACCGTGCGGCTGGTTGCCGGCTGGGCGCTGGCAGCGGCTACGGCACTTTCACGCCGCGCTGCACCGCCGGGCGTGCTTCGATTTCGCGAAACCACCTCAGAATGCTCGGGAATTTCTCACCGTCGAGCGGCGCCTTGTAGAAATTGACCCAAGCCGCGAGCCAAGGCCACGTCGCGATGTCGGCGATGCTGTAGACCTCGCCCGCGAGGAACCGATGCTGCGCCAGCTGCGTCTCCATGACGCCAAATAACCGCTGCACTTCATTGGAATAGCGCTCGATCGCGTACGGAATTTTCTCCTTGGCGAAGAGCGTGAAGTGGCCGACCTGACCCATCATGGGCCCGATCGCCGAGGCCTGGAACATGCACCACGCCAGCGTCGCGTAACGCGCGTTTCCGGATTCTGGAAGCAACTTCCCTGTTTTTTCAGCCAGATAGATGAGAATCGCGATGCTTTCAAACACCACAACGTCGCCGTCCACCAAGGCCGGGATCTTGCCGTTCGGGTTGATCGTTTGGAACTGGGGCGCGAACTGCTCGCCCTTGGTGATGTCGACGCGGTGCACGGCGTACGGCAGCCCGAGCTCCTCCAAGGCAATCGAGATCTTGTGGCCATTCGGCGTGCCAAACGTGTACAGGTCCACGGCGTTTCCTCCAGCTGCGCGGCTCCGTGCGCGCGCGGTGCATATACCCGCCGTCGGTGGCTTTGCACAGGCCAAAATCGTGAAGCGGCGCGGATTTTGTGGCAAGCACGCGCCCCATCAGCCGGAGTACCGCCCACGACCGCTTAGAACCCGAATTTGCCGCGCAGCGCGATGGCCACCGCTGCGCGATCCATGGGATGCAGCGCTTGCGCATACCCGCGGATTTCCGCGATGAGACCTTGGCTCGCAGCGGTCTGGTCTGGGGAATTGCCGATGTACAAGCTGTTGGTGAAGCTGACACCCGGGGCGTTGACATCACTTGCCGTGCCGGGAGCGAGGTTGAGCGACGCGACCGTTGCGCCCTCGGTGGCGGTAATGACCTGCCATGCACCGCTGGCAATGGGCACTGTCGCCAGCCAGGACGACAGGCCGACGTCAAAGCCAAGCGCGGGCGGTTGGCCACAGCAATTCGACTGCACCAGCGTCCAATCCAGACCGTGCTGGAGGAGCGCCGCCTGATCCACGACGGTATCCAATTTTGCCACAACAAAAAGCGTACTCAGCGGACCGAGCGGAAAGGCGGCGGTCTTCAGCAGGGTCGAAGCGTCGGTCCAGTGCAGCGCGGCCTGGCCGGAAGGCGTCGCCGCAGCGTTCAGTGCGGGCCCCACGCTGCCCACCGCTTGTGCGTCGCGACCTTGACCGCTGCGATCGTGCCAGATGGAGACATGCGTGGCGTCCTGCATGTCGAGCAGGGCCGTGTCACTCGCATCGTACCAACAGAGGTCCGGCTTGGGCACGGCGAACTGCCACTTCGCGCGCAGCCAGACCACGATCGCGTCGCGATCGGCATCACTCAAGGCCGCGTTGTAATAGAGAAATTCACCGATGGCGGCGTTGGAGGCTTCGCCGGTCACCGCCCGCCCAAGCGCGAGCGCCTGGTCCGAAGCGCTCATGCCATTGCCGGTCGCCGATGTGGACGAAGTCCAGGACTGGGTCGCGGCGAACATGCGGTCGTTGCCACCGATCCGCGCGGTGAGGATGTAGCTTTGTCCCGGCTGCAGCGTCAGCGCGTCGCCGGAATTGTCCATCGCCGAACGGAACAGCACTTGAGTGCTGACGCCGATCTGCGCGATCGACCAGGCGGTGCCTTTGTCGCCGTGGTGTGCGTACACGCCGTCGGTCGCTGCGTTGCCGATGCGCACGACCACGAACACCGTGGCCGCGTCCGTCTCGCCGAACGCTGAAGTGGCCAGGCCCTTGCCGCCCGCGAAGTCGATCGCCGGAGTGCCGTAGATGCCCAGCGGGTCCAGGATCGGCCCGTCGGTGCCGGATGCCGTGAGGTCGTGGCCTTGGCCGCTCAGGTCATTCCAGGTGGTGACCATCCCGGTGCTGTCCACGACCACCGACCCCGGCGTGGTGCTGGCGTAATGCGCGACGAGCCCGGTCACCGGCGGAGGCGCGCAAATGGTCGCGCCCTTGCAGGTGCCACCCTGGCAGGTGTCGCCCTCGGTGCATGGATTGCCGTCGTCGCAGGCTGTCGCGACGTTGGCGTGGACGCATCCCGTTTTGGGGTCGCAGCTGTCGGCGGTGCACGCGTTGGCGTCGTCGCAGTTGACGGTGCTGGTGCCGGTGCAGGTGCCCGCGCCACAGACATCGCCGGCGGTGCAGAAGTTGCCGTCATCGCAGGCGCCGGTGGCAGCGGCGTGCACACAGCCCGCGTAAAAACTGCATGAATCCGCCGTGCAGTCGCTGCCGTCGTCACAATTTGCCGCGCTTCCAGGCGCGCACGCGTTCGCGGTGCAGAGGTCGTTGAGGGTGCACGCGTCGCCGTCGCTGCATGTGGTGCCGT
This sequence comes from uncultured Myxococcales bacterium, assembly GCA_903929795.1. Taxonomy (GTDB): domain Bacteria; phylum Myxococcota_A; class UBA9042; order UBA9042; family UBA9042; genus CAIYBN01. Next base: position 378,076 of record CAIYWC010000097.1, on the reverse strand, counting down.
CGCTCAGGCCCGCGCAGCCATCGACCGCGCCCTCGAACGCGCCGATGTCGCAATGCGCGCCGATGGGTCGGGCCACGCCGCGTTGATCGATGCCGCCAACGCGCGAATCGCCACACGCGCCGTCGTCTGCGGCGTCCGCCAGCGGGCTGCCTGCCGCCGGTGCGATGGTCGGTGTGGGCCCGCCCCATGCGCCGAGAGTGCCCGTGAAGGCAACGCCATTGCTCGTGCCGCCACAGGTGCCGTCTGCGACCCACGATGCGGTGGTTTCAGCGGCAAAGCCGTCGCAGTCGCCGCCGGTGTTGCTGGCTATCCAGGTGTTGCGCAAGGTGATCCAACCGATGGAAGATACAGCGATTCCGCCCGCCGTCGTGGGCGCGCTGTTGCCGACGAGCGTGCAGTGCAGCAGGAGCGTGTCACCGTTGCCATAGAGGCCGCCGCCCGCGCCCGTTGCGCTATTGCCGTGGAACGTGCTGTTGATGACGGCAATCGAGGTCGTGCCCGCGCTGATGCCGCCGCCGGTGGTTGCTGAATTGTTGAGGAAGCTGCAGCGGTTGACGGTCGCCACGCTGGGGGCGTTGGTCCAAATCGCGCCGCCGCCGCCGTTGGTCGCCGAGTTGCCCTCGAAGGCGCTGTCCTGCACGTCGAGCGTGTAGTCCACGCCGATCGCACCGCCCGAAAGTGCCACGTTGGCCGCGAAGGTGCAGTGGTCGATGCTGGCGTTGCCATTGGTGCGGATCGCGCCTCCGAGATTGCCGGCGTCGCAGCCATCGAAGCGCGCGTCTGACACCGTCAACGTACCCGCCTCTTGCCAAACGCCGCCACCGTCATCGCTTGTGTGACCGGCTTCGATCACGACATGGGCGAGTGTCAGATCGGCGGTGCTTGTGAACACTCGGACCTTGTGCTGACCGTCCAGGACCACGTGGTGGCCGCTGCCGTCGATGGTCAAGGGCGCGCTCACGGTCGGCAAAGGCGTGCTCAGCGCGATCGCGGCGTCGATGGCGAAGTGAATGACGGTGGCGTCGGGATTGGCGTTGGCCGCGTCGATGGCTTGCCGCAACGTGCAGTGGCTGAGCGTGCATGTGCCGGCGTCGCTGTCGCCGGTCGCGTTGACGGCGAGATCGCAGACCTTGGTGGCGCCCGTGCAGACGCCGTTGGCGCAGGCGTCATTCTCGGTGCACGCGTCGCCGTCGCTGCAGGTCGCCGCGATCGCCAGGTGAACGCAATCGCCGGCGGCGTTGCACAGGTCGCTTGTGCATGGATTGGTGTCGTCGCAGGCGCCAGGTGAGCATGGGTTCGGACAATTCGGCCAAACGCCGCCAGAGACGACGCACGCGTTGCATGTCCCACCGCCAAAGCCGGGATCGCACGTGCACGTGCCGTCGCTGGGCAAACAGACGCCGTGACCACTGCACGTGTTGCCGATGCACGCGTCCGGACCGCAGGTCGGATAGTTTGCCAACCCGGCAGCGCACGCCGCGCATTGGGCGCCAGTGTACTGGCTGGCGCAGGTGCAGGCGCCGGTCAGCGGTGCGCAATCGCCGTGGGTGCTGCATGGGTCGGGGTCACACGGGTTGTCGCCGCAGACGCCGGACGTGCACAGTTCTCCGGACGTGCACACGCCGCACGAGCCGCCGCACCCGTCCGGACCGCAGCTCTTGCCAGCGCAATCGGCGACGCACCCGCACATCGCGCTGAAGTCCACGCAGCAGTTGCCCATCGCGGTGCAACTGCCGAGGCAGGAACAGCCGCTGGCCGTCAGGGTCCCGCACTGGAACTGGCAGGACGCGTCGGGCGGCAGCGGCGCACATTTGCCCAGGAGGCACTGCAACCCGCCGTTGCAGGTGCCGCAGGAGCCGCCGCAGCCGTCGTCGCCGCACTCCTTGAACGCGCACGCGGGCTTGCAGGGGCCGCAAACGCCACCGTTGCACAGATCGCCGCCGGAGCAGGTGCCGCAGACGCCGCCGCAGCTGTCCGGACCGCACGTTTTGCCGGCGCATTGGGGCGCGCAAACGTCGACGCTGACGTCCGCGCTGTCCAGCGAATCGGCCGCGGCATCGGTTTGGGCATCCGTCTCCGGCACAGCGTCGGTTGACGCCAGATCGGCCCCGGCATCGGCGACATCCGCCACACCGGCATCGACCAGGACGCACTGACCACCCTGCAACGTCGTTCCGGCACCACAGGTCGCATTGGGCGTCGTCGGCACACACGTGCCGCCCACCGCGGTGGCGCCGTAGCCGCAGGTCGTGCCCTTGGTCGCGCAGCCAACCACGAGCGTGCACGCGAGCCCGATGAGCGCCACGCCCAGCCGACGCCGCTGAACCTGCGGGAACTTCAGTTCGGCAAGCATACGGGCACCTTCGGGTCATCGGTGGTGGAAACGGTGCCGGCGCTGTTGAAAGTCACCTGGTCGCAGTGGAATTGCGCGGGGCAGTCGGGCGCGCCGGCGGGGCATGGCAATGTGCACAGGAGCGCGCCGCCGTTGGAAACACACAACTGGCCATTTTCGCAAGGAAATGCGTCGCACGCCTTGCCGATCGCGCTGACGTCGCCCACCTTCGCGCACACGTAGCGCGGCGCCAACGACTTGGCGTCGGTCAAGGCCACGCACGTTTCGGTGCTGCTGCAATTGGCTTGCGCTTTGCAGGCGGTGTGCGACCCGGGTATGAACGCGCAGACCGCGGCGAAACCGCCCATGCCGCCTGACCCTTGCGCGGCGACCGGTTCAGCGACGCACAACTCCGTGGTGGCGCAGTCGGCGTCGGAATTGCAGTAAATTCGGCATCTTCCGGCGATGCAGGCCAACGATGCGCAGTCTGCGTCGATGTCGCAGCCGGCCCCGGGTGCCGCGCCGGCGCTGACGGCGGTGTCACACGTGCCGGCGAACGTGCCGTCGCCTTTGGCGTAGACGCCGACACACCACTGATTGCCGCACGCCGCGTTGTTCGCGCAAAACGTGGCGTCGCAAATTCCGGTCGTGCTGCAGCTTGTGGCGCTGGCCGGGCAGCCGAAAAGCGGCGCGTTGGCGGTTTGGCAATCGATGTCCTGCGCGCCACAGCCGCAATCGCAGCCCATCTTGTCGCCGTACAAAAGCGGGTCGCACGTCCAGCTGGCGGGCACGCAGCTGTTGGCTTTGCTGCACGTGGCGCCGGACCCGCAGGAACCGCACGTGCCGCCGCAGCCATCGGGGCCGCAGGTCTTGCCGCCGCACGCGGGTTGGCAGTTGGCATCGCATTGGAACGCGGTGTTGCAGTACGGCGCGCTGCCGGGACAGGTGCCGCACGTCCCGCCGCAGCCGTCGCTGCCGCACGCCTTGCCGGTGCAGTCGGGTTTGCACGCGCACGTGGTGGCGTAGTCGGCGCAGCAGTAGCCGATCGCCTGGCAAGAAGCCGTGCAATAACAACCGGCTGGCGCGGTGCTGCCGCAGTGACCGGCGCAGGAAGTCGGATCGTCCACGGGCGTGTCGGCCACGCAGCTGCCGTTTTGGCACGCGCTGCCGGCCGCACAGCTGCCACAGCTGCCGCCGCAGCCGTCGTCGCCGCAGGTGGCCGTCTGGCACTTGAACGGCGTGGGACTGCACAGGTCGACGCACTTGCCGAGGGCGCACACGTTCGCGCCGCTGCACGCACCGCAGCTGCCGCCGCAGCCGTCGGCACCACAGTCCTTGCCAGAACAGGTCGGTACACACGTCGCACACGTGCCGCTGCCGTCGCACACCGGGTTGAAGCCGGAACAGCCGGCGACGGCAAGCGACGCGTATTGGCAGTCAGGATCGGGCACGCCGCAGCCGCAGTTGCACGCGTCGAGCGCCGCGTAGGTGTTGGCCGCGCACGTCCAGCCGGCCGGGACTTTGCTGACGCACTGGCCGGTCGCGTTGCAGATTTGCTGCGCTTCGCACCCGGCGAGGGGCAACTTTGGCTTGGCGCAGTCCGCGTCCGCGGCGCCACAGCCGCAATCGCAGACGGCGCCGTCGCCAAACCAGGCGGCCGTGCAGGTCCACGCGTCGGGCAAGCAGACCGACGCGGCGTTGCAGGTGCTGCCGCTCGCGCAAGTGCCGCAGCTGCCGCCGCAACCGTTGTCGCCACAGGTCTTGCCAGTGCACTGCGGGACGCATACGGCGGCGCACTGGCCGCTCGCGTCGTTGCAGACCGGTGCTTCCGGCGTCTGGCAGGTCCCGCAGCTGCCGCCGCACCCGTTGCTGCCGCAAACCCGGCCGATGCAAAACGCCGTGCAACCGCCATCGGTCGCGGTTTCTTCCAGGGCGTCCGTCAGCGTGTCCGCGCCGGCATCCGCGTCGCCGACCGTTTCGCTGGCATCGAAGCCGTCGGTGGCTGTCGCATCGCTTGCCGCAACGCACTGACCGTCGGCCAGCGTCACACCTTCGCCGCAAGTGATCGCGTCATCGGCGATGCATGTGCCACCCGCCAGATGGGTGCCAGGACCGCACGTGTCGCCCGCCGCGCCGCAGCCCGTCGCGAGCGCGAGCCAGGCGACGAGCGCGGCCGCCCCTGCGTGTGCTGCGCGCACCGTCATGGCGTTCCTTGCGGCGCCGAAGTCACCTGAAATTGCCCGATGCGACCCGGCGTCAAGTGGTTGCGCAGCGCTTCTTGCACGTCGGGATCCTGTTCCTGCGCGAGAGCTTGGGCCAAAACCTGTCGCAGCCCCGGAGCCGTCGTCGCCCAGGTCGCGACGGTGAACGCCGCTTCCAGCCGCACCGCCGGGCTCGGGTCGAACATCAGCGCCTTGGCGACGAAGGTCTGGCGCGCCTTGGGACCCTGGAACCGCGCCGCATGAAGGAGCGCCGCACGGACGCCGAACGCGGGATCGCTCGCCATCCGCAGCTCCATCGCTTCGGTTGTCGCCGCCGGATCTTCGAAGCGCAAGGCATGTGCCGCCGAGACCCGCACGTCGTCGCGGGGATCCTGCAGGGCTTCGAGGAGAAACGGCAACGCGTCAGGACTGCCGGCATTTCCGAGCGATGCCAACCAGTTGCATTCCGTCATCAGGTTGCCGCGCCTCCTGCGCCCGTCATCGCCCGCGGCAGACTTCGCCGCGGTCGCCTGCGCCATCAGCTGGGCCACCAAATCGCGGGCGCGTGCCGGGTCGACCACGGACAACTGCCGCGCGGCGGCGCCGAGCACGACGCCGATCTCGGCCGCGCGTTTTGGCTGTGCCGCAGTCGCCGCCAGCAAGGTGGCCACGAACGGCTTGGTCGGGTGCTGCACGTGCACACTGGCGAGCAGCGCCCGGTCGCGCAACCGATCGGGCACGACCGGGTCGGTCGACAACCGCACAAGCGATTGCTGCGCGGCCGGCGTGTCTGCACCCACCAGCGCTTCGAGGAGCGTGCGCTCCGCAACTTCCGACAAATCGGTATGCTGCAGGCGGGCTTCCACGCGCGCGACAAATTGCGGATCGGCATGGAGCGCGCTGATCAGCCCCGCACGCACGTCCGCCCGCTGATTCGTCCCATGGCGCGGGTCGAGCGATTCCAGCGCCGTCAGCGCCGCTTCCAGGTCCACAGTCGGCGCTGCGCCTCTGGACTGGCCGGCGACAGCAACGTCAAACCGCTGAAGAGCATCGGGTTTTAGCGCTGCGAGGCCACCTGCCGGTTGATCCGCTTGCCGCTCCATGCCGACAACGACGCGGAATTCGGTCGCGGCCGCTTCCAGATCCGCCGGCGGTTGCATGCGGCCGATCTGGGCGTACGCCAGCGTCTGCACGTGCGCCCCGTTCAGCACAAACGTCGCATCGGTTTGTGATGTCAGCCCCAGCGCATCGCCCTGCCCTCGCGACACGCCGTTGCCGTGCCACGTCTTGGTCACCCGGGTCCCCGCGATGCGGCGGTAGTCGGCGCGAAACGTGCCGGTCAAGTCGGTCTCGTTCACCTGCCACTGGGCTCCGTCATGCGCCGGCTCCACGAATTGGCCCGCGTGCGCCACGGTAGCCAACAGCGCACACGCCGGCGCCGGCACGTCGGATGCACAGCGCACTTCAGCCACCGCACCCGCCGCATCGATGCGCAGAGCGAACGGCGTCTGCAGTGCCGCCCGCTGCGGTTCGCCAAGGCCACTTGCCCGCGTCAGCGCCTCGTTCGCCTCCCACTGCGTCGTTTGCGCGTGGACGGCCAGCCACGATGGATCCGCCTTCGTCGCCGCAACCGACCACGTCGCCTGCCACAGCAGCGTCGCTTTGTCGCGCGAACCGGTCATCGACGGCGCCTCGAATTCCTGGCTGTAGCGCAGCGCATACGTGCCCGCCATCGTCGGACGCGCGGCCGAAGTGCGTTGCGGGTTTGTCTTTTGCCCTGTCGGAATCCGGCCCTGCGCGCGCGGGTCGCTTGCCCACCAGGACAGTCCCGGAGGCCAGAAGGCGACGAGGCTCGCCAGGACGAGGATCGCCGCGCTTGCCGCCACCCATCTCCAGATCCCGTGCCGCAACCCGTTCATGACACCACGCTCCGTTGTACGCCGCCGCCTTCGCGACCTGCCGCCGCTACTGATTCGCCACCGGATTGTTCAGGTCGATCTTGACCTCGTTGACCGCCGCGCTGCCCAGGGACCGCGAGGTGCTCACGCCCGGCTCGTCGAAAAGCGGGTACTCCATTTCCACCTTGAACCAACCCAGGCCCGCCTCGGCGAAGAGCGAAAGGGTCAATTGCAGGATCGTCATTTCCGCAGAAATTTCGCGACTGTATTTGACCTTGAACATGCCCTCGACCATCGTATTGTTGCTGTCGAGCACCTGTTCCACCTTCAGCGCCCACGTGATCGGAAAGCCGAGCTTCAGCAGCGAAAGCGAGGCCTTGACGCCGGCGAAAAGCGTGATGCCTTCGTCAACGCCGGCGCCGCCCTTGACTTCCACGCCGATGTCGACGGTGGGACCGGCCTTGAACGCCGGTTCGAACGTGTCGCTGTCGATGGCGACCCCAATTTCGACGCAAACGTCCATGAATGCGCTGGCTTCGACCGAAACAGGCACCGGTCCGACGAACGTGGTGCGCTTGATGCACGTCGGGCCCGCTGCCCAGTTCGGCACGCCTTCAACGGGTTCGCAGCCCTTGAAGACCGGCGGGCAAATCGTGGCGGTGGGCACCGTGGGCGTGAGCGTCGCGGTGTCCATGGCGACCGAGCAGTTTTCGGTGGACTGCAGCTCGCCGTCGACCCAGTTGTTGCCGTTGCACGAACTCGGCGGAACCAGTGACGTGACCTTGGGTTGCTCGAGGCCAAACAGGAACAGATGCGGCACGTAACTGGCCTCCTTGTCGTCCATTTTGCCGTTGACGGACATGTCGAGGCTGACCAATTCCACCGCGCCGGAGCCAAAGATCGATGCCGAATGCGAAGCCGACGCGCCCAGGCTGTACGTGCGCTTGGCTGCAGCCTGCGCCGACGCCGCACTGCCTGGTGCCTTGCGCACTTCCAGCGTCGCGCGGTTGGTCTGCGTCATGGTCAGCGGGCCGTAGTCACTGGAATGCTTGGATTCCTGAGCGTCGTTGCGGTCGGCATTGCGGGTGTCCTCCACGCGCGTCACCCCGATCTCGCACTGGTGCGTGTCGCGCGCGCAATAGCCGCTCTCGCAAAACGACGATTCCTCGCCCGCAGCCACTGTGACCCCGGGAGGCGGGCAAGTCGTGCCATTGGGGAACTGGTTGCCCACGCAAATCGGATAGTTGTACGCGGCGTTGTGGAAGGCATTGGCCGTATTGGTCTCACTTGGACATTTGCCGCAGTAGCAAAACGGCAGCTGCTTGCCCCCCGGGAAGCTATTGTTCTGCATGGCGTTAATCAGCATCGGGCCGATGCCGTCCGTCCGCAACTTGGCGATGTCCGAGCTGCCGGGCGCGCCGGTAATGCCGAGCATGATCGTGGCCAGGCAAGCGAGCGAGACGTTGCCGTGGTCGAAGCAATACTCCCACGTCTTGGTGCCGCTGGAATCGGTCGATGTGGCGCCCGTGCTGCCTGTCTCGCAGGCCGCTGGCGTCATCAAGGTGTACGATTCATGCCACAACGGCGCGCCGTTGAACACCTCGTCGTCGCAGCCGCCGCACTTGTAGACGGTCTGCCCGGTCATCGATCCGGTCTGGATAGCGACGGCGCTGCGGTGGAACCGGCTCTTGCACGCGCCGGCCGAAGCAAAAGCGCACACTTTGCCGCCCTGCGTGCCGCCGTCGAACGTCGGCGTGTCGTTGACCCTGCACAGGCCGGATATGCACGCGTCGTCGCTGGTGCACGCGTCGTCATCGGCGACGGTGGGCGCCCAGACACAATGGCCGCCATCGGAATCGACCGTCGGCGGTTGGTAATATTGGACGCACTCTGCGGAGCAACCGTAGACCGAGACTGCGGCGCCAAATTGGACGGGCTCGTGGACCACGCAGCTTCGCTTGAGCGCTCCGCACGCGTTGTTGCACTCGTCCGTCTGGCTGTAGGCCTGGCAGCGACCGGAGATGCACAAGCCGCTCGTGCATTGTTCGCTGGCGTTGCAGAGGCTGTAGAACGGGCGACGCGGCAGGCAAGAATCGCCCATCTGGTCGCCGGCTTCATAGTGCGTCGCGTCGCAGGGCCCGCACATCGGCACGTCTGCCGCCGTGAATTGCACGCAATCTTGGGCGCCGCATTCGACGGTGGCGCAACTGCGGTCGACGAGCTGCTGCAGTTCCAGCGCTGACAAGACCCGGGCATAGAGGCGCAACTCCTCGAGCTGCAAACTCGTGGGACCATCCGGAGCCGGCGCCGTCATCGCCACGACCGGAGTGCCCTGCGGCCACACCGTCGGTTCCGTCGGCCAGGTCACCGACAAATCGCTGAAATTCAACATCGTCGCTGGCACCGGCCAGTTGCTCCCACCGCTTCCTGTGCCGCGCGCGCCGACCGCCGCCGTCGCCGCAAAGCCGTCCCATGCCAGCGCCAAATCGACGTCGAATCCCATGGGAATCTCGCCGGGCGGCCACTGCAACGCGAATTTGGCGCTCGCCTGTGACCCCGCGCCGGTGCCGTCCCGCACCAGCTCAAGGTGACAAGATGTGGAGGTTTTACCCATTTGGGTCGTCGGATTCTCGCAGAGCATCCGCGCGGCCACGAGCCTCGAACCGTCGGCTGCCCACGCTTGCACAAGCGGCACGGTCCAGGCCTTTCCGGTTGATGGCAGCGGGCCAGACAGGTGCGCGCTCCACGTGAACGGCCTGGCTGGCGAACCCGTCGGGTGGCCGATGCGTCCAAGCGCGGGCACCGTGACGGCGAGAATCCCGGCGGACTGGTTCGCTGCCAGCACCAGGGGTCCGTTGTTGGGCGGTTGCGCGACCAGCGGGCCGCCGATCGTCCACGGAGTCAACTGCCGCACGCTGAGGTCCGCGTCGGAATTGTTATGGAAATCTGCATAGTCACGCAGGTGCGTCTGGCCTTTGTCATCCACCCACGTGGCTGCGTCGCTCCACACCGCCGGCCCTTGTCCGCGCCACCGCTGCAGTTCGTCATAACTGAGCGCGGAGTCGAACAAGCTGGCCCATGCGACGTCGATTTCGCCAGTGAATTCAATGGTCGTCGCCGTCGCGGCGCCGGGCAGGATCGCCCCGGATGCCGTGCCCACGCCAATCTCGTGGCCGTCGATGCGCAGGGACAACACCGTGCCGGCTCGCACGACTGTGACAAAGGCCCACTCGTCCGCCGCCAGCCCATGCTCACACGCCTGCACCTGGGTCGCCGGTCCATTGCCCACGGTCGCGGTCAGCGCACGCTGTCCGCACGCCGCCGATCCGGCAACCGTCACTTGCACGGCATCGCCCTCCAGCAACCGCAGCACCGGCGAACCGTCCGAGGGCAGCGCGGGCACCCGAATCCATGCCGCCAGCGCAAACTGCTCCAGCTTGCTCAGCCCGGCCGTCGAGACCGTTGGATGAAACACCGTCCCCGCCGGCACATGCACGCCGCGGTAGGGCGCAGCCAGCTTCTCGCCCGACTGACCCTTGGTGGTGTCATCGGGCCCCAGGAGCTTCTGGCTCTCGATCGCCTGCAGTTGCGCGGACGGGCCAGTGGTCCAGTGCGGCCGTGCGATCGCAGCTTCCGCCGCAGCCGGTGGCCAGACCCGGGCAACGTGCAAGGTGGCCTTGTCACGCAGCGCCCGCACTTCGTGGTCGGAGAGCGCACGGTCGTAGAGGAACGCGTCGTCGAGATCCGCGACCGCAGCTGACGCATTGCCGATCAGATTCGGCGACCCCGACTGGTCGCCCGCGAGCACCGCCGCGCCGAGCCACAGGTGACTGAAGGACGGCGGGACCAGCGTCTCACTCGAGGCTTCCGCCACACCGTCCACGTACAGCACCGCCACGCCGGCTTGGTTCCCGCCAATCAGCGGCCGATACACAAGGGCCACATGATGCCAAGTGCCGGTCTTCAGGTCCGATTTGCCCGTCAACGCCGGCAGGCCCGGCGCCTCGAAGCGCAACACATGGCCGGCGGCATTGTCGCCCACCACGAGATAGGCATTGGCCGGAGGCATGCTCGGCGCACATAACGCCCGCACCTGCAGCCCGGACTTGATGTTCGGATCAGTCGGCGTTGTGCACGGATCCTTGACCACGCTCCACGGGTCGATGTGGCATGACGACTTTCCGAGGCACTGCGCCTCCAGCCATGGCTGGATTTGCTCATACTCGCACTTGTGCGTCGCGCCTTCTGCGAGCAGGTACCCACACCAGCCGCGCGGCGCGTAGAGGCTCTGGAAGTAGGCATTCCACTGCGGCTGCAGGGCCTGATTGATTTCGCCGTAATAGGCGTAAATCCCGATGATCTTGTTGGGCGCGCCGAGGCTGGTCGGACACGTCACGGTCACCGCGGCGTCCTGCGGCCGGCTCCAATCGCACAGCTCCGCGACCTCCGAACCGCCGCCGAAGATGCCTGCGATCGGCTGCGGCACATCGGGCGCGCCGGTCGGCACTTTGACCCACATCGCCAGCGACATGCCGCCCATCTTGCCGGTGCTGTAGCTGGTCTGGCTGGGCAGCGGCGTTTCGAGCGTCACCCGGACCACACCGCCGGACGGGCTTGTGCCGTTCAGCAATCCCAGCGATGGCCCGAGCACTCCCGGTGCGTCTTGCAGACCGCCCGTGCCCAGATCGCCAAACGTGACGTGCGTGCCGGGTGCGCTCATCTGGTCGTTGCGTTCGGGCATCCACGCGAGCAGGCCTTCCAGCGGAATCGGTGGACGCGAAGGCAAGGGGTCATCGAGCGGCGAAATGACCAGCTCCGCGTGCTGCGACGGCTTGCCGCCCATCGACAGGACCGGCGCAAACGGCGCCTGCCACGGCGGCGCATTGTTGGCGCCAGCGGACGCTGCGACGCACAAGCTCTGGCAATCGGCGGCGCACGTCGCACAGCCCTCGCCATACGCGGTGTTGCACGTGCCATCGCCGCACCGCGGCATGCCGACCTTTTGGCCGCACACGGAGGCAAAATCGCCGCAGCAATCGCCCCGCGCTTCACAGTCCATGTCGCAGCCGCAGTGGTGAAAGCTATCGACGCTTCCGCAGATGTCGCTGTAGGCGTTGTTGAAGGAGTTCTGGCAGCTGCCGTAGCTGGTCGAGGCGCCGTCGTCCGTGTATTGCTCGCAGCCGTACGCGCCGGCGTGGTCGTTCCAGGCGCACATGTTCAGCGTCGTGCCGTTGTGCGGTTCGACGGGCTTGCCGCAGTCCGTGGAGATCAGCTGCGACGACGCGGAACAGAAGCTCAGAACACTGCCGTTGCACGTGCCGGCCCACGAATTGCCCTTGCAGTCGGGCGGCGGGACGTAGCACGTGCCGCTCCACGCCTCGCAGGTTTCAAAGCTCTGGCACTGGCCGCAAGTACCACCGCAGCCGTCGGGGCCACAGGCTTTGCCGGCGCAATCGGGCTGGCAGGAGAACGCCGACGCGGGGCAGCTCATGGGCGGATTGTCGCCGGGAGCCGCCGTGCCCTTGCCGTTGAGGCACGCGTAGACGTGGCCAGGCGTGTAGCCGCAGGAAAGTCCCTTCGCCTGGCAATCGATGCTGCTGATTTGCCATCCGCCGGCAGTCGCCACATTGCTGCAGTGCACGGCCTTGCCGCCGTCGCAGCAGCCCACCGCTGCCAGATTGCCGCACGCCGCGGTGCACGTGCCTGAGCTTGTGCAGTTTTCGCCGGAATTGCACGTGTTCGGGCAGGTGCCGCCACAGCCGTCAGGGCCACACGATTTGCCGGCGCAAGCGGGCACGCAAGCAGGCGATCCGGGGCACGCCTGGGGTTTGCCATTCGGATCGGCGCCGCCGAGGCTTTTGCAGCTGTAGCGCGCCACTTTGGGATCCCAGCCGCAGCGTCCGCCTGCCGCCGCGCAATCTTCGGCTTGGAGTGAAAACGGCGCCTTGCAGATCTTGAACGTCTCGCCGTCGCAGCAACCGACATCGAACGGCGCGCCTTGGCATTGGTCCGTGCCCATGCAGTGGCCCACCGCGGCGTTGCACGTCATGCCGCTGGCGCAGCTGCCGCACGAGCCGCCGCAGCCGTCGTCGCCGCAGTTCCGGCCGGTGCAGTCGGGGACACAGCAGACGCTGTTGTGACACTCATCGCCGCTGGGACAGCCGCCGCAGCTGCCGCCGCAGCCGTCGTCGCCGCAGTTCTTGCCGGTGCAAGTCGGGATGCACACGCTCGCCGGACAGTCCTTGACTGCCGCGCCGCTGGGGTCGCTCTTGCCCGCGTTGTTGCAGGCGTAGGCGCTGCCACCCCAGCCGCATTGGCCGGCGGCGGGGTTGCACGTGGCGACGTCGGGCTTGCCCTTGGTGCAGGTGACCGCGTCGCCAGCCAGGCAGCAGCCCTGCGCGGGAATGCCGGTGCATGGGTCTTTGTGGCAGATGCCCGCCGCGAAGTCGCACAGCTGATCGGCGGCGCAGGTGCCGCACGCACCGCCACAGCCGTCGGGCCCGCACGCCTTGCCCTTGCAGTCGGGCGCGCAGGCGGGGACGGCCGAGCACGCGCGCGGGTTCTTGCCGCCGGGATCGGCGCCGTTGGCCGTGTCGGTGCACGCGTAGCGGCCCTTGGCGGCGTCCCAATCGCAGTACTGCGTGCTGGCATTGCAGTCCTGCGCCTTGATCCCGGTTGCGTCGCAGCTGACGACGGTGTTGCCCGTGCAGCAACCGGCGGACGGCGTGTTCGGGCAGACGTTCCAGCGACAAGTTCCCGTCCCGGCTGAGCAGAATTGGCCGGTGCTGCAGGAGCCGCACGCGCCGCCGCAGCCGTCCGGGCCGCACGTTTTGCCGCTGCACGTGGGCACGCAGATGGCGTCGCACTTGCCGGTCGCGTAGTTGCAGGTCTGGCCGCTGCCACAGGTGCCACAGGAACCGCCACAGCCGTCCGCGCCGCACGTCTTGCCGTTGCAGGCTGCCTGGCAGACGCACTGGCTGTTTGCGCCGCACACAGTTGAACCGCCGCACTTGCCGCACGTACCGCCGCAGCCGTCTGGACCGCAGGTTTTGCCGGTGCAGCTGGGCGCGCAGACGCTGCACGTCAATCCGTCGCCGCCGTACCCGGTCTTGCAGACGCACTGCGGCGCGCCATTCTGCAGCGTGCACACGGCGTTGACGTCGCAGCCGCCGGTGTGGGCGCACACGCCCTTGACGCACGCATCGCCGGTCGTGCAGGGGTCGCCGTCGTCGCAAGGGCCCTGGCTGGCCACATGCACGCAGCCAATGGCTGGATTGCACGAGTCCACGGTGCACGGCAGGCCATCGTCGCATTGGATCGCGGCAAAGCCGGTGCACTTGCCGCTGGTGCAGGTTCCCGGCGTGTTGCATTTGCTGCCGTCCGTGCAGGCGCCTCCCTCGGCTACCGGCGTGTGCGTGCAGGCGCCGACGGTGGCGCAGGTGTCCGTGGTGCACAGATCGCCATCGTCGCAGGGATTGGGCTTGAGCGGCTTGCACTTGCCCAGCGCGCATTGCTCGCCGGTGGTGCAGACATTGCCATCGTCGCACGCCGAGCCGTCGGCGATGGCGGTGAACGTACAGCCGTTGGTGGGATCGCAGGTGTCGGTCGTGCACGTGTCGCCGTCGTCGCAGGCGCCAGCGCTGCTTCCGGCTTGGCAGGTGCCGCCGCTGCATGTGTCGCCTGTGGTACAAACGTTGCCGGCGTTGCAGGTCGCGGTGTTGGGCGTGAACTTGCAGCCTGTGCCCGCCGTGCAGGAATCGTCCGTGCAGGGGTTGCTGTCGTTGCACGATTGCTCCGCGCCCGCGACGCACTTCCCAGCCGAGCACATGTCGTTGACTGTGCACGGATCACCGTCGTCGCAGGCGACCGTCAGCGGCGAAAAGACACATCCGCTCGATGGGTTGCAGCTATCCGCCGTGCAGACGTTGCCGTCGTTGCAGGTTTTGCTCGTCCCGGCGCAGGCGCCATTGCTGCACGTGTCGGAGACCGTGCAGGCATCGAGGTCGTCACAGGCGCTGGCAGTGTTGGTGTGCACGCACGAGTTGTCCGCGGCGCAGCTGTCCGTTGTGCAGCTGTTGCCATCGTCGCAGTTCACGGCTGTGTGCACGCAGCCTTTGGCGCTGTCGCAGGCGTCGATGGTGCACGGGTCGCTGTCACTGCAGTCCTTGGTGCCGCCGCTGGCGCATTTGCCGTTGGAACACGCGTCGTTGAGACTGCACTGGTCGCCCAAGGTGCACGGCGCGCTGTTGTTGGTGTGGGTGCAGCCAGTAGCGTCGCAGTCATCGGTGGTGCAGATCTGGTTGTCGTCGCAGCTGAGCGTGCAGGCGCAGATCTGGTTGCTGCCGCAGACTTTTCCCGGTCCGCACGTGCCGCAGACGCCACCGCAGCCGTCGTCGCCGCAGTTCTTGCCGCCGGCGCACTGTGGGACGCAGCACGCGAGCGGTGGCGCGCCAACGGGAGCTGCTCCGCTGCCGGAACAGCTGGCGCCGCCCGAAGCGAGCGCCCCCGCGGTCGCGGACCAACTGCACGTCGCGCAGCTGCTGGACGTTACGGAGCCGTTCGAGGCGCAGTACTGGTACGTGTTGCCAAGGCAGCAGCCATCGGCCGGAATCCCCATGCAGCTAAAGGACTGAAAGGCGATTTGGACGTTGTCCGTTTCGTAGTAGTCCAAAAAGTTGCCGCTGGCGGTGCCTACGGTGATCGCGCCGCCCGATGGCTTGTAGCGAATTGCCGTGCCGTCTTCCATCAACAGAACGACGCCTTGGGTCGACGATGGCCCGCCGCGCAGGGCGCGCACCTTCTTGGTCACTTTCGGTAGCGTTGTGCTGCCGCTGTCGTAGCCCCACGCCGCAATCGTGCCGTCCGACTTCAGGGCGACATTCATCCGAAGCGTGCACAGGACCTGCGTGAAGCCAGTGCCTGCGGGCGGTTTTGCGTTGGACGGGTCGAACCATGGCTGGCTGCTGCCGCCTGAAGGCATCAGCACCTGAGCGGTAACGCTGCCGTCGCTCAGGATTGCGGCCCAGTGTCCATAGACGCCAGAGAAGGATTTGACACCGACGAGCGCCTGGATCGTCGGAAAGGTGCTGCCTCCCGCCGGATTCGTGCCCCAGCCAGTCGCCGTGCCGTCGTTGAAGACCGCCCAGCCCCAGGATGCGAGGCCTACCTGGGCGACGCCGCTCGTGTTGTTCGAGAGCGCGCCGGCCATGCCGCTCACCTCCGCCTTGCCCATGGCGGTGTTTTGAATCCCCTGAACCGTCCCGTCGGCATGCAATGCCACGCAGGCCGCGTCGTCGCATTGCAGATCGACGAACGTGCTGTTGGTCGTCAACGACCCGTAGGTCATGGTGATCCCAGCCGTGTCCCAAATCGCGATCGTTCCGTCGGCTAGGAGTGCGACGAAATTCGGCTTCGCAGGCTGGTCGTTGTCGTCGTCGATGGCGCTGATGCGCACGACGTCCAAGGTGCCAGCCGGGACGGTGAGTGTGGTGCCTCCCGCCGAATCCCAGACGGTTCCCTGCACGGCCAGCGTCGGTCGCGCCACCAGCAGCGCGCTCAGCAGCCCAGCAGCACAAAGCAATCCACGTGCATTCGACACCTGCACCCCGTCTGTTCGCGATGACCATGCCAGACGACGTACAAAAAGCGCCCGCAACGGAACTTTCAGCACTTGGATCGCCGCGGCTCCGTCGTCTCGCCCAGTTGAACGAGATCGTCGCATGGGCGCCGGACGCATCCTACGGCCACACGTTGCTTGACGCAGCGCGCTTGCTCAGAATCCTCCAATTTTGGTCCGACCCTGTCAACGAAACTTTCTCGACAGGCGCATCCGATTGGCCCTCGGTCGGGTTTCGCGGACGCCCGGCCGAAATCTTGATGCCCCCCTGGGCAGCCTGGCGGCTGATCCCTGAAAGGCGACAGCGGCGTGGGCTGGTGACTCCGCCGAGCGGCGACCACGCGGGACCGCTCATTTCTGTGCATCGCCAGGGCGATCAGGACCGACCTGACCCGCGACGCGCGGTGGTCCGGCGCAACTTGAACCGCAACCTGCTGGGCAGGCTGTGAACCGCTGACGATCCGGAGCATCATGGCGACACGACCGAGCCGAGGACGGCGCGCGACGCCGGTGCCGAAGAGAACGAGACGACGGTGGCCAAAAGCGCGAAAGCCCCGGCTGTCATCCAGTCCGGGGCTTCGTGCGTTTTTGGGGACGCGGAACGGTGCCGCCAGCCAATGGAGTACCTTGCTGTAGTACCTTGGCCGCGGAGCCCTTGCGGGCCGTCTCGTAACCTACTGATTTACTTGGCGGAGCGGACGGGACTTGAACCCGCGACCTCTGGCTTGACAGACTAAAAAAGGCCATTGGAACGATTCGCAAACGTCTATCATTTCAATGCGTTGTTGTTGCGGTTTGCTGCGGTTTGTCACCGTTTGACGGGGCATTCTAGTGCCCCACCTAGTGCCCCGGGGACTCTGGGCTTTGGTCCTGAAGATTTGCTGTTCTGCGACCTCTGGCTTTCGAATCAGGAATGCTAAACGTGATGCTGCGGTCGATTTTGGGGCACTAGGCCGAGGCAATTTTCGCATCACGTCCCCGCGGTCAGGAGCCACACCTTACCATGGTCTTTGGCTCGCGCAACTTGGCCTCGCGGGGCGGTGAGAACGCCGTGGTTGCCGCGTCCGGAAGACCTCCAAACGGCGCCAGAACCGACGCGACATTGTCGAGGTCAGTGCGTAGTACCGGCCCGCTCAACCCACAGGCCAGCCTATTCATGCAAGATTCATGCGGCCTGTTGCACACAGGTCACAAGGCTCTGAAATTGTGTAGCGTTTCTCATCCTCATTCATGCACCCAGCCTGCAGGTCCGGTCGCGCCGCCGCCAGTTCGAGCCTCAGTTGGCACTTCTGGGTGCAGATTGTCGCTGCGATTGACAGATTGCACCGCATCGGCCTAAGCTACTGAAGGCACAACGCACTTGAGGTCCGATGTCCGCCCCGCACGTCCCAATTTCGACCCGTACTTTGTTGCCCAAGCTTCTGGAACGCGCCACGCAATACGCGATTGTGACGCTGACTGGTCCCCGCCAGTCGGGCAAGACCACACTCTGCCGCATGGCATTTCCGCAAAATCCATGGATTTCACTGGAAAGTCCAGATGTTCGGCGGGAAGCGCTGGAAGATCCGCGCAGGTTGCTCGCCCGCTACCCGGACGGCGCTGTTCTGGATGAAGTGCAACGCGCGCCGGATCTGCTGAGCTACCTGCAGGATGACGTCGACCGCCTTCCGGAGGCACGTGGTCGCTGGATCCTGACCGGGTCGCACAACCTGCTGCTGCTCAAGGCGGTTTCGCAGTCACTGGCGGGTCGGACGGCACTGCTCAACCTGTTGCCACTCAGCATGGCTGAACTGCCGCAGGATTGGCTCCAGACGGCTTCCTGGATGGAAGTCGCGGTGACTGGCGGCTACCCTGCGCCGCTCAACCGCGGGATCCCGCTGGATGTTTGGCTCGGCGACTACGTAGCAACGTACCTGGATCGCGATGTGCGTGACCTGCTGCGGGTTGGGGATCTGAATACTTTCGAGCGGTTCGTGCGCCTCTGCGCTGGTCGTTCTGGCCAGCTGCTGAATTTATCGGCGCTTGGCGCAGACGCCGGCATTGCGCACCAGACGGCAAAGGCGTGGCTGTCTGTGCTGGAAGCGAGCTACGTGGCGTTTACACTGCAGCCGTGGACGCCGAACCTGACCACCCGCGAAGTGCGCGCGCCCAAGCTGTATTTTTGGGACACGGGCCTGCTGTGCTGGCTGCTGGGCCTACGCAACGCGGCCGATCTGGAGTTGCACCCGCTGCGTGGCGCGGTGTTTGAGAACATGGTGACGGTTGAGCTGCAAAAGGCGGCGCTGCACCACGGCCAGCGCCCGGACTGGTGGTTCTACCGGGACGCGAAAGGCCTGGAGATCGACCTGCTGCAGGTTCAGGGGCTGCGGCACACCGCGGTGGAAGTGAAGTCGGGCGCGACGGTGCAGCGGGAATGGGCGGACAGTCTGCTCAAGTTCCAGGCACGGATGGTGGCGCGTGAGATGGCGGTTGAGCTGCAGATCGTCCACGGCGGCGAAGGTGAAACGAGTGCGCGCGGCGTAACAGCCCGGAGTTGGCGACCTGCACCTGCCCCCGGATGAGCCGCCCGTAGACCGCCATCAACCCCTTTGGAAGAAGCCTGCTCCTGCTCCGCGCCGACATCGCGATCGCCGATGAGGAAGTTGCTGCCAAGTTTGTTGGCTTGCCAGTCGCCGGCGTACCGGTCCTCGCACACGAGGAAGTGACGCTGCGCGGTGGTGGCGCGCAACCCGCAATGACGGCGGTTGGTAGAGACGTTCAGGTCTGGTTGCCGTTGCTGCGACGCGATGCACAAAACTCAAGCCGTGTGGTAGTTTTGTGCAATTCGGGATGCAAACCCGCAGCCACGGCTTACCCGGCAATCGAGTACCAAACGTGCCTGCCGTCTTTGACTCGCGCAACTTTGCCGACGGCGACCAGCTTCTCAACCGTGTTCGAGATCGTTTGCGCCGCCCACTTCTTGTCCGCTTCCTCCCAGAGATCCGCAACTTGCATCTCGTAGTCGGGGTGGGCGGTCAGTAGACGCAGAATGAACGCCGCCGCGGTACTCCCTGTTGCCGCTGACGGCGATGGTCCCGGTATGCGCCTTGGCGATGTCGACGTCGGCCACAACTTTCCGCCATGTACATGTCGTTGCTTGCGGTCAGGACGCCCTCGGCGGCTCAAAGCGTGCCCATCGTTGCTTCAATGCTAGCGCAGGTCACACAGGCCCGCGCAGGGCCAGCGCATCGGCAACCAGCAGCAGTCTGCACACAATCGTGGTTCCTGCCGGCACAGCCGTGCTGCAGGAGCTGAAAGAACTGAAGGCGGGAAACCGTCTGTCAGGCCCAAACGGATGTTCCGGGCGGGAGAGTGAGAGAGAACCGGCGAAAGTGCCGAACAACAGGAGCAAAGTGAGAAAGCATCGTACCGCGCAAGCGAACACGATAATCAGCCAAAATATCCATACTCAGATCCCGGCGTACTTGCCTGCGCCCGATAACCACTTGAATTGTGACCACGATCCAGCGGAAATCACGCCGCCTTCGTATCAGCACTATGACCATGGGGCTGCCATTGAGCCCTGGGCCATCGGCCACGAAGACGACGAGGACTTGCTGCACCCGCACGACCACAATTGCTCGGGTGCGCAAGAGCCGTCGCTGCCGCTGACCCAGGCCGAGATCCTGACGGCTCTGACCCTGACGATGCGCGGTCAAACCATGGAACTGCTCGACTTCGTGCGCGAGCACTTCGACGGCCTGCGTGAGTTCAGCGAGGCGATCATGGAGTGCGCGGAGCTGGTGGAGTGCGAACTCTACGGGCCCGCTGTTCATCTGGACACAGAACTGACCTAGGCGACACCAAGGTCATGAATATAAACGATTTGCTAGCCCAGGATCTGCTGGCTGTCATCCAACGTCGGATGGCAGCCGGCAGGCCGAAGCTGACCGGCGGCACAGGCCGCGGTCGCGAAAGCAGGTCATGGAGAAGGGAGTGTCTGTCGGCGCGGTTGCGCCAACTCACGATAACCGATCAGGAATTGTACAGGGTGAAAAGAAAGCTCTTGACTCAGATCGTCAATATCTGTAATGGCTTACACTGAACGAGGCCGCCGCATACCTGCGGTTGTCCGAACCGGCAGCACTCCTGGCCGCCGTTGCGCACGGTTGGCTTGACCCCGATGGCCGTAACGGTCCTGAAGGCGAAATGCTGTTTCACGCTGCCACTTTGGATGCGTATGCGACAGGTTGGGTGAAGGCAAAGGAGAAACTGACGGCGACCACGTTGCCAACGGCAAAAGTGCCGGTGGCGATGCCGCAGCCGGGACAAGCATGGCTGACGACAGAAGAGGCGGCGGCGTATTTGCGCTTTGGCAACGGCAGTACGATCCGCTCGGGGATCTCCCGCGGCGAACTGAAGCCGGATGGCAAGGCCGGACGTACCTACCTGTTTCGCGTCGAGACCCTCGACGCCTATGCTTGCCGCGGGATGGCCGCAGCTGGCGAAGAAGGACAAGATGGCGATAGATCAGGCAAAACTACGATCGACCAAGATCCCGGGCGTCTACCAGATGGCAGACGGCAAGTTTCTGGTGCGCGTGTCGGTGTGGCTCAACGGCACGTCAAAGCAGCTCAAGAAGGTGCTGGACGCAACGACACGGCCGGACGAACTCAAGCGGGCCGTGCTGGACCTGAAGGCCGAGGCGCGCAACCCAGCGCCCAAGGTGGAGATCCCTACGCTCCGCCCGTCGGCTACAAGCCAGACCTTGGAAGACTACGCAAATCAATGGGTCTCAGTTCGTAGCCCGCGCCTGAAGCCGTCGACCGCGGTGACGTACCGCAACTCATTGCACAAGCACATCTTTCCCAAACTGGGCTGGATGCCTTGCGGTGACGTCACCCGCGGCGCGGTCGAATCCTGGGTCGTATGGGCAGAGCAGCAGGAGCAGGTGCGTGAACGGCGCGTACCCGTGATCGGCGGCGATGGCAAGCCTGTGAAGCTGTTGAACGGCCACGTGAAAACACGCGCCGTGACCGAGAAGGTGGCCTATAGCCACGACACCTTGCGGCAGTGGTGGCGCGTGCTGGCGACGGTGCTGAAGGATATGGCAGCTGACTTGAATTTGTCGGACCCGACTGCCCGTGTGAGGCCGCCAGAGCGCCCTCAGCTCGCGCCCAAGCGTGAGCAGCGCACGGTTGAAACCGACGACCTCGCGCCCATGCTGGAAGCGGCACGTGAACATGCGGCTGACCGGTACACCGAGATCGCGGTGCTGACGCTGTCGGGCATGCGCTCCGGCGAGCTGTACGCGCTGAAGTGGGACTGCGTGGACCTGGACAAAGGCGAACTGCTCATTCGGCGCTCGGTGTCTGACGGCATTTTGACGGAGACGACAAAAACCAAGTCCCAGCGCACTGTGCCGATGCACCCGCTTGTTGTTGACCTGCTCAAGGCCCACAAAGCGGCCCAGGAGGCGCGGGACAAGGAAAAGGCGAAGCAGGACGAGCCCGTCGAGGAGAAGCGCAAGAAGCGCGAGCCCGGACTCGTCTTCCCGAGCAAGAAAGGCACGCCGCGCACGTCCAATACGCTGAAGAAGGCGTTCGAAGCGATCAAGGCCGCCACCGGCGTCGAGATCAAGGTGGGGCCGCAGGTGCTGCGGCGATCGATGAACAGCAACCTGGTCCGGCAGCAGGTGGATCGCTTGACGCTGCGGGCCATCATGGGCCACACGACCGAACAGATGACTGCGCGGTATTATGGCGTGTCGGCCGATGACAAGAAAGCTGCGGTCAACATGCTGTCAGGGAAAGCGCCCGCTGCGGCGGCACCGGACCCGGACGATGGCCCACATCCAGCAGCACCAGCACCGCAAAACTGACGTGAAAGCCGCGTTGATCTTGGCGGGCGCCTGCGCCGTGGACCCAGGTCCATCGCGGGACGCAGAAACGCCGAAGGCGGGGTCAGGCCTGAAACCTAGTGCCCCAACCTAGTGCCCCAGCGTTTTCGCCTTCCGGCACTGTCTCGTAACCTACTGATTTACTTGGCGGAGCGGACGGGACTTGAACCCGCGACCTCTGGCTTGACAGGCCAGCGTTCTAACCAACTGAACTACCACTCCATCTCGCGACACTGGACACTTGCAGCCGCGACCGCTGCGGTGGGCGAAGCAGGGATTGAACCTGCGACCAACGGCGTGTAAAGCCGCCGCTCTACCCCTGAGCTATCCGCCCGTTCGCGCTGTTCGCCTGGCCACGTGCCTTTGGGGCATCGGACGCCGGGGCGTTGAACCGTGACTGTGAACGGCCGCGCAGGTCGTTCAGCCGCTTTCGCAGCGGGGGCGCATCGTAGAGCCGTTGCCTGACCGTGTCAAGCGTCTGCCGCGATCTTTCCGCGCGGATTCTGCGCGATTTGCGCCCGCAGAACTGGTGCAAAAAGGCCAACGGCGGCCACCCAGTTGCCTGAGTGACCGCCGTTGGAGACACGTTGCGCGAAAGACTAGTTCGCGCCCATACCCGTGATGACGCCGCCCAGCGTGTCGATGTCGAGCGACAGGGACATGGCGTCCTTGACGCCGTCGCCGTTGGTCGAAACGTCCGGCTTGATGAGCGTCGGCAGCAACTTCTTGACCGCAGCCGCACCGCCGAACTGCGCCAGCGTGGAAGCCGGCAGAGCGTCGATGGTCGCGTTCAGGTCGGTGACGGTGATGTAGCCGCAGAGGCGACCACCGGTCGTGGCGACCCAGCTGCTGGAGTCGGTCGTCGGGCCGCTGAAGTCGACGTCATAGATGGTCAGCGCGAGCGCGATGGACGAGATGTTCAAGCTCAGGAAGAACTTGGCCGACTTGGCATCGAGCACGCCGGCCTTGATGGCCGCGGTGGTGAAGGTGACGAGCGACGGGCAGCCCGTGGCATCGCACTTGGTGAGGTCGTACGAAGCGGGCTTGACCGTGAACTTCGCGCCGACGTCGACCGGCTTGTGGGTGGTGTCCGCCGGATCCACATTGCCAATCAGGACGTTGAACGTGAAGGACGTACCGTCGGTCTTGTAGGTCTTCGGCTCGAACAGCAGCGCAACCGTACCCTTGGTGACGGCGTCCTGCAGGTTGGTGCCGATGAGGCTCGCGGCGCCGGCCAGGGCGTTGTCGCCCACGCCGTCGGTCGCGCCCAGCTTGCCCGTCGCATCGACGAGGTCGCAGGAGCTGGCCTTGGCGCTGATCGCCAACTTGACGACGTGCTGGATTTTGTCATCGCCGTTGATGCCCCAGCTGGTCGGCGCGGTGTACGCCTTGCAGGTGCCCGGGGGGGTGGTCAGGTCGCAGGTCGAGCCGGCCGCGCACGGGCCGCCGCACGGGGTAAAGCACTTGTTGGTCGTCTTGTTGCACTGGTCGCCGGCCGTCGCGCACGGGCCGCCGCACGGGATGTCAACGCAAGCATTGGCGGTGCAGGTCTGGGTTGCGGTGCACTTGCCGCCGCACGGAACGTCCGCAGCGACTGCATCGGTACCCGTCGTCGTGTCGGTGCTGGTCGCGGTGTCAGCGAGCGCGACGTCGTCGGTGCCGTCGGCCGTGGTAACAGTGTCATCGGTGGACGCGGCAGTCGTGCTGCCACAAGCCGCCAAGCCAAGAGTGGCGATCGCGGCAATGGCCACGAGGGCCGGGTTCAAAAAGCGCTTCATGTCTGGACTCCCCATAGTCGTGGCCGGGTTTGGCCTCTACTTCCCCGCGCTTTTCCTGGCCGACTTGGCTTCAGTCCTGCGCGGTTGATCGCCATCGTTTCTGGCGGGATCGGATCACACTTGAGCTGCGCGGATCCACACCCGCGCAAGTCGGCAAAAGGTCTAGGCCTCTCGCCAAGTGCAATACACTACCGATCCCACCGGGCGGTGTCAATAATTACGGCCGTGGCGAAGCCAACAGCAGAACCGGAGCGCCCGTCAGCACTTGCTGCGAATGGGCCGGTCGCCAGGCGAGCCAGTCGGCTTGTGCAAAGCGCGTCAAATCGGCGGAACTCGTGAAGTTTTGTACGTTCGCATGGGTCTGCCCCGCCAATTGCAGTAACGTCGCCGGCAGGATCTCGGCGCGCGGACCGGTAGCCGGCAGCGGCCCCGCGCTCGGCAAGGTCAGCAGCTGCCAACCGGCCGGAGCGCCCTGCAGCGCCGCGATCGCCGGCAGCACGAACAGCGCGCAACACACATAGGCGGAAACCGGATTGCCTGGCAGGCCAAACGCATACTGCGTCCGCCCGCCGTGCTGCCGCGTCGCAAAAAGCAGCGGTTTGCCCGGCTTGATGGCGATCTTGTGGAAATGCAAAGTTGCGCCAAGGGACTGCAAAACCGGTGGCACCAGGTCGTAGTCGCCCGCCGAAACGCCGCCCGACGTCACGAGCACGTCGGCGTCGCGCCACGCTTCAGTCACCGCTTTCGTCAGCGCCGCGCGCGCGTCGGCCGCGACCGGCTGCTGCTGCACCACCGCGCCCGCCGCCAGCAGCAGCCCCGTCAGCGCGTGGCGGTTCGCGTCGCGGACCTGCCCCAGGCCGGGCGTCGCGCCCACAGGCACGATTTCGTTGCCCGTCGGCAACATCGCCACCACCGGCCGCCGGGCCACCTGCACCCGATCGCGCCCGTACGTCGCCAGCACACCCACGCGCGCGCCATGAAGCCGCACGCCGGGCTGCAGCACGACCGCGCCCTGGTGCACTTCGCTGCCCCGGCGCGCGATATTTTGCTCCGGCCGCGCCGCCTCCAGCAGCCGATAGCGATCGCCGTCCAGCCGCTCGATGCGCTCCACCGGCAGCACGGCCGTAGCGCCGGGCGGCACGACGCCACCGGTCATCACGCGCACGCATTGCCCCGGCAGCAGCGCACCCAGGAACGGCGAACCAGCTGCACTTTCACCTACTTGGCTAACGATCGCGCCTTGGGCTCCGTCCTCGGCCCGCAACGCAATCCCGTCCATGGCCGACCGGTCAAACGCCGGCACATCGGCGTCCGCTTGCACCGTTTGCGCCAGCGCGCGCCCGTGCGCGTCGGCCAGCGCCACGACTTCGTGCGGCAACGCGACGATCGCCGCCAGCACGCGCTCCAGCGCCTGTTCAATGCCCAGCAGCGGCTGGGCGGGAGGCGCGTTCACAGCGGCGCCGGCGTGGGCGCGTCCAGATGGTCGCGCGCCCAGCGTTCCAGCAAGAACAGCGAGCGCAGCTGCGGCGATGGCTCCGCGACGATGCCCCCCAGCAGACGATCGCGCGCGGCGAGCACTTCCGGCACGTTGTACCAGCCGCGTGCCGCCAGCCGCTGTTCGGACAGCGTGTCCAGCACGATCGCGCGGAGCGGCCCTTGCAGCCAGCGCCCCGTCGGAACCGGAAATCCCATCTTATCGCGGCGTTGCCAGACAACTTCCGGCACGAGACCCGGCAGGATGCTGCGCAGCAGGTACTTGTTCATGCCGTCGCGACGCAGCAGCCGCGCCGGCGCCGCGCGGGCCAGCGCGACGACCGCAGGGTCCAAAAACGGCAGGCGGGCTTCCAGCGAAAAGGCCGAAGAATTCGCGTCTTCGATGCGCAGGTACAAGGGCAGCGGCGTCCGACGCATCTGGTCGTCCAGCGCCGACGCAAGCGTCTCGCTCGGCGGCTGAAGCTCCATCCGCGGCGGGCCCAGCGGTCCGTCGTGCGGCAGGTTCAGGTTCGCCGAGCGCTGGTTCGGGTGCAGCGCCTGATGACGACGCCACCACGCCTCCAGCTTGGGCATCAGCGCCCGCGCGGCCGCCGACCCCGCCGACCGGCTGAGCAGCGCCGCGCCGCCAAGCGCCGATCCCGCCTCCAGGTTCGCCTGGTGCAGCGCCTCGCGCATGCCATTTTGCTGAATCACGGAGCGCAGAAACGGCGCCACCGTGGAGCTGTAGCCCGCGAGCAGCTCGTCCGCGCCCTGGCCGTTCAGCAGCACTTTCACGTTGGCCTGGGCTGCGAGCTCCATGACCAGATAGCCGGCAAGTGGCGTCAGCGAGTGAATCGGCTCATCGTGAATCTGGAAAAATTTCAGGGCTTTTTCAAAGAGCTGCGCGTCGGCGGCCACCGTGATGTGCCACTCCGCGCCGGTCTGGGCCAGCACGGGCCGGATGTAGCGCGACTCGTCGAACTCCGGCAGCAGCGCGGTAAACGCATGCCGGCACGTCATCACGCGCTCTTCCGCCAAAAACCGCGCCGCGGCACACGCAATCGTGGTCGAGTCCAGACCGCCGGACAGGCACGTGCCCACGTCCACGTCCGCACGCAGGCGCAGGCGCACCGCGCTCAGGAGCGCGTCGCGAAACGCCTCGCGAAATTCCATCTCACCGCGGTCATCGTCACGAAAAGCTGGAAGATCAATGCTTTGCGTGCCGTCGGCGAGTTGCTGCGTCAGGATTTGCTGGCCGTCGCGCCAGGCGTGCAGGTGGCCCGGCAGCAGCCGCTCATACCCCGCGAACATCGTGTGCGCATCGGTGTCCAGCAGCCCCGCGTCCAGGTAGCGCCGCGCCGCGAGCCCATCCACGCCCTGATGCTGACAGCCGAGCGCACGCAATCCCTTGATTTCACTGGCAAATCCGATCCAGTCACCCTGATCGGACAGGTAGAGCGGCTTGATGCCCCACGGGTCACGGCAGGCGTACAACGTGCGGGTCGGCGCATGCCAGGCCAGGACCGCCCACATGCCGTTGAACCGCTCAAACGCGCGCGTGCCCCAGTGCGTCAGCGCCTCGACCAGCACTTCCGTGTCGCAATGCGAGCGAAACTGCACGCCGAGCTGCTCCAGCTCGCGTTGCAACTCAATGAAATTGTAGATTTCTCCGTTGAAAACCAGCGTCCACTCGCCGTTGTGCGACGCCATGGGCTGGTGGCCGGCGACGGTCAGGTCGAGGATGGAAAGCCGGCGAAAGCCCAAGCCGATGGCGCCGTCGAACCAAAAGCCTTCGTCGTCGGGACCGCGATGGGCAATCGCATCGGCGGCACGCTGGAGCGGACCGCGAAATCGCGTCGCTGCGCCCCGACGGTCGAGCACACCTACCAAACCGCACATCGCAAGGGACTCCGCGGCGCGCCCGTGGCGACGTGCCGTTGCAGGAGGCTACGGAAGCCGCGGGCCGTGTCAAGCGAATCGGGCCGCCAGCCCGACAGCGGCGTGCGCCGGCAAGAGTCCGCCGGGCCGGGCCGCACTGCGCAGCCGTGGTTGAGGAACGCGCTCGCCTGTTGCACACTTGCCCACCGCTGGAGGGCGCATGTCCAAGTCCAATGCCCGCTCAAGACCGCTGTGCGTCGCCATGATCGCGTTTCCGGACAATCACCACACGCGGCGCTGGTCGCGTGCGCTGACGGCTGACGGGATGAGCGTGCATGTCATCGGAATTACAGGCGACGAAACCCATGATCGAGCGGGTGCCACGCGCGTGCACAGCCCGAACGAGCAGGCAATTCCCGTGCTGTCCGCGGCGACCCGCTGGCAGCATGCGATCGCGCGAGTCAAGCCGGATGTCGTGTATATGCAATGGCTTTTTGCCCGACCGGCGATGCTTTTGGCCCTGGATCCGCGCTGGCCACTGGTGACGACGGTGATGGGGAGCGATGTGCGCCAGGACCCGACGCTGACCGAATCGGTGCTGGAGCGCAGCTGCCGCACTGCGCTGCTCCTGCGTTCGCACACCATCACGGCGGTGGCGCAGCCGCTGGCGACGGTCGTGACGGGCTACCACCCGGATCTCCGGGATCGCATCGAAATCGTGCCGTTCGGTGTCGATACAGCGCTGTTCCATCCGCCGGCGGTCGTGCGGCGCCGCCTGATCGGCGAGCCGTTGCAGATCGGGCACTTCAAGTCGGACGACGTCGTCTACGGCCGGCTGGAGCTGCTGCGCGCGGTCGCGCTCCTGCACGCGCGGGGTCAGCCGTTCGTGCTGCATCTCGCCGGACGGCGTGGCAACGATCACGGCGAAGTCACGGCGTATCTCGCGGCGCATCCGTGGATCGCAGCGCACGTGGTGGATCACGGTTCGCTGGACGTCGATGCCATCGCGGACGTGTACCGACAAATTGACGTGTATGTCATGAATAGCCTTCAGGAATCTTTTGGTGTCGCCGCGGCGGAAGCTCTGGCGTCGGGTGTGCCGGTCATCGCCTCGGACGTCGGCGGCGTGCGCGCGTTGGTGCGCAGCGGCGATACCGGCTTGCTGGTCCAGCCGGGCGATCCGGAGGCGCTGGCCAGCGCGCTGGCGGAATTCGCGCGGTATCCGGACCTCGCGACGTCCTGCGGTCAACGCGGTTGCGCGCGCGTCCGCAGCCACTTTGAATGGGACGACAGCGTCCGCCAGATGGCGGCTCTCTTGCGCGCGGCCGCGGCATCGAACGCAGGCAGCCCGGACGTCCTCGCGGCATGACCCCGCACCGGTCGATGGCCGTTTCGGCAAGAATCTGCCAAGCTAAGGAGCGAGGGACGGTTTCGGGGGACAAAAGCTGATGGTCGTTTTGCAATCCGCCACGGGCACGCACCGCCACGGCTGGGCGCTCGTGTTGGCCGCGCTCGCAGCGTGCTCCAGCCCCTCAACCGGCAACAACGGCAATGGCGCCGGAGCAGACACGGGCGACCAGTCTGACGCGCTTGTCTTTCAAAATGACGTCAAAAAACAGGACGTTCCCACGCTGCCCGACGTGCCGGGGCCCGATGTCTCGGCGGACGGTCTGCTGGCCGACGCCGCGCCGGACGCCCTGCCCGATAGTGCTGCCGACACCGCGCCCGCGGACGCCGGCAGCGCCTTTGCCCACCTCTGCGCGCCGTGCTCTGGCAACGCCACGTGTCAAGCCGGCAGCGGCAGCAACCTTTGCCTGGCCGACGACGGCAACGGCAGCTTCTGCGGCGCCCAGTGCAGCGTGACCGACGCCAAGGGGTGCCCGACCGGCTTCTCGTGCCTGCCCGTAACCGATCCCGCCAGCGGCCAGTCCGTCGGACAGTGCCTGCCGAACAGCGGCTCGTGCCTGTGCTCGGCCACCGCGATCGCCCAGGGCACCAGCGTCGCGTGCGCCCACACCAACGGCTACGGCACGTGCGTGGGCAAGCGGGTGTGCTCCGCAGACGGCGGCCTGCCCTGCGACGCACCGGTGCCGGCCTCCGAGACGTGCAACAACATCGACGACGACTGCAACGGCAAGACCGACGACTTGCCCGCGGGGGTCGCCTGCACCAACAGCAACGCCGCGGGCGCATGCACGGGCACGCTGACAGGCTGCCAGGATGGTGTGCCGCTGTGCAACGCCCAGACGCCGGTCGCCGAGATCTGCAACGGCGTGGACGACAACTGCAACGGCGTCGTGGACGAAGGCATGTGCGACGACGGCAACCCGTGCACGGCCGGAATCTGCGGCTCGGACGGCTCTTGCGGCCAGCTACCGCAAAGCGGCGCAAGCTGCGACGACGGCAACACCTGCACCACCAACGACACCTGCGTCAACGGCAAGTGCCAAGGCCTCGCGGTGCCCTGCGATGATCAGAACCCGTGTACAACCGACAGCTGCGATCTCGCCAGCGGCTGCACGCACACGGCCAACCTGGAAGCGTGCACGGACGACGGCAATTCCTGCACGATTGACGCCTGCATCGCCGGCGCCTGTACCCACAACAGCATGGGCGACGGCGCGACCTGCAAGGACGACGGCAACGGCTGTACGTTGGACGGCTGCCTCGCGGGCGTGTGCGTGCACACGGACGACCCATTTGACCCGCCGTGCGCCGATGACAGCAACGCCTGCACGCTGGACGTCTGCAAAGCCAGCGCGTGCGCGCACTTGCCGGTGCCGGGCGATGTCACGTGCACCAGCGACAACAACGTCTGCACCGACGACCTGTGCCAGAACGGCGCGTGTGCCCATCCGGCTGCCGCGAACACCGAAACGACGTGCGCCGACGACGGCATCGCCTGCACCAACGACCTGTGCGCGGGCGGCAAGTGCACGCATCCCAACGTGTTGCCCGGCACCGCGTGCGCCGACGACGGCCTGCCCTGCACCGACGACGTATGCCAGACCGGCACGTGCGAACACCCCGCCAAGGCGTACGGCGCGGCCTGCGCGGACGACGGCCTGCCCTGCACCGCGGACACGTGCAAGAACGGCGTCTGCACGCATTTGGCCACGCTGACGGGCCAAGCGTGCCCGGACGATGGCGATCCGTGCACGATCGACGTCTGCACCGTGCAGGGCGGCTGCGGTCACGCGATCGACCCGACCAAATGCGAGATCGCCGGCGTGTGCTACGCGGCCGGGCAGGCCAGCCCGACCGACCCCTGCAAGCAGTGCGTCCCGACGACGAGCCAGAACGTCTTCAGCGCCGCACCGGGCCAGCCATGCGAGGACGGCAACCTGTGCACCGTCGGCGAGAAATGCAGCGGCGGCTCCTGCCAGGGCGGCGCGCCCAAGGACTGCTCCGGCTCCAACCCGAACCCGACATGCGGCACCGTCGCGTGCAGCAAGGTCGACGGCACGTGCGTCGTCACGCCCAAAAGCGGCCCGTGCGACGACGGCGACGTCTGCACCGCATCGGACCACTGCGTCGCCGGCGCATGCACCGGAACGCCCAAGGATTGCAGCCCGTTCGACACGGTGTGCACGACCGGGACGTGCAGCGGCGGCACGTGCAGCGCGGTCCCCAAGGCAGGCGCGTGCGACGATGGCGACCCCTGCACGCTGAACGACGCCTGCAGCAACAACAAATGCGTAGGCACGGTGCTGGATTGCAGCGGCCTGAACAGCGTGTGCGGTACCGGTTCCTGTCAGGGCGGCACGTGCGTCGCGACGCCCAAGGTGGGCAGCTTGGGCTGCGACGACGGCAACGGCTGCACGTTCAACGACCAGTGCAGCGCGGGCCTTTGCGTCGGCATAGCGGTCAACTGCACGAACCTCAACGGGTTGTGCGTCCAGGGCATCTGCGACCCGACGACCACCGGCTGCGTCCTGAAGTATTCCCCCGCGACCGACGCCTGCAGCGACGGCGACGCCTGCACGCAAAATGACCACTGCAACGGCGAAGGCAAGTGCACGGGCACGCCGCTGGTCTGCCCTGGTACCAACAATCCGTGCAGCATGAGCTATTGCGCGGGCGGCAAGTGCCAGGTCATAGCGTCCGGCGACGGCAACGCGTGCAGCGACGGCTCGACCTGCACGCAAAGCGACGCCTGCAGCAAGGGCAGCTGCCAAGGCCAGCCGATCTACGACCAATACGAGCCGAACAACAGCCCGAACGGCGCCGGCATACTCGGCAAAAGCGACTGCGACGGCTCGAGCGCGCTCGGCGCCAGCATCAGCCCGGCCCAGGACGTCGATTTCTACCATTTCCAGGCGACCGACGCGTATTTTTGCTCGATCTACCCCGACGTCAGCATCACCGGCCTCGCTGCCGACTACGACCTCTGCGTCTGGTTCCGCTGCAACAGCGGCGCCAGCGACAGCAGCAGCGTGGCCTGCGACGCCGGCTACCTGAGCTCCGGCGGCCCCAACGGCGAGTGGGGCTGCTGCTCCAGCAACAGCGGCACCGCCAACGAGCACGTGCGCCACAACGACACCTGCAGCTTCCTCGGCGCGGGCGACGACGGCGGCTTGGTCACCATCCAGGTCTTTCCGAAAGACGCCGCGGCCGCGAGCATGTGCGGCGGCTACACGCTGACCTGGAAAGCCAATTAATTCAATGGCTAAAGCGGCGCCAGCAGCCGCGCATCGAGACGGCCCAGCAGGATCTGCGCGCTCGTCAGCGCGTCGCGCGCCTCATGCCCGCGGCCCAGCGCAAGCAACCGCACGGCGACGCGCTGCAGCGCTTGGAACGCCGCGAGCATGGCCGCACGGTCCGTGAGCAGGCTGCTGTCGTGGCGGTTGCGAAACGGCAACATGTAGCGCAGGTGCACGCCGTCCTGGAACGCCAGATCGGCAAACGCTTCGATTTCGTGGAAATTCTGCTTGAGAATCACCATGCTGTACGTCAGCTGGCCGCGCATCCCGGCCTTTTGCCGCGCCAACAGGTCGTCCAGGTGTGCGCGCGCGCGGGCAAACGGCAGGCCGCGGTTGACCAGCAGGTAGGACGCCGGCGTCGCCGCGTTCAGGCTCAGCGTCACGTTGCCAAACGGCACGCGCGCCAGCTTGTCCAGCAGCTTGGGCGTCAGGTAAGAGCCGTTCGTAATCAGATTCACCTGTAATTGCGGTAGATTGGCGACGTCAAGCGTCTCCAGGAAGGCGCGAAACGTCGGCGAGGCCAGCGGCTCGCCACCGTTCGCCTCCAGCACCTGGACGCCGGGCAACAGGGTCCGGAGGTCGTCATAAAACGCGTCGGGCAGCTGGTCGCTCAGCTTGCCTTCCTCGCCGCACGGACACATCAGGCAGTCGTAGTTGCAAAAAGACGTCGTCGCGAGGCACACCGCCAACGGCGCCCCGCGCACCTCCGTGCGGCCGGCCAGCATGTCCTCCAGCGTCGCGATCTGGCTCTCCAGCGCGGCTGGCGGTCCACCGCGCAGCCGCAGGTCCGCGGCGCGCTGGCTCTGGCCAATCAGCACCGGACAGGTCGCCCGGCAGGTCGCCGGCGTCCCCTGCTGCGGCACCATCGCTTGGCGAAACGCCTGCAGTCCCGGGCCGTTCCACAGCGCCGTCGCCAGCAGCGGCTCGGCCTTGAACCGGGCCGCCTGATACTCCACGCAGCACGGGCCAATATGCCCGTCCTGGCTCACTTCCAGGCGCGTCCACGGCAGCGTGCACGCCCAGCGGGGCAGCTCCGCCGCGGTCAGGAGCTGGCCCAAGCGCAGCGACTGCTGCGGCTTGTCGCGCAAGTGTTGGCGGGCCCGGTCCTGCCAGGTCAACCCAGGCTCCCGAAGCGGCAGCGCGAGGTCCTGCACCTGAAGCGCCGGCACTTCCGACGCATCGTCGCGCACCCTCTCGGCCGGCTGCGCCGCAGCGTGCTGTCCGACCGCCTCCAGCGTCACCCGCGGCAACCCGCGGGCGCGCAACGCCACCGCAGTCTGCTGCGCCAGTGCGTCGACGCCGGGCGGGACCAGCAACGTGAGCTTGCCCAGCGCGCCGGCCTCCAGCGCCGCGAGCACCGCCGGATCCGCCGGCACCTGCAGCCGCCAATCCAGCTCCGCCACCGCGTGCTCCGCCAGCTGGCGTTGCCACAACTCCGGGATGGTCCGCGGCGGCACCCGCGCCTGCAGAAGTCGTGCCCGCAGCGCGAGGCCAAGCGGCGCCAACTCCTTGTACTGCACCGGCGTTTCGCCGTGGGTCAGCGCCAGTCCGTCCAGGTCAAATGGCCCGCGCCGCACGCCCCGGACCAGCCGTTTGACGCGAAATTGCAGAGTCCGCGCGGTATCATCTTGAAATTGCAAGCGAATCTGTGTCCGCTCGGGCACGACCTGCGCAAGGCGCCACTGCGCGAACAGCTCGCCCGGCTGGGGCAGCGGCACGGACAGCGCGGGCAACGGCGGGATCGGAGACGGCATGGCCACGCGCTGCGGGCACACGCCCGGCGGGTCAGTCTACACATCCTGACTCAAATCGAACATCAGAATCCATCAGGCAGACCTGTTGCATTTCGGACTGGGACGGCGAGCGTGCACCTCCGGTGGCACGCCGCGGCTTCGTAGGCTGTGATGTTCGCATGCGGTCAGCGTGCAGACACAGGCTGACCCAAAAATGAACATCATGCGTGCTGCAGCAGAATCCACCACCGAATTCTCCCGCGGTCGCGACACGCCCGCCCCCTCGTCAGCCGCGGCAACTTCTGGCACGCTGCCGCCCGCATGCCCTTTGTCCACTTGCACACCCACACGCAGTTCTCCATCGCCGACGGCGCGCTCCGCATCGGCGACATGGTCGCGTTTGCCAAAGCCCAAGGGATGCCGGCAATTGCGCTGACAGACCACGACAATTTGCACGGCGCGCTGCAGTTCGCCGACGCGTGCGCCAAGCATGGCGTCAAGGGCATCTTTGGCTGCTGCATCGGCATCAACGCGCGGCCGGTCGGCGAGCACGTCAAGCGCGTACACCACCTGACGCTGCTGGCGACAGACGAAATCGGCTGGAAAAATCTGCTGTTTCTCGTGTCCATGGCGCACCTGAAGTCGCCAGCGGGCGCGCCGCCGCGCATCAGCCACGACTTGCTGGCGGAGCACTCGGCCGGGCTGATCGGCCTGTCCGGCGATCTGTCCGGCGAGATCGCCAACGCGCTGCTGCGCAATGAGCCGACCGAGGCCAAGCGGCTTGTCGCGCGCTACAAGTCCCTGTTTGCGGCCGGGAATTTCTTTCTGGAGTGTCAGCTCGGTGGCCTGCAGGAGCACGACGCTGTGGTGCCGCAGCTGGTCCTGCTGGGCGAGCAGACCGAGACGCCGTGCGTGGCGACCAATGACGCGCACTACGGCAAGCCCGAAGAGGCGCGGGCGCACGAAGTGCTGATGTGCATCGGCCTGGGCATCCAAGCGCAAGCCGGCGATCTGCCGACGACGCAGCTGGACCTGGCGACCGGCGACGAGATGCGCCGGCGTTTTGCCCGCTGGCCGCAGCTCTGTGAGGCGACGCTGGCGATCGCGGCGCGCTGCACGTTCGCGCTGGGCAAAACCGACCCGATGCTTCCACGCTTTCCTGTGCCGGAAGGCATGGATGAAGCGACGCTTTTTGCCAGTCTGGCCCGCGAAGGCCTGACGCGGCGGCTGGTGGAAAACCGCGCCAAGGGCCAGGTGTGCGACGAGGAAGTCTACCAGGCGCGGCTGGAGCGCGAGATCGGCGTCATCACCAAGATGGACTTTCCGGGCTACTTTCTGATCGTCCAGGACTTTATCAACTGGGCGAAACTGGAAGGGATTCCGGTGGGCCCGGGGCGCGGGTCGGGCGCAGGCTCTCTGGTGGCGTATTCGCTGCGGATCACGGATTTGGACCCGCTGCCGTACAAGCTGCTGTTTGAGCGGTTCCTGAACCCGGAACGCGTCTCCATGCCGGATTTCGACATCGATTTTTGCGTGGATCGCCGCGGGGAGGTCATCCGCTACGTCGCTGACAAGTATGGCCACGACCGTGTAGGCCAGATCGCCACGTTTGGCACGCTAAAAGCCAAAGGCGCGATCCGCGACGTGGGCCGCGTGCTGGCGGTGCCGCTGCCGGAAGTCGACCGCATCGCGAAGCTGACCGACCAGGCGCTGGAGCCGCTGGACGAAAAACACAAGACCGTGAAGGACGCGCTGGCAAGCAACCAGCAGCTGCGCGACGAGATGGCGGCGGATCCGACGATCGGAAAACTGCTTGAAACTGCTCAGCTTTTGGAAGGAGCGGCGCGCAATGTTGGCATGCACGCCGCGGGCGTGGTGATCGGCCGCGGGCCGCTGTGGGAGCACGTGCCGGTCGGCAAGGGCCAAGCTGGCGAAAATGTGACGCAATTTGACAAGGACGACGTCGAGAAGGCCGGCCTGGTCAAGTTCGACTTCCTCGGCCTGAAGAACTTGACGATGATCCGCCACTGCGTGGACATCATCAACGCGCAAAAGCCGGCGGGCGAAGCGAAATTCGCGATCGAGCAGATCCCGCTGGACGACCAGCGGGCGTTCGCCGTCACGGCGCGCGGCGACACGGCGGGCATTTTCCAGACGGAATCCAGCGGCTTTACCGGCATGCTGGTCGGGCTAAAACCCACGGAATTCGGCGACTTGATCGCCGCGGGCGCGCTGTACCGGCCCGGTCCGCTGGGCATGGGCATGCACACGCGCTACATCGAGCGCAAGCACAAGCGCGAGGAAGTCGTCTTTCCGCACCCCAAGCTCTCGGAGGTCCTGGAAGAGACGTACGGCGTCATCGTCTACCAAGAACAGGTAATGCAAGTCGCGCAAATTCTTGCGGGTTTCACGCTTGGCCAAGCGGACAACCTGCGCCGCGCGATGGGCAAAAAGAAGGCCGACGAGATGGCCAAGTGGGGCGAGATCTTCAAGACCGGCGCGGTGGAGCGCGGCGTCGATCCGCACGTGGCCGACGAGATCTTCCACCTGATGGCGCAGTTTGCGGAATACGGCTTCAACAAGTCGCACTCCGCGGCGTACGGGCTGATCACCTATCAAACCGCGTACTTGAAGGCGCTGCACCCGACGGAATTCTACGCCGCGCTGCTGACCGCCGATCAGGGCGACACCGACCGGGTCGTGCAAAATATCCAGCACGCGCGGGCGTCCGGCATCGCGGTCTTGCCACCGGACGTCAACGAGTCGGCGCTTTCATTTTCCGTCGCCAACGACAAAATCCGCTTTGGTTTGGGGGCCATCAAAGGCCTGGGCGAGAGCGCGGTCGATGCGCTGGTGCACGCGCGCGCCAGCGGGCCGTTCGCCAGCCTCTTTGACCTGTGCCGCCGCGTGGACACGCGCAAGCTGAATCGCAAGGCATTGGAATGCCTGGTCAAATGCGGAGCGATGGACGGCTTCAAGCAGCCGCGCGACGTGCTGTGGTCCAACATCGGTCGGGCTGTGGAGCGCGCCCAGGAAGACCAAAAAGCCCGTGAATCCGCGCAGTCGTCGCTGTTCGGCCTGATGGGCGACGATCCGGCGGTCCAGATCCCGGACAACTACGGGCCAGCAGAAGAGAAGTGGACCGATCGCCAGCAGCTGCAATTCGAGAAAGATATCCTGGGGTTTTATGTGTCCGGCCACCCATTGGACCGCTATGCGGCGGAGCTCTACCGCTTGAACGTCCAGCAGATCGCCGCGCTCAAGGACCCGGAGCACGTGCAAAAGGCGCTGCATAACCAGGACGCGCGGGGGCGCGGGCGGCGGCCGCAGGCGCAGATCGCCGTCGTTGTGGTGTCGCATCGCGAGCGGATGACGCAAAAAGGCGACCGGATGGCCTACACCGTCGTCGAGGACCGGAGCGGCCAGACGGAACTGGTGATCTTTCCGCGGACGCTGGGCGAGATCGGCGGGCTGCTGCAAGGCAACGCGCCGCTGCTGCTGACGGTTTCGCTGGGGCTCGATCGCCAGGACGAGACCAAGGTGCAGCTGTCGGTGGACAGCGCCAAGCTGCTGGACGACGCGATGCTGGCGAAGTCGGACGTGCTGAAGGTGACGCTGCACGTGGCGGATGTGCAGCCGCGCAAGCTGGACGAGCTGAAATCATTGCTGAAAGCCGCACCAGGTAGCGCGAAGGTGCAGCTGCACGTGCAATCGCCGGGTCTGGGCGAGGTGGCGATCGCCGCCGGCAGCCAATGGCACGTCGCGCTGTCGGACGACCTGATCGGCAAGCTGGAGCGCGTGTTTGGGCGCGGTTCGGCGCGGATGGGCTGACCGCCAGCGCGACACACGCTGACCTATGGGCGACATCAGACTCCGATCGGCAGACCTGTTGCATTTCGGACTGGACCGCGAGCGCGCACCTCCGGTGGCACACCGCGGTTCGGCGCGGATGGGCTGACCGCCAGCGCTACTTGTGCTTGTGATTGCCGCGCTTGTGCCCGCCGTGCTTCTGGCCGCCTGCGTGCTTGGCCGCATGCGCCTTGCGCACGTGCACGCGGTGGATCTTCACCTTGCGCGCCTTGTGACCGTGCACTTTGTGCGCCTTGGCCATGCCGTGGCCGCCGTGCTTGGCGCCGTGCAGCCGCGCGTGCTCCCGGGTCCGCTGCTGGCGCTTTTCCGCCTTGGCCGCCAGGCGCTCGTGGCGCTTCTCCGCCCGCAGCTGCTTGGCCGCCTTGGGCGTGGGGATGAACTGCACCTTGCCGCCGGCGTCCTTCGGCGCGTCCGCGTCCAATTCATGAATTTCCTTCACCTTATGCCGCGGCTTTTCGCCTTCCAGCGCATCAACCGCCAGCGCCGGCGCCGCTTCTGCGAACGTCAGGGCTGTCATCACTGCACACACCAATCGCTTGTTCCGCATAGGTCCTTGACTCCTCATGGAATGGTAACGTTGTCGACACAGCTGACCGGCCCCCACGGCGCGGCGAGGTTTGTGCACGCAGCGGATTCGCCCAAGGGGCCAATCGTCGTCACGTTGCCGGTCACCGGGTCGACCTGGCGCAACATGCCGTCGTCGCTGCACGCGTAAATTTGGCCGTTGCCGGGATGACGCTCCACTCCGACCGAGCCGAACTTTTGCGACAACACCGCCTGCGGTGTCGCGGCACCCGTCTTCGGGTCCACGACGTAGAGCATGTTATCCGCGCCATTGATGGCATACAACGCGTGAATCGCATCGGACCACGTCGCGCCGTTGGTGCCGAACTTGGCGCCCAGCGGGCCGATCGAGGTCGCGACGCCGGTAGCTGGGTTGATGCTGATGAGCGCCTCCAACCCAGACGAGATGCCAAAGAGCCCGGCGGCGTGATCGGATGTGATGCCGTTGACGCCGGTCGCGGCCCCGTACACGCCGATCGCCGTGACCTGACACGTGCACGGGTCGATCTGGTCCAACGCGATGCCCTTGCGCGAGGCGACGAGCACGTTGTCGCGGCGAAATGTCAGCGAAGGATATGAATTCTTGGCAGAAAGCGTGCAGATCACCGCCGACTTGCCGGTCACGATGTCGACCTTGCGCAGCGTGTGGGTGCCGTTGTCGATGCTCAGCAGCCACGGCGGGGCGTTGACGACGGGCGCGACATCCCCGCCGTCTTGCGAATCGTCGGCGGCATCGGCGGGGTCAAAGAAGCCGTCCGGAAGACCGCCACTATCGGGGTCGGCGGCATCGGCAGCCGTCACAGCAGCGTCCAGCGGCGCGGCGCTGGCGTCCGTTCCCGCACCCGGCTGCAAGGTCACGTCCACGGCGGCGACGGCGCCTGGCTGGGCTACGCCGCCACCTGTCACGGGCGAACTACAGCCGATCCAGGTGGCTGCGACGAGCAAGGCGAGAAGTCGGGACGCATCAAAGCCAAAGCGATTCACGGGCATGCGCCAGGCACCACGCGTCGATCCGCGCGCGCAGGCCTGCGCTGATCCGCTGCGTGACCGGCCCGGGCGCGCCGTCCGCGACCGGGTGGCCGTCCAGCGCGACGATCGCCTGGACCTCACGCGTGGAGGACGACAGGAAAAGTTCATCGACATGCTGCAGGTCATAGCGGCTCAACAGGCGTTCGCGCACGGGTATGGCAAGATCCCGACAGGTTTCGATAACTTGGGCCCGCGTCACCCCAGCGAGGATGCCGATACTGAGCGGCGCCGTCCAGAGCTCACCTTGTTTCACCACAAAAAAGTTGGACGTCGTGCCCTCGGTCGCATACCCGCGGTGGTCCAACATCAGCGCGTCGTCGGCGCCGTAGCTCTGCGCTTCGGCCAACGCCAGCACGCTGTTCAGGTAATTGCCAGACTTCATCGCCGGGTCCAGCGCCGTCACCAAGTTGCGCCGCCGCTGCGCCACGACCCACCGCTGCGGCTGATCGCCGACGCCCGGCTGGCTCCGCAGATCCTTGACGATGACCAGCGCGTACGGCCGTCCGCTCGTGCGCCGGTCGATGTTCACGTCGCCCACACCGCGGCTAATCGTTGTCCGAACATAGACTTCCACGTTGCCGTAGCGCAGAAAGAATTCCTGGCACGCCGTGTGGACCATCTCCGCCAGCTGGTCCAGATCCGGCAGCTCTTCAAAATGCGCAAGGCTGGCCGAACGCCGCAGCCGCGCGACGTGGTCGTCAAAAGCAAACAGGATTCCGTCATAGCTGCGCGCGACTTCGTACAGCGAATCGCCAAAATGAAAGGAGCGGTCAAACGCGCTGACGTGCGTGTCTTCGCCCGCAAGGATCTGAAACTGCGCAGTTTGTGGGTCTTGCAGCGCAACGATCGAACGCGGAATGGACAACAGGACCTCCGCGGCGCAAGGTGCCAGATCGCCGCACGATTGACCAGCGGACAGTTGCAACCGCGGCGATTCCGTGGCACGTCCGGCGGCCCAACGAGGAGCAACTGATGGCTACGCTTTCCGACCTGCACCGCCGCCTCGCGGCCAATGACACGCGCTACGCCCTGCATTTCGCCGGACATCCGCGGCTGACGCGGCGTCCGGAGCTGCTGGCGTCCATGATCGCCGACGCGACCGCGATCCTGACCGACGTGCGCTCGTTGAAGGCGGGAACCGATCGCCAGGCCATCACCCAGTCGGCGCAGCGCCAGAAGGATCTGTACGCGACCGAGCGCCAGGCCGTCGTGCAGCTGCAAGCGCAGATGGGCCCGCTGGCGCGCGAGGCGTCCCTGCTGGGCACGCGCGCGAACCTTGTGTTCCACCGCTACGCGCGGCACTTTGCCGGCCAGAACCGCTCAAGCCGCGACGGCACATATCTGCGCGACATGATTGATGAACTCGCGACGATTTCCAAGCAGATGCAGGCGATTCGCGCCGATCAGGACATCGATGGCTTGCGCGCCGACACGGAGGTGGTGGACGGGCGGCTTGTGCAATTTCGCACGGAAACCGCGCACATCGCGGCGGCACAGACGGAAGCTGCGCCGGACGAGCAGGCGGGCGCGCTGGCGAATGTCGCCAACAACCTGTTCAACCAGTACAAAGTGCACTTTGCCGGGCTGCCGCGGGTGTCGCGCCGGCCGGAGCTGCTGGTGCGGCTGGTGGAAGCGCTGGACGCTGTGCGCGAACGCATGACGGCCCTGCAAACCCAGGGCCTGCACGACGAACACAACGCCGCGAACATCGGCATTGTGGAGGCGCGGCTGCAGGCGTGGACCCAGGAGCTGGCGGCGATCCGCGCGGAGCGGCAGACGGCGACTTTTGCCACGATGGTCAAGGACTTGGCGACGGCGGCGGACGCGGAGCTGGAGAGCTATGCCGCGCATTTCGCCGGGCAATCGCGGCGCACGCGCGACCTGGGGCGCCTGTCCGACATGCTGGACCGGCTCGACGAGATTGAGCGACAGATGACACGGCTGGATCTGGTGCAGGACAACGCGGACAACGCGCTGCACCTGGCCGTCGTCCGGGACGCGATGACGATGTACCAAAACGAGTACGACGAGATCGCCAAGGTGCAAGGCAAGGCGGGCTAGGCGCTAAACCTACAAGGAAATCGAGTAGATCCGCCACTCGCCGTCTTCCTTGCGCAAGGTGACGGGCGCCGGCGAATCGCGCACGTGGCTGACCAGAAAAAACTTGCACTCCTTGGCGGTCATGTCGCATTTTTCCGGCTCGCGGTGGCTGATCTGCAAGGCGAAATCCTTGTCCGTCGTCGGCACTGGCTTGACTGCGTAGCTGTCCGCGCGGCTGCGAAATACCTTCCAGGAATAGTGGCGCAGCTGCGTGACCGCCGTCTCCGTGTCCCGATTGCCGGTGACGTGCAGCTTGACCCAGCAGGCAAACGCCGCCGATTCGTCGGACAAGTCCGCACCGCAATGAATGATTTCGCGCAGCGTGGCTTCGGGCGACCCAGGGACAAATGTCCGCACAACCTGCGCCTCTGCCGCGGCCTTTTTGGCAGCAGCGTTCGCCTCCGCCTCCCGAGCCTCGCGCGCTTCCTTGGTTTCCGCCGCTTCCACGGGCGCTTTGGGCTTTTTCGCGTCCGCCGCACCAGCGGTCAGCGTGCCCAGCAGCGCCAGCGCGATCCACGAGCCGTTTCGCATCGCATCTCCGTGTGCGTGAAGCCAGCGCGTCGAGGACGCCCTGAATGCCCAGCGCGCCAACGCTACCACTCCCGCCACGGGGGCGCTACCGGTGCAACGCCAATGCGCGTATACTCACTTCAGGAGGCTGTCCGTGACCGCTGCCAATCCCCCCGTCATTGAACCCGCGCTGCCCGGCGACCGGGAAGCTGTCGTCCGCCTTTTCGCGGAAGATCTCACGGACTTGCGCCTGCCGGTCGATCCGGTCGCGCTTGGCACGGTGTACGACGCGCTCTGCAGCGATTCGCGCTCCGTCCTGCTGGTCCTGCGCGCGGAGGCGGGCGGCGAAGCTGTGGGCGTGCTGGTCGCGAGCCGCGTGCCATCGGTGAAATTCTCCGGCTGGTCGCTGTGGATTGAGGAGCTGTACGTCGCCAAGACCGCGCGCCAGCACGGCTACGGCCGCGCGCTGGTCGTGCGCCTGCTGGAGCGCGCGCGCGCGGAGGGCGTCAAGGGCATCGACCTGGAGGCGTACCACGGCAACGCGCCCGCCGCGCTGCTCTACCGCAGCCTCGGTTTTCGTCGGCTTGGCCGGGAGCGCTTCTTTTTCCGCTTCGAGTGGGAGTGACGGCGCATGAGCCTGGTCGACCGCAACCGCGCCAAACTGCGCTGCTTTCGCAGCCTGCTTGAATCCGGCGTCACCGCGCTGCACTTCGACGCCCGCGCGCCCGGCGTCAGCGTGCCGGAGCGGCTGCGGCGCGATCCATGGCTGGTGTTGAACTATTCGTACCGCTACAACGTCGCCGATTTTACCTTTGATGACAATGAGGTGCGCGCGACGCTGCAGTTCGGTGGCCAGCCGCATCTGTGCGTGGTGCCGTGGACCGCCGTTTTCGCGATCACGGACGACGGCCGCACGCAAGGCCAGCATTGGCAAGAGGATTTGCCCGCGGACGCCCATCGCGCCGCGCCGAAGGCCCAGCGCAAACGCGCTGAAGCCGTGGACGCAGACGCCCTGCCCGATACCTCCAACGAGGCCCCCGCCCGCCGCGGCTTGCAGGTCATCGCCGGTGGCAAAGAAGTCCCCGTCGTGCCAGCGGAATCCGCCGCCGAACCGCCTGCAGAACCGCCCGCAACCCCGCGTGCGACCGGCCATTTGCGCCGCGTAAAGTAGGCCCGTGCGCGTCCTCGTTGTGTCGCAGTTTTTTCACCCGGAAATGGGCGCCCCTGCCGCGCGTTTTGGCGATTTGGGCCGCGCTTTCGTGCAAGCCGGCGACGACGTCACGGTCCTGACGACGTTTCCCAATTTTCCGCAGGGCCGCATCTACCCCGGTGCGCGCCAGCGGCTGAGCCAGACCGAGACCATCGACGGCATCCGCGTGATTCGCACGCCGATCCTGGCGCTGGGCGGGCATACGCCGGCGCGAAAAGCCATGCTTTACGCGACGTTTGCCGCGAGTGCGCTGGCGCGAGGCCTGCCGCTGACGACCGCGCCGGACCTCGTCATTGGCACAACGCCGCCGCCGACGGTGGGCTACACGTCGTGGCTGCTGGCCAAGCGGTTCGGCGTGCCGCATGTGCTGGATGTCCGTGATATCTGGCCAGAAGCCGTGGTGGCGGCCGGGCGGGTGCAGGCGGGACCGGCGATCCAGGCGTTGGAAGCACTGAACCGCGTGGTGCTGGCAGGCTCGGCGGCGGTGACGACTGTGAGCGAAGGCAAGAAGGTCCGGCTCCTGGAGTTGGGCGCGCGGCCGGGCACGGTGCACGTGCTGTCGAATGGCGCGGATTTGGCGCGATTTGACCGCGAAGCGCTTGAAACCAAAGACCAAGCGCGCGCTTGGCTGGTGCAAAACGCCGTGCCGCTGGACAAGAACCTGGTGGTCTATGCGGGCGTGTTCAATCCGCCGCAAGGCCTGGATTTGGTGCTGGATCTGGCCAAGCAGCGCCAGGCGGCCGGCGACCAGCGGCTGCACTTTTGCCTGGTGGGCGACGGCAGCCTGCGCCAGCACCTGCTGGACCGCGTACGCACGGAAAACCTGAAAAATGTCAGCGTGATTGGCCCGGTGGATCGCAAGCTGGTGCCGGGCCTGTACCATGCCGCGTGGGCGACGCTTGTGATCCTGCGGCCGCGCAAGGACAACCATACGGTGCCGTCGAAAATCTACGAGTCGATGGCGTCAGGGAGGCCGGTGATTTTGAGCGCGGATGGCGAAGTAGCCGACATTGCATGGATTGCCGATTGTGGCAGCGTCTCGGCGGCCGGCGACGGCCCGGGGCTGCAGGCGGGGCTGGACGCGCTGCTGGCGGACGACGCCGCGGCCGATGCCCAGGGCGCTCGCGGCCGGCGCTACGTGGAAACCCACAACGACCGGGCGGAGATTGCCCAGCGGTTTCGGGCTGTTTTGCTGGACGCCGTCGCCCAAGGACGTGCGCCGTGAGCCTGACCGATGAAGCAGCGCTGTGGTGGCGCACGCTGGGCCCGCTGCCGGTGCAGATGCACGCGTTTCGGCTGGCCAATGACGCGCGCAAGGCGACCTGGCGGCCGGGGCTGCCAGTGCTTGTGGCCTTCTGGCGGCAGCGCGGCCAGGATGCGGCGCGGCTGGCGCGGCATGAACCGCTTGTGGCGCTGGGGACCGCGCTGGCGAGCGCTGCGCAGCCGGACGCCCGCACGCTGCTGGCGGGCAAGCTTGTGCTGGCGGGACGCGAGGTGGCGGCGTTTCCACCGGAC
The DNA here is from genome assembly GCA_903929795.1 of uncultured Myxococcales bacterium. GTDB lineage: Bacteria > Myxococcota_A > UBA9042 > UBA9042 > UBA9042 > CAIYBN01. The sequence continues at coordinate 333,788 of CAIYWC010000097.1, read as the reverse complement.
ACCTGGGCGCTGCCGGGTGCGCGGCCGCTGGAAATCTACGAGGCGCACTACCTGGACTGGGCCGACGCGCTTGTGGCGCACGCGCTGGTGCAGGCGGGCGCGGACGTCGAGGCGCTGCATACGGCGCTGCAGGGCTGGGCGGCGCAGTCAGCGCGCCTGGACAAGCCGTGGGAGCCCTATCCGCGGGCGCGGCGCACGCTGGCGGCGACCCGGGCGGCGGCGCGGCTGACGCTGGCGGAGCACCACGGCCGGGATCGCTGGACCGATGCCCATGCGGCCGTGCGCGACTTGCTGCTGGCGATTGCGGCCGCGGCGGCGTGCGACCTCGGCTTGCTGGCGGAGCGGCACCTGGACGGCAATCACCTGCTTGTGGACCGCGCGGCGCAGACGGTGGCGGAGCTGGCCTGGGGGCGCGGCACGCGGGCGCGCGCGGCGCTGGCGGACGAAGTAGACCGGCAGTTTCCCGGCGATGGCGCGCACGTCGAGGCCGCGCCGATGTACCACGCGCTGCTGCTGGAGGACCTGCTGACGGTGCGGGCGCTGTGGCCACAGGGCCCGGCGCGGATGCGCTTTGACCACCTGCTGCACCGGGCGCTGGGCTGGCTGGCGGCGGCGGTGCACCCGGATGGGCGGCTGCCGGCGTTTGGCGACACGGATCCGGACGCGCTGGATACGCTGCCGATGGTGCGGACAGCGCTGGGCGGGACTGCGCGCGGTCAGACGGACGCCAAGCAGTCGGCGTGGGTGTCGCGCCACGGCGGGCATTTCGCCATCGTGCACACCGCGCCGCCAGCGTGGACGCCGCAGCCGGGTCACGCACACGCGGACACGCTTTCGGTGGAATGGAGCCGCAACGACGTGCGGATCGTGGCCGACGCCGGGCTGGCCGGCTACGAAGGCGACGTCCACCGCGAGCTGAACCGCCGCGAGCCGAGCCACTCGACCGTGCAGGTGCTGAACGTGCCGCAGCTGGAGCTGTGGGGCGCGTTTCGCGTCGGCGCGCGCGGCGAGGTGGCACACGTCGAGAGCGGCCGGACCGATGGCTGGGACTGGCTGACGGCGGTTCACGTCTGGCCGCACGGCAGCCACCGCCACGTCCGGCTGTGCGCGCATCACGCCAGCGGCAAGCTCGTCGTCGCGGACGCGCTGCAGGGTCCCGGCGAGGCGATCGCGCGGTTTCTCCTGGCGCCGCGTGTGCAGCCCGAGAGCGTGGAGCGCCTGCGGGTGGGGCGCGAGCGCATCGCCGTCAGCGCGTCGCGGCCGCTGAGCTTGGCGACCGGCCTGCGTTTTGCCGGCCGCGGGCAGGTGCTGGAGGGCCAGGAATTGCACGCGCCGGTGGATGTCCACGGCACGTGGATCGCGTTCGGCGGCGGCGATTGCAAAGAAATGAGCGAGCGCTTCGCCGCGCCGTGGGCCGCGCTGGCGGCACGCTTGTGAGTGCAGTAAGATCCTGACGGCCGTCCGCGGCAACCAAACCAGCGCGGGACCAGACGGGTTCCGCCGCAGCCGCCGCGGTGGCGTTCCAACAGTCGGAGATCGAGCGCCTTGCGCACCTTCCTCGTGGCATTTTTGATGGCGCTGGGCATTGCCGCCCTGACCACTTCGCCGGTGCTCCACCTGGCGCGGTGGCTGCGGCTGTACGACCAGCCCGACGGCGTGCGCAAGATCCACCGCGACGCGATTCCGCGGCTGGGCGGCATCGCGATTACCGCCGGCTGCCTGTCGCCGCTGGTCGCGCTGCTGTTTTACACGAACACTTTTGCCCAAGAGCTGCGCGAGCACGACACCCGCCTGCACGCGTTCTTTCTCGGCGCGTTGGCGATCCTCGGCCTGGGCGTCTACGACGACATCCGCGGCTGCGGCGCCTGGGCCAAGCTGGGCGTGCAGTTCAGCGTCGCGGTGCTGCTCTGGTCGGTCGGCCTGCGCTTTGACTCGTTCAGCCTCATGGGCACCGCGTACAACTTGGGCGTGCTGTCGCTGCCGGTCACGATGCTCTGGGTCGCGGGCATCATCAACGCCATGAACCTCATCGACGGCATGGACGGCCTGGCCGCCGGCGTCGCCGTGTTCGCGTCGCTGGCGCTGTTCATCATCGCGGTGATGGACGGCAACCCAATCCTCGCGCTGTTCGCGTCCGTGCTCGGCGGGTCGTGCCTGGGTTTTCTGCTGTACAATTTCTCGCCGGCGCTGATTTTCATGGGTGATTCCGGCAGCATGGGCATCGGCTACCTGTTCGCCGTGGCCTCGCTGTGGACGGTGTCCAAGCGCTCGACGGGTCTGGCCCTGCTGCTGCCGGCGGTCGCGCTGGGCCTGCCGATCGCCGACACGTTCCTGGCTTTTGGCCGTCGCGCCATCCGCGGCCGGTCGCCGTTCCACTCCGACCGCGAGCACATTCACCACCGGCTGCTGGACCTGGGCCTGACGCCGCGCCAGGCGGTGCTGCTGCTGTACGGGATTTGCGGCGTGCTGACGGCGGTTGTGGTGATGCTGAGGGCTTGGGTGATTTGACGCGAGGCGCCGGCCCCGCGCACACCGCCCCCTACCGCCGCGCAACCACCGCCGCCACCGCCACCAGGCCCAGCGTCTCGCGCGCGTGGTCCACGTCCTGCTTGGTAAACAGCGGCGGGCCAAAGGCAATCACGATCGCCTCCAGGCTCAGCCCGCCTTTTTGGTGCAGCGCCCAGCCGTTCACCGACGTGCGGCGCAGGCAGTCGCGGATGAACGCCGCCAGCTTCAGCGGATCCGCGCGGTATCGCCGCCACTGCTGCAGCCGTTTGATGTACGCGGGCCCGAGCAGCTGGACGGTTTCCGCCTCGCAGCGCTCCAGCTGGACAAGCAACGCATCAAGCGCCAACGACGGCGCGGCCGGCGGCGTGGGCACGGAATTCTGTGGCATGGCGACCTCCTGGTAGGCAGGCAAGTCGGCGGCTGGGGCGAAAAAGCGCGGCAGCTGCTGAGGATTACGACGGGGCGCGCGGGCCGAACCTGACCCGAGCGCGCCGGAAGGTACGCCCGCCGATGCAGCGCCGCAAGTGTCTTTTTGGTGTGCAAATGTCAGCGCGCCGGCAACCGCGGGCCACGCCAGAACTTGCGTCGCGGCGCGATTCTGCCATTGATCATTGGCGGCCATTGCGCCATCGTTTGTGAACGCCGCGCGCGGCTGCGGCACTTCTTGGGCACAGGAACGGATTCATGCGGCATTTGTGGTTGTGGATAGCGGTGTTGGGCGCCTGCACCGCGTGTGGCAGCAAGGCCGGCGCGTCCGCCGACGGCGCTGACGTCGCGGCAAGCGGCACCGACGCGACCACTGCCGATGCCGCCAAGGGCGACGTCGGCCCCGGCAGCGACACCGCCAAAGGCACCGACGCGACAAGCAGCGACGCGGATGCCAACGCGCCCGACACGCAATCGCCCTGCGACTTTCCCGCCAAGCCGGCATCGGGCGAGCCCGGCGCGCCATGCGCCACCGCGGGCGACTGCCAGAGCGGCTTTTGCGTCGACAGCTCCGCCGGCAAAATCTGCACCCAGGCGTGCGTGGATTGCTGCCCCAACGGCTTCAAATGCGGGCAAATCGCCGGGAGCGCGGACACCGCATTTGTCTGCCTGCCGCAGTTCGCCGCGCTCTGCCGGCCCTGCCAGACCGACGCCGAGTGCGGCGCCATCAACGCCGGTTCGCTCTGCGTCGCCAACGGCACTGCGGGCAGCTTCTGCGGCGGCACCTGCGACACGACAAGCGACTGCCCCAGCGGTTACGCGTGCAACCCGTCCGCCGGCGAAAAGGGCTCCGGCAAGCAGTGCGTGTTGACAAGCGGCGCGTGCAGCTGCTCGGCCAACGCGATCCTCGCCGGCGCGAGCACGACCTGCCTTGTGCAAAACGCCGCGGGGACGTGCTCAGGCACGCGCAAGTGCGGGGCAGACGGCCTGAGCGCATGCATCGGGCCGACCGCCGCCGTGGAAATCTGCAATGGTATCGACGACAACTGCAACGGCTTGACCGACGAGGGCGTCCAGACCGCCTACCACCGGGACGCCGACAACGACGGCTACGGCAATCCCAGCATGACCGTGGAAGGCTGCGTGCAGCCGCCTGGCTACGTCACCGACGCGACCGACTGCGACGACAGCAACCCGGACACGCACCCCGGCGCCAAGGAAGTCTGCAACGCCGTGGACGACGACTGCGACGGCACCATCGACAACGTGTCTTGCGACGACGGCAACGCCTGCACCACCGACAGCTGCGCTGGCGTCAAGGGCTGCGTGCATCCCGCCAGCACGGCGGCGTGCTCGGACGGCAACGCGTGCACCACCGGCGACTCGTGCGCGTCGGGAGCCTGCACCGGCGACCCGCTGGACTGCGACGACCAGAACGTGTGCACCAACGACAGCTGCTCGGCGCTGAACGGCTGCGTGCACCAGAACGTGACGGTGAGCTGCACCGACGGCAACGCCTGCACCGGCGGCGACACGTGCGCGGACGGTGGCTGCGTGGGCAGCCCGATCTTGTGCGACGACAACAACGCGTGCACGACCGACAGCTGCCAGCCCGCCGTGGGCTGCATCCACAAGAACACGTCGACGCCGTGCAACGACGGCAACAGCTGCACCGACAGCGACCAGTGCCAAAACGGCAGCTGCGCCGGCGTGCCCACCAACTGCGACGACGGCAACACCTGCACCAACGACCTCTGCGCGGCCGGCTTGGGCTGCACCTACAGCAACACCACCAGCGCGTGCGACGACGGCAACGCCTGCACGACCGGCGACACGTGCCAGGACGGTGGCTGCGTCGGCACGCTGAGCGACTGCAACGACGGCAACCCGTGCACCAACGACGCGTGCCAATCCGGCAGCGGCTGCACGCACGCCAACAACCAGCAGGGCTGCAGCGACAACAACGCGTGCACCATCGGCGACAAGTGCAGCAACGGCGCGTGCGTCGGCGTGACCCTGAGCTGCGACGACGCGAACCCGTGCACGTCCGACAGCTGCAAGTCCGGCGTGGGCTGCGTCCACGCCTTTGGCACCGCGACCTGCGACGACGGCAACGCGTGCACCACCGGCGACACCTGCGCCGTCGGCCTGTGCGCCGGCACGACGCTGAGCTGCGACGACCAAAACGTCTGCACCGACGACAGCTGCGACCAGACCTCCGGCTGCGTCCACACGAGCAACACCGGCAGCTGCAACGACGGCAACGCCTGCACGACCGACATCTGCGACGCGACACAGGGCTGTCTGAACGTCGACAACACCAGCAATTGCAATGACCTGAACGAGTGCACAACTGGCGACGTCTGCAAAGCCGGCGTCTGCAAGGGCAGCACGCTGAACTGCGACGATGGCAACACGTGCACCGACGACAGCTGCGTCGCCGGCAAGGGCTGCGTCCACAAATTCAACGCCAGCGGCTGCAATGACGGCAACCTGTGCACCACTGGCGACACGTGCAGCAGCGGCGCGTGCTTGGGCAACAACGTCAGCTGCGACGACCAGAACCTGTGCACGGATGACAGCTGCGACCCGACGAGCGGCTGCGTGTACGTGCCGAGCGTGAGCGCGTGCTCGGACGGCAACGCCTGCACCACGGACACCTGTTCCAACGGCAACACGTGCACTTGGACTGAAGACGTCTCGCCCTGCAACGACGGCAACGCGTGCACGACCGCGGACACCTGCGCGCACAAGGTCTGCATCGGCACCCAGCTGAACTGCGACGACCAGAACCCATGCACCAGCGACAGCTGCGACCCGACCTCGGGCTGCACCTACACGTTTGTCAGCGCCGTCTGCGACGACGGCAACAAATGCACCGCGAGCGACACCTGCAACGGCGGCCTCTGCGCCGGCAACGCCGTGAACTGCAGCGATGGCAATGCGTGCACCACCGACGCGTGCGCCAAGGCCACCGGCTGCTACATCACCAACGCGAACGGCATCCCGTGCAGCGACGGCAGCGCCTGCACGACCGCGGACACCTGCAGCGGCGGCACCTGCATCGGCACGCCGCTGAACTGCGACGACGGCAACGTGTGCACCAGCGACTCCTGCGACAACGTCACGGGCTGCGCCCACGGCAACGTCAACGCCGCCTGCAACGACAACAGCGTCTGCACCACGGGCGACTTCTGCGCCGGCGGCAGCTGCACCGGCAACGCCATCAGCTGCGACGACGGCAACCCCTGCTCGGTCGACACGTGCGACCCGGTCGGCGGCTGCGCGCACACGACATCGCCCAACGGCACGATTTGCGGCACGAATTTGCAGTGCTTCCTCGGCGCGTGCGGTCCGGTGCCCAGCTACGTGCTGACCATCACCAAAACCCAGAGCTGCCCCACGACGCACCCGCTCATCACGCTGGCCGACGGCAGCCGCGTCTGCGCGCCCGACTATCCCGCCTGGGGCATCCGCCAGCCGTCGCCGAACAAGTACCTCATCGACGGCGGCGACGGCACGGTCAGCGACAACAACACGTACCTGACCTGGCAAAAGGCGGACTCGGGCGCGGACAAGACGTACGCAAACGCCCAACTTTACTGCCAAAACAGCACGCTCAACGGCCTGACCGACTGGCGCCTGCCAACCGTCGCCGAGCTGCTGACGCTGCGCGACGCAACGGTGTCCAACCCGGCGACGGGCAGTTTGCTGACCGCCACGACGGTTGCGAAGCCGTATTGGACAGTGGTGCAGAGCGCGGACTTGACCAACTATTGGGTTGTCAGCTTCCTCGACGGCCAGACGACCGTCCCGTCCACCGGCAGCAGTGCGCGGGCCCGCTGCGTGCGCTCGCCGTTCCTCACCGCCATCGTCCCCGGCGCGCGCTGGGGCACGGATTTGACCAAGGGCTGGGTGCTGGACAACGTGACCGGGCGCAACTGGCAGCTCGTCAGCCAAGCCGCCGTCAACGGCTTTGCCCAGGCCTCTGCGTGGTGCGCGACGCTCGCGCTCGACGGCGGCGCCTGGCGCCTGCCCAGCCTCCTGGAGCTGGAGTCCCTTGTCGACCGCCGCATCGCCGCGCCGACCATCCCCAAGATCTTCACGGCAACGGCGGATTACTATTTTTCTGCCGACACGGTCGTCAGTTCCAACGGCAACCGCATCTGGAGCGTGTTATTCGCTGACGGCAGCTCTACGGCGTCGACGATCTTCACGACCAGCGGCGCGGCCGTCCGCTGCGTGCGCTGACCCCCTCGCATCAAGCCGGATCGCCCGACCAAATCGCTTGACGTTGCAGCGTTGATGCGTACCATGTGAATGGGTCGATTTTTGGGGAAAAACATGCGGATTTGCGGTCAGGATCGGACGATCGAACGGGTAGCTCTGGGCAAAAATCGGGCGGTTGCCGGGCTGTTGCTGCTGCTGACGGGACTCGGCGCTTGCGGCGATGACGCGCCGGTGCAGGACCCAACGAACGTCAAAGGCTATTTTGGCGACGACGTGGGCGGACTCCAATTCAGCGACGCGGCGGATGGCGGCGACACCAAGCTGACCGCAGACACGCTGGCTGGAAAAGACAGCGACGGCCAGGACGTCCCGAAGACCGACGGCATCGCGTACGACGCGCTCTATGCGGACGCCGATGGCCTGGCATACGACGCGCTCTACCCGGATGCTTCAGACGCCGCCGCGGATACCGGCGATGCAACTGAAACCACGGACGCTGGACCGAAGAACTGCGCGACAGATGCGGATTGCGCTTCGCTGATTTCCGCTTGCGGCGTACCGACTTGCAAGGACGGCACGTGTCAGGCAACGCCGCTTCTCGCCGATGGCTCCACCTGCGACGACGCGAACGCCTGCACCACCGGCGAGGTCTGCAGCGTCGGCCTGTGCGGCAGCGGAACCGCGGTCGTGTGCGACACCAGCAACCCGTGCATCCAATACACGTGCGAGAAATCCGCGGGCTGCACGGTCACCACGACCGTGAATTGCGACGACAACAACCCCTGCACCGTCGACACGTGCCTGCCCGGCAGCTGCACCAGCACCGCGTTGGACGGCACCGCGTGCGATGACGGCCTGGCCTGCACCGGCAACGACACCTGCAGCCACGGCATCTGCGCCGGGACCGGCTTGAACTGCGATGACGCCAACCCGTGCACCGACGATACCTGCGACGCCACCGGCGCCTGCGCGCACAGCAACAACACGGCGGCGTGCGAGGATGGCAACGCCTGCACCGTCGGCGACGTCTGCGCGGACGCGGTTTGCCTGCCCGGCGCAGCGACCTCCTGCGACGACGGCAACGCATGCACGGAGGACAACTGCAACGGCTTCTCCGGTTGCGTGCACAAGTCGACCGGCCTGCCGTGCGACGACGGCAACCCATGCACCCTGAACGAGTTTTGCGACCCATATGGCGTGTGCAATGGCGGCATCACGCTGGGCACCGGCAGCTGCGACGACGCCAACCCGTGCACAACGGACACCTGCGACCTCGCTACCGGCTGCACGCACACGGACAACGCGCTGGCCTGCAGCGACGGCAACCCGTGCACCACCGCGGACGTCTGCACCGCGGGCGTCTGCGTCGGCGCCGGCCCGAACACGTGCACCTGCGTCACCGACGCCGATTGCGCCAGCTTCGAAGACGGCAACCTCTGCAACGGCACGCTGATGTGCGGCGCGGGCGCATGCATCGTCAACCCGGCGACCGTCATCACCTGCGATGCCTCCGCCGACAACGTCTGCGCCAAGAACACGTGCACGCCGGCGACCGGTGCGTGCGCCTACGCCGCGCAAAACGCCGGCCAGTTCTGCAACGCGGACAACACCGTCTGCACCAGCCCGGATACGTGCCAAGGCACCACCTGCGTCGCCGGCCCGAACGTCCTGTGCGACGACAACAACCCGTGCACGGACGACAGCTGCGACCCGGCGCTTGGCTGCCAGCACGCGGCCAATACGTCGGCGTGCAGCGACGGCAACGCTTGCACGACGGGCGACACCTGCAACGCTGGCGGCTGCGGCGCGGGCGCGCCCGTCATTTGCAACGACAGCAACCCGTGCACGACGGAAGTCTGCAACAGCTTGGCCGGCGACTGTCTGGTCATCGACAACACCCTGCCGTGCGACGACGGCAACGCCTGCAGCTCCGGCGACGTCTGCGGCGCCGGCATCTGCGCGGGCTTCGCCATCACGTGCGACGACGGCAACGTCTGCACAAGCGACTCCTGCAACGCCACCTCGGGTTGCGTCTACGCGCCCAACACGCTGCCGTGTGACGACGCCAACGCCTGCACCGCGGGCGACGTCTGTGCCGGCGCAAAGTGCAGCGGCAGCGCGATCGACCCGAGCACCGCTTGCAACGACAACAACCCGTGCACCAGCGACGGCTGCGACGTCGTGAATGGCTGCATCCACCAGAACAACACCGCACCGTGCGACGACGGCAACCCGTGCACCGCGAACGACAGCTGCGCGGCGGGCGCATGCGTGGGCGGCGCGTCGACCTGCCAGTGCCAAGCGAACAGCGATTGCGCGGCCTTTGAGAACGGCAACTTGTGCGACGGCACCCTGATTTGCGACGCCAAACACACGTGCACGGTCAACCCGGCGACGCTTGTGACGTGCAGCACGGCCAATGACACCGTCTGCGCCGTCAACACCTGCACGCCCGCGACCGGCGCGTGCGCGATGGCGGCGATCAACAGCGGCGGCGCTTGCAACGCGGACAACTCCGTCTGCACCTCGGGCGACGCGTGCGCGGCGGGCACCTGCGTGGCCGGCGCGGCGATCGGCTGCGACGACGGCAACCCGTGCACCGACGACAGTTGCGACCCGACCAACGGCTGCGTCCACAGCCCCAACAGCGCCCAGTGCAGCGACGGCAATCCCTGCACCGTGGGCGACGTCTGCGCGTCGGGCGCGTGCCTCGCCGGCACCGCCAAGAACTGCAACGACAACAACGCGTGCACCGCCGACAGCTGCGACTTGACCACCGGCGCGTGCAACAACTTCAACGCCGGCGGCCCGTGCGACGACGGCAACGCGTGCACCAGCGGCGACACGTGCAACATCGGCAAGTGCGCGGGCGCGCCGATCGCCTGCGACGACGGCAACCCGTGCACCAATGACGCCTGCGACAGCGCGATCGGCTGCACGCACGTCAACAACACAATCGCGTGCAGCGACAACAACCTGTGCACGACCGGGGACATCTGCGGCAGCGGCGTGTGCTCCGGCACGGCGGTCAACGTCGCGACGGCGTGCGGCGATGGCAACCCGTGCACCGACGACAGCTGCGACGCGATCGCCGGCTGCCTGCACACGTTCAACACGGCGGCGTGCTCCGACGGCAACGCCTGCACGTCCGGCGACACCTGCGCCGCGGGCTTGTGCAGCGGCATCGGCATCCAGTGCACCGACGGCAACGTTTGCACCAGCGATTCCTGCAACCCGGCCAGCGGCTGCGTATTCACCAACAACGCGCTGGGCTGCAACGACGGCAACGCTTGCACGCAAAATGACGTCTGCGGCGGCGGCACCTGCGCCGGCACGGCCATCAACGTCGCGACCGCGTGCGACGACGGCAATCCGTGCACCAACGACGCGTGCCTGCCTGCCACCGGCTGCACGCACGCCAACAACACCGCCGCGTGCGACGACGGCAACAGCTGCACTCAGGGCGACGCGTGCGCTGCGGGCGTCTGTGTCGGCGGCGCGAGCACCTGCCAGTGCCAGAAGACCGCGGACTGCGCGCCGCTGGAGAACGGCAACTTGTGCGACGGCACGCTGATGTGCCAGCTGAGCACGCACACGTGCATCGTGAATCCGGCGACGATCATCACCTGCGACGCCAGCGGCGACACGACCTGTGCCAAGAACACGTGCGCACCCGCCACCGGCGCATGCGCCCCCGCCGCGCGCAACGGCGGTGCCGCCTGCAACGCGGACAACAACGTCTGCACGCCGAACGACAATTGCCAGGGCACCAGCTGCGTCGCCGCCGGCACGCTGGCCTGCGACGACGGCAACCCGTGCACCAACGACAGCTGCGACCCGGTCAACGGCTGCATCCACGTCAACAACAACGCGGCGTGCAGCGACGGCAACGCCTGCACAGTGGGCGACGTCTGCACCAGCGGCGCGTGCGCGTCCGGCACGGCCATCGTCTGCAACGACGGCAACAGCTGCACGACCGACAGCTGCAACACCGGCACCGGTGCGTGCGTATTCACGCCCGTGGTCAACGGCACCAGCTGCGACGCGGACGGCAGCGTGTGCACCGTCGCGGACAGCTGCCAGGCCGGCGCCTGCACGGCGGGCAGCGCGCTGAACTGCGACGACGGCCAGGTCTGCACGACGGATACCTGCAACGCGACAACCGGCTGCGCGCACGCCAACAACGCGCTGGCATGCAGCGACGGCAACGCGTGCACCGACCCGGACGTCTGCGCGGGCGGCACCTGCAGCGGCGCGGCGGTGACGTGCAACGACAACAATGCATGCACGACGGATTCCTGCGTCGCGCCCGGCGGCTGCGTCTACACCAGCGTCAGCGATGGCACCGGCTGCGGCGGCACCAACATCTGCGTCAGCGGGAGCTGCGTCGCCGGCAAGTGCGGCGACGGCATCCTGACGGCGGCGCTGGGCGAGACCTGCGACGACGGCAACCTTGTCAACGGCGACGGCTGCTCGTCGACCTGCAAACAGGAAGGCTGCGCGGACGGCACCCGCGAAAACATCACGGCGCTCTCCAGCCAGCCGAAGATCGCAGCGTGCGGCGGCACCTTCACCGGCACGGTCAACAACGGCGCGAGCGCGGCGGCGCTGTGCCAGACCGGCTGGCACATCTGCTCCACCAGCGCGGCGGACAAGGCGTTGCTCGCCACGATCACGCCGGCGGAAGGCACCGCTGCGGGCTGCTGGGTGATGAACGCGTCCAACCGCAATGGCGGCTGCAACACGTGCACGGACCAGACCAACGACATGACGGTCGCGGCGGTCGGCGGCAGCTGCGGCACCATCGCGGCAGCGACGCCGACGTCCTGCACGCCCAACGCGGACACCAACGGCGGCACGGCGACCTTGCTCGGCTGTTCCAAGACCAACGCCGCCGGCTGGGCGCCCGTGACCGGCATTCTGTGCTGCAGCCCGTGAAGCGGCCCCAGCGCGGCGATCCTCTGCCGCGGCCGAACGCTGCAAATCCACTGATTTCCCGACGTCTCCGGGATTTGAGCCGCCCGCGGCGGGATACCCAGCGGCGAATGGTTGCTCACGCGCGGGCCTTGCTGGCCCGGCAGCGGCCGCTGCTTCAGGGGACGCTGCAGACCTTCGCGCCGGCCTGGTTGTCCTGCTTGCAGACCAGCAGCGGCGGGCAGTCTTCGTCGAGGTTGCACATCCGCTCGCACATCTTGATGCCCAAGTCCGCGCACGCATTGCCAAATGGGCAAGGCGTCGTGTCGCACGGCGTCGCGCAATAGCCGCCGCTGGCTTGGGAATTGACGATGCAGTTCGTGCCCTTGGCGCAGTCCGTGTTGCTTGTGCAGTCGGAGCCCGCGGCGCCGGCGGCCCGCGGCGCGCATGCGTAACCCGGCAATGTCACACCGGTGGGCGTGACGAGCGGCTGGCCAAAGAGGCAGACCAGCCCGGGGACGCCGCCGCAGGATTCCGTGTCGCCGGGGCCCTTGCAGGTCGGTGCGCACGTGCCAGTGCCGGAATTGCCCTGGCCGACGCAGAAGCCGCCCGTCGGGCAGTTCGTGTTCGTGTCGCAGGTGGCAGAACACACGCCCTTGTCGAGCGAGCCGTCGCCGGGGATTGTGCACGGCCCGCTGGCGCCACATTCGCCGTCGGTCAGGCAGGGCGCGCCGCCGACCGAGCACGTGCCTTTGGCGTAAATCGAGCACACCTTGGAGTCACAATCGAGCGAGGTGGCGCACGGCGAGCCGACGGGCGCGGCCTTGACCGAGTCGAGGCAGACCTGCACGGTCTTCTTTTTCACGTCCGACTTCGTCACGCACTTGCGGCTCTGCTTGGTGGCGATAGCGCAGTCGCCGTCCACGGTGCAGGTCTTCAAGCACGTGAAGCTGCCGTTGCGCATGACGCACGAGCTGTCCGCGTCGCACGGGTCGGTCGGGCTGCAGCCGATGCGCGCGCAGTAGCCGCCCGCCATGTCGGTCAGGCACGTGTTGTCCCCGGAGCAGTCCAGCGGCTTGGTGCAGCCCATGCCGACGGCGGCGGTGCCCGACGGCAGGCAGAGGTTCGCGTCAATGCCGCCAAACGGCGTGGACAGGCGCTTGCAGCCGTAGCCATCGGCCTTGCGGCAGTCGAGTACGGAGTCGCACGACTGGCTGCAGACCTTGGGCATGGACGCGTCCCCGGCCCAGCACTGCGAGGCGCCGGGGCACGGCGTCCCCGTGTCCGCGCAGGGCGTCAGCGTGCAATAGCCCTTGGGCCACGAGAAGCACTGCAAGCCGCCGACGCAGTCGATGTCGTTCGCGCATGGTGCGCCGACGACTTTGGGTGCGGCGGTGTCGACAGGCAGCTCGGGCATCCCAGGCGTATCATCGGTGGTCGACGTGGCGTCGGACTGGTCCGCAATCGCCGTGTCACAGCAAACCGCGTCATCCGTCGCTGCGTCGGCGACGGTGTCCTGGAGCGTGTCGCCCGTCGTCGTGTCGGCCGGCGGCGTGTCCGCGATGCAGGTCGCGCCGTCCTGATGAAAGCCCTGTCCTTCCGGGCAGTAGCACGATGAACCCGACAGTACGAAGTTTTCCGGACAGGTGTATTTGGTACCGCACGCCGCGGTCACCAAGCCGAGCAGCAGGCAAAGCTGCGAAACTGCAAAGGAAGTCTTGACGACGCGCACCGGGGCCTCCGTGGTCAGCCGGGATCGCGGCCGCCTCGGGCTCATGATGCGATTGCCACGTGACAAAGGCAACCGCCCGGTGATCTGGACGCTGGCGATCTGGACCCGCAAACGGCTATGCTTGCGGCTGGGAATGGGTCGGAGGTTGCAGTGCGACAGCGAATTTTGACAATTTGGATGGTCGCGCTGTGCACCGGATGCCCGCACGCGCCGGCGGAGATGGCGCGCGTGCCGCTGGACGACGCATGGCAGGGCCCCGGCACGGCCTACAACCTGACACGCGACGGCGCCGGGCTGGACATTCAGGTAACGCTGAACGACGACGCGCAGCAGCCACCGGGCGATACCGCTGTCGGCGAGGACGCGTTGCCGCCCGCGGACACCAACCTGCCGGATGTGCTGGCCGACGTGCAGATCGCCGATGCCGTCCCGGACGTGCCGACCGCGGACGTGCAGCTGCCGGATGTCCAGCCGGACGTCGCGCCGGACACGACGTCGCCGGATGCGGGCGGCGACACGTCGACATGGCCGTCTGGCAACCTCACGGTGCAGAGCGCGTTTTCGCCCGACGGCAAGAACGTCAAAGTACGGTTCAACAAACCCGTGGATTCCACGACGGTGACCAATCCAAAGAGCTTTTCGATCACAGATTCGTCCACCGGCACGCTCAGCGTCCTGCAATCGGCAGTCGCGGCGGACCCGCAGTTCGTCACGCTGACGCTGGACCCGGCGCAGACGGTAAATCCGGCGCTGACCTACAAGGTTTTAGTCAAAAATATCAAGGCTTTTGACGGACAGACGATCAGCACGAGCCTGAACAAGGCGACCATCAAGCGCACGGTCTACATGATGCTGATGTGGCACCAGCACCAGCCGACGTACCTGGACCCGATCGCCGACCAGCTGACCAGCCCTTGGGTGCGCAAGCATGCAACCAAAGATTATTTTGCGATGGCGAATATCCTGCAGGGCTATCCGGATGTGCACCTGACCATCAACATCACGCCGGTGCTGCTGAATCAGCTGATTCCGTACTACCTGGAGCGGCTGGCGCCATTTGTGGATACCAAGAAGAACACCGTGGATGCCGCCGGTTTTCTGGCAAAATGGCAAGGCCACACCGATCCGTGGGTGGACCTGCTGCTGCAGCCCACGCCCGATCCGGCGAGCGCGACGCCCAAGCAGCTGGGTCTGCTGTACGCGGATCCGTGGTCGTGCGTGTCGACGGCGCCGGTGCTGATGGACCGCTTTCCGGCGTACACCGCCGTGCGCAACAAGAACCCGGCGACGCTGACGAAAGACGATCTGCTCGCGCTAAAAATTTGGTTTGAAATCGCATGGTTTGATCCAGATTTCCTGCACGGCCCGGTCGCGCTGCCCACCGGCGACGTCGTGGACCTGACCGACCTCATCGCGGCTTCCGCACCCGTCAATGGCACGTTTACACTGAAAGTGCCAGTCAGCGAAGCGCTGGCGAATCGGCTCGTGGCCGAGGAAGTGAAAATCATGAAAGCGGTGATCCCGATTCACCAAAAGCTGTTCTACGACGCGGCGTTGCACACTGGCCAAATTGAAATCGCCACGACGCCATTTTACCATCCGATCTTGCCGCTGCTGCAGGACACCGAGCTGGAGCAATACGGTCAGCCTTACGATCCGCGGCCTTCGCCGCCCTTCCAATTCCCGCAGGATGCGTCGGCCCAGGTCGGGCGCGCGGTTGCATTTTACACGAATATTTTCGGCCAGGCGCCACGCGGGATGTGGCCAGGCGAGGGCTCGGTCGCGGAGGCGGTTATCCAGCATTTCCGCAAGTTTGGCGTCCAATGGGTCGCGACGGATCAGGCGGTATTGGCGGCATCCAAGGGCTGGAAAGCCGGCGGCGCGAGCGCAGACGTCGGCGCCGCGCCACAAGGGCCATGGCGCATCGACACGGACACCACTGTCGGACCCATCACCGATCCCACCCAAGCGATGGCCGTCTATTTCCGCAACACCAACATGTCCAACGATATTGGCTTTAAGTACCAGAACATGGTCGGCACGGACGCTGCCAATGACTTGATCACCAACGTCGCTGCCCAGGCACCGACTTTTGGCTCCCCGGATCGCTGCATCACGTTGATTCTCGACGGCGAAAATGCTTGGGAGACATTTAGCAAGGAACACAATGGCAAGGGATTCTTCATTGCGCTTTACTCCAGCTTGATGCAGAGCCAAGCGGCCGGCGAGATCATCACCGTGACCGGCAGCGAATACTTGCTGGGCAACGCCGCGCGCAACGTGCCCGCGCACACGCTGGACACGTTCAATGAGGTCGAACCGCTGTTTCCAGGCTCCTGGATCGACGGCAATTTCGCGATTTGGATCGGGGAATGGGAAGAAAATACCGGCTGGGAATACTTGCGCACGGCGCGCATGGATCTGCTCAATTCCGGCCTGGCACAGCCCGATCCCAAGACGCCGGAACCGGTGGATCACACAACGTCCGATTGGGAATTGTGGAAAGCTTTTGATGAGATTTATGCCGCGGAAGGCTCCGACTGGTTTTGGTGGTATGGCGGCGACGAGACCTCGCCGTCGGGCAATGATTCACCGTTTGACCAGGCGTTCCGCTCGCACCTCGCGGGCGCTTACGCGCATATGAACGCGGCGCTGACGCTGCTGGGCAAGCCGACAATCGCGATGCCAGACTTCAAGCCGATTATCCAGGCCCAGCCCCAAGCACCGCAGGGTCCGATGGTGCCGCCGCCGACGCTGGATGGCATGTTCACACCCAACGAGTCCGAATGGACAACCAAAGGCGGCTTCTTCTACGACAGCGATTCCTCCGGTGCGATCGCCAATCCCGACGACTGGATTGCCGCCGTGTACTACGGTTTTGGCACGTACAACGCGGTTGACGGCGTGTACATCGCGGTGCAGCATAACTTTGATTTGTCTAAAGCCACAGGCGCGTTGGGCATCTATTTGTCGCAAAAACACGTGCTGGATCTCACGACCGGCACCACGCAAGAGGATCCCGCGACGCTCTTCACCCGCTATGGCGACGCGCTCGCGTGGAAGGGCAAAGGCGCGGCGCGTGAGCTGTGGCTGGATCTGAATAATGGCGTCGCAACGACCACTTGGCGCAAAAGCGACGGCACGCAGAACTGGGCGGCGATCGCGCCGTCGACGTTCAACGGCAAGGTCGCCGGTCCCAACAAGGGCGGCACGCTCGTGGAATTCTTCATACCTTACACGGATATCGGCATCGTTGCGGGCGATCCGCTCGAAGCGCAATTCTTGTTCGCCACCGGCGGCACGACGCGCGATCTGGCGCCCAACGCGCAGTCGCAAGTATTCGTCGACGATCCGACCTCCGCCGTTTACGTGACGTTCACTTGCGACGTCTCGGAAAAGAAAATCGCCATCGACAGTTACGGCCCCATCAACACGCCGCCGCCGCCCAAGGGCACGGGCATCGTCTATATCGCCGGCAACGACCCCAAGCTGGGCATGAAGACCGCGTGGGTACCCAACAAAATCGCCTTGCGCGACGATGGCTTGCAGGGTGACGCGACCGCCAACGACCAGATTTGGAGCATCGTCATCCCGCTGGCGAAAGGCACGCAGCTGCACTACAAATACACCATCGGCCTACCGTCCAACGAGGGACAATGGTCGGGCACGGAAGAATTTCCCCTGACAGAACGTGCACTTGCCGTCTCGATCGTGCCGTCCGTGAAAAAAGAGACCGTTGCGGACATTTTTGCGGACCGGCCGATGCAGACCGACCAGCAGGCGCCGGGCACCGTTGTGACGGTCCAGTAGCGCGGGTCAGCCGGCCGACAGGTCCAGGCCGAGGGGCCGAAGCAGCGCGAGCACGGCAGGGAAATCAAGTGCTTGCATCGCAGCATCGACGGCTTCCATCTCGTCCGCCGGCAGCCGCGCCGCGAGTTCCGGCCGGACGCTGGGCCAGGCGGTGCTCGCGCGGAAATCCTGGTCGTGCACCCATCCAAGCCAGGTGCGCAACGACTCGGCCGGCGTACCCGCCAGCGGCGCCCCCAGTGGCTGCTGGGCCAGCCACGCCCGCGCAGCCTCCACGGCCAGCGCCAACGCCGCGCGCAGGGCGTCGAACTGCTGCACTTCCACGCGTTCCGGGTGCTGCTTGAGCCGGTGCTCCAGCTTGCGGCACGCCACGGCAAACTGCTGCGCGCCCAGCGTCCCCACGGCGCCGCGCAGCGCATGGAGCTGCGCCGCCGCTTCGCGCAATTCGTGCGCCTGCCAGGCCAATTGGACCGCTGTCAGCGGCGCGTCGCCGTGCGCCACAAACGCGCGGACCAGGTCCAGGAATCCCGCGCGACGTTCAGCATTGTCGCCCAGCGCGGCGAGGAGCTCGTCGGGCGCGAAGAGCTGTCCGTCCGCACGGCCCGCCGCCGGCGGAATGGGCGACCGGCGCGGCGCCAGCGGCGGCGTGCGCCCCGTGACGGTCGCGAGCACCGCGAGCAGCTGCGGCACGTCGAGCGGCTTGGCGACAAACTCGTCCATCCCCGCCTCCAGGCAACGCGCGCGCTCGTCGGGCAGCACGCCGGCGGTCAGCGCGACGATCGGCAGCGTCAGGCCCAACTCGGCGCGAATCGCCCGGGCGGCGGCAAAGCCGTCCATTTCCGGCATCTGGATGTCCATGAGCACCGCGTCGAACGCCGCACTCGCGCGCAGACGCGCCAGCGCCGCCAGCCCGGACGCGTGCACCTCCACGCTGGCGCCCGCCTGCTCCAGCACGCCGCGCGCGACGATCTGGTTGAGCAGGTTGTCCTCGACCAGCATCAGCTGCAGGCCCGCCAGCAGCTGCGGCTGGGCGGCCTGGTGGCGCGGCGGCGCGGTCGCCGTGCCCTGTTGCGCCGCGAAAGCCGCTTGGACCGCGTCCGCCAGCGTGGCGGCAAGGATCGGCTTGGTCACGACGCTGTCCGCCGCCGTTGGCGCGCCCGGCGCCAGCTCGCCTTCCACCGCGCGCTCCATGAGCACAATCGGCCACGCGCGCGTCCACGGGTCCGCGCGCAGGGCGGCGAGCAGCGCCACGCCGTCGGTCTCCGGCATGCGGCGATCCACCAGCACGAGGTCATACCGCTGGCGGCGCTGCTGGCGGGTCCGAATCAGCGTCCAAGCTTGCGCCGCGTCGACCGCCTGGTCCGCCATCCAGCCCCACGATTCGGCGATCCGCGAGACCGCGCGCGCCGCTGCCAAGCTGTCGTCCACCACCAACACGGCGAGGATCGCCGTCGGCGTCTCGTGGGCCTGCGTCGACTGCTCCGCTCGCGCCCGCAGCGGCAGCGCCACGGCAAAGCGCGCCCCTTGGCCCGGCGCGCTCTCCACGGTGACGTCGCCGCCCATCGCCTCCACCAGCCGCCGCGTGATCGCCAGCCCCAGACCTGTCCCGCCAAACCGCCGGCTGATCGACTCGTCTGCCTGGGCAAACGGCGCAAAGATCCGCTGCTGCTGCGCCGGCGACAGCCCAACGCCAGTGTCCCGCACGGCAAAAAGCAGCGTCGGCGGGTCGGTCAGCGGCTGGACCAGCTCCACCGAGAGCTCCACTTCGCCCGCCGCCGTGAACTTGATCGCATTGCCGACCAAGTTCACAAGCACCTGCTGCAGCCGGTGCGCGTCGCCGATCAGCGACCGCGGAACATCGGGCTCGACGCGCACGACCAGCTCCAGCGGCTTGGTCGCCGCCATCGCGACCATCAGGCCGCTCACGCTGCCGAGCACCGCGTCCAGCTCAAATTCGCTCGGCACTACCTCCAGCTTGCCCGCCTCGATCTTCGAGAAGTCCAGCACATCATTGAGCAATCCCAGTAGCGACTGGCCCGCGGTGCGGATCAGGTTCAGGTATTTCTGCTGCTCCGGCTCCAGGTCCTGGCGCTCCAGCAGCCACGCCGCGCTCAGGATCGCGTTGAGCGGCGTGCGGATTTCATGGCTCATGTTGGCGACAAACGCACTTTTTTGCCGGCTTGCCTGCTCCGCCTGCTCCTTGGCCAGCGCCAGCGTCTCCTGCGCGACCTTGATCGGCGTGATATCCGAGACGATGACCGAGAAGCCCTGGAACACGCCGTCGACCGCGTTGGGCAAATACGTGGCGTACATGAACCGTGTTTCGCCATTGGTTTCCATGTTCTTGCCCTCAAACGACCGCGGCTCCAGCTGGCGCATCGCCTGCACGTGCAGCGCGACGGCGGCCCAGCGCCGCTCACCCAGCACTTCCGGCAACGGGCGGCCGCGCAGCTGGTCCGGGGTCAGGCCAAACCACGCCGCATAGGCCTGATTGGCAAAGCGATTGCGGTTGTCCGCGTCCCAATAGCCGATCATCGCGGGAATGTGGTCCACGATCGTCGTCAGCTCCTCAAACGCCTGACGCACGCGATCTTCCGCCCGGCGCCGCGCCGACACGTCGTCCAACTGCAGCACGATCTCGCCGCCGCCTTTGCCGTCTGGCAGGATCGCGCCGCGGATGTGGATCCACGCGACGACGCCGTCGGGTCGAGGCCAGGCGCGCTCGATGTCAAACGTGCCCTTGCCCGCTTGGATGAGCTGCGCCGCACGGCCAAGGATCTCGTCCACCTCCTGCGGCGGCAGGATATCCTTCCAGTTTTGCGCCAGAAGCGCCGCGCGGGGCTGCTGCAGCAGGTCGCACAGCCGGGCGTTGACCAGCCGCACGCCGCCGGCAAAATCGGTCACGGCAAATCCCGTCGCGGACGACTCCAGCACGCTGGTGACGCGCCGGTCGCTGGTCATCAGCCGCCGCGTCTGGGCGCGATAATCATCAGCAATCAGGCCCACTTGCACCGTAAACAGCGTGAACGCGACCGACGGCAGCCACAGCGCCTGCGAATCGAGCCCGCCCAGGCGCGCCGGCATGGTCCACCAGTGCAACCGGTGCGACACGATGAGCAGCGTGATCGCCAGCAGCCCGACAAACGCGCCGCGCACAAGGCCATTGCGCACAGCGAACCAGGTGGCGGGAACGGCGACCAGCACGAACGGAAAGCGCACGAATTGCCAGCTGACCGCGACGATCAGCACCAGGAGGAGGACCTGACCGGCGATTTCCGCGGCCACCCGGGGTCGGGCGAGCGCGCGGAGGTCGGTGCGTCGCACCGCCAGCCCAGGAACCAGCAGCAGGCTGTAGCCCGACGCGACGCCGAGCACCCAGGTCGTGAAGGCGTTCTGCCAAGGAGCGCCAGTCGCGGACGCCATGGCCGTGGCGACGAGGCTCCCGGCGAGCGGCGCGGCGACGAGGCACGTGAACGCCAGCGCTTTGGTGGCGCTCGCGAGCGTGACGACTGCGGATCGCCGGCTCGCCCAGCGGCGAATCAGCGCGACGCTGATGGCGATTTCAACAAGATTTCCAAGCGTTGCAGCAACATTGACGGCAGATGGCAGACCGACGAGCGCGTTGGCGAGCAGGCTGGAGACGCCGATGCCGACCCCATACCGCCAGACACCGGCTGCTGGCCTGCGCGCAAGGATCGCGACGGCGACCGCGTTCGCCGGCCAGACAAAAGTCAGGTCGTACGGCCTGATGCGGATCGCGGTCGCGAGGAGCGCCAGCGCGAAAAATGTCAGCGCGACCTGACCGAGCTGCACCGCAGTCGGCTCGCGTGCGCCCTCCGCCGGCTCGATCACAGCTGCCGCACCTGGCGCAAGCGGCCCTGCACGTCGTTTTGCACGACTTGTGCCGAAAACGGCTTGCGAATCCAGCCAACCGCGTCCATCTCCGGGTGACGGCGCGGGTCCTCCGCCGAGACAAAGACAACCGGAATCTGCCGCAGCTCCGGCGCGGTCTGGAGCGCGCGCCAGACCTGACGGCCGTCCATGCCGGGCATTTCCACGTCCAGCAAGATGAGGTCCGGAAGGCGCTTGCGCGCCAGCTCCAGGCCTTGCGCGCCGTTCGTGGCAAAAATCACGTCGCACGTCGCGCTGAGAATCAACGCCAGCAGCCGCACCACGTCCACGGAATCGTCGATGACGAGCACAAGCGCGCGTTCAACGTTCGGCTGGATGTGGCCGGTTGGGATCGACATGGGTGGCGGCAGCTTAACCCGGATCGACGCAACTATACCAGCGGGCCGCACGCGCGTCTGGCACGGCCCGCTGACCCAAGCCCGCAACCGCGGCGCGCCAGTCCGAAATGCAACCGGTCTCCCAGACCAGGCTTGGTGTTCGTTTTCAGTCAGCAAGCGTGGAGCTGGCACAGGCAATCGGCCGCAACCGCCACCGGTGTCCGCAGCAGCCCGCGCGGCGAGAACCGCACCAGCGCGCCAACCGCGGCGTCCGGCTGCCCCGCCAGCGCATGCAAGAGTGCGCGCGCCGCATAGCCGCCGACTTGACCCGTCACCGGCCCCAGCACGCCGGCAACTGCGCAGGTCGACAGGCTCTCCGGCGGCGGAGGCGCCTCGAACAGGCAGCGGTAGCAGCTCGACTCTGGCGTGACGGCGAACCACTGGCCGCGCCGGCCTATCGCCGCAGCGATGACCGCGGTGCGGCGTCGCGGCTGCGCAACTGCCCAATCGTTCACGGCAAACTTCGCCAACGCGTCATCGCTGCCTTCCAGCACCGCGGCGCAGCCGTCCAGCAGCGCCTCGGCGTTGGCCGCATCCAGCCGCGTCGCCGCGGTTTGCACGTCCGCGCCAAAATGCGCGCGCAGGAATTCCGCCAACCGCGCCGCCTTCAGCAGGCCGATATCCGGCGTGGTGTACAGCACCTGACGGTGCAGGTTCGACTCCTCCACCACGTCCGCGTCGATGAGCCGAAACGCCCGCTGACCGCCCAGCGCCAGCGTCCACGCCGCCGGAACGCCGAGGCCACCACAGCCGACCAGCGCCACGCGCGTCACGGCGCCCGCGCCAGTTCGTGCGCCCACGCCAGCGGATTGCGCGCGCACAGGTGGTCAGGATAGCGCGCCATCGCGAGAATCCGCTGAATTTCCGCGGGCCCCAGCATGCGAATCTCCGCGTCCAGGTACTTCGCCAGCGCGTCCACGAGCTTCTGATCCGCCTCGTTCGGTTCGCCGTCCGGGTCCACCAGCTCCAGCAGCACGCGCTTGCCATCCAGCTGCGCGCCGCGTATCAGCTCCGCGTAGCGCCCTGCCTGCTGCGAAAATGCCCGCGGTCGGCTGCGCAAGTCCCGCAGCGCCGCCATCAGATCCAGGCCGATCCACACGTCTGGACTGTTCAGCAGGCACGGCGGTCGCGTCGCGCGGTGACCGTGGAGGTCCAGCTTCGCCGGCAGCCGCGCGTGGAGCTGCCAGCCCAACAGCTCCAGCAGCCAGCTCTCCTGCACGTGCTCCACCGGCGGCAGGCCCGTGTCCCGCCGCGGCTTGCCCAACGCCCGCGGAATGCCGTGGTGGTCGCTCATAGCGTAAAGACCGCGCCGATCGCGACCCGCACGTCCGCCGTGTGGCTCGTCGCGTCCCAGCGCCAGCAGCTGCTGCACGTCTGCCAGTTCGCGTCGTCGAGGCTCTCGGTCAGCGCGACACCGCCCTGAAGCGTCGGCACGGGCTTGGCGGCGGTCGCGCCCAGCCAGAATTGCCACTCGACATCTGCAGTGAAATCATCGCCTTTTTGCGTGGTGAACACGTTCGCGGCGTCAAAGCCGGTCAGCGCCGTCGTGGCGATCTGCGTGCCGTCATACAGCGTCCGCGCGGTCGGCGGCCCCGGCGTGGCGATGACGTACAGCCGCCCCGGATTTCCGGCAAAGCTGTCCACCGTCGGGTCCGTCGCCGGCGCCAGCGTGTCGATCGTCGGCCGCAGCAGCGCGATCAGCGCGCCCGCGCGCACGTACATCGGCGACTGCGCGAGCGGCAGCGCCACGTCAATCACCGTCGCCGCGCCCGGAAGACCGACGGGCTGATGCGTCCACCAATCCAGCCATTGTCCCTTTGGAATCAGAACTTTGCGCACACCACCGGGCTGCGTGAACGGCGCGACCAGAAAGTCGTCGCCGAACGCGTATTCCGTCGCCTCAAAGTCGGCAATACCCGCGAAATCGTTCAGCTCCGGAAACTGCAGCCCCAGCGCGCGGGTCAGCCCGGGCTTGTGCTCGTGGGCATTTTGCGCGTAGCTGTAGAGATACGGAAAAAGCCGGGTGTGGAGTCGAATGAAATAACGAGAAATATCGAGCACTTCCTGATCGAACTGGCTGAAACCTTCCAAGTTATACGGGTTGTCGGTGTACTTGGCAAAATCCCAGGGGTTGTGCTGGTCGCCGCCGCCGATCTGCAAGATGCCGGAAAACGCCGAATGCTGCAGCCAGCGCAAGAACAGCTCCTTGCCCGCGCGGCCGTGCTTGTAACCGCCTGTATCTGGGCCAAAAAGTGGGTAGCCGCTGGCCGGCAGGCTGATGGACGCCGAGACCGACGCGGGCAAGCCGCCGGTGTGGCACGTGGTGCCGTCCGCGTCGCAATCGCCGTGGTGCGCCCAGTTGGCGCAGAGGTCGCCGGGCCAGATGATGGACGAGTAAATCTGGTCGCCAAATGTGCCTGCGCGGCTGAGCAGCCAGCCGCCGGTCGCGGGCAGGCTCTCCGCGTACGGGCGGTGGTAAAACGGGTGAAAGCCGTGGTGCATCGTGCGCTCGTCGCTGCCGTCCCAAAATGCGAAGTGCGTGCGGCCAGTGAGAATTCCAGCTTGGATGTCCTCGCCGTAGTCCATTTTCCAGCCCTCCACGCCCGCGTCCGTCGCTTGTTTGATCCGCGATTTCCAAAACGCCAGCGCGTCCGGGTTCGTCAAGTCAATCGGCGCGCCCCACTGGGACAGCTTGGTCTCGGCGTTGCCCAGCGGCGACGTGACAAAATAGCCTTTCTGCACCGCCTCATCGCGGTGATCCGCCTTGGGATTCGCCGGCCCCGGGTCCAGGTACGGCGTCGACCATTCGCCCATGCGCATGCCCTTGGCGTGGATGCCATCGACAAGCGCCTTCGGATCGGCAAACTTTGCGGGATCAAAGCCAAAACTGTTCACTGCCACGTCGAATGGCCGGTCCAGCCACATGCCGGAAATCGCCAGATCGTTGTCGCGAATCGCCTGCATGTCGCCCAGCACTTCCGCGGTGTCCTTGTTTTCATTGCGCCAAATCAGCGTGCCAAACGCCCACTTGGCCGGCAGCACCGGCGCGCCGGTCAGCTGCGTGTATTTGCCAGTAATTTCGAGCGGTTGTTCCGCTGCCAGCAACCAAAACGTCGTCTCGTGGTGGGCAAAAAGCGCCTGCACCTCGTCGGACTGCGCCGCGGCGACGTCCCAAATTCCCGGGTGGCGATCCTCGACAAAAAGCCCCCAGCCGCGCGTGCCAATCAGCAGCGGAATCGGCACATGCGCCTCGTTGTAGCCGGCGTCAATGCTCGTGTCGATGACGATCTGCATGTGGCGGACCTTGCCGCGGTGCTGCGGCGTGTCGAAGTACTCGCCAAGACCGTAAAATCGTTCTGTCACAGGTACTTGTGCGCGCAGATCGACGTATACCGGCGTGTCCGTCGCGACCTTGTC
Source organism: uncultured Myxococcales bacterium (assembly GCA_903929795.1). Lineage (GTDB taxonomy): Bacteria > Myxococcota_A > UBA9042 > UBA9042 > UBA9042 > CAIYBN01. The sequence goes on along the minus strand of CAIYWC010000097.1, from coordinate 308,465 downwards.
GTGCGCCAGGTCGTCGTTCAGCTGGGCGTCCGCCGGCTGCAGCGTGGCGCGGAAATTGCCGGCATCGCGCGGCTCGATCGCCAGCTGGTAATCCGGGCCGGAAACGCCTTTGTCATCAATCAGATGCAGCAGCAGCGTCACGCCGGTGACGCCGCCATCCAGCACGTGCGGCGTCCACTCGGCCGTCGTTACGTGCAGCCAGCTCAGCCCGTCCGGACCGTTGCCGGCCATGTCGTCCGGGCTGTAATTCCAGTCTGGATCCCAGGACTTGACGCGGCCGACGCGCAGCTTGTTCAGGTCCATCGCCGTGCGCGCCGCGCCTGCCCACGCGAGCGTCAGCGTGCGCGCGTCGCGATCCACCGCCAGCGACGCCTGGCCCGCGGTCAGCGTCACGGCCGCGGCGGTCGGCACGGGCACGGTCGTATCGCCCGCAGCGTCCGTTGGCGAGACATCGGCAAGCGCATCGACGACATCAGACGCTTGCAGCGCGTCCGCATCGTTGGCGGCGGCGGTCGTCTTGTTGCCACAAGCCGCCAGCGCAATGGCGGAAAAAACCCAGGCATATCGCGTCATCGCTGCGCCTCCGTCGCGGCCTTCGCCAGATCCTGACGCGCCAGCCGGCCTACCCACACCGCCAGCGCCACCAGCACGACAAGCCCGGCCCAGCGCATCGGCCAAGCGTACGGGTTTGTGTCCAGCGCGCCCAGCGTAATCGGTTTGAGCGCCTCGTGCAGCATCTCGCCCACGCTCGCCCAGACCGACGTCCACGGCAGGCCGCCCAGCGCCATCGCCGGCACGAACTGCCACCAGCGCATCGACGCCAGCCCGGACAAAAAGCACAGCACGCCGTAGTGCATGATCGGCGTCACGCGCAGGCCCAGGGCGATCCGCACGCCGCGGGCGTCCATCGTGCGGTACAGCGTCGCCGGCACTGGATTCTTGTCCAGCCACGCGTGCATGTGCGGCTCCAAGTACCAGCGCGCAATGTAGAAATTAACCAGCCCGCCGATGCTCGACCCGGCAATCGCCAGCGCCGTGCCTTCCACGCCGCCGTAAATGTAGCCCGGAATCACGGCCAGCGGCCCGACCGGCAGAAACAGCGGACAGGCCGCCGCCACGCCCACCACCACCAGCGCCTTGCCCAGCGCGCCCTGCGCCTCCAGCCAGCCGGTCACGTGCCCCAGCAGGTTGGGACCAAACGGCTCGAACAGCCAGACCAGCAGCATGGACCCGACCGCCAGCACGTACAGCCGCAGCGCCCACTTGGCCCACTTCGCGACGATGCGCGCGTCGCCTGTCCGCTGCGGCTTGACGCGCGCAGGCTCGTCGCCGACTGGCACGTCGATGACCTCGTACACGCGCACCTGCTCGTGCGGCGCGCGCCACTCCGGATCGGGCGGCAGGATTTCGACGTCGCGCGGCTCCACCATCGGTCACCAAGCCCGCGGCGGGAGGCCCGTCGCATCGCGCACCCGCTCCATCACCGGCTGCGCCACGGCGCGCGCCTTCTGCGCACCCAGCTTCAGGATGTCGCGCAGGTCATCGGGCCGCGCCATCAGCGCGTCGTAGCGCGCCCGCTTGGGGCCAAAATGCGCTTCCGCCAGCGCCAGCAGTTCCAGCTTCGCATGACCATAGCCAAAGCCGCCAGCGCGGTACTTGGCCGCCAGCTCGGCTTGTTGCGCCGGCGCGGCAAACAGCTTGAAGAGTTGGAACACGTTGCAAGTATCCGGATCCTTGGGCTCTTCCAAGCCTTTGCAGTCCGTCTTGATCGCCATCACGCCTTTTTTCAGCTCTTTTTCGCTCGCGAAGATCGCGATGTAGTTGTCATACGATTTGGACATCTTCTGGCCGTCCACGCCCGGCACGATCGCCGTCTTGGCTTGCACAAGCGCGTCCGGTTTCTTGAGCATCCGCCCGTCCCACTTGACGTCCGCGACCGTGCCACCTGCCGGCGCGCCCATGAACGCGACGTTGAACCAGGTCGCCATGTCGCGCGCCATCTCCAGGTGCTGCACCTGGTCCTTGCCGACAGGCACAACATCGGAATCGTACAGCAAAATGTCCGCCGCCATCAGCACCGGATAGCCAAACGCGCCAAAGCCGAGATCCTTGCCTTTGGCCTTGGCATCCTTGTAGCCATGCGCGCGCTCCATCAAACCCATGCTTGTCACGCAACCCAAAATCCACGCCAATTCAAGCACTTCCGGCACATCCGACTGCCGCCAGAGCGTGCTCGTCGCCGGGTCCAGGCCCGCGGCCAGCATCGTCGCGGCGATCCCCAGGGTGTCGCGCTGCAGCGCCTCGCGATCGCGCACGGTCGTCAGCGCGTGCAGATCGGCGACGAAATAGAACGCGTCGTGGTCGTCGGCCAACGCGATTGCCGGCTGGATCATGCCGAAATAATTGCCCCAATGCGGCTGGCCGGTCGGTTTGATGCCCGAAAGCGAGCGGAGGCGGGGCGCGTGCGACATGGGCATCCGGAGCGGCGGAGGATCGCCGGGGACGAAGGGAAGCACATTTTCGCGGATTTGCAAGGGAGCGGGCCAGTCGCGCACCTGGGACCAGATGCGCTAGACTCTCCACATGTCGCACGATCCGCCCCTGCTCGACCGCGTCCGCAAGCTGCTGGCACTGGCGACGTCGCCCAACATCCACGAGGCGACGGCTGCCGCGGCGCTGGCCCAGACGCTCATTGCCCGCCACCGGCTGCAGACGTGGCTGGACGCGGATCAGACCGTGGCCGACGATCCGGAGCCGATCGAGGACGCGCGCGACACGCCGCTGGAGGCGTCCAAGCGGCTGCGCACCTGGAAGACCGTGCTGGCGAACGCGCTGGCGGAGGCCAACGGCTGTTTCGCCTACACGCTGGACCGCGGCACCGACCGGGCGCTCGTGCTGGTCGGGCGCGCGCGCGATCGGGCGGCGGTCGGAGCGCTGTGGACTTGGCTGGTGACGCGCATCGAGTGGCTCTCGGCGACGCTCGGTGCGGGCCAGGATCGCCAGTGGCACGAGGCGTTCCGCGTGGGCTGCGTTACGGCGCTGGCGGATCGGCTGTCGGGCGTGGCGGCGGACGTGCGCGGGGAGTTCAGCGCGGCGGCGCTCGTGCGCGTGGACCCGGTCGCAAGGGCGCAGCGGGACGCGCTGGAGCGGTTCATGGCGGAGCGGTTCAAGCTGGGCAAGAGCCGCGGCGTGCGGGTGGACGCGGATGCCTGGGAGGCGGGGCGTCAAGCGGCGGCGACGTTGCCGCTGGGCCCGCAAGCGCGGACTGCGCTCCACCGCCGGCGCCGGTAGCTCCAGCCGATTGACGCGGTCCCGCCGCCGCCTATCTTCCCAGAGCTCGCGCCTGGCGACCGGGCCGCCGAGCAGCAAGAAGAGGGCGTGATGGTGCTGCACAATCAACCGACACAGACGACCGAAACCCAACCTCAGGCGACGGACATCGCCGCTGGATTGCAGCGGCTGACGCAACAGCGGCACTCGGCACGCGGGCCGTTCGACCTCAAGCGCCCGGTGCCCGCGCTGGCTGTGGCGCAGCTGCTCGATGCCGCGCGCTGGGCGCCGACCGCGCACAACATGCAGAATTTCGAGGTCATCGCCGTCGATGATCCCGCACTCATCGCCCGGCTCAGCGGGGTGAAGTCCGGCCTGAACGCCGATTTCATCCGCGAGAACTACCGGCAGATGTCGTTCACCATGGCGGAATTTCTGGCCAAGAAACGCGGGGTTCTCGCGGACATGTTTCCGGCGGCGTGGCGGACTGCCGCGGCGAAAGAGGGCCGCGTGCCGGCAAGCGAGGGGCGTTCGCTGCGCGAGACGGTCCAGGGCGGCCCGCTGCTGCTGGTCGTGCTGTACAACGGCGACGAGCGTGCGCCGGCGTCGGAGCACGACGCGCTGGGCTTCATCAGCCTGGGCTGCGTGATGGAAAATGTGTGGCTGACGGCGGAGTCGCTCGGGCTGGGGATGCAGATCATCAGTGCCTACAGCTCCAACATGGTCGGCGACAGCGTGGAGGACGAGGCGCGCAAAATCCTCGGTTTTCCCGCGAACTTGCGCATCGGGTTCACGTGCCGCATCGGCTATTCGCTCAGCAAGGTCAGCCGCTACCCGCGCGTGCGACGCGAGGTCGAGGAGTTCTGCCACCACAACGCGTGGGGCCACAAGGGCCTGAACTGAGGAGGCTGCGATGAAGCTTTCAGGACAAACCGTGCTGATCACCGGCGGTGCGACGGGCATCGGCCTCGCGCTGGCGGAAGGGTTGCTGCTGGCTGGCAATCGCGTGCTGGTCTGCGGTCGGCGCGAGGACAAGCTGCTGGCCGCCCAGGCGCAGTTTCCGGCCCTGGAGGTCAAGCGCTGCGACATCAGCAAACCCGAGGATCGTCAGGCGCTTGCGACGTGGGCCCGCGAAGCCGGCGTCAACGTGCTTGTGAACAACGCCGGCGTGCAGCGGATGATCGACCTGCGGCAAGGCCTGAAAGAGCTGGAGGCGGGCGACAACGAGGCGCGCATCAACTTTGAAGGCCCGGTGTACCTGACCGCGAACTTGCTGCCGCATCTCCTGGCGCAAGAATCGGCGGCGATCATCAATGTTTCTTCAGGGTTGGGCTTTGTGCCGATCGCCGTCATGCCGATTTACTGCGCGACCAAGGCGGCGATGCACGCGTTCACGGTGTCGCTGCGGCACCAGCTGCAGGGCGCCAGCGTACAGGTTTTCGAAGTGATTCCGCCGACGGTCGACACCGAGCTGGACCGGGGCGCGCGGGCGCGGCGGGGCCAGGTCGACCGCGGCATCGCGGTGGGTCAGGCGGCGGCCGAGATCCTGGACGGGCTGCGGCAGGATCGGGCGGAGATCGCGATCGCCGGCGCGTCGCGCTTGATGCAGGCGTCGCGCCAGGACTTCGCGCAGATGTTCGACCGAATGAACCACCTGCCCAGCTGACGCCGCGGCGAAACGCTCCGACCGAAGTTCGAGGTCAAACGCGCGCGGTCCCGATCCGCAATGCGCTTGACCGCAAAAGTCGGGTGTTGGAGGATCGTTAGAGCGCGTCGACCTGGCAATCGACCCACGGCAGGTAGTCCAGGCGCGCCTTGTTGTAGTCCTCGCCCGCGCCTTTGACCGTGATGCGCACGTTGAACGCCACGCCGTCGTCGCCTTGGTTGACTGAAACGCTGTGGCTCTCCGCGCCCTGTTGTACCATGATTTGTGCTGTCGCTTCGCGGTGTTCCTTGCCGCCGGGCGCTGTGATGGTCGACCAATCGGCCTTGACCAGTGTCAGGATGACGTTCGGTCCATCGACCGCTACCGGCTTGCCCTGCAGGCGGAATACCTTGCCGGTCGGATGGTGATCGCCGACGAATTCAGCAAAGAAATCGGTTTCTTTCTGCGGCCGCGGCGCATCAGGGCCGCGCGGCACGTAGCGCGCTTCGGCAACGACGGTCGGCCCGCCGCACGCCGTCAACAACAGGGCCAGGGACGCAATGAGTTTGTACATGAGGCACCTCCCAGATGTCCGCCGGGAATTGTAGCCCCGATGCGGGGTTGTAGCCAGCGGCGCAGGTCGCGGTTTGTCACGGGTTTGCGCCGCCGCGGCCCTCGTGTAGTCTGGACCGCCTGATGCCACACCCGCACGCCAATCCGGAAGACGTCTCGGCGCGGGTCCAGCAGTTCCTGTTGGCCCAGGGCGGGCACTACGTCAGCCGCGCGACCGAGGAAAACTGGAAGCACGCCGCCGTCGCGCTGGAGCTGTCCGCGCACCCGCACCTGCCGGCGGGCGTGTGGGTCGTGCTGCCGTGGCTGGCGCCGACGCCGGAACAGCTGGACGCCTGGCTCACGCACGTGGCGCTGGGACCGCTGCCGCCGCGCGTCGTGGTGGTGGCGATGGACGTCCCGACGGTCCGCGCCGCGACGTTGCAGACGCTAGCTGCGCAGCATCGTGTTGAATTGATTGGTATTTCTGCGCTGGACCAGCACTGCTACGGCTCGCGGCTTGCGCCGATGCTGCAGGCGATTTTCGCACCGGAAGCGGCCGCTTCGCTCGCGGCGACCAATCCGCTCGACCACCTGGCGAGCCTGGGCGATCCCCGCAATCCGGAAGTGTTTTTTGAGCGGCTGCGGCGCGCCTCGCCGACGGTTGCGGCGACGCCGTGGCTCATCGGCGCCAACATCGCGCTTTTTGTCGTGTCCGCAAGCCTTGCGTTTACCCACCACCAGAACCCGGCAGGCTGGCTCATCAGCGGTTTTGACGACGAGACGCTGTTGACGCTGGGCGCCAACTCGGTCCAGCTGACCGTGACCGACGGCCAGGCGTGGCGGCTGCTGGCGTGCGCGTTCTTGCACGCCAGCGTACTGCACATCGGCATGAACATGTACGTGCTCAAATCCATGGGGGATTTGGCGGAGCGACTGTTCGGTCGAGCGGCCTACATCGGCGTCTACCTGACCAGCGCGATCGGCGGCTCACTGCTTTCGCTCGCCTGGACGCTGAGCACGAGCCAGAACTACTCCGTCGGCGCGTCCGGCGCGGTCTTCGGCGTAATGGGCGGCATGCTCGGTTTCGCGCTCGCACGCCGCAAGTCCGTGCCCATGCAGGTGTATCGCGGCCTGTTGCGCAGCGCCGGGATGTTCACGGTCATCAACCTCGCGTTCGGTTTCAGCCTGCGCGTGGTCGACAACGGCGCGCACATTGGCGGCTTGATTGCCGGGACGCTGGCCGGCGTCGTGCTGTCGCGCGAGCTTCCACCGGCGCCGCAGCCGTCGCCGCAGCGGCTGGCGGTGACGTTTGCCGCGCTGGCTTTGGCGCTGGCGCTCGGGTATCTCGGCGTGCGCGCGATGCTCACCGGCGATCCGCGCTGACTGAACGCACGCGCGCGGACCCAGCCCAAGCGCTTGAAATCACCCGCCAATCGCGCTCATCGACTCCAGCGTCGGCACCGCCGCATCGTACTGGTGGCCGTCGACCTTGCCCGCCAGCGCGTCGCGAATCGCGGCCGTCAGCTCGTCGTGCGTCGCACCTGACCGCAGCTTGTCGCGCAGGCTCAGCGATCCGCGCGCCGACAGGCACTCCCGCAGCACGCCGGTCGGGCTCAGCCGCACGCGGTTGCAGGCTTCGCAGAATTTCTCACTCACCGCCGCGATAAAACCCACGCGCAGCGCCTGCCCCGTCTGCCGGTGTCGCCCCCGCCAATACCGCGCCGGCCCACCGCCGACAATCTCGCCCGACTCGTCCGGCTCCAGCGCGTACGCCGCCTGCACCCGCGCGCGCGCGTCCGCGATCGGCAGCCAAGTCTCCGGGCCCCAGGCCGCGTCCACGCCAATCGGCATGTACTCGATCAGCCGCAGCACCAAGCCTTGCGCCGCAGCAAAATCGCACAGCGGCACCAGCGCGTCGTCGTTCAGGCCTTTCAACGTCACCGCGTTCAGCTTGATCGAGGCAAAGCCCGCCCGCTGGGCCGCCGCGATGCCGTCCAGCACCGGCTGCAGCGCACCACCGCGGCTGACATGGGAGAATTGCTGGGGATCCAGCGTGTCGATGCTCACGTTCAGGCGCTGCAGCCCGGCGTCCCGCAGCGGCTGCGCCAGGTCCGCCAGCAGGTGGCCGTTGGTCGTCATCGCCAGGTCGTCCACGCCCGGGATCGCCGCCAGCTGCGCCACCAGGTCCACGATATCCCGCCGCACAAGCGGCTCGCCGCCCGTCAGCCGCACGCGCCGCACGCCCAGCTGCACGAAGATCCGCGTCAACGCGACCATTTCAGCAAAATCAAGCAGTTCCGCGCGCGGCACCACATCGACGCCAGCCGCCGGCATGCAATACGTGCACCGGAAATTGCAGCGATCCGTCACCGAAAGGCGCAGGTACTCCACGCGCCTGTGCTGCAAATCCACGAGCTGAAAGGGATTTTTCAGGATGCTGGCGCGTGGCGCGCCGCTGATGCCCAAGCTGCGGGTCGGCCGCTCGGCACAGCGCCCCGCGATGTTCCCACGGTGACCGGGCAAGCTCATGCCGCGGCGGCGCTCTCGTCCGCCCAGACCGCGGTCGCGCCATGGGTCTTGTATTCCAGGACGACATTTTCAGCGACGTGCTCTTCCGCATACCGCGCCACGATCTGCGGCTGACCCGCCTCGACCAGCGCCAGCAGCGCGTTGCGCTCCGGATACTCCAGCTTGCCGCCGGAGTGTTTTTGCACGACCCGCTCCAGGCGGTGCAGCTTCTCGTGCGGGAAAGATTGCAAGGTCACGGTGTACATCGGCGCTCCGCGAAAAGGCCTTGGCGGCCGCGGAGGAGGATCGCGCTTGAGCGCGGAGGCGTCAATGGGCAACGGCGAACGCCGCGCAGGCAGCGGGCTTTTTTGCCGACAGGCGCGGCACTGGTACAGTGACCGCCATGCGCCGTCATCGGCGCCGTGCGAGGCAGCCCATGCCCCTTTCTCCCGATCCCCAGCGGCCGCTCAGCCTGGTCCTGTCCGGCGGCGGCGCGCGCGGCGCGTTCCAGGTCGGCGTCTGGAAGACGCTGCGCGAGCACCCCAGCGGTTTTCGCGACGTGCCGGACGTGCTGAGCGGGACCTCTGCAGGCGCGTTGAACGGCGCGCTGATCGCCGCGGGGCTATCGCCGGACGACCTGCTGGCGTTCTGGCTGGACCTCGCCGACAACCCGCCGGTGGTGGCCAACGAGTCGTTCTTTCAGTCGCTGGGCCAAGAGCTGCAGCGGCTGCTGCGCCAGGAGCCCCTGCGCGCGTTGGGGCGCCGCGAGCGCGAGGTGCGGATCCTCGGCGGGCTGCTGGCCAAGCACCGCTGGTACCGGGAGAGCGGCCGCTTGGCAATGCTGCTGGAATTCCTGCTGACGGCGCGTTTTGACAGCATTTCCCAGCTGTTGGCCGGCATCCAATCGACCTACCTGTTCTCGACGGAGCCGGTGCGGGAGCGGCTCGCCAAGGCGATTGGTGCCCGAGAGCTGCGGTCGACGCGCGTCAAGCTGGCGATCAACACGGTGGACGCGCGGACCGGCAGCGTGATCCGCATCGTGAACCATCGGCCGGAAAAGCTGACGTCGGCGAGCAAGCACTACCGCTACGAGCCGGTGATTTCGCTGGACATGATCCTCGCCAGCGCGTCCATCCCGCTGCTGTTCAACCCGGTGCGCGTCGGCGATCTGGACCTGTGGGACGGCGGCTTGCTTGTGAATTCGCCGATGGCGCCAGCCGTGGCGCTGGGCGCGCACCGCATCGTGCCCGTGCTCGTGACGATGGGCCCCGGTCAAGCGTCCCAGCCGATGACGACGCTGGGCCACGCGATCGAGCGGCTGGCCGACACGTTTTTGGAGAACGCGTACAACACGGACCGCAAGCTGCTGCTGGATCGCAACGCAATTGCCGCCCAGCACGGCGACCCGGATCTGCGCCAAGTGGAGCTGTTTCGGGCGATTCGGCCGCCACCGTCGGGGCATTTTGACGCTGGCTCGTACCTGTATTTTGAGCGCGGCGCGATGTTGGCGATGTACGAGGAAGGCCGGCAGGCAGCGCGGACTTGGCTGGAACGCGGTCCACTGCGCGACGGCCGCAACCTGGAAGAGTAGCGCCCACTGCTTTTGACGCGGCACGGGCGCGTCCCTATCCTGCCGGCGTCGCCCGCCGCGATGCCAAGGCCGCCATGCGCAGTTCACAGGGGATCCTTGCAGCTTGGCTTGGCGTTTTTGCTGGCATTTCCGCCTGTGGCGACATTGCCGTTATCGGGGATGACGCCGCGATCGCCGCGCCCGACGCGGATGCCGCCGACGCGGGCGATGTCTGGGGCTTGGAAGGCGCCGCGGACACCGTCGGCGACGTCGCCGGCACGGATTGCCTGACAGATTTCGACTGCGTCGACCAGTTCAAGGAGAAATCGCCGTGCCTCGTTGCCCAATGCAGCAACGGGTATTGCGCGCAGATCGCCAAGCCGGAAGGCACCACCTGCAAGGACAGCGCGGTCACGCCGGGCGCGTGCAGCCAGACGACCTGCAGCGCGGGCCAATGCGTGCTCGGCAACCTGAAAGACGGCGCCGCGTGCGGAGCGGGCGCGTGCGGGCAAAAATGCGCGGCGGGCAGCTGCATCGCCGCGACGGACGCCGACTATGACGACGGCAACCCGTGCACCAAGGACTACTGCGACCAGGGCATCGCCATCAAGCACGACCCGATCACCGACTTGACGCTGCCCTGCGACGATGCGGACGCGTGCACCAGCGGCGACACGTGCATCGGCGGGACGTGCAAGGGCGCTCCGGTCAGTTGCTCCGACGGCATCGCCTGCACGTTGGACACCTGCAGCAGCGCCAAGGGCTGCGCGCACACGGCCCAGGCCGGCAAATGCGACGATGGCAACCCGTGCACGGTGGACGGCTGCGACCTCGCGCTGGGCTGCACCGTGACCAGCCTGGCGCTTGGCGTCACCTGCAGCGACGGCAACGAATGCACCATCGCCGACGCCTGCGACGCGACCGGAAGCTGCACCGGCCAGGTGTCCGGCGCGTGCGCCTGCAGCACGGACGCGGATTGCCTGGGCAAGACGCAAAACCTGTGCATCGGCGCGCTGGTCTGCCAGAACGCCAGCTGCGTCGCGGTTGGCGCCAACGCGGTGTACTGCGACAGCAGCCAGGACTCGGTCTGCCTGCACAACGGCTGCGACCCGGCGAGCGGGAAGTGTGCACAAAAGAGCAAGAATGAAGGCGCGCCGTGCGATGACGGCAACGACTGCACCACCGGCGAGACCTGCCAGACGGGCGCGTGCGTGGGCACCGGATTGCTGGCGTGCGACGACAAGAACCCATGCACCAACGACGTGTGCGTGCCGCAATCGGGCTGCGTCCATGAAGTGAACACCGGGCCGTGCGACGACGCCAACGCGTGCACGACCGGGGACGTCTGCGCCAAGGGCGCGTGCGGCGGCGCGGCCAAGCCGTGCGACGACGCCATCGCCTGCACGCTGGACAGCTGCGTCAAGGCCAGCGGCACGTGCGTCCACGCGCCCGATGTCTCGACCTGCGACGACGGCAATCCCTGCACGACCGACAGCTGCGCGCCACAAAAAGGCTGCGTTTACGCCAATAACGACGCCGCAAGCTGCGACGACGGCAACGCGTGCACCGCCAACAGCTGCCAGGGCGGCACGTGCACAGCCACGCCGATCTGCAGCTGTGCAACCGACGGCGACTGCGACGACAAGAACCCATGCACCGCGGACTCCTGCCAAGCCAGCAAGTGCCAGTTCAAGCCGCAAGACGGCGGCGCCTGCGACGCGGCGGACAAGTGCCAGACGTCGGGCAGCGGCACTTGCGGCGGCGGTGTCTGCAAGGCCGGCAACAGCCCCAAGGATTGCAGCAGCTTGAGCGATGCGTGCCACACCGGCGCCTGCGCCCCCGGCACTGGCCAATGCAGCGCGCTGTCCAAGGGCGACGGCACGCCATGCGACGCGGACCAGGACGGCTGCACCGTCGGCGACGCGTGCGCGGTCGGCGTGTGCACGCCAGGCAAGCCGTTCGATTGCGGGCAAGTCGAGGCCGGCAACGCCTGCGATTTTGGCGTCTGCGTCAACACCGGCGGCGTGCCAAGCTGCAGCGTGCAGCACAAGTCCGGCGGGACGGCGTGCACCGACGGCCTATACTGCACGGTCGGCGACGGCTGCGACGGCAACGGCCAGTGCGTGGGCGGCGGCCCGCGGTCCTGCGGCGCGCTGGCGGATGCGTGCAACAGCGGCGCGTGCAACGAAACCCAGCAGGCGTGCGTCACAGCGCCCAAGATCGCCGGAATCAGCTGTGATGACGGGCAGTTCTGCACCACACTGGACCAGTGCGACGGCAACGGCAAGTGCGTTGGCCTGGGCGTGACCGCGTGCGCGGGTACGGCGTGCGCGGCGGGCTCGTGCGATCCCGCGAACCAGGCGTGCGCGCTCACGCCCGTGCCGGCGACAACCGCGTGCAACGACGGAAATCCCTGTACAATCAATGACCAATGCGATGCCAGCGGCGACTGCCAGCCCGGTCAGGGCATCGTGTGCCCGGGCCAGGCGTGCAGCGCGGGCTGGTGCGATCCGACCACCGGTGGCTGCGTGCAGAAGCCGCTCGACGTCACCGCCACCTGCGACGACGGCCAGAGCTGCACAGTCGGCGACCATTGCGACGGGTTCGGCGCGTGCGCCGGCGGGGCCTGGAACGCGACGTGCGGCTGCAACGCCGACGCGATGTGCAATGACGGCAATCCGTGCACCGTCGATGCGTGCGACGTGGCCACCGCCGCGTGCACGTTCCAGCTCGCGGCGGGCTTGCCGTGCGACGACGGCGCCCCGTGCACGACCGCCAGCGCCTGCACCCCGGACGGGATCTGCGTGGCCACCGCGCTTTTTGACTGCTCAGCGTCCAGCGACACCTGCCACGTCGGCCAATGCGTCGCGAGCGGCAGCACGCCGGTCTGCCAAGCCGTGGCGCTCGGCGACGGCACCCTGTGCAACGACGGGCTCTTTTGCACCGCCGGCGAAACCTGCACCGCCGGCACCTGCGGCGGCGGCAGCCCCGTCATCTGCGCTCCGGCACCGGCGTGCTATACGTCCGCCTGTGCCGAATCGACACAGGGCTGCGCCAACACACCTTCGACCCAGGGCACCGCGTGCTCGGACAACGAACCATGCACTTTGGGCGACGCCTGCGACGGCTTGGGCGGCTGCCAGGGCGGCAGCGCGATGGCGAACTTTGCCGCCTGCGACGACGGGGACGGCGCCACCAGCGGCGACGTGTGCCTCAGCGCCAAGTGCGCGGGCTTTGGCATCGTCGCTGACGCGGGTGGCCCCATCACGCGTGTCACCTACGACAGCACCGGCGATTCCTGGTGGTTCAGCGGGGCGCAGACCACCGCGTCCAGCGTCGCGCTGGCCAGCAAATGGAGCATCAACGAGATCGCCATCACCGGCGGCGGCGGCTGGAGCCTCGCGCAACTGGCCGCGAGTCAAAACAGCGGGCCGATCCGCGCATTGTCGCCGCAGGTCGCCGGCGGCGCCAACAACTTCACCGCCTTTCACGTGCCGGGCAGCAAGTCCTGGGTCGCGGGCACCAGCGCCGCGTTCGGCAAGGCCGTCAGCGCGCCCTTCTTGGCGACAACCGAGTGGCACAGCGCGGCCTTTCGCGTCGCCGGCACCTCTGGCTACGCGCTGTTGGCCGGCCACAACGCGACGGACGGCGCAGTTCTCGGCCGCTGCCAAGGCGGCCCAGGCGACACCACGACGGCGTGGACCTGCAACAAAGGCGCGGTCTCCGGCGCGTTTGGCACCGGTACGGCCATCAGCGCCTACACGTCGATCTGTTTTCCCGCGGGCTCCTGCGCGCCGCCGCTCACGTTCATCGGCGGCTTGCAGAAGTGGAACGGCAGCGTCGCCAACGCGTTGGACACCGTCTCCGCCGCAGGCATTTCCGGCACGTGGGGCGCGGTCAGCACGGGACCGAACCTGAAGATCGCGTCGAGCCTCGCCACCGGCGGCCTGCTCGCCTACAACACCGCGCAATTCATGACCGCGGGCAGCAGCCTGGTCTGGACCGTCGGCCCGTCTGGCAGCATCGCGTACGTCGCCGACGGCTCCTCCGTGCTGACCGGCGTCAGCTTGTATGGCAGCAACTACCAGTTCAGCGACGTGACCGCGGTCAGCGGCTCGGTCCTGGTGTGGGGCCACAAGACCGACCCCGCGACCGGCAATCTTGTCCCGGTTTTACTCACGCATGCCGACACGGCGTATGGACAGGCCGACGCGACGACCTGGGTGGAACACGACCTGGCCCTGCCGCCGTATCTGCCCGCCGCGTGCATCAACAGCGGTTTTGCCAGCTACGGGATGGCGATCGGCGGCAAGACCGGCCAGACCATCGCGCTCGCCGGCAATTATTGCGGCAACACGGCCTATGTGAACCCGGCGAATTTGCGCGGAATGCTCTACGTCCGGCACTGACCGCCGCGGCGCCGCACACACGCACGGCAGCAGGCGCCGGAGCCGCGCCGACCACGATACCAGCGGAAGTGCGCAAGTAAATGAAGCTACGACGTTTTAGTGGGATGTTGGGCGACGCAACAGCAAGTGCGTCGGATGCAAGAGGCGTGCGGTATGCGACAAGCGCGCATGGCGTCGGCCGGACCCCAAGGGCAAATTCGCCGGGACACTGGTGTCTCACCGTCTCACGAGAATAAGCCAGAAATAACGTTCTTCACTGGCGAACGCTTGCATCTTGACCCCCGGGGCCAAAGTCCAGCACACTCAAAACATGCTCGCTGACGCGCTTCCCATCGCTGCGCCCCGCCTCTGCCCCCGGTGCGGCACCACGACGGTTTCGGCTGTTTGCCGCGCTGACTCCACTGCCACGATCGACCTCCACGCATTCGAAACGGCCGATTGGCAGCTCGCGCCCGGGCAGATCGTCGCCGGCAAATACCGCATTACGGCCGAGATCGCGCGCGGCGGGCACGGCACGGTGTATCGCGCGGAGCACTTGCTGGGCTTGGGCACCGTGGCGCTGAAGCTGCCGGGCACCGAAAGCACGGATATCATCGATTTGCGTAGGTTTTTTCGCGAAGCGCAAGTGTCCGCGCGGCTGACCGGGACCCACACGGCGCGCGTGTTCGATGTCGGCCAGACCGAGCAGGGCGCGCTGTACCTCGCAATGGAATACGTCGACGGGCCGACGCTGGAATCCGTGCTGCGGCACTTGCGCGGGCAAGACAAGGTGATGTCGGAAGCCGAGGCGACGCGCATCGCGCTGGACGTGCTGGACGGTCTGGCGGAGGCGCACGCGGCGGGGCTGGTGCACCGCGACCTGAAACCGTCCAACATCGCGATTCGCCGGAGCGATGGCGCGGTAAAGCTGCTGGATTTCGGCCTCGCCTTGGTACGGGATTCCTCGCTGACGCCGCATGAGCGCGCGATGGGCACGCCGCACTATATGAGCCCGGAGCAGTGCGTGGGTGGTGAAGTCGATCGCCGCGCGGACCTGTACGCGCTCGGCGTGATTTTGTACCGGATGGTCGCGGGCAAGCTGCCGTTTGTCGGCGACGGGACGATGGCGGTGCTTTGGGGCCATGTGCATCGGCCGGTGCCGGACGTCGCCAGCCACGCGCAGACGCCGGTGACGCCGCCGTTCGCGCAAGTCGTCATGCGCGCGCTGGCCAAGCAACCGGAGCGCCGGTTTGAGTCGGCGGCGGCGATGCACGCGGCGCTGTTGCGCGGCCAAACGGGTCCGGCGGAACTGACCGACGCGGCGCTGGCGGCCAACGCGGACGCCGAGCCGGCACGGTGGGATGCGGCGAGCACAGCTTCGGCAAGCGGCGTGACGCCGGTCGTCAGGCCGATTGCACGACGACGGGTTGCAGCGTGGGCGCTGGCGGGCGCGGGTATCGCGGCGGTGGCGCTGGCAAGCTGGCGGGCAACGCAGGGTGCGGATCAGACGCCGTCCCGAGTGCAGCACACCCAAGCGCCCGTGCGGCCAAGCAGCTCCGGGCCCGCGGCTGATGGCCAAAAACCGGCCTCGTCGCAGTAGCTTTCGCTCAATCGTCCCGATCCAGGAGCGCCGATGCCCAGAACGCCCAACGCCGTCATCACGACGACCAACCCGACGCCGACCGATGACGCCGTGCCCAAGCGGCAAACGCGCCTGCGCTGGCGGCTGCACGTGCTGTGTACGCCCGACGATCGCTGGCGCGGCCAGGTCCTGGAGCTGGTGCCAGGAACGACGACGCTGGGTCGCCAGGACGTGAGTTGGACGTTCGCCGACCCGTCCCTGTCGCGGCAGCACGCGCGGCTGCAGGTGGCGGAGGACGGCGTGTGGCTGGTCGATGACGGCAGCCGCAATGGCACCTTCATTGCCGGCCAGCGCACGCAGCACGCGCAGCTGGGCGACGGCGCGGTGCTGCGGTTGGGGGCGACGGTACTGGTGCTCGAAGCCGACGGCGGGATGGCCCGCGACCGCGCGCTGCCGACCGCGAACTTGCCGGGACAGACCGAGCAGGCGCGGATGATGCGGTTCGAGATCGGCGTCGCGGCGGCGCAGTCGCTCCACGTGCTGCTGCAGGGCGAGACGGGCACGGGCAAGGAGCACGCGGCGCTGGAGATTCACCGGCTCTCGGAGCGCCAGGGACCGGTCGTGCGCTGCAACGTCGCGGCGGTGCCGCCGGAGCTTTTTGAGACGGAGCTTTTTGGCCACGTCGCCAACGCCGTTCCGGGCCTGACCGGGCCGCGGCTTGGGCGCGTGCGCGAGGCGCAGAACGGGACCCTGCTGCTGGACGACATCGGCGAGCTGTCGCTGCCGCTGCAGGCCAAGCTGCTGCGGACCCTGGAGGAGCGCGCGGTGCGGCCGGTTGGCGCAATCGCGGACGTGCCGGTGGACGTGCGGTTCATCGCTTCCAGCAGCGTGGATCTGCAACGGCTTGTGGACAAAGGTAAATTTCGCCGTGACCTGCTGGCGCGCCTGCGGGTCAGCACGGTGCACATGCCGCCGCTCTCGGCGCGGCGCGGCGACCTGCTGGCGCTGGCCGATGCGGTCTGCCCGATCACGGCGCGCGGCGTGCCGGTGCCGTGGGCGACGATGCTGACCCCGGACGCCGTCCAGGCGCTGCTGCTGTACGATTGGCCCGACAACCTCCGGATGGTGCGCGGCTGCCTGACGCGGGCGCACGCGCTGGCGCAGGGCGAGCGCGTCGGCGTGGAGCATTTGGGCCCGGACGTCGCCGCGGCGCTGACCCGCGTGGCCCCAGGTGCGGGTGTGGGCACGCGGGAGGCCAAGCGGCCGTCGGCGTCCCGGCTGCGCGCGGCCGTGGCGAAATTTCGCGGCAACGTCGACACGGTCGCGCGCGATTTCGGCGTGCACCGGCGGCAAGTCTACCGCTGGCTGGACTACGCAGGCATCGACCAGTCCGAGCTGCGCGCGGCGCGCCGGGAATCCGAGGAGGAAGCGGGCTGGTCGCTGCCGGTGGAGAAGTAAACACGCTGACCGAATTCCAACGTCACAGCCTCAGGCACCGCGGCGTGCCACCGGAAGTGCACGCTCGCGATCCCGGTCCGAAATGCGACAGCTCCGCTCAATGAAACTTGGGGTTCGTCTTAGGTCAGCAGGTGTAGCTCCGCGGACTGCAATTGGCGATCGCGCCGTCTGGCAGGCGTCGATCCGGTCGGCAAGCGCAACTACGCGTCTGGACGCAGCTTTTCCACCCGGCAATCCAGCGCTCCGTCGCCCAGCAGCACCTCCACCGCCTGGCCCAGCGCCACGCCGCGCACCGACTGCAGCGCCTCGCGCGTCCCCGCCCGCCGCACGATGCCGTAGCCGCGCTTGAGCGCCGACTTCGGGCTCAGCGCCACCAGCACCGCGGTCTTGCGCTCCAGCCGATCGCGCTTGGCCCGGACCAGCGCCTCGCGCACCGCCAGCAGCCGCGCCTGCAACGCGTCCAGCCGGCGCTGCTGCGTCGCGAGCTTGCGCAGCGGATGCGCCTGGGTGAGCCGCTGGTGCCGACTCGCCAGCAGCCGATGCCGATCCGCCACTTGCCGTTGCGCCGCCGCGCCCAGCCGCCGCGTCAGCTCGTCCAGCCGCAGCACAAGCGGGCCGGTCAGCTGGTCGCCGTGGCCCAATCGCGCCAGACGCTGCCGCAACATCGCTCGTTCATTGCGGATTTGTTTTTTCACCACGCGCGCCATGCGCCCGCGCGCGTCCTGAACTTGCCACTGCAGGTCGGCCAGGCGCGGCACCACAAGCTCAGCTGCCACCGACGGCGTCGGCGCCCGCACGTCCGCCGCCAAATCGCTCAGCAGCGTGTCGACTTCGTGGCCGACGGCGCTGACAATCGGCGTCACGCACGCCGCGATCGCCCGCACGACGCGCTCCTCGTTGAACGCCCACAGGTCCTCCAGCGATCCACCGCCGCGGCCGGCGATGATCACGTCGCAAAGTCCAGATTTATCCAATAATTCAATGGCCTGCGCGATGCTCTCCGCGGCACCGTCGCCCTGCACCTTGCACGGCGCGACGAGGACGCGCACCGGAAACCGGTCGTTCAGCACGCGCACCATGTCGCGCAGCGCGGCGCCGGTGGGCGACGTCGCCAAGCCGACGACCCTGGGCAAGAACGGCAGCGGCAGCTTGCGGCTGGCGTCAAAAAGCCCTTGAGCGGTCAGCTTTTCCTTCAGCGCCTGCAACGCGGCAAAGCGTTGGCCCAGGCCCGCGGGCTCCACATCCGTCGCGTTGAGCGCGTAGCTGCCCCCTTGGACCCAGACGTCGATTTTACCAGTAACAATCACCTGTTGGCCGTCGCGAACCTCCGTGCTCAGCCGACCGACGCTGGAACGCCACACCGTCACGCGGATCTTGGAACCGGCGTCCTTCAAGTCGAAGTACAGGTGGCCGCTGGAGAATCGTGCGCCGGAGACCTCGCCTTCGACCCGCAGCTCGCGCATCGGCGTCAGGGCGGCGCGAATCCGCTCATTGAGCGCGGTGACGGAAATGGCGGGGGTCGGCTGCACGCACCGCAGCGTATGCCAGCGTGCAGGCGCGATCAAGCGCTAGAGTGGCGTACCGGCCGGCGCGCCCACCGGCAGGTCCAAGCTCTGGCGAATGCGCTCGATGTCTGCCACATGCAAGCGGAAATGACCCTCAACGGCGTAGGTCGCCAGCAGCTGCTCGCGCGCCACCCGATCGACCGGGTCCAGCGTGATGACCATCGGCGTGCCGTCGCCGTCCACCACGTCGCTGACCACCGCCGGCAGCAGCCGCCGCGCGCCGTGCAGCCGCTGGAGCAGCACGATGTCGCCCGCCTCCAAGCTGTCGCGCGTGCCGTCCAGGTTCTGGGCGAAAGTCGTGAGGAAAATCTGCAGGTTCTCCGCGGTCAGCGCCCGGCGACGCTCGTCGCCCGTCAGCGCCGGTTTCTCGCGCAGGCCGTACAGCTGCGGCGCGCGCGCGCGGTGGCGTGGCAGCGCCTGGCGCAGGCTGAGGATGCGCTCCAGGCCGCGGTCAATCAGGTCGATGCCGGAGCCCTTGTTGGCGCGGCTGTCGTCGACGGGAAAGGATGCGGCGGCGACCTTGCGCGCGAGGTGATCGCGACCCGCAGCGAGCAGCGCCTGGGCGACGGGATCGGCGCCGATCGCGACAGCGGCTGGCACAACCACAGGCGGTACGGCCGGTCCACCGGGGCGAAATGCGGCAGCAACGCCCACAGCCGTGGGGCTTGGCAGTACCTTGACGTGTGCGTCATCCGCGTGCTTGGCGTGAATGTGCCGGCCTTCCGCCAAATCGCGCGCGACCACGCGCAGCGACAGCCAGGCCGCCAGCCCGGCGACCGCGACGACGATCAGGATCGTCGCCAAACGCCGCAAATCGCGGCGCTTTTTGCTGCCCAGCACGGGACCGGTGGCCAGATACCGCATGATCGCCTGGATCGCCTTGCCTGCATCGATCGGCGCCCCACTGACGCGATCCCACAAACGCGCGATGTCCGTAGCGACGGGCGCGATCGCCGTCAACGCGATGCATTCAAGTTCTTGAGATTGCTGATTTTTGTCAATTCCGTGGCGATTCCTTTGGACAACCTGTCGCGGCAAGTGATCGAAATCCAAGGCGCGTCAGCGTTATCCACAGGACTTATCCACAACCCACGCAGCCCGCTTACGCCGTTTTGCCCGGCAACCACGCCGCCAGCCACGCGTCGCGCGCGATCCGCGCCCGCTCCAGGTGTGCGGCTTTGCGCTCGCCCTTGTTGCGTTTTTTGGCGCCGTCAACGGCGTCCAGCGCCGGCATCATGCCCCAGTGCACGTTCGATGGCTGGAATTCCGGCACCGAATCGTCGATCACGTGGTGCAACAGCGCGCCCCACGCCGTCGTCTCTGGCGGCAGCGGCAATTCCCGCCCCGCCAGCTCCGCCGCCAGCGCCAGCCCAACCCAGAGCCCCGACGCGGTCGACTCCACGTAGCCTTCCACGCCGGTCATTTGCCCGGCAAAACGCAGCTGCGGACACGACTTGAGCCGCATCGCCGCGTCCAGCAACCGCGGGCTGTCGAGAAACGTGTTGCGGTGCACCGAGCCGTAGCGCAGGAATTCCGCGTGCTCCAGCCCCGGAATTAGGCCCAGGACACGGCGCTGGTCCGCCTGGCGCATCTTGGTCTGGAAACCCACAAGATTCCAAGCAGTTTTGTGGCGATTCTCCGCACGCAACTGGACGATCGCGTATGCCCATCGCCCGGTCTTTGGATCGTCCAGGCCGGTCGGCTTCATCGGCCCAAAACGCAGCGACTTCGGCCCCGACGCGGCGATCACCTCGACCGGCTGACAGCCCTGGAAGTACTGGACACCTTTCTCGAAATCCTGCAGCGGCAAGTATTCGGCCGTCAGCAGCGCGTCGATGAACGCGAGGTACTGCGGCTTGTCCATCGGGCAGTTCAGGTAGTCGTCCGTCTCGCCTTTGCCCCAGCGCGACGCGGCAAACACCTTGTCGTAATCAATACTTTCGTCGGACACGATCGGCGCGATCGCGTCGAAAAACGCCAGCCGCTCCTGGCCGGTCAGCGCCACCACTTGCCGCGCCAGCGCGTCGGACGTCAGCGGCCCGGTCGCGACCACGATGGGCACGCCGCGCGCGAGAGGCATCTCCGTCACTTCGCCGGAAATCACCGTGATATTCGGATGTTCGCGAATCGCGCATTCGACCGCCGCCGAAAACTGGTCGCGATCGACCGCCAGCGCGTCGCCCGCGGGCACGCGGTGTGCGTCCGCCAGCGCCAGCAGCAGTGAGCCAGCCAGCCGCAGGTCTTCGTGCAAAAGTCCAATCGTATTCAAGGGATTGTCGCTACGCAGCGAATTGGAACAGACCAGCTCTGCGAGACCGTCGGTCGTCTGGGCGGCCGTGCGCTGCTGCGGTTTTTGCTCGTGGAGCTCCACGCGAATTCCGCGCTCCGCCAGCTGCCACGCGCACTCACAGCCCGCCAAGCCCCCGCCAATCACGATCACCTGCGCCGCTTCTGCCAACTGGACCTCCGGCCGCGGCTTCCATCCATGAAAACCTGTGTGCAAGACCAAGGCCCGAGGCTTAGACCTGTCGCATTTCGGACTGGACCGTGCGCGTGCACCTGCGGTGGCACGCCGCCGATGAAGAACGGTTGATCCCGAACTTCGGCCGGCGTGTATACCGCATTCGCCGCCGAACTGCGACCCAATGGCGGGAATACTGCGGGTCCGCCAAGAATTGCACGGCGGGTGCCTTGCGAATCAGCGGGGTCGTCCTATATTTCGCGCCCGGCGCTTTTTTGCGCTCCACGCTTGCCACCAGGAGAACCGCCATGGCCGATGCCGCTCACAACCAGGCCCGCCGCGACGCAACTCAGGATTCGGGACTGCCCGGCCTACCCAATTTTCTCTATGCGATCATAGCCTTGTGCGCAGCCGGCATCGGCGTGTCGATCTTCTTGGCACACCACAAGCTGTCGATCCTCTACACCAAGGGCTACGTCTCCAGCTGCAACCTCGGCGGCTCGATCAACTGCGACGCGGTCAACATGTCCGGCTGGTCGGAGATCAAAGGCATCCCAATCAGCGTGCTCGGCATCCCGACTTACGCCGTGGTGATCTGGCTGACCTGGAAAGCGCTGGCGGCGCTCAAGACCACCGACAAAGCCGTGCGCGAGGCCGGCGCGATGGCGTTGAACGGCGTCGTGGGCATCGGCGTGTTGTGCAGCCTGATGTCCTGCGCGCTGATTTGGTACTCCTCCACCCAGGTTGGCGCCTACTGCCTCTACTGCGTCTCGCTCTACCTCATCAACTTCGCCGTGACCGCGCTCGCCGTCGCCGCGGGGCCCAGGACCATTGGCGCGGGAATTCTCAATGCGTTGAAGGGCTTGGCCAGTCTCGCCGAGCCACTGCCAGTTTCGCTCGGCGTCTTCATCATCGCCGGCGGCGTGGCTTGGTATGGCTACGACTCGACCAAGGCGCGCATGGAAGTGGGCCGGCTGGCGCAGGAAAAAGCCGAATTGGATCAAGCTTTTGCCGGCGGCGCCAAGCCCGCCGAACCGGCAAACGTCGCCGAAAACACCGGCGGCGCCCCGGCGGCTGCAGCGGTTCAAGCGGCACCGGCAGCGGCAGCGACGCCACCGGCGGGCGTCGGCGTGCCCAGCGGCAAGAAAACCGAGGACGGCTACACGTTCTACCTGACGCCAATCGACGGAGAAGACTACGTTTTCGGCAATCCGGACGCCAAGGTGACGGTCGTCAAGTACTCGGATTTCGAGTGCCCGTACTGCAAATACCTCGCGCTGACGATGGAGCCGGTCAAGGCCAAGTACAAAGATAAAGTCCGCTTTATCATGAAGCATTTCCCGATGAACCCCAGCTGCAACCGCTACATGGCCGGCTACGACAAGCACCCGAACGCATGCAATGCGTCGATCACCGGCATCTGCGCCGGCCGGCAGGGCAAGTTCTGGGAAATGCACGACAAGCTGTATGCCGCGCAGCCGAAGCTGGATCCCGAGTCCAATCGCGGTTATGCGACCGAGCTGGGCCTGGACATGGCGAAATACGACGCGTGCGTGAAGGACCCGACGGTGCAGCAGCGCATCAACCACGACATCGACCTCGCCGTGAAGGCCGGCATCAACGGCGCGCCGCGGACGTACATCAACGGCCGGTTGGTGACGGGCTCGGCGTCGACGGCAATTCTTGAATATTACATCGAAAAATCGCTTGAGCACCCGGAAGCCCAGGGCGCTGCGCCCGCCGGTGCGCCGGTCGTGATGGCGCCCAAGCCGGACGGATCGCACATGATCGGCGGGAAGACGGCGACCAAGTCGTTCTTCATCGACGCGTACGAGGCGACGCTGACCCAGGACGGCAAGGCCGTGAGCCTGCCGGACGTGGAGCCGGCGCTGGCGAGCTGGACCGAGTCCGACGCCGCGTGCCAAAAGGCCGGCAAGCGCCTGTGCACCGAGGAGGAATGGACCGCCGCCTGCACCGGCACGCCGCCGATCGACGAGAACAAAAACGGCCAGTTCGCCGACGACAACGTCGAGGGCAACATGTACCCGTACGGCTCGTTCTACGAAGTCGGCGTCTGCCGCGACCAGGAAGACAAGTACAAGGGCAAGGCCGGCAAGACCGGCAGCCTGGAAAAATGCCGCACGCCCAGCGGGATTTTCGACCTCGCCGGCAACATCGGCGAGTGGACCGGCACGACCAAGGAGACGGCAGGCTTGATGGGCGGCCACAACAGCTCCGGCGAACGCGCGGCGTGCAACCAGCGCTCCGCCAGCTTTGGCATCGGCAACCGCAACATGACGACCGGATTTCGCTGCTGCGCCGACACGGACGTCCAGCAGGGCAAGATTGACGCCAACAAAATCGCCAAGGATGACGGGGAGATGGTCGGCAAGCCCGTGCCGGCATTCAGCGTCAAGGACACCGCGGGCAATCCGATCAACACCAAGGATTTCAAGGGCAAGGTCACGCTCATCAACTTCTTTGCCAGCTGGTGCGGCCCGTGCAAGAAGGAATTCCCCGAGTTGGTCAATTTGTACAAGGAAAACAAGGCCAAAGGCTTCCAGATCGTCTCGGTGGGCGTCGATCGCGAGACGGGCAAGTCGCAGGAATTTGCCAAGGGCTTCGAGGCGAACTGGAGCGTGATCAGCGACGCGGAGAGCGAGCTGATGGGCCAATTCAACGTGTACTCGATGCCGGCGACGTTCATCATCGACCGCCAGGGCATCGTGCGGTTCATGGACACGGGCTTCAAGCCGGAAGAGCAGCTGGAAAAACTGCGCTCGGCCGTGAAAAGTCAGCTTTGAGGCCACCGGCAAACGTCGTAGCATGACGGCGTGAATCCGCTTCGCTCCACGACCCTGCTGTGGCTGCTCGCGCTCTGCGCGTGTACCCGTGCGCCCGTGCGCGAGCCGCTGCACTGGCAAACCGCGCTGCCCGGCCTGGAATACGCGAAGGCGGAGCTGTTGGTCGGCGAGGACCAGCAGCCCGTCGCGCTGCACCTCCTGCGGTTGACGCCGCGCCAGTGGCAGCTGCGCGTCGTGACTCCGCAAAAAATGGGGCGGCAGCTGGGCAGTCCGGCGGACTTTCGCGCGGCGCTACCGGGCGCGGTGGCGGCGATCAACGGCGGTTTCTTCGATCCGGCGTACAAGCCGCTGGGCCTGCTGGTGGACAATGGCGAGACACTGTCGCCCCTGCGCCACGTCGACCACGGCGTGTTCGGGATCGCCGCGCAACAGCCGCTGCTGCGCCACGCGCGGGACTGGAAGCCGCTGCCGGAGCTGGAATTTGCGGTGGAGTGCGGGCCGCGGCTGCTGGTGGACGGCCAGCCGATGACGTTCAAGCCGGGCCAAGCGCGCCGTACGGCGTTGGGCTCCGACGGCACGGGGCGGGTCGTGCTGGTGGTGAGCGAGGGCGTGCTGCAGCTGCAGGAGTTGACAACATTCCTGCAACGTTCCGAGCGCGACGGCGGTCCTGGATTGTCCAATGCCCTGAACCTGGACGGTGGACCGTCGACCATGCTGGAAATCGACGCCGGTTTGGTGCACGTCAGCGTGCCGACGCCGGTTCAAGTACCGGTGGGCATTGTCGTTTTGCCAAGACCCGATCAGGCGCTCCAGCGGCCCTAACGGTTGTTTGGCAAGCGGGTGTGTTTCAGGCAAACTTGCAGGTTGCGTCTCACGCTCGCGTCAGTGCGCGTCGATGCACGCACCCGTCAGACTCGGAGGTCGATCGTGTCCCGTTCCAGGGCAATTGTGCAAAAAGACGTCGCGCTGCGTTGCGTGGCGCAGGTGTTGCTGCTGACGTTCTCCACCGCGTCCCTGCTGATGCCGCTGCCGCAGCGCTGGGGCGGCAGCCAGGCGTGGGCGCAGGAGCCGGAGAAGCCGGCGATCGGCATCGTGCCTTTTGCCCGCAAAGGCGAGGTCGGCGTGCTCGCGGCGGCGCGCATCGAGGAATACCTGCGGCAGATGTTGAGCGCCGGCGACGCGCTGCGGCCCCTCCCGGCCAAGGTCATCGATTCCGGCAAGCCGCTGACGCCGATCGTCAAGGAAGTGAAGGAAAAACCGCAGACTCCGGCGCAAAAAGCCCTGGAGCGCGCGGACACGCTGTCCGTGACGGCGCGGACGATGGTGGAGGACAACGAGGATCCGGCCGATACGATGAAGCTGCTCAAGGCGGCGGCGCAGCGCTACGAGGACAACTTCGTGGAGCTTGTCGATTTCACCAAGCTGGTGGACGTGTACGCGCAGGCGGCGGCGGTGTCGCTCAAGCTCAACGACGCCAAGGGCGCGCGGGAATGGCTGGAAAAGGCCGTGGTGCTACAGCCGACTTTTGTGGTGGACACGCGCAAGGCGTCCAAACCGCTGCAGCAGGCGCTGACCGCCGCGCGCCAAGGCCTGGCCGACAAGGAAGGCGCCAACCTGAGCGTTGACTGCCCGCTGGCGGGCGCGGACGTGTTTGTCGACGGCGTGAAAGTCGGCAATTGCCCGTCCCAAGCCAAGGATTTGCTGCAGGGCACGCACTACGTCCAGGTCCGCAAAGTCGGCGCGCTGCCGTGGGGCCAAGTCTTTGTTGCCAAAGGTAAAGACGGCGCAGTCAGCGCCAACATCAAGCTGGAAGAGGATCCGAGCTCCATCGGCCTGACGGTGCCGCCTGAGGACATCAAGGCGTTCGCCGGCAGCGGCAATTTCCACGAAAAAGTCTTCAAAAACATGGCGTCCATGTTCAGCAAGCAGATCGGTGCGCAGTATCTGCTCTACGGCGTCGTGTCCAAGAGCGCGCGGTCGCTGGAGCTGCACCTGTTCTTGTTCCAGGCCAAGACCAAGCGGTCGTGCGCGCTGGACAAGGTCGACTACCAGCCGACGCTGGGCGATCTGCAGATGAAGACGCTGGACGCCGAAGGGCGCGTGCGCGCGGCGCTGACGACGTGCAAGGAAGTCGAGGATTTGCCAGCGGTTTTTGATGCCAGCCGCGAAGCGACGGCGGAGCCTGCGGCGGCCGTTGTGCCAGTCGCGCCGCCGGTTCAGGAGGAGGAGGCGCCGCTGCCCAAGGCCAAGCCGACGCCCGCGCCCAAGCCCGAGCCCAAAGTTGCGCCGGTGCCGGAAGTGGAGACGGCGCTGGACGCGAACGCGGACCCGTACGCTGGTCTGCTGCACGACGAAGACGAGACGCAAAAGAAGCCGTGGTACAAGAAGTGGTGGCCGTGGACCATCGGCGGCGTCGTCGTGGTCGGTGCCGCTGCCGGCATCATCTACGCCGCCACGCGCCAGCCCGCGCCCGCGACCGGCTTCACCGCCGTCGGGATCATCCCATGAGCCGCCTCACGCTGCCCACTGACCGCCCCCGGAGCGAGATCATGCTGACCCGCCGCACCTCAAAACTGAGCCATCTTCTGGCGTTGCCCGCGTTGACGCTGCTGGCTGCGTGCCAAGCCACGACGGCCAAGCAGGAAAACAAGCTCATCGTGGCGGTCCGCGTGCCGGCCAACGGCGATAACCCGCTGGGGACGGCGGATTCGCGGTTCATTGTGATGTTCGCGGATTTTCTGGGCTCGGACGGCAAGCCCTCGAATATCCAGCCTTATGCCCAGGGCATGCAAGTCGCGGCGCCTTCGGTGCCTTTTGGCGCCGCGCGGCAGATTCGCGTCGACGTGTATAACGGCGACACGCAGCCCACGAGCGCGATTGCGCGCGGCGCGACGGTGCCCACGGACGTGTACGCGGATTCCGCGGCGCTGGAGCTCCACCCGTACGTGACCCGCATCAACACGTTCGCCGCGGCGTTTGGCGAGCCGGACGCGTCGGGCAATTCGCCGCAGACGGAGCTGCCGGCTGCGCACGCGGCGACCGGCGTGGCGACGCTGCCAAACGGCAAGGTGGTGATGGCCGGAGGCGCAGTACCCAAAGGCAGCGCAAAAAGCGCGTTTGATCGTGCGAGTTACGCATCGTTCCAGTCGACCATCGCGGTGTACGACCCGGACACGCGGGCCTTGGACGTGGCGACAGATCCGGCGGGGCAGCTCGCGACGCCCCGGGCATTCCACACGATGGCAGTCGGCCAGACGGTCGTGGCGATCGTGGGCGGCGTGGAAATGGATGCGACGAATGCGCCAAAAGCCTCGAATAAGATTGAGTTTTACAACATCGCGACCGGGGAAGTGACAAGCCCGACGCAGACGGTACCCACGATGCATTTTGGCCGTATCGCGCCGACGGTCATCCAGATGTTCGACCACCAGGATTATTTCCTGATCCTCGGCGGCCAAGGCAATGAAGACTGCCCCGCCGATCCGCACGCTGGCGCATGTGGTGGTAATACGTGGGAAATCTGGCATGCAACGGGCGGCTTCAAGGCCATGGGCCAGCTCACCACCGCGCGCTGGCACCACGCGGGCGTGCGCGTGCCCGGCCCCGACGGTGGCTTCGTGATGCTGATCGGCGGCGAAAACACCCAGGGCGCCGTCAACAAGATGGAGGTCGTCCAGTTCACGGTGGCCAACGGCAGCGTGCTCGTGTCCGACGCGATGACGAACTGCCCGGCGGATTGTCCGACCACGCCAGCCGGTTTCCTTTGGAATCCAGTGTCTTACGACAACCAGCCGACGCGCATCTGGCCCGCCGCGCTTTTTGTCGCCAATGCCACGGCCAACTACTACCACGTCTACATGATCGGCGGCTTTAACGACGTCGCGCACTCCAGCGCCAACAAGACGGTAGACGTGTTTGACATCGTGCAGAGCAAGATCGTCGCCACCAAGCAACTGACCAACGGCCGCGCCGCGCCGAGCGTCGCTGCGGTGACGTCCGGGCCAGCCACCGGACAGCTGCTCATCGCCGGCGGCAGTGACTCCGACACCAACCACTTGAACAGCGGCGAATACTTGCACGAGGACGACGACGGCGCGGGCGGCGTGGCGACCAACGTCGACCCGATCCAGAACCTCCTGGGCGACGGCGGCCGCGCGCTGGGCGCTGCGGTGGGCTTGAACACCGGCCACGTGCTCATCGTCGGCGGCGCCGGCGGTTCGCCCTTGACCGGCCGCACGGACGTCGTGCTCTGGAATCCGAACTATTAGCCATTCGTAGCGCGCACCGTTTGCCTCGCGCCATCGAGGCAGGAAGACAAGGCTCATGACGTACGGGTGGCGGAAATGGCGAGCACACGCGTTGGGTTGGCTCCTGCCGATCGCCTGCGTGCTCGCCAGCGCCGCGCCCGCGCACGCGCTCGTGGTCGGCAACTATCCGTCCGCGCCCAAGGCGTTCAAAGTCTACGGCAAGTCGGTACAGCTGGGCGCGAGCCTTGTCACCAACTTCATCGACTACCGCTTCAACGACAAGCTGCTGGCGCAGAGTTCCGACACCGTCAAAATCGCCCAAAAGATGCCGCAGGACGCCAAAATCGTCGGCGCTTACCTGTATTGGGGCGCGTCGGAGCCGAGCACCGGCTACGACAACACAGCCGTGCTGACGCTCGCCGACGGCGCCCAGCAGACGCTCGCCGCGGACGGCTGCGACACGCGCACCGACCCGACGCCCAACGGCACCGGCACGCACTACTATTGCCGCCGCGATATCACGTCGCTTTTGCAGGCACACCCTGGCTCCGACCACTGGAATGGCACGTACACAGTCGGCGGCATCGACGCGAAAGTCGCCAACATCCACATCGCGACGGCAGCGGAGCCGTGCGGCCAAAAGCCGGGCGACCCGGCGATCGCTGAGACCGTGTGCTGCGCGCAGGGCGACATCGCCTGCCAGGCGCGGTACGCCTCGTGGACCATGGTTTTCGTCTACGACACGGCGTTTTCCGAGACGACGCTGCGCGATGTGTTCCTGTACGACGGCTACGTGCTGCTGGACGAGCAGGTCAGCTCGGTTGGGCAAATCAAGTTTGCGATCAGTGACTTCCTGGTGGCCGATCCGCCCGACGCGCAGCTGACGTATTACGCGCTGGAGGGCGACAAGCAGCTGGGCAATCCGGAGCAGGACCCGGGCAACAATGGTCCGGATAGCCCGCCGTGCGCGAGCTGCTGGGATTTCGTTTCGTTCAACGGCATCGAACTGACCGGCGGCGCGGGCAACAATGAAGCGCACAACATCATGAACTCGACGCCGGAGACGGGCATCGATCTGGACACGTTTGACGTCTCGACTCTGGTGAAACCCAATGATACGACAGCGACTTTGGTGGTCTCTTCCGGTGACGGCACGCTCGCGACCAACCAGGAACCGGCGTACCACGAGGACAATCTGGCGGGCAACGGCGAGTTCTTCGTCTACGGCTGGACGCTGCTGCAGGTCAACCGCAAGGCACCTAATTTCAAGAGCACTGTCAATAAGTTCTACGCCAACTACACGGAAGCTTCGCCCGGCGACACGCTGACGTACACGGACGACTTGCTCAACACCGGGCCGCTCGACGCGGACAATACCACCTTGAAATTCGCAACGTTTCCGCCGCCTGGCACCGACTATCTGCCGGGTTCGACGACTGTTGACGGCGCCGTCGTGCCCGACATCGGCGGCCAGAGCCCACTGGCGACCGGGCTGAACCTCGGCACGTTGACCAGCTCCGCCGGCGGCAAGTCCAACCGCACGGTGACGTTCAAGGTCAAGATCAAGGCGGTGCCTGGCGTCACGGAAATCGACAGTTCTGGCATGGTTTCGTATACATACGTCAACGCCAAGTACGCGGATTCCATCGCGACGCAGACGTCTGTCGTCAAGCTGGTGCCGCCGCAGCTCGCGCCGCCGTCGCTGGCCGTGCTGCCGCTCAAGCAGAGCCCCGCGGGCACGGTGACGTTCACCCTGACGCTGCAAAGCCTCTCCGCGACAGCGCTTTCCATCGACACCGTGGGTTTTGACCTGCCGCCGGAGCTGTCGTTCATCTCGGCGACGGGTCCGGGCACCAACAAGTCGACGGCGACGGGCGGCGTGAACAGCACGGGCCAGGTGCGCTTTGACGCAGTGCCGATCGCGTCAGGCCAGCAGGTCATCTTGACGATTGTGGCAAAAGTCAAGGATCTCGCAACATTGCAAGCGCTTGGCATCAACCCGGTGGCGGGGCACATCGTCAACACGCAGGGGACGGCGGTCATCGGCGCCAAGACGTACAAGACCGACGATCCCAACCAGCCCGGCGCGGAGAACCCGACGGTGCTGACGCTGCAGGTGCTGTCGGACCTGACCAAGTCGACCAAGACGGTGACGGATTTGTCACCCGGCACGCCGTTCCTGCCCGGCGATCAGGTGAAATTCACCATCAATATCCAGAACTCCGGCGCGGGCGATGCGACGGTCAACGTGAGCGACCAGATCCCGTCTGGCCTCGTCTTCGTCTCGTCGCAGAGCCCCGAGCTGACGCTGAACGGCACGGTGCTGACCGGCGTGGTGACGGTGCCGGCGGGCCAGACCAAATCCCTGAATTTTACAGCGCAAATCAAGCCGGACACGCCGCCAGGGGAGACGTTCCAGAACCTCGCGACGCTGTCGCCGACCGACGGCCAGACGCCGACGACGGTGCAGACGCCCGTGACGACGGTCCAGGGCGGTCCGGACCTGTCGACGTCGGTGCTGACGGTGGTGGACGTCAACGGCGGCTCGCTGGAGCCGGCGGACGTGCTGAATTACACGCTGACGCTGACCAACACCGGCAAGGTGACGACCGGCGCGCTGCAGATCACCCTACCGGTGGACGCGAACCTCGAAGGCGTGAGCGGCATCGACGGAGGCGGCGCGCTGGACGCCGGCAGCAACAGCATCATCTGGAGCTCGGCGGGCATCGCGGCGGGCGGCCAGCTGGTGCTGCACTACAGCGTCAAGGTCAAGGCGACGGCGATCAACGGGACGTCCATTGCGGCAGTGGCGACGGCGACCGGTCCACAACTCGCGAAGCCGCAAACGATTTCCGCGACGGTGAAGGTCCAGGCCAGCCCGAACATTGCGACGTTCACCGACGTGGTCACGTCCTCGGGCGGCAGCACGTTCAACCCGGGCGACACGGTGACCTACACGGTCGTGCTGCAAAATACCGGCAAGGGCGTGGTGACCAACGGCGTGCTGACGACGACGCTGGATCCGGCGCTGGGGACGATTGTGGCGTCGGCGGGCGGCACCGTGGCGGGCCAAACGGTGACCTGGCCGGTGGGAACGCTGCAAAACGGTGACGCGGCCAAGACGGTGACGGTGACAGCCAAGCTGCAGACGCCGGCGCCGCAGGGCAAGCTGGTGAGCGATCAGGTGACGCTGACCGGTGACGGCTTGCTGGCGCCCGCGCTGTCGGACGATCCTGCCAAGCCTGGAAAGACGGATCCAACTGTATTTACAGTAACTTCCGCGCCGAATTTGACGACGTCCGACAAGAGTTACGTCGACTCCAACGGCGGCTCCGTCCAAGGCGGCGACAAGCTCACGTTTCTCATCCACCCGCGCAACACCGGCAACAGCCCGGCGAGCAACGTCGTGGTCACGGACGTCGTCGCGCCGCAGCTGACGCAGGTGGTCGTGACGGGCGGCACATTCAACGCGGCGACGTCAACCGTGACCTGGAACGCGATTCCCAGCCTGCTGCCCGGCGACAAACCGCCGGAGCTGACGTTCACGGCGGTGGTGGATAAGGCGACGGCGAGCGGCACGCTCATCAGCAACACCGGCAAGCTGGCGTTCACTGAGACGCCGTCGACCGCGAGCACGAACACGATCAGCTTTTCGGTCGTCAACCTGCCGGATTTTGGCGCGAGCACCAAGACCGTCAGCGCGGCGCAGATCCAAGCCGGCGCGGCGGTCAGCTACAACCTGACGATCGTCAATTCCGGCAACCAGGCGGGCACCGGCGTCGTTGTCACCGACGTTTTGCCCAAGGAAATCGAGAATGTGCAAGTCGGCCAAGGCGGCGCTTACAACGCGAGCACGGGCACGGTCACCTGGACGCTGGGCAACGTGGCCGCCGGTGCGAGCACGCCGCTGACCGTAAGCGCAACGGTGAAAAAGCCGCTGGACAACGCGACCCACGTCTGCAACCAGGCGCAAATCAAGGCAAATGAGAACCCGGCGGCGTCGTTTACAAGCCCGCCCAACACGCCGCTGACGCCCGCGGGCACGCCGACCTGCTTTGACGTGGCGAGCGCGTCGCAGGTCGTTGTCCAAAAGAACGTGTTCGCGACGGTGGGCGGCCAGCAGCTGAACCAGGCGACGGTCAAGCCCAAGACCGGGCTGACGTATTCGCTGAAGATCCGCAACACCGGCAACGCGCTGGCCAAGGGCGTGACCGTCGTCGATCCGCTACCGGCAGGGCTGGAAAACGTGGTCGTGCTGGATGGCGGCGCGTTTGACGCGACCAAGGGTCAAGTGACCTGGCCGGTGATCGCCGCGCTGGGCGTGAACGCCGCGGACGAAGTGACGCTGCGGTTCACGGCGACGGTCAAGACCGGGCTGGACGACGGCACGGCGATCCAGAACCAAGCGCTGGTGACGTATGGCGGCCAAGCGACGGCGCTGAAGTCCGACGACCCGACGACGCCGACGGCCAATGACCCGACGACCGTGAGCGTGCAGTCGAAGGTCGACTTCTCCAAGACCAAGCTGACGGTGCTGGACGTGAACGGCGGCGACGTGCGCCCGGGCGATGCGCTGACGTACACGCTGACGGTGCGCAATGACGGCGATGGCGCGGCGAAGGCGACGGTGGCGACGCTGCCGCTGGACGCGCGGCTGGGCAGCATCGTGGCGAGCAACGGCGGTGTGGTCCAGGGCGCGGGCACGGCGGGCGGAACGGTGACGTGGACGCTGGGCACGCTGGCGCCGGGCGATTCCGTGACGCTGACGGTGCAGACGACGGTGAAGACGCCGCAGCTCAACGGCGCGGTGATCATCGAG
This sequence comes from uncultured Myxococcales bacterium, assembly GCA_903929795.1. Lineage (GTDB taxonomy): Bacteria > Myxococcota_A > UBA9042 > UBA9042 > UBA9042 > CAIYBN01. The sequence continues at coordinate 275,596 of CAIYWC010000097.1, read as the reverse complement.
CAGGCGCAGATCACGGCGACCGGTCTGCAGGTGCCGGTGCTTTCGGACGCGGACCTGACGACCGCGATCCGCGAGCCGACGACCGTGACCGTGGTCGCCAAGGCCGACCTGTCGCCGAGCCATTGGGTCGTGCAGGACATGAACGGCGGCGCGCTGGAGCCCGGCGATCAGGTCAACCTGAGCCTCGTGCTGCAAAACAAGGGCGACGCGCTGGCGCAGCTGGTCAACATCCAGGCGCTGCTGCCCGCGGCGGGGCTGACCAATGTGCAGGTTTTTGACGGTGGAACGCTGACGGCGGGGACGATCGCTTGGACGGTGCCGATCGTCTCGATCACGCCGACGGGCGATGTGACGCTGCACATCAGCGCGACGATCGCGCCGGGCACGCCGGATGGCACGCTGCTGAACGTGATCGCGCAGATTCCGGCGGTGACGCCGAACCCGACGGCGACGCTGAAAGTTGTCGCGCAGCCCAACCTGAGCCAGTCGTCGCTGACGTCTGACGACGAAAGCGGCTGGGTGCAAAAGATTGGCCAAGCCGCGCCGGGCAATGTGGTGCGGCTGGACGTCAAGCTCAAGAACACGGGCAAAGCCGATGCCAAGAACGTGACGGTGACGCTGCCGCTGAACGCGAAGTGGGCGAACCTGCAGGCGTTGGGCGGCGGGACCGTGGCGAACGGCGTTGTGACGTGGGTCGTGCCGTCGGTGGCGGTGGGCGCCTCGCTGACGCTCTCGGTGCGCGGAACGGTTGCGGCGACGGACCAGGACGGCGATTCGCTGGCGCTACAGGCCCAAGCTTCGGCCCAAAACTTGCTGCAATCACAGGCGATTCCCGGACTTCCGGTCCTCGTGGTCAACCGGCCGATCCTGACGCTGCAAAAGAGCTACACGGACCTGACGGGCGGCCACCTGTTCCCGGGCGACAAGGCGCGGTTCACGATTGTCGTGCAAAACGTCGGCAACGCGGCGGCGCAGCAGCTGGCCGTGAGCGACGACCTGCCGGCGCAGCTGGTGAGCCCCATTGCCGGGACAGGCGGCAGCGTGTCGGGCACGACGGTGAACTGGCTGGTGCCGACGCTGGCGCCGGGTCAGACGACGACCGTGACTTTTGATGCGGCGATCGGCCCGAACCTGCCAACGGGGACGGTTGTCGTCAACCAGGCCCGGGCGAAGGCACAAAATGCCGCGCAGCAGCTGAGTAATTCGCTGAACATCCCAGTGAAATACCCGACCTTGCAGGTGGACACCAAGCTGACGCCGGAGGCGCCCGCGACCACGCCGGCGCAGCCGGGCGACACCGTGACGCTGCATGTGATTGTGACGGTGCCGACGGCGGAAAACGCGAGCAACGTGACGGTGTCGGTGCCGGTGGACGCGACCCTGTTTGACGTGACGGCGCCCCAGGGCGCGACCTGGGACGACGCGCAGAAGCTGCTGACCTGGACGATTAAGAATAACGCAGGGTTGGCGAACATTCCGGGTGGCGCGTCGGTGGCGCTGGCGGCGACGCTGCGGGTGAAACCGACGGCGGCGAACGGCGCGGTGGCGCAGGGCAAGGCGAGCGCGAAGGAGGGCGAGACGGGCATCAGCTACGACGCCAAGCCGGCGACGCTGGCGATTGTCGCGATTCCCAAGCTGAAAGTCGTCAAGACTGTCGAGGATTTGAATGGCGGCAAGGTCGCGCCGCTGGACGTGCTGCGGTACACGATCGCGGTGTCGGTGACCGGCTTGTCGGCGGCGGAGAACGTGGCGATCGACGACGTGCTGGACCCGCGGCTGGAAATCGTGGCGGTCGGCCAGGGCGGCAAACAGACGACGAATGCGGGCGTGACGACGGTGTCCTGGACGGCGGCCAACGCGACCGCGCTGGCCTCGGTGGTGCCCGGCGCGACGGCGACCGTGACGTTTGACGCGCGGGTCAAGGCGAATACGCCGGACGGGGCGACGGTGCCCAACCAGGCGCAAGTCAAGGCGGACGCGGTGCCGGCGGCGGTGCCGTCGGATGACCCGAATACGCCGACGGTGAATGACCCGACCGTAGTGCTGGTGCGGACCGAAAGCGCGCTGGAGGCGTCGACCAAGACGGGGAAGGATGACAACGGCGGCGCGCTGATGCCCGGCGAGACGGTGACGTGGCGGATCACCGTGGTCGCGACGTCGCCGGCGCCGCTGACGGGCGTGAGACTGATGGACGCGGTGCCGGCGGGCATGACCTACGAGCCGGGCTCGACGACGCTGAACGGCAACACGGTGCCCGATGTCAGTGGCGCGTCGCCGTTGGCGGCGGGGCTGGCGCTCGGCACGCTGCAGGTGGGCACGGCCAACGCGGCAGTCGTGACCTTCCGCACGCGGCTGCGGCCGGACGCGCAGGAGGGCGGGCAGGTGTCCAACACCGCGACGGCGGTGGCCGACAACGTGCCGCCGACCGCGATTGGCCCGGCGACGCTGAGCATCGGCAAGGGCCCGTCGATTCGCCAGACGCAAAAGACCGCGCAGGTGCTGGACGTGAACGGCAACGGCCAGGCCGACATCGGGGAGGCGATTGTCTACACCGTCACCGTGCGCAACACGGGCGCGGGCGCGGCGGAGCAGGTCACACTGGACGATCCGCTGCCGAACACGACGCATTACGTCGGATCCAGCCTGATGCTGGATGGCAAACCGCTGACGGACGTGGCCGACGGCGATGCGGGTCGGGTGGATGTGAGCGCCGGCAAAGTGCACGTGGATCTAGGCACCATCGACGCGGGCAGCCAGCGCGTGGTCACGTTCCAGGTGAAGATTCTCGGCGGCGTGCTGGTGTCCAACCAGGGAACCGCCAACGCGAAAGGCGTGCCGGCAGAGCCGACCGACGCCGACAACGACGACAGCAACGGCAATCAGCCAACCGTGACGCAGATTGGCCCGGCGGCGCCGCTGGTGACGGTGACCAAGGCCGTGCAGGACGAGAACGGCGGGTCGGTGCAGCCGGGCGACTGGCTGCGCTACACGCTGACGGTCCAAAACAACGGCAACGCCAAAGCCGACAGCATCGTGCTGCAGGACACGCTGCCCAAGGGCATGGATCCCTTGAAGGATTCTGACGTGCTGCTGCCGCCGGGGCTGGTGCTGCAAAACGACGGGTCGACGCTGAAGGTCGTGGGGCTGTCGGTGCAGGCGGGCGAGAGCGCGGTCGTGTCCGTGCGCGCGCGCGTGGCGGCGAACGTGGCGGATGCGTCGACGATCTGCAATATCGCCAAGGTGGACGTGCTGCTGAACGCCGGGACGGTGCACGCGGAGTCCAAGCCGGCGTGCGTGACGACCGGCGCGCAGATCGGCGAAGGCGCGATTTCCGGTGTGATTTTTGAGGATGTCGGCATCGACGACAACGTGTTTGAGCCGCAGACGGACCTGCGTTTCCCGCATTTCCAGGTCGCCGTGCTGCCGCCTGCGGGCGTGGACGGGCCGATCCTGACGGCGATCGCCGATGACCAAGGCCAGTACCACGTGCTGCACGTGCCCAACGGCCAGCGGCGGGTGCGCGTGCTATCGCCCGGCGGCGCGGTGTTCCTGGAGCGGATTGTCGACGCCCCGGGCCAGCTGTCGGGCAAGCTGGATCTGGCGATTCGGCCGACGGGGCGCGTGTACGACGCGCACGCGGGCACGACAACGCCGGGCGTGCGGCTGTGGCTGCGCTATGACGAGGGCGATCCGGTCGCGCCCAACGCGCTGCTGGCAGACGACGCGCTGCCGCCAGGCCAGCAGGGCCAGACGACCGATCCGTCGGGCGCGTACATGTTCGCGCCGCTGCCTGGTCGCGCGTATCGCATTGAATTGGCGACAGTTTCTGCCGGACTGGCATTCCCTGTGGCGGGCCATGGGCCGGATCCGGGCATCGCGCTGCTGGACAAGCAAGGTCTGGTGGTGCCCGACGCGCTGCCGCAGATCGCCGGTAACACGCTGCCGCGGTACCTGACGCGCTTCTCGCTGCAGGGCGCAACCGCGGTGCCGACGCCGGGCGGTCGGGGCGCACAGACGGTGACGGGCGGTCCGCCGGCGCCGCGCCACAACCACTTGCCGGTGGAGCAGCTGTCCAGCGCGATTGCCGTCGGCGTGCGGCTGTCCAAGGCGCAAGCGCAGGTCGGCGATCTGCTGTACGCAACCGTGACGGTGCAGAACAACTCCACCGCGGGCTTTGCCGCGGATGCGCTGACAGGCCGCGGCGGCGTGGAGCTGCGCAACCTGCTGCCGACAGGCCTGAATCTTGTGCCGGGCGGCGCGGATCTGACGGTGCTGGGCGCCAACAACCTGCCGGTCAAGATCCCGCTGGCGCAGCTGGACGCGCCGCTGATGGTGGTGCACCGCATTTCGCCGACGACGAACAAGCCGGTCGGCCTGGACTTGCCGCCGGGTGGCAGCCTGACACTGCGCGCACAGATGGTCGTGACGCCAACCGCCAAGGCGGGTCAACAGCTTGAATTTGCGGCGCAATTGTATGACATTTCCGGCCAGCAGCTGAGCGGCCGGTCGACGGCGCAGTTCCTGGTACAGGCCGATCCACTGTTTGACAAGGGCATGGTGCTGGTCAAAGCGTACTGCGACGGCAACCAGAACGGCCAGCAGGACGACGGCGAGGACGGCCTGCCCGGCGCGCGGATCTACGCGGATATTGGCCAGTTTGCCGTGACGGACGCCTATGGCCGCGCGCACCTGATGGACATCCCGCCGGGCAACCACCTGTTCAAGCTGGACGCGGACACGCTGCCGCCGGGCTCGACGGTGATCGGCGACGAGCAAAAAGTGTTGTACCTGACGCGTGGCCTGACGCTGCCGCTGACGTTCCCGATTGCCTGCAAGTTCGAGGCGGTCGGTCCGACGCGCGTGGAGGCGACCGCGACGACGGACAGTCCGCGCGATGAGCCGCCCAAGCCGGGCCCGGGCGTCGTGCCCGTGGCCGTGGATGCGGCGACGCTGGCGATTGCCGTGGACAGCAAGGTGATGGCGCCGCGGTTCCTGCGCGCGCGGCTGCTGGGGCCGGACAAGCGACCGCTGGGCGATCCGCGACTGCCGTCCGACCCGACGTCGACGGCGCTGGAGCCTGGGGCGCCGATCGTGCTGCAGGTCGAGCACTCCGGCGGCTGGGTCCGCCACGCGCTGGAAGTCCGCGAGCTGGGCGAAGGCGGCCGCTTGGGCGCGCTGCTTGTCGAACAAGTGGATGGCCGCGATCCGCCGCTGCAGGTGACGCTGCGGGCGCGTCCGGGATTCAGCGGTATCGGCGATTTGACCCGCGGTCGCCCGTATGCCCTGCGCCTGCGCGCGGAGACCGAGTGGGGCAGCCGCGTGTGGTCGGCGCCAATCCCGTTTGAAGTGCGCGATAACGTGACGGATCCGCGCAAGGACGCGTTTACGCTGGCCGCCAAGCCACCGCGGCTGCTGATCAACGGCAACCCGTTTGAGTTGGACGACGCCGGCCGCGCCGCACTCCTTGTCGACCGGCCCGCCGATGGCAAGGTGCTGATCAGTTTGCGGCAAGCCGATGGCGCGGGCCGCGATGAGTTCGTGACTGTCGGTGCCAAAGCGCTGCCCAGTGCGCGTGCCGCCGTCGGCTTGCCGGCAGGTGAAACCGCAACGGATCCCGGGATTTTTGGCGCCGCGCTGCTCGAGGGGCTGAAGGCTCAGGCCGATGCGGTGCCCGTAGCCGCGGCCGTGCCAACGGGAGCCACCTCGGCGCCAGCGGCCGTCGCCCTGCCCGCCGCAGCTGCGGAAGTGGCCCAGCCCGGTGCGCTGTCGCCGGTTGCCGCACAAGCCGCCGGTCTGCCGGCCGCAGAACTGTCGGTGATGCTGCCGCCGGGCCCGCTGGAGCTGGCACAGCCGGAGCTCGCGGTGCGCGGTAAGACGCTGCGGGCCAACCGCGTGGAGGTCCAAGGCCAGGCCGCGATCGTCGACGAGGACGGCAACTTCTACGCGCTGGTGCGCCTGCCGATCGGCGCGTCGACGCTGACGGTGACGGCCACCGACAAGGCCGGCAACCGGGCGATCCTGGAACGGCCGGTGACGGTCAAGGACCGCGCGCTGTTCCTGCTGGCGATCGCCGACGGTTCTGTGAGCCACGTAGGCGCGCATCTGGAGGAGGTCGATCAGCCGGGGTCGCTGGCGATCGGCAACGTGCAGCTGACCGGTCGCGTCGCGCTGTATGCGAAGGGGCGGGTGAGCGGCGAGTTCCTCGGGCTCAAAGATCTGTCGTTCACGGCACACGTGGACACTGCCAAAGACCCGAATTTACAGGATTTTGCCACGAACCTGATCGATCCGACGAAATTCTATCCGGTGTACGGAGATGCGTCCGCGCCGACGCAGGACGTCAAGGCGCGCGGCCAGCTGTACATCCTCGTGGAAGCCGAGCGGACCAAGTTCCTGATCGGCAACTTCGCGGCGCGGCTGCAGGGCATCGAGCTGCTGCGCTACGACCGCACGCTGTACGGCGCATGGCTGGAATTCAGCCGCAAATACGGAGACTTTGACACGACCGTCAAGGGCTTTGCCGCCCAGCAAGACGCCACCGTCGCGCGGCACACGGACGTGATGCGCGGGACCGGCGGTTCGCTGTATTACCTGTCGGTTCGCGATGTTGTGGAAGGCTCCGAGCGCATCGACCTGGTGATCCGCGACCGCATCTCGGGCATGGAGCTGGGGCGCATTCCGCAGGCGCGCAACACGGATTACGTCATCGACCCGGTGCAAGGCCGCCTGACGTTCAAGTCGCCGGTGTCGGGCGCGGTAGACGGCACGCTGCTGCTGGGCCAGACCGGTCTGGCGGGCCAGAGCATGACGTGGAATGGCCAGCCGCTGTTTGTCGAGACGACGTACGAGGCGCGCGGCGTCCAGAGCACGGATTCCGTGTCCTTTGGCGGGCAACTGCGCGAAAAGTTTGCCAACGGCCGCGTCGATGTCGGCGGCAGCTACGTGCAGGAAGGCCGCGCCGATGCGCCGACCTACCGCGTGGCGGGCGGCGACGTCGTCGTCAAGCTGGGCGAACGCAGCAAAATGACGGGAGAATACGCGTTCAGCCAGTCGCGCGACACGTTGCTGGCGGTCTCCGATGACGGCGGACTGACTTTTGGCCAACAGACCCAGCCGACGACGACGACCAGCGCAGGCCAGCCGGTGCAAGGCCAAGCGGTGAAGGTGGCCGTGGATTTGGACCTGCGCGACGTGCTGGGCCGGTCGCCGGACGCGCGGCCGACCGACTTGCCGCCGGACGTGACGGGCGTGAACGACCGCGGGCGCGTGCGCGCGTGGTACCAGTGGATGCAGGCAGGGTTCCAGTCGGGCGGCTCAATCCTGCAGCAGGGCATGCAAAAAGCCGGCGTGGACGCGATGCTGCCGCTCAGCCAGCGCAACACGCTGCAGGTGCGCTACGACGGCTTGTTCTCGGACGGCGGTGTCGCGAACCCGTACAGCGCGCCGGGCACGGGCACGCAGTACGGCGCGGTGGGCGGGCTTGTCGGCACGGGCTCGGTGCTGCCGCCGGGCAGTCTGGCTAACCAAAATGCCAATCCGACCAGCAGCTTCCTGAGCCTGAGCCAGCAGACGGCATCGGTGCAGGACGCCCACAAGTTGGACGCAAAATGGACGCTGCTCGGCGCGAACACGGTGGCGTACGGGCTGGACAGCCTGGGCACCGGCCGCACCAGCGACACGGTCGCGGCGGGCGCGGCGTATCGCGCGACGGATCGGCTGGTGCTGCGGGCGGACCAGCAGGGCATCATCGGCGGCGATCCGACGCAGTTCCGCAACACGGCGGATCACCTGTCGACCGCGCTGGGCGTGGAGTACAAAATCGCCAAGGATTTGGCGGTTGTCGTCAGCGAGCGCTTGGGCTGGGCGGGCCAGAACGCGACGTCGGCGGGCCTGCGCACGATGCTGGACAAGAGCACGAGCCTGTACGTCCAGCAGCGCCTGGAGGACTCGAACGCGACCGGCCACCTGGTGTCGTCGAGCGTCGTGGGCGCGGAGAGCCGCTACGGCGACGACCAAAAGACCCGCGCGTACGGCGAATACCAGGTGGACGCGCTGAACGACGCCCGCATGAACCGCGCGGTGATGGGCGTGGGCAAGCGGTTTGAGGTCGCCAAGGGCGTGAACCTGGACGCAGGCTACGAGCGGCAGCAGACGTTCGCGGCGGGCGGCGGCAACACGTCGCGCGACGCGCTGTCGCTGGGCCTGGAGTGGCTGCGGGCGGAGAAATACAAGGTCACCTCGCGCCAGGAAGTGCGGCTCGATCAAGGCGATCCGAATTTCGGCGGCGTGCGCAAGCTGCAGATCCTGACGCTGAACAACGGCCAGGTCGGGCTGAGCAAGGAGTGGACGCTGTTTGGCCGCGCGAACTACACGCGCACGCAGAACCAGACCACCGACACGCTGGAGGCCGAAGCACTGGAGGCGACGCTGGGCGCGGCGTTCCGACCGATCACGCACAACTGGCTCAATCTCATCACCAAAGTCAGCCATCTCATCGACCAGCGGCCGAGCACGGACGGCACCGGAACGACGGAGCGGTCGGTCAAGGACATCCTGAGCATCGAGCCGGTGGCACAGCTGCCGTTGCGCTTTGAGTTCTCGCAGAAAGCCGCGCTGCGGCGCGTGACGGAGGCGCTGGCGGACATGACACCGGAGAATTCTTCGACCCTGCTGCTCATTTCCCGGCTGGGCTGGCATGTCACGGACCGCATTGATTTGGCGACGGAATACCGGTTCCTGGAGACGCTGCTCACCAAGGACTTGCAGCACGGCGCGCTGCTGGAAGTGGCGTGGCGCTTTGCCAAGGCGCTGCGTGTGGGCGGCGGCTACAACTTCACGCATTTCACCGAGACCAACGCGGGCGACATCCGCACAACCGACCAGGGCGGCTTCTTCATGCGCATGACGGGCATGTATTAGGCGATTGACGCGCCGCGCCTGCAAAGGCTACAACCCGACACGCGGGATCATTCCCCAAGGAATCTGGCTCATGCGCTTCGATCGAATCCTCGCCGTCCTGGCCCTGGGCTTGTCGTGCTGGCTCGCCGGTTGCGAAACCACGGCGCCCTACGCGTCCTGCCCGTTGGACAAGGAAGTGACTGACAAGGGCATTTGCACCGGAACGGCCGGCAGCACCAGCTGCGTCGTGACCAAGCATCCGCAGTGCGATCTCAACATTTGCCTGGCCTATTACGGCACGGCGCCGGTCTGCACGCAGGATTGCAGCTCCGACGCGGACTGCCCCGCGGAATCCGGCGTCTCCGGCAGCGCCAAATGCTGGACGTTCGCGCCGGCGACGGCGACGACGGCCGCCCAGAAGTACTGCGTGCCGCCGTCGCGCCTGGCGCTGGTCCAGTAGCCGGTCAACGCGCTCGCCCCGGGGGAAGCTGTGCCACCGGATCCGCAACAAAATCGCAGACTACCGCCTTGGCTGCTGTATGTCGGCATCGGCGGCTTGAGCGTGATCGCTGCCGGAATCGTCGGGCTGTTCGCGTACACGTCGTTCACGCCGGACTCGGAAGTGCTGCCGTATCGTTGGCGGGCCTGGCTGGAGAGCGTCACGGGTGACGGCAAAGTCATGAAGCCGCAAGCCGATTCTGACCCAGCACCGTGGGTTGCACCCAAGCCGGGGCGATCCGCCGACGCGCCGCCTGCGGACGGTTCAGAGGCAACAGCCGCGCTCGCGCCCATCGAGGCGGCTGCGGATGCCGCCGACAAGGCGATTGCGGCGTACGGCAACAGCCGCGACGATCCCAAGCTGGCGATGGCGGCGCAGCAGGCGATCGACGCGATCCGGCGGATTCCGGTGAACGTTCGCGATGATGCGGCGACGCAGGCGTCCGTTGTCGAACTGCGCGACGAGAAGGCCAACGCGCGCCAGCACGCGCTGGAAGACGCGCGTCGCGTGTCGCGCGCGACGCACGAGGTGACGGGCGTGCGCGCGGATCCGGAGTCGCCGTACCTGGTGCTGCGGGCGGCGGCGCACCCGCAGGCCCGCGATTTGGCGCACTTGAACGACGGCGATCGCGTCCACGTATTCTTGACGACCGGCGAAGGCTGGTCGCGGCTGGAAGTGCTGACGGGCCCGGCGAGCGGGCAAAACGGCTACGCGAAGGCCAGGTACCTCCAGGCGCTGTCGCCCGCCGCCACCGCGAAATGAACCGGACCGCGCGCGTGTTGCATAGGCCCGGCTGGGAGCGGACGATGCTGCGTTGGATCTTGCTGCTGGTGCTTGCGCCAGGCACGGCGATGGCCGCGCCGCAGGACGGTCGCGTCCCGGACAGGCTGTGGAGCGAGAAACCGGCCGGGCACACCGGTTTGAGCGCCCATTCGCCCGTGACGATGGACGCGTTCTCCGTGCTGTACAAGCGGATTTCGCCGGCCGTCGTGAACATCTCCACCGTCGGCAGCGGAGGCCAAGCCGGGCGCGAAGGCAGCTCGGGCGCGATCGTCACCAGCGAAGGCGCCGGCTTTTTCATCCACGCCAGCGGCTACCTGCTGACCAACGACCACGTCATCGACGGCGCCCGCGACATCACCGTGCGCACGGCCAACGACCGCGTCTTCAAGGCGCGCGTCATCGGCCGCGACCCGCGCACGGATCTGGCGCTGCTGCAGGTCGACAGCAAGGGCCCGTTCCCGATCGCGCCGCTCGGCGACAGCGGCAAAATCAGCCCGGGCGAGTGGGTCGTCGCCATCGGCAACCCGTTTGGCCTGACCAACACCGTCACCGTCGGCATCGTCAGCGCGATCGGCCGCAGCGAGGTCCAGCCTACCGGCAAACCGATGCTCGCCAGCTTCATCCAGACCGATGCCAGCATCAACCCCGGCAATTCCGGCGGCCCGCTGTGCAACATCCGCGGCGAGGTCATCGGCATCAATACCGCAATCCGCGGCGACGCGCAGGGCATCGGCTTTGCCATTCCGTCCAACATGGCCAAGAAGCTGCTGCCGCAGCTGGCGAAAGGCCGCGTGGAGCGCTCGTTTCTCGGCCTGGCGTTTCGGGACGTGACGCCGGAGCTGGCCAAGGTGCTCAAGCTCGCGCGCGTCGCCGGCGCGGTCCTGACGGAAGTGGGCCCGGGCAGCCCGGCGGACCAAGCGGGGCTGCGGCCAGGCGACGTGCTGACGGCGTTTGACGGCCAGCCCGTGCGCGCGGCGGGCGATCTGCCGTGGCTGGCGGCGCAGGCCGGCGTGCACGCCAAGGTGCCCGTGGAGCTGATCCGCGACGGCAAATCGCTGACCGTTCAGGTCCAGCTGCAGGCGCTGCCGCGACCGCTGGAGATCGTCGAACCGCCGCGGCCGATGCCGCCGGCGGAGGCTCCCCAGACGACGCTGCCGATCGCCGGCTTGGCGCTGACGGTGGCTGACTTGACGCCGGGACTCCGCAAGCGCTTTGGCATCGCTGCGACGACGGGCGCGCTGGTTGTCGCCGTGGATCGCGGCGGCGTGGGCGATCATGCGGGGCTGCGCGTAGGCGACGTGATTACGCGGCTGGGCAAGCGCCAGGTGACAACCGCCGCGACGCTGGAGGCGGATGTTCGCGCGGCGCGGCCCGATGACGTGCTGTCGCTGCTCGTGCAGCGCGGCAAACAGTCCGTGTGGATGACGCCCAAACGCGCGCGCTGACGGCCGCGCAGGCTGGCCCAAACGCGACACCACGTTCAGTCCGGTAGGCCTGTTGCCTCTCGGACGGGGACCGCCAGCGTGCACCTCGGGCGGCACACTGCGGTTCCAAAGGCCAGGAACTTCGCATTCGGTCAGCGTGCCTAAGCCCGATCCGACAGCCGAACGAGCGCGCTGAACGGCACATGGCCATCGGGCGCGCGATCGGCCGGCGGCGCCTGCATCGCCCCAGGCGCGCAGGTCCGGTGCACCCCGAGTCGCTCCAGCAGGTCGCGCACGTGCGCGCGATCGGCGCCGAGCGCCACAGACGCCGTCGAGAGCTTGTGCTGCCAGGGCGTCAGCTGCCGCTGCAGATCGCGCGCATCGGTCGCCTCCCACACCGCCAGCGCCCGCGCACCCGGCCCCAGCGCCGCCGCTGTCGGTCCCTGCGTGCCGAGGATCGCCCAGCCGGCGCCTCGCTCCAGCCAGCGTTCGCCGCTCACGGTGGCGGCAAAAGCGTGGCTCTCGATCGCCAGCTGACTCTGGGCCTGCCAGCGCGGGTCCACACGTCCAGCAGGCAACTCATTGGCAACACTCGCGAATTCTGTTGCCAAGGTCGAGCGGACCAGCGACCGGCCCGCGTCATCGATCGCGCCGACCAGCCACAGCGCGCGAAGGGACATGCAGCCACGCCCGTCGGCCAGCAGCGCGTCCACCGCCCAGCCCGCCGCAGCGCGCCGCAGCGCATCCGGGTCCGCGAGGAGCTGCGTCGAGAGGACGCCAATCGACTGGAGGTGACCGTGCAACCGCACGCGCCCGACGAACTGCGCCTGACCGGCGAGCTGCAGCACGGCGCCGGTCGCCTCGTCGCCGCCAAAGACCAGCAGCGCATCGGACTGGCCGAGCCAGCGCAGCCATGCGGTCCGATCACCGCGCTCAAACCGTTGAATTTCCAAGCGATCTGCAAGAAACGGGTCGATGTGCCGCAGCGCGCGCGCAAAGTTGTCCGCCGCGTGCGGATCGCCCGAGCCCGGCCGCACCGTCACGCGGTTGCCGACGAGCAACGCCTCGGCGATCGCCTGCCACGTCGCAACGCACAGGTTGCCCGGCGCGACGATCGCGACCCTTCCCACGGGCCGGAACGTCCGCGCGTGTCCGTGCAGCCCACGCCGTAAAGCCTTTTGCAATTCATCACGTTGCCAATGCTGGCCCCACAGCACGACCAGCCGCTCCAGGCTCGCGGGATGCAGGCCGGACGTCTGCGCGATGCCCGCGGTCAGCAGCGCGTGCAGCGGGTCCGCCGGATTCGCCGCGCGTGCCGCAAGTTCGCCAATCGCCTCGAATTCGCGCACGTGCTGACTCCGCCTGACTGCCGCGCGCAGCATCCCCGATTGCGGCATGGGCAGCAAGGGGGCTTGCGCAACGGCCACGAGGTGGCTAGACTCTTGGCCCACTCGCTTGCGGTGCGCCCGCGAGCAATGCTTCGCCCGACGTTGCAACCAGCCCCGCGCTGGCCGAAACTTGGGGAGAGTGGCCGAGCGGTTTATGGCAGCGGTCTTGAAAACCGCCGAGGTGAATAGCCTCCGGGGGTTCGAATCCCTCCTCTCCCGCCCGCGAATCCCTTCGGGGAGTGAAAGAAATCCTCACCGGAGGGCCAAAAAGGCAACGCCTGGAGGTCTTTCGCAGATGACGGAGAGGTGGCCGAGTGGCTGAAGGCAACGGTTTGCTAAACCGTCATAGGGTTTAAATCCTATCAGGGGTTCGAATCCCCTCCTCCCCGCCAGCAACCGTCGTTGCTGACCTGTTTCTGGTGCCTTCCCGTCCTTGCAACGGGCTCATAGCTCAACTGGATAGAGCATCGGTCTACGAAACCGAAGGTTGCTGGTTCGAGCCCAGCTGTGCCCGCCCTCCTCAAGAGATTCACGCTTCCGACGCGAACGCTGCAGAAGCAGTGAGGCGCAGAACGGCCCTGTGCGGAATCACCACGACATGACCCTCCACCCCGACCAGTACTTCATGGACGTGGCCCTGCGCGCGGCGGTGCAAGCTGGCCATGCGGGAGACGTGCCGATCGGCGCAGTCGTCGTGCATGAGGGCGAAATCGTGGCGATCGCGTCCAATCGCCGCGAGCAGGACCAGGATCCGACAGCGCATGCGGAGATCATCGTGCTGGGCCAGGCCGGGCGTACGTTGGGCTCCTGGCGGCTGAACGACTGCACCCTGTACGTGACGCTGGAGCCCTGCCCGATGTGCATGGGCGCGGCGATCAACGCGCGCGTGGGGCGGCTGGTTTTTGCCTGCCGCGATCCCAAGGCCGGCGCGGCGGTCAGCCTGTACCAGCTGGGCCACGACGAGCGGCTGAACCACCGGATGATCCTGACCGAAGGCGTGCGGCGCGCGGCGGCGAGCCGGATGCTCACTGGTTTTTTTGCCAGCCTGCGCAGCGGCGAGCGCGTGATCCCGGCCATCGACCACGACGTGCATCCGCTGGATCGGGTTGACGACGTGCCGCCGGCGGAGGCGCCCGCGGGCTGACCCTTGCACGCAACCCCGGGCTGCGCTATCGTGGCGCGGCTTGCCCGTCCGGTTGCGCACCGGCGAAAAGGGCAAATCGTTAGGCAGAACACAGCGTTATCTCAAGCGCGCGCCTGCACCGCAGGTCGCGTGCCCACTCACTGGAGAGCTGTCCGAGTGGCTGATGGAGCCTGACTCGAAATCAGGTGTACCGAAAGGTATCGGGGGTTCGAATCCCTCGCTCTCCGCCAGTGAATTGTGGTGTTTCTGCCCGAGGCCGGAGAGACGTCCGAGTGGTTTAGGGTAAATGTGATCGCGCACAGCAGCTTCAGCCGAGCCGCGAGCGCGCCCGGAGCGGACCGACCGAGCGTACTGACGTACGCGACCGAGGCTCGCGAGGACGTAAGCCGCGGATCGGCGAAGATGAGAAGCGCGAACGGAGAGATGTCCGAGTGGTTTATGGTACTCGCCTGGAAAGCGGGTGTACTCCAAAAGGGTACCACGGGTTCGAATCCCGTTCTCTCCGCCACGACCGAGGCGATGCACGGTGGAAGAAGTGTCTGCGCGATTCGTGTCCAAGGCTGGCGGCAACGGTGGTGTTGTGAACCCCGCCAGGTCTGAGAGGAAGCAACGGTAGCGGCTAAGCCGTGTGCCGCCAGCCCTGGACATGAATGAGCAAAAGGCCCCGATTTTCGGGGCCTTTTGTGTTTCTGGTCGAACTTCGCGTCTGGGGGTTCAAGATGGCGTACCTCGTCCTTGCCCGCAAATACCGGCCGGCCATGCTGTCCGAGCTCGTCGGCCAGGAGCACATCGCCCGGGCCTTGTGCAACGCCATCGAGATGAAACGGGTACCGCATGCGCTGCTGTTTTGCGGCGCGCGCGGGACCGGCAAGACCTCGACCGCGCGCATTGTCGCCAAGATGCTCAACTGCGTGAACGGCCCGACGCCGACCCCGTGCGGCGTATGCGCGCCGTGCCGGGAAATCGCCAGCAGCACGTGCATCGACGTCCACGAATTGGACGCCGCCAGCAACCGCGGCATTGACGAAATTCGCGAGCTGCGCAGCGGCGTTGGCTACTCGCCGGTGCGCGATCGCCACAAGATCTACATCATCGACGAAGCGCATATGCTGACCAACGAGGCGGCCAACGCGTTCCTGAAGACGCTGGAGGAGCCGCCCGCGCACGTGACGTTCATCCTGGCGACGACGGACCCGCAGCGGCTGCCGATCACGATCCGCTCGCGCTGCCAGCGCTATGACTTCCGCCGGGTCAAGGCGGGCGATATCGTCAAGCTGCTGGCCAAGATCTGCGAGAGCGAAGGCGTGATTGCCGAGCTGGAAGCGCTGTACCTGGTGGCGCGCGAAGGCGACGGGTCGCTGCGCGATTCGCTGTCGGTGCTGGACCAGGTCATCGCGTTTGGCGGCGCCAATCTGGTCGGCGACGAGGTGGCAGGGCTGCTGGGCGTCGCCGATCGCAACCGCACCCATGCGCTGATGCAGGCGCTTCTGGGCCGCGACGCCAAGCGGGCGATCGAGAGCGTCGCGGCGGCGCACGACCACGGCATGGACCTGAAGACTTTTGCGCGCACAATGGCCATGGAATCCCGGGACTTGCTGGTCGCGCGGCTGACTGGCGCGAATGCGCGGGATCTGGTGGATCGCGCCGAGACCGAGCTGGAACAGCTGCAGGCGATGGCGCGCGACGTGCCGACTGCCGAGCTGGAGCGCCTGGCGCACGTGCTGCTGGAGCTGGCGGAGCAGGTCGCGCGCGCGGGGCATCCGCGCCTGACGCTGGAGCTGGGCATGGTGCGGCTGTGCCGGGCCGCGGCGCTGATCGACGTCGCGGACCTCGCTGTGCGGGTCGAGTCGCTGCTGGCGGGTGGGCGCGGGCTGCCCCCGGCGCGCAATCCGCAACAGACGCCGCAGGGGGCGCCGCCCAAGCCGCCGACGCCGGGTGCGCTGCCGTCTCCGGGTGGGCTGCCGTCTCCGGGTGGGCTGCCGCCGCCGCCCGGGCTTGCGCGCACGCAACCGCTCACGCCACCGCGGCCGCCCCAGCCGCTGCCTGAACCCGCGAGCGCGGTGGCGCCGCCCGCGCCTCAACCACTGCCGGCGCGCCAGCCACGCGCGCTGGATGACGCCACGCTGTTGGCCTGGGCCGCGGCGATTCGCGACGCCGGCAAGTCGACCGTCGCGACGCTGATCGACCGCGCGCTGACGTCGTTTGACGGCACGACAGTCACGCTGCGTTTCGGCACTGAATTTCTTTCATCTTCGGCACGCGAGGCGGATTCACTTGACGCGATGCAGGCTGGCGCGACCCGCGTGCTGGGCGATGTCCGCGTGGAAGTCGGCCCGCCGGACGCGCGCGCCAGCCAGGAGAGCCTGAGCGGACGCCGCCAGCGCGAAAAATCCACCAGCCGCAGCGACCGCGAGGCCGCCCTGCGCGACGACAGCCGCGTGCAGATGGTTGTCGAGGCGTTTCAGGGCGAAATCACGCATGTTTCCGTGGACGAGGCCAGCCTCTGATGGATGCGCTGCCGCAGGCGCTGGAACGCCTGACCGCGCTGCTGGGTCGCCTGCCGGGCGTGGGCGAACGGTCCGCGCAACGCCTGGCGCTGCACATCCTCAGCCAGCCGCCGGCGTACGCGGAGGCACTCTCGCACGCGCTCGCGGGCCTGCACGCGGGCGTGGGCTTTTGCCAGCAATGCCACCACCTGGCGACGGCGCGGCTGTGCGCGGTGTGCAGCGATCCGCGCCGGGATCCGCGGACGGTGTGCGTGGTGGAAGGCATCGCGGACCTGCTGGCGATCGAGCGCTCCGGCGAATTCCACGGTCATTACCATGTGCTGGGCGGCGTCCTGTCGCCGCTGCGAGGTGTCGGGCCGCGCGATCTGCACATCGACGATCTGCTGGGGCGGCTGGCAGCGGACAGCGTCGAGGAGGTCATTCTCGCGACGTCGATCTCGGTGGAAGGTGAAGCGACCGCGTCGTATGTGCACGGCCTGCTGCGCGGGCGACCGGTGCGGACGTCGCGGATCGCCAGCGGCGTGCCGCAGGGCACCGACTTGCAGTACCTCGACCACGGCACGCTGGGCCGCGCACTCAAGGCACGACAGACGTTGATCTGACACCAATTCGTCACGGATTGTGTGGCGCCGCCGATTTCCGTTGCTCCGCCTTCCGGCGACGCGCTATACTCAGGGACGGCCTGACGGCATGCATTGATTCCGTCAGACTGCCCCAGACGCCGCGCGCCTTAAGCCTGCGGCCCTTGCCACGACCGATGCACACGCATCGATCTCCCGCGGAGGCTGTCATGATGTTCAAGATCGGCGATCGCGCTGTCTATCCCGGCCAAGGCGTGACGGAAATCACGGGCATTGAGTCCAAGCAGATCTCGGGCAACACCGAAGTTCTGTACATGCTCAACGTCCTGAATACCAATCGTAAAATCATGATTCCCGTCTCGAAAGTGCACTCCGTGGGCCTGCGCAAGGTGATTGGCAATATGGAGGTCGACCGCATCTACCGGATGCTGAAAGACCGCTCCATGCAGGTCTCGCACCAGACCTGGAACCGCCGCTACCGTTCCTACGTGGAAAAGCTCAACAACGGCTCGATCTTCGACATCGCGGAAGTGCTGCGCGACCTGAGCCTGCTCAAGTCCACAAAGGCGCTGTCGTTTGGTGAGCGCAAGATGCTCGATCAGGCGCGCACGCTTTTGGTCAAGGAATTGTCGGTGGCGCGCGCGACGGAAGAGGGTGATATCGCTCAGGAATTGGACGCGATTTTCACGATTCCCGGCGTCGTCGCGGAAAGCGCGACCGACTGATTTCGGCCCGTCAGGCAAAGACCCGCGCGTGGACTTCCGCCGCAAGCGCTGCGTAATCCCGCGCGCCCGTCGAGTCCGGCGCACAGGCAAACACTGAAGTTCCGCCAAGTTGCGCCGTCGGCAGCGACGTGTTGACGGCAATCTCGGTCTCCATCGCCAGGCCCGCATAGCGCTGCGCGACGGCGCGCCGGATCGCGGCATTCTGCTTGTGGTTGCGCTTGTCCACGCGCGTGTGCAGCAGCCCGAGAATCTGCGGCGCTCGGCCAAACGTCATCTCCAACTGCCCGATCGTATTCATCAAATCGTCTACGCCCTCCAGCGCCAGCACGCTCAGATCGCACGGCACCAGCACGTGGTCGGCGGCCAGCAGCGCGTTCAGCGTCAGCAGCCCGAGGTTCGGCGGGCAATCCAGCACGATCGCGTCAAACTGCTGGCGGCTCGCGCGCAGCGCCCGGGTCAGCAGCATCTCGCGGCCCAAACGGGTCGCCAGCTGCGCTTCCGCCGCACCCAGCTGCTTGTCCGCGCCGGTCAGCCACAGCCGATCGAGGTTGGTCGCCACGATCGCCGGCCGCAGGTCCAACTCCGCCCCGGGCATCAGCAGCGCGCCGGAGACCGTCTGCGCCGCGACGCCTTTGACGTGCGCGCGCAGGCTGGACGCGACGTGGCCCTGGTTGTCCAGATCGACCAAAAGCGTCGACAGACCATGCACTTGCGAAAGTGCGACCGCCAGGTTGACCGCGCTCGTCGTCTTGCCAACGCCGCCTTTTTGCGCGGCAACCGCGATCACGCGTGCGCGTCCGGAGCCCTGGACAGGGATCGGCGACTGGCGCATATGTTGCTGTAATTGCTGACTGATTCCGTGAACGACCGCACTCATGACCGACATCTTGACCTCCATCCGGTGACGCACCGCGTCAGACGAGAGCATCGATCGTCGCGAACTATCGTCAACTTTTGCGCGTCTTTGCGCCCGCGAATTTTCGCCGGGACTTGCATCCACCTTGACGCAATGCAACATTGCGGCTGCGCGTCGCCATCGCGCATTGGCTTTTTTGACGAGGGTGCGGATGAATTTTCACAGAATCGGTCGCTCAACCATTGGGATCCCAACATTTTTTTCGGCGATTGTCTTGCTGACCAGCGCTTCCGCTTGGGCCCAGGAAGCCTTTGAGACGGACATCGGCGTGTTCGGCGGCTACAACTGGCTGAGCCACAACACGGAATTGGGCGATACCAAGCCGCAGTTCGTCGCTGACACGGCGAGCAATGCCGGGCTGATCGGCGCGCGCGCCAGCTTCAACATCTTCAGCTGGCTCGGCGTGGAAGGCGAGTTCAAGTACTCGTTTTCGCACTTGCGCAGCGTCACCTCCACCAGCGATCCGGTGCTCGGCATCCGCGGCCAGGTCATCGCCTCGCTGCCGATCGACTTCCCGGTGCGGCCATTTCTGACCGTGGGCCTTGGCTCCGAAGGCGTGCTGAAAGCCGTAGGCCACCAGGTCAAGGATTTCGACACGGACACGGTGTTTGGCATCGGCGCGCGTTGGGATTTCCACCGCCGCTTCGGCGCGCGCGTCGACGGCCGGATGCTCGTCATTCCCGGCTATGACTCCGTGAAGTTGACGTCTGCGCTGCAGACCGACTGGGAAGCCATGGCCGGTTTCTACGTCCGCCTCGGCACCACCGCCGGCGACAGCGACAAGGACGGCATCGACGACGACCACGACAAATGCCCCAACGACCCCGAGGACCGCGACGGCTTCCAGGACGAGGATGGCTGCCCGGATCCGGACAACGACGCCGACGGCATCCCGGACGACAAGGACAAGTGCCCCAACGAGCCCGAGACCAAGAACGGCTACCTGGACGAAGACGGGTGCCCCGACGCCGGCGACGACGACAAGGACGGCATCCCGAACGACAAGGACAAGTGCCCCAACGAGCCTGAGACCGTCAACGGCTTCCAGGACGAGGACGGCTGCCCGGACGTGTTGGACAAGGACAACGACGGCATTCCGGACGACAAAGACAAGTGCCCCGACCAGCCGGAGACCAAGAACGGCTACCAGGACGAAGACGGCTGCCCCGACCAGCTGCCCGACCAGGACAAGGACGGCATCCCGGACAAGGACGACAAGTGCCCCAGCGAGCCCGAGACCAAGAACGGCTTCGAAGACAGCGACGGCTGCCCCGACCAGCTGCCAAGCAAGCTGGCCAAGAGCTTCTCCGGCGCGATCAAGGGCATCGTGTTTGACACCGGCAAGGCTTCCATCAAGAAGCCGTCGTTCAAGGTGCTGGACAACGCGGTGACGCTGATGAAGGAGTACCCGGAGGTCAAAGTGGAAGTGTCCGGACATACGGACAATTCCGGCGATGCGGCCGCCAACAAGAAGCTGAGCCAGGAGCGCGCGGACGCGGTCAAGGCGTATCTTGTGGAGAAAGGCATCGACGCCGCGCGCATCGTCGCGGTGGGATACGGCGATGAAAAGCCGATCGCCGATAACGCCAAGAAGGCCGGCCAAGCGAAGAACCGCCGCATCGAGTTCAAGCTGCTGTAATCGCTAGGCTTGGTGCGATCTGATTTCGGAACGCTCCCGTCTGGCGGCGCGCTCGCGGGGCAAAACGGCGGCGTGATCCGGACAGCTCAGGGCGCGCGTTGCGCCCGTCTGGGCGCGAGCCGGGCGCAAGTGGCTGTTTATCCAAGTGAGTCGCCTCGTGGATCGGCATTGGCTCGCGGTGCCTGTCGGACGATCTCCGACAGGCCATGACGGGCGAAGGCAGCTGCGGCCGGTCAACCATCTGTGTTTGTTGCGATTTTTGGTGCTCAGATCCGCCGTCGCGGCGGCGCGGGCATCCCCAGCTCAGTCATCCGCCGGTAGAACGTCGCGCGGCTCCAGCCCAGCAGCGCTGCGGCATGCGTGCGGTTGCCGTGCGCCGACTGCAGCGCCTGCTGAATGCGCGTCCGCTCGTCGCCATGCGCGTCCGCCGCCGCCGGCTTGGGCTGCGCCTCCACGACCTCGGGTGGCAAGTCCTCCAGCTGCACCACGGCGCGACGGCAGCGAATCGAGGCAAATTCCACGGCGCTGCGCAGCTCGCGCACGTTGCCCGGCCAGTCGTGCGCGCACAGCGCCAGCATCGCCGCCCGGCTCACGCGCAGCGCCAGCGGCTCGCCCGGCGACCGCCGATGACCCAGCTGCGTCACGAAATACTGCACAAGCAGCGGGATATCGCTGCGCCGCTGCCGGAGCGGCGGGATGTCGATACGCGCCACCCGGATGCGGTACAGCAGGTCGCGGCGGAACTGGCCTTTGTCGACCAGCGCGATCAGGTTCTGGTGCGTCGCCGCCAGCACGCGCACGTCGATGCGCCGCGGCGTGGTCTCGCCCAGCGGCGTGACTTCGCGCTCCTGGAGCACGCGCAGCAGCGCGGTCTGCACCGCCGGCGGAATGTCGCCGATCTCGTCCAGCAGGATCGTCCCGCCGTCCGCCGCCACGAACAGGCCTTTTTGGTCCGACAGCGCACCGGTGAACGCGCCGCGCTTGTGGCCAAACAGCTGGCTCGCCAGCAGGGACTCGGTCAGCCCGGCACAGTTGATCGCCACAAAAGGCTTGTCGCGACGAGGACTTGCGCTGTGAATCGCGCGCGCCACCAGCTCCTTGCCCGTGCCCGTCTCGCCGACAATCAGCACGGTGCTGTCCACCGCCGCCAGGTCGCGGATCCAGTTCGCGACACGCAGCATCGCCTCGCTTTGGCCGATGAGCCCGGAATTCGGCGCGCGCTCGGCCAATTCTGCCCGCAAATCATGCACTTCACTCACGTCGTAGCAAAACAGGATTTTGCGCCGCCCTTCGCGCGGATCGTCATGCACTTCCACGTCCAGCCAGCGCTGTTCCCCGGACGGCAGGTCAAAGTGCAGCGCCACCATCTCGCGTTCGTCGGCGGGCCGGTGCAGCATCGCCTCCAGGTTCGCCAGCATCGCCGGCGGCGCCGGGTAGAGCGACTGCCACGGCACGCGCAACACGTCGGGCGCGGTGAACTGCATCAGCCGTTCGGTCGCGTGGTTGACGTAAATGACCTCGCCGCGCTCGTTCATCAGGATCGCCGACAGCCGCAGCCGGTCCAGCATCGATGCCATGTCGTCGCGCGATCGCTCCAGCCCATGGAGCGTCTGCTCCAGCCGCCGCTCCGCGAGGTGCTTTTCCATCACGTAGCGCACGGTCCGCGCCAGCGTCATCGGCGCCAGCTCCTGCTTGGCCAGGAAATCGTTGGCACCGGCGCGCATCGCCTGCATGGCCAGGTCGATGTCCGCGTGGCCGGTCAGCAGCACGATCGGCACCGCGATCCCCGCCGCCCGCACGCTCCGCAGCACGTCCAAGCCGGAGCGATCGGCCAGCCGGTAGTCCAGCAGCACGAGGTCCACGGGCACCGGCGCGCGCAGCAACGGCAGCAGCTGGTCGGGATCGCTGCACAGCTCCAGGACCAGGTGCGGACCGCGCATCGCCTGCGCGTGGATCCGCAAGAGCTCGACGTCCAGCGGATCGTCGTCCACGACCAGCGCACGCCAGGTCCAGTCCATGTTGGCCTGCGCTTCCTGCACCGTCAGCCCTGCCCGCCCGGCGTCAATGACCGCCGCGCAATTCGATGACGCCGCCACGCGAGTTGATCTCCGCCAGCGCGTCGCTGGACGGCGTCGGCAGCGAGCGCATTCCGGACTTGTAGCTGGTGATCAAGGACGCGACGGCCTTATCGAACTCATCGTTTCCACTCTTCTTTTCCCAGGTCCACGTCAGGATGCTGCCGGTGATCGTCATCCGCGTGATGCGTACCTTGGCGCGCAGGCCAGAGCGCTCCCACACCGGCACCGACGGCGGCAGCTCAAAATGCGCCTTGACCGTCTGACCGACCTCGCGCCAATAGACCGAGCCAGTCTGGTTGACGTTGCCCTGCCCATCTTTTTGCCCGTCTTTCAAGCCTATGAGATCACCCAACTTTTTTTTGCGCGCTTCCCCGCCCTGGTCTTCCTGCTTGATCATGTCGCCCAGCTTGGAATCGCCAAAAAAGCTCTCCGTCACTTTGGGCTTGGCCGCCGCCGCGCCGCCCGTCCCCGGCTTTTGGCCCACGTCGTTCTTTTCCACGCCGTTGGGCACACCTTCCGCCGCCACCAGCTGCGCCTGCAGAATGTCCACAGCGATCGACGGCGCCGGCTCGTGCTCGCGCCGCTGCAGCCGGCGAATCGGATCCGGGCAGCGCCGGTCCGCCACCACCTCGTCTGGCTGGGCTTGCTGCGGCGCGGATTTCAGCTGCTTGGCGCCCACGCAGGACGGGCTCACGACCGAAGCGCAGCCGTCATCCGGGTTCGCCGCCGCCTGGCGCTCGGGCGCGCCCATCGGCGCCATCCACAGGCCCAGGCCCAGCAGCACGTGGACCAGCAGCGCCACGGTCACACCGATCACGACGTCACCCGTCTCGATGCCGGTATGCCCCGTGTGAACCACCGCCTGCGCCACCAGAACCTCCAACTATTTCTGCTGCGACGCCGGCTGGACCGTGCCCGGCTCTTCCGCAATCAGGCCAAAGTGCTCGATGCCCGCCTTGCGCAGCCGCGACATGAACGCGAGCACGAGGCCGTAATCCAAGTGGCGATCCGCGCGCAGGTTCGCGTCGCGCAGGCCCTGCGCCCGGGGCTGCTTGTGCAGCGCGACCTCAAAGCCGTCCAGGCACGCGTCCACCGACAGCGCGTGGCAATCGATCAGCTGCGTCGTGTCCAGGTAGACGTGCTTGCCGGCGTCGATGGAAATCACCGGCTTGCCCGACTTCAGGCTCTGCGCCGACTTTTCCGCGCTGACCCGCGGCAGGTCCACCGGCACCTGCAGCTCGTCCTTTTGCGCCGCCGCAGCCTCTTCCGTCACCGTTTGCCGCAGCGTTTCCGCTTCCCGGGCGATGCGGCTTGTCTCCACGGCGGACGCGACCATGAAGATCACCAGCAGCACCAGCATCACGTCGACCAGCGGCGTGACGTTGATTTCCGCCAGCGTCGATTGCGCTACCCGCCCGCGGCCGCTCGCTTTTCCCATGGACATGCCCATGCGTGAACTCCGTTCGGGCTAGATCGGCAGGACGGGCACGCGGACCTGCTGCCGGCGGACCAGGTTCAGCAGCTCCAGGCCAAAGCCGTCGAGATCCGTGACCAGCCGTTTGGCCATCCGGCCCAGGCCATTGTACGCCATCGCCGCGGGAATCGCCGCCAGCAAGCCCACCGCGGTCGCCACGAGCGCCTGTGCGATGTGCGGCGCGACGGTCTGCAGCACGGAACCGGTGTCCGCCAAGCCACCAAACGCGCCCATGATGCCCCAGACGGTGCCAAAAAGGCCGATGAACGGCGCAGACGACGCCACGGTGCCCAGCAGCGACAGGCCGGATTCCAGCTCATCGACAAGCGGCTCGGTCGTACGGCGCATGGAACGTTCCAGCGTGTCGATGTCTTCTTCGCCCATCGGGCCCTGCTGCTCCAACGCGTGAATTTCCTTGAGCAAAGCGTGCAGCATCCGCACGTGCGGCAGCCGCACGAACCGCTTGCCCAGCGCCTCCTGCGCCGCTTTGACGTCCGGAAACTTCGCGAATTCCGTGCGGAATTGCGCCACATCGCGCTTGAGCGCCCGCAGCGCGACAAACCGGCTGCCAATGATGATCCACGTCAGCACCGACAAGCCGACCAGCACGATCAGGGTCACCAGCACCATGCCGCGCGATTGCAGCGCCGCCTGCAGGGGATCCATTTCGACCTGGCCGAAGAGGTGGGTGGGAGCGAGAAGAAATGTGTGAGCGAGAGCATTCATGGCCCGTAAGGCTATGACGTTGTGCGATCGCGTGCAACTGCGTTCACGGCAAAAACCGGCCGTCACGCAGAAGTCGCAGCGATCGCAGCTTGCGCGCGGGCGCGGGGCGGTTACGCTGATGGGCATGAGCTGGCCCACTGGCGTCAATCTCGATCGACTGGAACCGGAGTCCCGCGGCGGCGGCGATTCGGGCGCGGTGCATGCGGAGGACGCCTCAGCAGCGGCGCTGGAGACCGAAGTCATCGTCGAGTCGCTGAGCAACGGCTGGAGCGCACAAGCTGGCAACACAGCGCATGTCATGGCGCGCTTGGGCAGCAATGCCGGCTTTGAGCCGCCATCGGGCACGGACCCGAGCACGCCGTACGGCCGCTACCTCGGCCGGCCGATCATCGGCCGCGACAGCCGCATCGACGGCGGCGTGTACATCGGCCGCAAGCCGCGCGAGGCCATCGTGGTGGACATGGCGCGCGCCGGGCTGTTGGACAACGTGTACCGCAACTGGCTACGGGAGCTGCAAAAACAGGCACCGATGTGGCCCTGGCAGCACATCACGACCGGCCGCAAGCGCGCCGTGCAGCGGTATGTCGGCCTGCACGTCGCCACGCTCGCGCGCGCGCTGGTGAGCCGCTTGCTGCCCTTTGACCGCCACGTCGTCGCCCAGGTCGCGCAGGAGCACACGCTGGGTCCGGACGACAAAGTGCGGCTGGACGTGTACTTGCGGCGCCACGGCGGCGTCTGTCGCCACCAGGTCTGCCTGCTGGGCGCGCTGTTGGAGCGCCTGGTCGACGAAGGCTGGGCGGAAGGCCATGTCTCGATCGACCGCAAGTACGTGCCGCGCCAGTACAGCCACGCCTGGGTGCGCTGGACCGACGGTGGCGGCCAGGTCTGGATCCTCGACGCCGCGCAGGACGTCTGGGGGCCGTTGGACAGTTTTGAGCCGGAACGTCGCTGGTTCTACGCGCGGGAAGACGAGTAGTCACTTCCACAGGACACCATGAAACATTTGTTCTTTTTGCTTGGCGCGCTGGCGCTCGTATCTGCCTGTGCCGCGCAGCAAGTGCGCGAATCCCCAGGCGCGCCGCCGCCAGCCGTGTCGGACCGCGACGACGTGATGCGCATCCACTTCATCGACATTGGCCAAGGCCTTGGCGTGCTGCTGGAATTTCCCTGCGCGGCGATGCTGATCGACACGGGCGGCGAACAGGACGACGCGTTTGACTCCGACAAGGCGCTGGTGAGCTACCTGGACGGCTTCTTCGCCCGGCGCAAGGACCTGAACCGCACGCTGGCGCTGGTCGCGCTGACGCACCCGCACATCGATCACACGCGCGGCGTGGCCGCGGTGATCAGCCATTTCGCGGTGCAAAACGCCATCGACAACGGCATGACGCAGGGCTCAGGCGGCGCGGGTCAGGGCGAATTGCAGCAGTTCGCCCGCGATCACGCCGAGACGACGCACTACCGCGCAGTCCACCTGGAGGACATTGCGGATCCCCACGGGTTGACGGACGCGATCATCGACCCGATCCGTTGTCCGAACATCGATCCGCAAATTCACGCGCTGTGGGGCCAAGTTGCCGGCGATCCCGGCTGGCCGGGAATGCGTTTTGGCAAGACGCCGTTCCAGAACGCCAACAACCATTCGGTCGTCCTGCGCGTCGATTTTGGCAAGAGTTCCGCGCTGTTTACCGGCGATCTGGAGGAGCCGGCGATTCGCGACCTGCTCAAGCGCTCGGCGGGCACGGATGTGCTGAACGTGGACGTGTACCAGGTGGGCCACCACGGCTCGATCAATGGCACGCTGCCGGAGCTTGTTGCGGCGATGAGCCCAGAAATCGCCGTGTTTTCAATGGGTCCAGCGTCGCGGCAACTGACCTGGTCGGCGTGGAAATTCGGCCATCCGCGCAAGGAAATCGTCGACATGCTGGAGGCGGGTATGACGCGGCGGCGGCCGGAGATCGACGTCCCGGTGGGCCTCGCGGGCGAGAAATTCCGCCCGCAGCGCATCCAAAAGGCGCTGTATGGGACCGCGTGGGACGGCTCGGTCGTGGTGGAAGCGACGGCGGACGGGCGGATGAAAGTCGTCACGGCCAAGGCGCAGTAGCCGTCAGCCCTTGACCCACCGCAGCAGCGCCTCGGTCGACGGCACGAAATACAGCGCGCCGGTCTCCGGCTGCGAGAATTCCAGCATGCGATCGGCCAGGCCATCGGGCGCCGCGCCGTACATCCGCTGGAGCATCAAGACAAACCGCTGCGGATCCGCGGAAAAAGCGATGAATTGCAAGCCGTTGACGGACGCCTTGCCCCACGGAACGGAGCGCCGCCAGATCTTCAGCTCGCCCGCGGCGGTCTCCACCACCATGCGCGCGACGTGCGATGTCGGCGGCAAATCCAGCAGTTGCACGCTGTCGGGCTTGGTCCGGCCGATCGTGCGTTCCTGCTCCTCTTGCGAAAGTGCTTGAAAACGCGTGAGATTGTGGCGCCAGCGCTGCACCAGCGCAAACGATCCGCCTGCGCCCGGGCCATCCGCGATGAGCGCGACGCCGGGCGCCTCTTCCAGCGAAGGGTTCTCCGTGCCGTCGATAAAGCCTGTCAAATCGCGGCCATCGCGGTAGACAAAGCCTTGCGTGTCCTCTGCGAGCGTCAGCACCGGCGCCAGCGCCGCCAGCGCCTGCCGCCCGGCGTCCAGGTTCAGATCCGGGCCGCGATCCGCCAGCCACAGCCACGCGTCGTGCGGCTGCGCGGGCATCGTGCCCGCAGTCCCGTGGATCGACGCAAGTGGCGCCAGCCCCGGTGGAATCTCGGTCGCAGGCGCCAGCAGACGCCAGAGCCGCTCGCTGAAACCGGCCACTGCGCTTTGCACGATGCCGCCGTCTTTCAGCTGGGCAAAAGCCGCGCGAACCGCGTCGACCGACACGCCGGGCTTGAGGTCAAACTCCAAGTGCTCGTGCGCGCGCAGGCCTTGGCGAAAAATCGCGGATTGCGGTGTCGGCATCGTCGTCTCCTGCGCGCACACGGCCACGCGCGGCCGCTCGACAGGATAGTCCGCCGTGATGCGCCGTACAGGGGGCGGCGGCGATTTGGCCAGCGTACCCCATTTGGAACACCCTCGCGGTCACACGCCGAGAGGCAACAGGCCTGACTGCAAAAGTTGGGTGTCGGACCGAGGTCTGGAGGGTTGGCTCAATCCAGACAGCACAGCACACCGCCCTGCTGTTCCGGATGCGTCTTGACGACGTTCAGCGCTTCCGCGGTGCTGTCCGTGCCGCAGTCCCAGCTGTTGGGCGCACCGGGGTATTTGCCCAAATGGTTGCACCAGTCGCCGCAACCGAGATCGTTGCGCAGGCCTTTGCACAAGTCGTGGCTGGAGAGCGTCAACGGCGAGCACAGCGCCTTGCACGTCGCGTTGCCCGTGAAGTCGCAGCCGAGGTTGCCGCAGCCGAACAGGTCGTTGGTCGCCGTCGCCCCGCTGGCGCAGTTGAAGGAGCCGGTCGAGGACATTTGCGTCGTGAAAAAGACGGGCGGCGTCGCGCCTGTCATCACGCCGGCGCAACCGTTGGGGTTGCGGTAGACAACGTCGTCCTTGCCATAGCAGACGTGCCAGCCCACGGCGCACAGATCGGTGACGGTGCAACCCGTGCCGGCCGCATTCACGCCATCGTTGCCCGCCTGGTTGGCGCACTTGGCCGGCATGTTGAAGATGCCGGGCTGATCCCACGCGCCGCCACACGCCGCGAGCGTCGGGAAATGAACGGGGTCGGCAAAGCCCTCTCGGGTGCCGTCGGCGCAACCTGCTTTGCCCGCAACAACCGCAACATCGGGCGTGGCCACATCGGGCAAGACGACGTCCACACTGTCAGAGACCGCGTCCTGAGCGTCCGGGATCGCGTCCTCGACGTCTGAGAGCGCGTCCTGAACGTCCGAGAGCGCGTCCGGAACGTCTGAGTTGGCGTCATTTGCATCGGAGACCGCGTCCTGCACATCAAAGCCCGTGTCCGCATCAGCCAAGCTCGCGTCGATCGCATCCGATCCCGCGTCCGCATCAGCCAAGCTCGCATCCTGATCAGCAAAGCTCGCGTCCTTTTCAACAAAGTTCACGTCGGTTGCACCTGAGGACGCATCCACAAGGCTGCTGTCCCCGACGTTTGCTTGACTGCACGCCGTCAAGAGCCCAAATGCCACGAAAATTCGCATCGCACCCTCCGTCATAGCCCTGCCGCCACCAGTCTTTGCCGCACCCGCGCCTGGGTTGCGTCATGCGCTTCGCCCAATGCCTCGTAGGCCTGCGCAGCGAGGTCGTGCAGCTGCGGGTCAAACGGGTTGAACCACGCCGCGCGCTCGAGCGACTCCAACGCCTCGCGGAATTTACCCGCCGCAAGCTGCGCACGGCCCGCCAAGATGTGCAGGGGCGCGTGCTCCGGCCACGCTTCCAGCGCCGGCTTCAGGTAATCGAGCGCCTCCTCGGCCTTGTTCAGGTCCAGCAGCACGCGCACCAGCCGCGTCGGCAGCAGTGGGCCATCGCTTTGCCCCGCCGCCATCGCCTTGCGGTACTCGATCGACGCCGCCAGCGGCCGATGCGCCACCGCCAGCCGATCGCCCAACTCCGCGAATTTGCGGGCATCCCCGCCCAGGCTCTTCAACACCGCCGCTGTCCCGCCCGCCGACTTGAAATACAGCTTCTCGGGCCGCCGCAGCTGCTGCTCCGGGTCGTTTTGCTCGCGCAAGTCCGCGGCAAGCAGGTCTTTTTTCCACGCCGCAGCGAACTGCGCGGGCGACAGCGCGGCAAACTTCTGCAGCGCCGCTGCCTCGTCCAGGCCCTGGCCAAAATAGCTGACCAGCCGGCCCGCTTGGCCCTCCGCCGGCCGCCCGGCCTTGGACTCCAGCGCGCCGCCCTGGCCCAGCAGCCAGCCGACCGCGTGATGCACTTCCGCGAACGCCAGCTGCGTGTCCTCCTGGGTCGGCAGCAAAGCCATCGACGGCGACATCCGCGCCAACGTGATGAATTTCTTCTTGCCGCGCGCCGCCAACAGCGCCTGACGCTCGCTCCGGTCGAGCAGCGCCGCCGGCCGACCGCGCCACACGCCCTCAAAACTGCGCGCCAGACCTTCGTGCAGCCACACCGGCACGCCCGGACCGCCGCGCTTGATGACAAACCAGTGCGTCAGCTCGTGCGCCACCGTGTCCGCCCAGGCGTAACCAAAAACCAGGTCCTGCGGGCTGGTAATCATCACGCGGTTGTACTTGCACAGCGCGATGGTGCCAGAATTGCGGATCTGCTCCACGGTCAGCCCGCTCACGCGGCCGAGGTCCTCCGACCGCGGATAGACGTGAATCGCGATGGGCTGGTCGCCGACCTCGCCGAACGCCTGCTCCAGGATCGGCAGCGTGCGGCCGATGACGTGGTCCAGGTAGCCCAGCAGCACCTCGTCCGCGCCCGGCCGCAGCCACACCGTCACGCGCCCACCCAGCAGCTTGTGCGGCTGCGCGCCCTCGAGCACTTCCGCCGTCGAAATCGTCAGGTCCAGATACTGCTGCGCCCGCTCCCGCAGCCCGCTCGGCGCGTTCGCCTGACCCGCGGTTTTTTGCAAGGATGTCCGCGCCTGGGCGAACTTGCCCTCGAGGAAATCCGTGACGCCGCGGCAGTACGCGCCCGACACGGAATCCGCCATCTGCCGCTGCATGTCCGCAACCAGCGGCTCCGCGCACACCGGATCCTCGCGGCCCAGGCACGCGGAAATCTGGTCGCCCAGCACCTCCAGCGTCGGCGATTGGGCCGTCGCGCTGGCGAGCACGAGGACGAGGAAGTGGGTCAGCATGGGCATCCGCGCCAGCGACGGCTGGTGCACAGAGCGTACCCGCGTCGGGGCCGGTTGCAAGTGGCGGTGCGGGTCTCGCACATGGTCGGGCAAACGGCTATCCTGCCGCGCGTGATGGATTCACCCGCCAGCCAGCCCCCGTTTCCGCCGCGCGCGCGCCTGCGTTTGGGCATCGCCGTGGCCGCCGCGATCGCGTGCGGCGTGGCGCTGTGGCAGCTGCTGGCGGCGCCGTTGGCCCGCCCGCCGGTGGAGCCTGGGCGGCTGGCCGCGCTCGACCGGGAGCCGTCGATCGCCCCGCCGCGCGCGGCGCAAGGGGGCACGCGCGAGCAGGAGCTGGCGGCGCTCCGGGCCGGGCGGATTGTCGGCCGCGCCTTGGATCTGATGCGCCACCGTTACGTCGACCCAGCGCGGATGCAGCCCCGCGAAATGCTGGAGGAAGCCCTGCAGGCGATCGCGCACCTGGTGCCGGAGATGCTGGTCGACACGCCGCAGCTTTTTGCCGACGGCCAGCCGCGCACGCTGCGGATCCGCATCGGCGAGGCGACCTGGAACCTTGACGCGGCGTTCGTGACGGACCCGCTGCGCCTGGGCTGGACGCTGCTGGAGACGCTGCGCATCGTGGCCGATCACCTGCCGCCGGACGTCCAGCCGGCGCGCGTGGAATACGTGGCGGTAAACGGCATGCTGGCGACCATGGACCCGTATTCGCACATGCTGGACCCGGACCAGTGGCGCGACATGCAGACCAACACGGGCGGGCACTTTGGCGGCCTGGGCATCGTGATCCTGACCCAGGAAGGCGTGCTGGTCGTGCAGTCCGTGCTGCCGGATTCGCCGGCGCAAAAGGCGGGAATTCTCGCGGGCGACGAGATCCTGCAAATCGACGGCGAGGACACGCTGAACATGAGCGTCGACGATGCGGTGGACCGGCTGCGCGGAGAAGTGGCGACTCCGGCTCGGCTTTTGCTGCGACGGCGCGGCTGGGCCCAGCCGCAAGAGGTGACGGTGACCCGCGCGGTGATTCACCTGCAAAGCGTCGAGTCGCGGTTGCTGGACAACGGCGTGGGCTACGCGCGCATCAAGAATTTCCAGCGCGGCACGGCGGACGAGCTGCGCGAAGCGGTCGACGCGCTGCTGGAGTCGGGCAGCCAGCCCGCGCTTGTGCTCGATTTGCGCGACAACCCAGGCGGGCTGCTGGACGAGGCGGTCAAGGTCTGTGACCTGTTCATGCTGGCGGGCCCGGCGGTGATCACGGTGACCGGCGCGCAGCACGCCCGCGACGAGCGGCTTGTGTCGGGCAAGGGCAAATTTCGCAAACTGGCGCTCGCGGTGCTGGT
The DNA here is from genome assembly GCA_903929795.1 of uncultured Myxococcales bacterium. GTDB lineage: Bacteria > Myxococcota_A > UBA9042 > UBA9042 > UBA9042 > CAIYBN01. Next base: position 243,661 of record CAIYWC010000097.1, on the reverse strand, counting down.
GAACGGCCATTCGGCGAGCGCGTCGGAGGTCGTGGCCGGGTCGCTGAAGTTCACCAACCGGGCGATCGTTCTGGGCGAGCAGAGTTTTGGCAAAGCCAGTGTGCAGGTGCCCTACGAAATGGGCGAGGCAGCGCTCAAGCTGACCGTCGCGAAGTACCTGGTGCAGGGCGATGTGGACCTGCACACGGTGGGCATCACGCCGGACGTCGGCGTGCAGTTCATCTCCGCAACGCGCGAAAATGTCGCACTTTTTGGCCCGCCGCGGCCGGTCCGCAGCAACCGGCGCTCGCGCCTGGCCCAGCCCGTGACGCTGCCGGTGCCGCAGTACCGGCTGAGGGTGCTGCTGCCGGACCCGGCGCAAACCGACGCGGGCGAGGAGACGCCGGCCGAGGCGATGGATCGCGCGCCCCGCCAGCGGGCGGCGCAGCTGCTGCGGCGATCCGGCGACGTGAACGCCAAGCTGACCCTGAAAGCGGCGGAGGCGGACCTGGCCGAGATGGCGCGGGAGGACGACGACGGGCTGGTTGCGCACCTGAAGAAGCAAAATATCGACTGGCGCCAAGGCGAGCGCGTGGCGGAACCGGCGCTGCGGGTGGAAATCGCCGATGCCAATCAGGGCGTGCAGGTCAACGCGGGCGAAGTGCTGCGCGTGTCCGTGACGCTGACCAACCTGGGCAAAACGCCGCTGACGCGGCTGGAAGTGCTGACGCGCTCAGACGATCCCGTGCTGGACGGCCACGAGCAGCTGGTCGGGCGGCTGGAGCCGGGCCAGCAGCGAACGGTTCCGCTGTCGGTGCGGGTGTCAGCGCGGCATGGCAGCGTCGCGGTGCCGATGCGCGTGATGGCCGCCCAGGATGGCCAGCCGCTGCCGCAGCACGACGACACGCTGGTGACGGTGGCAGAGCGGCCGCAGCCGGATTTCGCCTTTCGCGTCACGTTGGACGACAGCGGGGGCGCCCAGCCGGACGGCGTGCTCCAGCCCAAGGAGGCCGCGACGCTGGCGATTGAGGTGCAAAATCTGGGGCTTGGTCTGTCCCAGGCGACGGAGGTGCGGCTGCGCGTGCTGGGCGCGCAACGGCTGCACCTGGCGGAAGGTCGGGTGCGGCTGGGGCAGCTGGCGGCGGGCGGATCGGCGATTGCCCGCTTTGCGGTGACCGGCGCGGATCCCAGGTCGCCGACGCTGCCCGCGCAGACCGGCGTCGACGACTGGCAGCCGGTGGAAGTGGAGTTGACGATCGCCGACGAGACGCTGGGCGTGCAGCGGCTGGAGCCGATCGACATCGCCTGGGGACGCAAGGGCCTCGCGCAGGCGTCCAGCCTGGTGCAGGAGCGGATCCGCGCGTTGCAGAATGAACAAACGCTGGACTGGGTGCGATCGCCGACGATCACGCTGCTGGAGCAGCGGCTGCCGCCCGTGCGCGATCCGTGCGCACTAACCGTGGGCGGCGCGGCGCATTTTGACAGCCGATCGCCGGCGCGGCGCTTCGTCACGGCAAGCGTAGGTGGCGTGAAGCAGGCGTATCAGGCAGGCTATGGCCAGACGGATGTGCCGTTTCGCGCACAGCTGCGACTCGACAGCGGCCTGAACGCCGTTACAATTCAAGCGCGGGCCGGTGCACACCGGATTGCCGAGAGGCAGTTGCTGGTCCATTGCACGCGCGCGCCGGTCGCGCCAGATTCGCCGCCCTGAGGTTGCCCATGTCGCCGTTTCGTCTCGCTTTTTCCCTTTCGTTCGCCGCGCTGACGCTGGCCGTTGCGTTGCCCGCCGTCGCGCAGGCCCCGGAGACTGACCGCAGCGAAGTGGAGGCGAAAAAGAAAGCGCAAGAGGAGAAAGAAAAGGCCAAGGCTGCCGCCGTGGTCCAAGAGTCGGAAGCCGCACGAGAATCGCGTGAAGCCCAAGAAAAGAAAGAGCAAAATGCCAAGGAAGCGGTCAAGCGCTTCGCGGAAGCCTCGGACGCTGCGCGCAAGGGCCAGACGGCGCGGGCGTTGGCGCTGCTGGAAGCCGCGGCGGCGCTGGACCCGTTTCGCCACGAATTCCCGTTGAATGTCGCGACCGTGGCGGAGGCCCTCAAGCAACCGGAGGTCGAATTTCGCGCGCTGACGGCGGCGCAAATCCTGCTCAAGCGGGTCCTTGGCCAGATCGGCGATTCGCCCAAGAAGCCGGAATACGAGGCGCAGCTCAAGAAAGCCGAGAATCGCCTGGCGGAACTGCGGCTGGACGGCAAGCTCGCGACCGGCACGATCCGGCTGTTCTCCGACCCCAAAAGCTGCGAGATCTTTCTGGACGGCGTCTACGTCGGTCAGGGCGAGGGCGTGATTGAGACGCTGACCGGCACGCGCAAGGCCGAGACGCGCTGCCCGGGCTTTTACGACTACGAACAGTTCGTCAACGTGCGGGTCGGCGATCCGACGTCCGCGACGATCAAGCCCAAGCCGGTGCCGTATTTTGGCCGGCTGATCGTCAAAGTGGACCAGACTGAAGGTGTCATCACCTTTTTGGACGACGTGCCGATCGAGCAGCGCTTGGCCGACAAGCCGACCAATGACGGGAAGATTTCCGGAAAAGGCACCAAGGCGGAGCCGTACCAGCTGGCGGCGCGCAAGTGGATCATCCGCTTTGCCAAGGAAGGCTATGACCGCTGGCATCGCCGCATCGAGATTCGCCGGGACGAGACCGTCGCAGTCGAAGCGCGCCTGGAAGCGCTGGCCGACACGGACGACAATGCGGCGCCGGCCAGCGCGACACGGCAAACTGCGCCCAGGAAATAGGCGAAACACCGCGTGACCACTGTAATTTTGCCTCTGCCGACCAAGAAGCCCGCGCCGCCTGCGTGGCTGAAGTGGCTGCGCGAAACGCTGACACCGGCGCGGCAGTTCCTCCTGCTCTGTCGCGACACGCTTGTGCAAATCGGCTCTGCGCGGCGCGAGCAAGGCGCGATCGTCCAGCAAATGTACGCGATGGGTGTGCAGTCGCTGCTGTTTATTACGGTGACCATCGGCTTTTTGGGCATGATTCTGGTGTATCAGGTTGCCACTCAGGTGGAGAAAATTCTCCCTGATTTCAGTATGATTGGCGCGGCGTTCATCCAAATCATGATCAAAGAATTCGCGCCAACCATCGCCGGAATGATGATTGCCACGCGCGTCGGCTCCGGCATTGCCGCCGAGATTGGCTCGATGGTGGTGACGGAACAAGTGGACGCGCTGCGCATGTGCAACGCCGATCCGGTGAACTACCTGATTGTCCCGCGTTTTTTGGCCGCCGGCGCCATGATGATCTGCCTGACGATCTACGCGACGCTCATCGGCGAGATCACTGGAATGCTCACAGGTTACCTGGGCTTTGGCATCCACCCGCTGACCTTTCTGTCGATCCAGCTGGTCAAAGCTGGCGACATCGTCTCCGGCGTCACCAAGGCGTTCGCCTACGGCTGCGCGATCCCGCTCATCGCCGGCCAAGCCGGCCTCGAGGCAACGGGCGGCTCCGAAGGCGTCGGCTGGGCAACGACGCGCGCGGTCGTGAACGCGTCGTTCGCGGTCGTCTTGCTGGATTTCGTCATCTCGGGCGCCATCTACACGTTCTTTGGCTGACCCGCCGCCGCGGCGCACTTGACCGCCCGCCCGAGATCTCCGACACTTCGCAGCCCCGCGCTGGCTGCCAGCGCCTGTGTTTGGTCATGAACTTCCGATTGCTCTCCCTCGCCGTTCTCGTTTGCCTCGCGCTGCCTGCGTGCGCGGGCGCGCCCGTCGTGGCCGAAACCAAGCCGGGCGCCGCGGCGGATACGGCGCCGCTGCCGGAGTCGGAACAGCTGTACTTTGACGCCATCGAGCACTTGGCCGGCGGTTCGCTGGTGGAAGCTGAGCAGGAATTACACAAAGTCCTGAAATTGCCTTCCTATCTCAAAGTGACGGCGTTGGCGCGCCTGCGCTTGGGCGACGCGCAGTATGCGCAACACAAATATGATGAATCTATCGAAACTTACCTGTCATTTGTCCAGCGCCACGACACCAATGACAATGTGCCATACGCGCTTTTCATGGTAGCCAAGGCGCATTTTCAGCTGGCCCCAGACGATTTCTTTATCCTGCCACCCCAAGAAGAACTGGATTTGGGACCCGTGCAACAGGCGCGCTCGCATCTGGAGCGTTTTGTCCGGCAATTTCCGCGGTCGCGCTTCGTCACGGAGGCACTGTCGCTGCGCGATCGCTGCCTGACGCTGCAATTCGCCCAGCACGAGTACGTCATCAAATTCTACGAAAAACGCGAGAAATGGCTGCCGCTTGTTTTTCGGATGCATCTGGCCATGCAGCAGTTTCCCTCGCGATCGCGGACACTTGCGAATTACGAATTACTGGCAAGCTCCTATGGCAAGCTGGCTTGGCGCACGCGCGCAATTGAGATGTGGACCGCTGTCGCGCAGCGCTATCCGGAAGAGCGCGCCCGCGCGGACCGGGAAATTGCCGCAATGAATGAGGCGATTGCCGCCGACAAAGCCAAAGGTTTGCCCGGCGACATGCCAGCGGAATTGCCGCCCTGCGCCAGCTACAAACCAGAAACTGCGACCGAATCGGAGGATTCCTAGAATCCGAGGAACGGCGCACAACGCTGCAGCCACTGGGGCTGCGGCATCACACGGCGCGCGGGCAAAATGACCCGCACGCCACCGAACGTCGGCATCTGACCGGCGATACGAGGAAAGACCATGGCCAATAGCAAAAAAGGTACCGCGCAAGTGAATCCGCCAACGCCCAAGCAGCGCGTTGAAAAGCAGTTCGGCTCCAAAGCCGCGCTGGTGGACAAGATCCTCGCGCTGTATGACGCGCCGGAGGGCTCGCGCAGCAAGCTCATGCAGTCGGCAAACAGCAAGCTTGTCACGCACTTGCACAACACTCAGCGGCTCATCAAGGACTTCGGCTCGCGCGATGGCGCCATCACGGCGATCCTCGCGCTGCGCTATCCGAAAGGCGCGCCGGAGAGCGAGAAGACCAAGCTGCAGGCGTTCAGCCCGTGGCGGCTGATGGACGCACATCGTCAGGCGACGACTGCCAAGAAATAAGCCCGCCATTTCAGCAGGTTTACTTACACGCCAAGCCGCGCCGGGCCCCGCTTTCGCAGGATACCCGGGGCGGCTTGGTGCGTTGACGCCCATGTCAGCGCACGAGATTGCTGAACTGTAACAATTACTTGGGCGACAAGCCGAGGCGATCCAGAAAAGCGAACTGGTCCGCCCAGAACTTGCGCGCCTGCTCGCGCATGACCAGCGCGTGGAACGCATGGAGTTCCTTGGGATAATAGCGGGTCTCGCACGTCACGCCGCGCGCGTCAAGCGCCGCCTGCAGCCGCCGCGTGTCGTCCAGCAGCGGATCGGACGTCCCCACGCCGGCAAAAAAGACCGGCAGCGGCCGCTCGGGCTGTGCCGACGACTCGAAGAAGTTCAGCGGATCCGCGAGCGTCAGGTCGTCGTGCGGCGGCGGGCCCAGATAGGCTTCCGAGACCTCGGTTAGGCGATCTTCAATGAATTTCGTGAGCTGTGGCTTGCGCCGTCGGACTCGCTGCACGTCGCTGACCTGCAGCATCCCGCAGGCCGGCAGCACCGCGCGCGCAGTGACGCCGGTATCAAACGCGCGCTGGGCGAACGGCTCCGGCCGCCGCCAGCTCGTCGCGAGCGCCAGCGCCGTGACCAGGTTGCCGCCAGCCGATTCACCAGCAAAAACGAGATGATTCAGATCGATCTGGTACTCCGCCGCATGCGACACCAGCCAGACGAGCGCGTCGCAGGCATCCTCGATTGCGGCCGGATAATGGTGCTGCGGCGCCAGCCGGTAGTTGATGGACACAACCTGCCAGCCGCGGCGCGCGAACGCCAACGCCATGATCCAATGGGTATTTTTGGACAGGATGCGAAACCCGCCGCCGTGGATGTAGAGCACCGTCGGCAGCGGTTGGCCGTCCCGCGCGCGCAGCGCTGGCCGCCAGATGTCCAGAAGATGCGCGCGATCGCCGGTTGCGCGATAAGCGATATCCTCAATCACTTCAAGGCCATGGCGGGACGGGCGCGACTGCGGATGCAGCTTGCCTGCCCGCGCGATGCCGTTGAAGAAGCCGTCGACCAGCAGGCCGCCCGCACGCTTGCGCAGGCGCGTGGGGTGCAGGCGCTCGGTCCAGGTCGTCATGGTACCTCCAAAGCGGCGAGCCATTCGGACTCGCGAAATCCAATGCACGCAGTGGCTTTGCCGCTCACGTTCTTGACCAGTAGCAGCGGCCGCTTGATGAGCCGGCCGTTGGCGGCCAGTGCGCCGAGGATCTCCGCCTCGGACATCGCCGGCGCCTTCTTTGCCCAGCCCTCGCCGCGATAGACGAGGCCGGTGACGTTGAACAGCTTGCCGACACTTGCGCCGGAACTGTGCAGAATCTCAGAAAGTTGCGCGACCGTCGGCGGCGTAGCCACGAGGTCAACCGCGTCGAATGCCACGCCGCGCGCCCGCAGCCAGGCCAACGCTTTGTGGCACGTGCTGCAGCCGCTGTAGTGAAAGACTTGAATTTTCATGGTATTTTCTCGCTCACCATTCTGGATCATCCTCCAGGGCCGCCGCAACCTTGCGCCGCGCGGCAGTAGACGCCTCCGCCGGCGCTTCCGCCGTCGGCTCCGCCACCGCCGGCCGGCGTTTCGCCCACCGCCGCACCACCCAGGCCAGCAGCAGCGCCGCGCCGCCGATCGCAGCCGCCGGGACCAGCCAGCCTTTTTCGCGCTGTTTGCCCGGCAGCAAGAAGTCGCGGTCGATTTGCTCGCGCGGCGGCCGCTGGGCGTTCACGTCGGCGAGGTAGTAGTCCAGCAGCTCATCCGTGCTGAAGCCCATGGCCAAGAAGACCTTGGCGCGCAGCTTGTAGACGATCGCCGGCGCGCAGGAAAGGCCACATTTAGCAAAGAAAATTGTCGGCTTGCAGCCTTCACAGACGCAGCGGACGTTCTTCATGAACCAGTCCAGCCGGTCGCGCGGATAGCGAAACACGCGCTCGTATTCCGGCTGCAGCGGCACGAATTTGGCCTCAACCATCTCTGCGACGCGCCGCTTGTCCGCGAGGTCGGCCGTCGACAGTGCCGCGACGCTGCGTTCCAGATCGAGCCGCATCTGCGCGGCGAACGGACACGTGCACTGCGCCGCCGTCGCGCCGCGGGCCAGATCCAGACGAAAATCCCCGGCTTCATAGCAGGCGCACGCCAGGCGCGCCTCGATCGCCTGCAGCGCGCGGGCGCGGGTGTCGTCGCGTACGGGCAGCGGACCCGGGCTCACAGTCGCGTCCAGCCGATGCGGCGTCAGACCGACGTGGCTGTCCGTCGCCGTTGGCGGCACGTCCACCGCCCAGGCATCAAACGCCCAGATCAGGATGACGATGGAAAGCAGACGCACCATGGCGCTCACGGGCCAGCAGCGCGCCGGCCCAAGCACTGTGCGACCGCGGCGGCGTGATTGCAACCCTGCGGTTGGACGCCGACTGCGCATGTCGATGCGCTGCGCGCCGAAACTGCACGGAACGACGCTGCTTTTGGCCGGTTCGACCGGTGTCCGGTGCACGGGCACGCTTGAAAATCACGTGACGAAACGCTAGGCTGCGCCGTCCGTTGGGCGACCGATTGGGTCTTGATGTGGAGTTTCGACATGTTTACCCGCCTCTCCTCCTGTCTGCCTTTGCCTCACCGCGGCCGGCTCTTGGGCTTCGCGCTCAGCTTGGCGCTGGCGTCCTCGCTCGCGGCGTGCGGCTCCACGGTCGGTGGCGGCGGCGGTTCCGCCACGGTCGGCGGCGCGGTCGGCGCGCTGTGCAACGTGGTCTATGGCGAAGGCTGCTATTCCGCCAGCGGCGTCAGCTCGCGCGAACAATGCGTCTCCGGCAAGTGGGTGCTGCTCAACGTTTGCCCGCAGGGCACGGTCTGCCTGGAAAAGATCACCGTCCCAGGCCAGCTCGGCCGCACGACCGATTGCGTCGCGATCGGCGCCGATGTCATCAGCAGCGCTGACGCCGTCACGCCGGTCGATGGCAGCGGCGGCGAGGACGGCAAAACCCTGACGGACGGCGAGAGCCCCGGCGACACCCAGCCCGGCGACGCCAAGCCCGACGACGCGCCATTCGGCAGCGACACGGTGCTCGGACCTGACACCACCGACGTGTTCGGTCCCGTGTGCGGCAACGGCCTGTGCGAATCCGGCGAGAGCAACGCGACCTGCCCCGCCGACTGCCCGGCCGCCAGCCTGTGCGGCAACGGCCTCTGCGACGCGGGCGAGACGCCCGTGAACTGCCTGCAGGATTGCCCAACCGCCTCGTGCTGCGTTACCAACGGCTACAAGTGCGGCGACGTCGCGATCTGCAACGGCAGCTGCGGCGTGTGCAACAGCAACCAGACCTGCAACGCGTCCTACAAATGCGTCGCGAACGGCCCGGTTTGCGGCAACGGCACCTGCGAAACCGGCGAGAGCAACGCAACCTGCCCCAGCGACTGCCCCGCGACCGCCATCTGCGGCGACCTGACCTGCGCACCCAGCGAGACCACGATCAGCTGCCCGTTGGACTGCCCGCCGAGCGGCTGCAACAACGGCACCTGCAGCGCTGGCGAGACCGCCACGTCGTGCCCGCAGGACTGCGATCCTGCGACCAAGTGCATGCTCGCCAACTGCAAGACCCCGTGGTTGGCCTGCGCCAAGAACACGTCGTGCGCGTCCGTCCTGAGTTGCATGGCCAACTGCGCGGCAACCGACACCGCCTGCTCGCAGAATTGCTACAACACGGCGACGGCGGCCGCCAAGACGCTCGTCACCACCTACAGCACCTGCTATGCCAGCGCCGGGTGCAACAGCACCAGCACCTGCGGCAACGGCACGTGCGACAGCGGCGAGACCAACGCGACCTGCCCCGCCGACTGTCCGGCAACCAGCGGCAACGCGGGCTGCACCGCGGTCGCGACTCCGGGCTGCGGCGGCTGCAGCTGCGAAGCGACCGTGTGCAGCGCCACCGGCACGAACGACGCATATTGCTGCCAGACCGCCTGGGACACCACCTGCGTCAGCGAATGTGTCGCCACCGGCGTGACCTGCCCGTAACGCGCGTGCCGGACGTGCCCATGCTCGGGCAATAGCCGACGCGATCCGCGGCGTGCCACCGGCAACTGGGCGAATCGCCGCGCTTTGGAGTTCGAATCCGGTCCGCCTGCTTAGCGCAACAGCGGCGCCAGCGGCGCTTGGCCCTGGACCATCTGCCCCTGCGCCACAAGCATCGGCCGCCCGCCGCCTGACCGCCCCGACGCGTCGAGCACGGCGCCCAGCTGGTTCGCCGCGTCGACGACCACGGTGCCCGGCGGCGTGCCGGCCATCGCAGCGATGAGCGCGCGCAGCCACGGCCGCCCACCGAGCTGGAATGGGTCGGATTCGGCGTCGGCCAGCGCCTGCATCGTCGTGCGCCGCTCCGGGCCCGCACCGCTTCCGCGACGCGCCTCCAGATCCCAGGACACAAGCAGCGCCCCCAACGGCCCCGGCCACGTGCCGCCGGTTCCCGCGCGCTGGGCGAGGCCCTGCAGCAGCGCCGCCACCCGCAGCCGATGCCGCGCCGACACGGCGAGATCCACGCCCGGCTCCTGGTCCACCCGCGCGCGCGCGGCTTGCGCGGCCAGATCAAAGGGCTGCGGCGGATCCGTTAGAAAGCCGTGCAGCGCCGCGATCAGCGCCGTGTGCCCGGCGAGCCGCTGGGTGTTCGCCGACGCGCCGACTTGCGCCAGCGTCAGCATGGTCCGCAGCGCCACCGCGACCGCGCGCCGCCCCGCAGGCCACGGCTGCGGCGCCAGCTCCAGCGCGCGCAACGCGACCGCGGGGTCCAGCGCGACCACCTGCTCCAGCCGCCGCAGGATCGCCGCGCTCGTCGCCCACGGCCAAGGCAGATCCACGCTGCGGTCCAGGCGCTCCGCCGCCGCCGCCGCGCGCGCCAGCCACACGCGCGCCGCCACGTCGCGATCGATCGGCTTGCCCCCGTCGCCCCAGACCGGGCCGGTCAGCGATCGCCAATGAATTCCTGAAACTTGCACGGCCGCACTCTCGGTCGGACGCACGAGCACCTGCGTCAGCTGCAGCAGCGTCTCGGGCTGCACGGCCGTGTCAAACATCAGCTCCTGCGCGCCCATCGCGTCCAGCGCGCGGGCCACCTGCAGCACTTGCGCCACACGCTCGATGTCCACGGGCAGCAGGAGGCGGTTGCAGTACGCCGACGCGCCGAGAAACTGTAGCCCGCACGGCACCTGAAGCTCGGCCGCGGCCGCCGCGACATCTGCCGCCATCGCCGCGGTCGACGGATGGGCCACGCCACGCGACACGGCCGCGCGCATCAGCGCGTAGAGCCCGTCCAGCAGCGCCAGCGCGAGCTGGCCTTGCACGGTGGTGTCGGCAGCCGGCCGGCCAGTCGGAAATCCGCCTGAGTTGAGCGTCACGGCTGCCTCCGCTTGCGCAATTCCACAAGCCGATCCCGCAGTTCTGGCGCATCAAACATCTCACCCATCCGCCATTTCAGGGCTTCCGCTGCGTGCGTCGGCGAGCGCGCGAACGACTCCAGCAGCGCCACCCGCGCCTCCGCGGGTACCTTGGCGTTGCGCATCATTTCCAGCAGCGCGTCGGCATACTGCCCGGCCCGCAGCGCTGCATCGGCCACCAAGCGGATCGTCCGCAGCTCCCAGCCGGTGCCGCCCGTCGCCACGAACCCGCCGGCCAGCGCGCCGATCATCGCCACCGGCACCTGCTCTGCGCGCGCCGGATCCGTCAGCCAGAACACGATTTGGCTCCGCTCCCGCGCGTCGCCCTTGGCGATCGCGGGTCCCAGTGCGGCCTCCAGCGGCTCCAACGCGTCGAGTGGCGTGGCCCGCAGCACCTCCAGGAACGCGCTGACCGGCAAGCTCGCGCACAAGTTCGCCCATTCATCGGGCGACGGCGCGGCCGCCAGCAGCACCCGCCCCACCAGCGGCCGCGTCGACGGCGGCAGCGAAGCCGGCGCAGCAAGCCGGAGAAACACTTCGTACGTCAGCAGTTGCGCGATCTGGCCAAACACCGGCAGCAGCGCATCAGGCTGCTCCGCCAGGCGACCGAGCAACCCCTGCATCAGCTCCACCGCCGTCGACTCCGCCAGTCGATTCACGAGCGCCTGCAGCCGGGTCAGCTCGTCCATCGTCAAGTCCGGCCGCAGCGGCGCAGACTTGGCCAGCGCTTCGCCGAGCGGGAACTTCGTCAGTTCGGCGACGCAAACCCGGCCATAGTCGCCCTCGTCGCCGCTGAGCAGCCCGGACAGGCTGTTGACGTCGGCATCGTACGTCACCTGCGCGATGCGCGTGATCTGGCGCGCCACGAGCGGCGGCGGTGCGGCCGGCTGCCAGCCGCCGTTGGCCATCGCTGTCATCATTTCCATGCGCAACAGCGCGGCCGGATTGTCGGCCTGGGCGCGCAGGGCGTCGGCCTCCGCCTGAGCGAGCACAAGCTCACCCGTCGTCACGAGCGCCCACCATTCGCGTTCGCGGGCGAGAACTTGCGGCGCGCGCGCGGCCAGCGGATCCGCGCCTTGCAGCGCCCGGGCGGCGGCATCCAGCCAGGCGGTCCGCAGGGCGGCGCGCCCGGCATTCGCATCGCCCGTGAGCGCTTCGATGCGTTCCACCGCACACGCCCGCAAATCCAGGCGAAAGCCGTCCACCGGCGCCGACCACAGCCACGACGCCAGCTGATCCACCGCATCGGCGCCCGGCGCCGCGCGCGCCAGTCCCGCCGCAAGCGTGCGCACGTCCTCGGAGCGGACGTCCGGCAGCGACCGCAGCCCGCGCAGCCCGGCGTACCAGGCTTGCAGGACCCAGCGCCCGGAATCCGGCGTCGCGGGCAGCACCACTTCGCCTTCCAGCGTGATGCCGCTGGCTTCTACGTGCAGCGGCAGGTCCGGTACCGCACGCGCCGCTTCCGTCGCGCGGGCCAGCAATCCCTCAGCGGCCGCGAGCTGCAGCTGCTGCGCGCGAATCAGCGCATCCAGCGAAGTGCCAAAAGCGCGTGCCAGCCGCAGCCGATCCGACGGGTTCACGCCTTCCGCCGGTGGCTGGCCCGGCCGCGCGATCAGTTGCAGATGGCGGGTATCGCGAAAGGTCATGGTCAGCACGGCGCCGTCACTGCCGGCACGCGGTGAAGCATGCCGCATGCGCCACCCGTGTAAAGTGCGAATCTGCCTATCGGCCGGCAGCCTCTGCCACGAATCCAGCCGTCGCCGCATCGAAATGGTACAGCGCCGCCGCGCGGAGTTCGCCGCCGAGCACGCTCAGCACCAAGTACGCAACGCCCGGGTAGAGCGGCTGGCCAGCGGGCGCGGCGCAGCGCACGTCCTCGCCCGAAAAGTAGGCGCCGGCATCGCAGTGGGAGTGCCAAATCGCCACGAGCTGTTCGCCCAGGTCGGCGGACTTGGCAATCACGCGCTCGTTCAGCTTGTACGCCGTGCGCGAAGTGCGTGGAAATTCTTGAGGATCCAGCGCATGATAGCGGTCCTGCAAGTTGGGACACACGATCGCGCGGAGCTGGCCACCCGGCTGGCGCACGACCAGGCCGCAGGTCTCGGTCGGATAGCCGCGCACGACTTCTGCGGCGATGGGCTGCCACACGGCTGCGTCCGCCTGCATCTCGGCCAGCAGCCCGGGCGGCGGCGGCAACGCGCCCGGCGTCTGCACTTCGACGGCGCGCGGCTGTTTGCGCACCTGCGGCGCCGCGGGATCGCGCCAGTCCAGCACGACAATCGCCGGCAGGGGCTCGAGGTTGAGCACGTCGTTGAGCAGCAATTCCGCAGCCGCCGCGCCCAGCGTGACCGCCAAATCGTGCGGCGCCGGCTCGCCCATTTCCAGACGCAGCGTGACGACGCGCGCCGGACCGCTGAGGCCTTGTGCATACCCCGCTTCGGCGTCGGTCACGGCAACATCGACGCTGGCGCCATAGGGCCGGCTGGCGAACCAGTAGTGCGCCACCGGCGGCACGGCGACGGCTGGACCCGGCAACAGACGCAGCTGAGGATCGAGCGCGGCGAGCGCATCGGCAAAAGCAGACGGTGCGACCACCGCGCCCAAGCCCGCGCCCACGAGGTAGCGGCCACACGCCTCGGCTGCCGACTGGGCGAGCGCAGACGTGTCACCCGCCAGGACAGCCGCCCAGCCATGCAACCGCTCTTGTCCAGCAAAATCAGCACCTTGGACCAGAAGCTGCCGGCCGTAGCGGGCAAAAACATGCTTGGGGTCGCGCGGCACTAGCGGCCGCCAGCAATCGCCGGGATGATGCTGACTTCCGCGCCGTCGCTGACTGCCGTGCTCAGGCCGTCCAGAAAGCGGATATCATCTTCTCCCGCGTAAATATTGATGAATCTACGAACCTTGCCGTCGTCGTCGAGCAGCTTGGCGCAGATGCCCGGCGCCTTGGCTTCGAGCGCCTGGAGAACCGCGCCGACGGTGGAGCCTTCCACGTGGACGGCGTCCTTGTCGGCGGTGAACTTGCGCAGCGGCGTCGGGATCTTGACGGTGACGGCCATGACGGAAAACTCCTGTCGGACGCGGCGGACGCGCCGGTTGAATCGGTGGACGCAGCGGGTTTGGAGCCGATGCTGCAGCTTTGGATACGGCAAGCGCCGCGACTTGGCAAGACCGGCGGGCGCAAACCAAGCCATCTCGGCAGGTTGCCACCAAGAACGCCGCCGCGCGCTTGCCACGCCGTGCCGCCGCGCGGTATCGTCGCCGCGGTATGTGGGACAGCATCCGAAGGTCACGACGATGAAAGACGCGCGCATGTCGACCTTTTCTGCGGCCTTCGGTACGGCACTCGCACTGGCGTTGGCCGGCTGCAGCGCGCCGCAACAAGAGGCCGGAGCGCCCGATCCGGTCGAACTCGCCCGGCGCGGTGATGTCGACGGCGCGGTCGCCGCCTTGCGGGCAGCATACGACGCGGCGCCGGACGCGCAGGCACGCGCGGCGCTGGCTCCACAACTGGACGCTGCGGTGACGCGTGCCATTGGCAAGCACGTTGACGCGGGCCATGAAGCCTTTGCCGCCCACGATCTGGCCGGTGCTGAGCTGCACTACGAACGCGCCGCGGCGTTGCGCGCCGATGATCCGCGCGTGGTGGCCGGACTTGCCGCGACTTCCGACGTGCGGACCCGCGGCGCGCAGGCGCTGGCAAACGGTCGGACGCGGCTGACCAAGCTCGCGGCGCACCCGCCGACGCTGGCGGAGCGCGCCGACTGGCTGGCGCTGACCAAGGACCTGGAGTGGCTGGCGCTGTGGCCGCGCGATTTCGCCGACGGCGCGGCGCTATGGCGCGAAGCCCGCAATCCGGTGGCGGCGTTTCTTGTACTCGACGCCCAGGACCTGCTGGCCGCCGGCAAGCCGCAGGAAGCCGAAGCCCGCGCGCAAAAGGCGCTGGCCTGGTCGCCGGGCAATCCGGAGGCGTTTGCGCTGATCGACAAGCTGCGCGCAGCCAATGACTTTCAGCAGCAGCTCGTCCAGGCAGAGGCGGACTTGCAGGCGGGCCGGCTGGAGGCGGCGCTGACGACGTTTGAGGCGCTCGTGGCGCGGACGCCGCCGCCGGTGGAAGCGGTGACGGGGCTGCGCGAGACCCGCAAGCGCTTGGTGGCCGACCTGCTGCTGCGGGCCAAGGACCAGCGCGCGAGCAAAAATTGGCCGCTGGCGATGCGCCTGGCGAGCCGCGCGAAGTCGCTGGTGACAAACGACGCGTCGCTGGACGCGGAGGTCGCGCGCGTATTCGCGGAGACGCACGAGAAGGTCCTGGCTGGCCTGCAAAAACCGATGGAGGCGGCGCTCAAGCGCAAGCTGCCAGCCGCGGCGCTGCTGTATGCCGAGATGATTCTGGCGATCGCACCGCAGGACAAGGCCGCCCGCAAAGTGCGCGCGAAGTGGGCAGGCAAGGTGGCGGCGCTGGCGTCGACACGGCTGGAAATTACCGCTTCGTCGGGAGAAGCTGCTGATCCGCACGCAAAAAAACACAAGCGCCGCGGCGCGGATCCCGCGGATGCCGGGCCGAAGATGCCGGGGCTGAACGAAGCGCTGGTGGCCGGGCTGCGGCGTGGGCTGGCGGCGGCGGGGCTGGATCACGCGGGCATCGCCGTCGTTGCAGGCAAGAAAGTCCAGGCGGACGCGCGGCTGCAGCTGACGGTGACCAACGCCAAGCTGGAACGGACGTCGGCGCCGGAAGCGCGCACCAAGAATTTTCTGGATCATGTTGAAATTGTTGATAATCCGGCATGGGCTGAGGCCCAGGCGCGGCAGTCGTCGGCGCTGTTGGCGCTGAACGTGGCGATGCAGGATCTGCGGCCGCTGCAGGAAGGCATCAACGAGAGCGACCGCGAGCTGTTCAACGTGCAGCAGCAACTGGCTGAAATTCAGGCGAAAATCGCTGACGAGGACAAGGCGTACTACACGAGCCATCCGTCGCCGTGCCCGGACGGTACGCTGACGTGCGACGCGACACGCGGCAAGCTCCGGTGGCGGGCCAATGTTGAGTTTTACGAGAAACAGCTGCAAAAACAGCAGGCTCACGTCGCCGAACTGGGACCCAAGCGCGTCAAGCTGCAGGCCGCGGTGGACGAAAAGCAGGTCGCGTACGACACGGCGCAAAAAGTCGCGCTGGACACGCCCAAGCGCGCGCCCAAGGAGATGTGGCTGCCCTACGACTACCAAGTGGAGCGGCAGACCTACGCCGCGCAGGCGGCACTGGCAGCGAAGCTTGAGGTTGTGGCTGTGGGCGGCAAAGCGCGGGGCAAGGCGGCGCCGGCGCCGTTCAGCGCAGCGTCCGAGTGGAAGCAGGGCGGCGACGATTTCGCCACCGGCGTGATCGAGGTCAAGGGTCAGATTCTGGAGCCGAATCACCCGTCCTCGCTGCCCAGCGACGCGACGGTGGTCAGCCAGATCGCCGACAAGCTGCTCTCGCCGGTGGTGCCCGCGGTGGTGGCGGCGATTGGCGCGCACGGCAAACGGTTTGTGGCGGCAGCGTCCGCAGCCAAGGATAACCTGGCAAGAATCGACCAGCTGGCGCTGGCGTGGCTCACTGCGCCGGGGCTGCCTCAGCCCATGCGGGACGACGTACGCAACCAGCTGGCGGCGCTGACGGCGTGGCTGCCCGAGCCGGGCCGACTTGACTCCGGCGCGATTGCGTATGACAAACTGCCCGCCGTGAAGTAGGGCGCCCGACAGCGCCGAGAGTGGTGAATGCGCTTTCCCGTTGTGCTTTTTGACCTGAACGGAACCCTTGTCGACACGCTGTCCGACCTGACGGCGGCGCTCAACGAGACGCTCACGCATTTGGACCGGCCGCTGCTGGACGAGGCGCAGGTCCGGACGTGGTCAGGCGAGGGCTTGCGCGGGCTGCTGCGGTCGGCACTGCGTGCGACTGGCCCGGAGCCGACCGATCTGGAGATCAACGAGTGGCTGCACGACTTCCGCGCGCGCTACGCCGCGCACCTGGGCCAGCGGGCACGCGTGTACCCGGGCGTGGTCGAGACGCTGAACGCGCTTTTGCAGGCCGGCGCGCGGATGGCGATCATCACCAACAAGCCGGAGGCGCCGTCATTGAGTCTGCTGGCGCAGCTGCACCTGGCCGGCTATTTTGACTATTTCATGACCTGCGACGGCGAAATTGCGCGCAAACCCGATCCCACGGGCGTGTTCCGGCTGCTGGAGCAGCTCGGCGCGATGCCGGCGCAGACGCTGATGGTCGGCAGTTCGCGCATCGACCGGGAGACGGCACAGAACGCCGGCATTACCTGCGCGCTGGTGCAGCACAGCGACGTCGAGTCGGCGCGCGTGCAAGTTCGCGGATTAGGTGCGGATTTTGTGCTGGATGACTTTGCGATGCTGCGCGCACTCGTGCTCGGGCCGCGGACTTGACCGCTACTTGCCGGCGAACTGGCTGCCGTCCCACATGTAGCTGAAAGTCGTCTGGGTGCGCTTGACCTGCGTGCCGAGCATCGCGTCGACTTCACACGCGATGGTCGCGCCTTGCGGTTCGCCAGCGGAAATCGTCACTTTGGGCGCCTGGCAAATCTCCGACTGATTCAGCGCCGGCTGATCCTTGCTCTTGAAACCCGTGGACGTGCGCTCAAACACGGAACGCAGGCCAGCGCCATCGCCCATGTCCGTCGCGATCGCCCAATACAGCTGTGATTCTCCACCTTTGGCCATCGAGTCCCAGCGCATCGAGTCCAGCCGCAGCAGCCACGCGTTGCGGCGACCCAGCGAGATCCGCTCCAGGTGCGACGTCTTGCCCTGATCCGCGCGCGGGCAAACCGCAAACTTCAGCGACGCGTCGATCTTGGCGGGCGACGCGGGGCGGCCAGCCAGCTGTAGCAGGTAGCAGATCGGATTGCCGCCATCGGCGCCATCATCCACGCGCACAAGCGCGCCGCCACCGGGCTCTTCCGCCATCGGCGCCGAGGTCGCAAGTACCCGCACATCCTTGGGATTCGCTTTCAGGAACTCCGCGGCCAGCTTGATCAGCGCCGGACCCGCTTTGCCGCCGGGGGCGTCTTTGGCGAGCACAGGGCTCGCGACAAGCATCAAGGTCATCGTCAACAGAAACCGCATTTTCGCCTCTTTTTACAGGATGTTGGCCGCCAGCTCGGCCAGCGGCGAACGTTCGCCCTTGGCCAGCGTCACATGCGCGGCCAGGGGCTCGTGTTTGAACTTCTCCACGAGGTACGTCAAGCCGTTGTTGACGCTGTCCAGGTACGCGTGGTCGATTTGGTACGGATCGCCGGTGAAGATGATTTTGGTGCCGTGGCCGACGCGCGTCAGCACGGTTTTCACCTCGTGCGGCGTGAGGTTTTGCGCCTCGTCGACGATCATGAACACGGACGGCAAGGACCGGCCGCGGATATACGTCAGCGGCTCCACTTCCAGCGTTCCAGAGCCGAGCAGCTCCGAATACGTGTGCAGTTTCGAGCCCTTGCCGAGGTTCAAGTTGGTCAGCAGATCGATGTTGTCGTGGATCGGCTGCATCCATGGACTCAGCTTTTCGCCCACGGTGCCGGGCAAGAAGCCCAGGTCGCGGCCCATCGGAAAAATCGGCCGAGAAACCAAGAGCTTGCGATACTGCTCGCCGTCGAGCACGCACTGCAGACCCGCGGCAATCGCCAGCAGCGTCTTGCCGGTGCCCGCCTTGCCGACCAGCGTGCAGAGCTGGATGTCGTCGCGCAGCAGCATGTCCAGCGCGAACACCTGCTCGCGGTTGCGCGCGCTCACGCCCCAGACGTTGCCGCGCTGGCGCTGCACGTTCTCAATGCGGTCGCCAACCACGCGGCCCAGCGCCGTGCGCGTCGGCATGAACCGATTACGCAAGGTCACGTATTGATTGGGATAAAGCCGGTCGCTGAGTCCCGCCCACGCCACGCCGCCCTCGGTGTAGATCGCCTCGATCGCCTCCGGATCCACGTCCAGTTCGACGGTGCCGGAGAACAGCTCCGACAGGTCCACGCCTTCGCGGTCGTAGTCCTCGGCGTGAATGTTCAAGGCATCCGCACGGATACGCAGGTTCGTGTCCTTGGTCACGAACACGACCGGCACGTCCGGCTCGGTCTCCACGAGGTAAACCGCCGCCGCGAGAATCGAGTCGTCCATCGGCCGCGACACTGAAAACTCCGGCGGCAGCCGCGACTTGCCCAGCACCACGCGGATCATCCCCTGGCCCGGCAGCGGCACGCCTTCGCGCAGGTTGCCCGACTCGCGGTAGGTATCAATTTCCCGCGCAATTCTACGGGCATTGCGCCCCAACTCGCTCTGGTCCTTCTTGAACATGTCCAGCTCTTCGATGACCGAGATGGGGATGTTCACGATGTTGTCGGCAAAAGCGCGGAGACAGTTGCTGTCGTGGAGCAAAACGTTGGTGTCGAGGACGAAGTTTTTGCGCATGGTTCTCCGGGTGAAGACGAGGCCGATTCACAGTGGCATACGGGGATCGGGGCGTCAATGCGGGCCCGGCGCGATGGGGCAGCCTTGACCACGCACACACGGACGCGCACGCTTGCGGCCGCGCCCGCACCGTGGCGCGCGAGGTGGGAAATGGCAGAACTGCTGATTTACGGCGCGTATGGCTACACGGGCGAGCTGATTGTCGCCCAGGCCGTAGCCCGGGGGCTCAAGCCGATTCTCGCTGGTCGACGCGCGGAGCCGCTGCGCGCGTTGGCCGAGCCGCTGGCGCTGCGGTGGCGGACCGCGGACCTGACGCCGGCGGCGCTGGATGCGGCGCTGCAGGATGTGACCGTGGTGCTGAACTGCGCGGGGCCGTTTTCGCGGACAGCCAAGCCGATGATCGAGGCGTGCCTGCGCAACAAGGCCAGCTACCTCGATATCACCGGTGAAATCGCGGTGTTCGAGCTCGCGGCGCGCTTTGACAAGCAGGCGTTGGCGGCCGGCGTGACCGTGATGCCCGGCGTGGGCTTTGACGTGGTACCCAGCGATTGCCTGGCCGCGCACCTGAAGACGCGCCTGCCGACGGCGACGCACCTCGCGCTGGGCTTTCAGTCGAACGGCCGGACCTCGCACGGCACGGCTTCGACCATGGTGGAGAACATCGACGCGGGTGGCGCGGTGCGGCGCGATGGCAAGATTATCCAGGTTGCATCCGGGTTTTTGTCGCGCACCATCGACTTTGGTCTCGGCAAGACTGGCGCCGTCACGATCCCCTGGGGCGACGTCGCGACTGCGTTCCATTCGACCGGAATTCCCAACATTGAGGTCTTCATCGCCCTGCCGCTGGGCGCGCGAATCGGCCTGCGCTTGAGCCGCTACCTGCGGCCCATCCTCGCGACCGCGTTCGTCAAGCAGCACCTGCAGGCCAAGATCGACGCCGGCCCGCGCGGCCCGACGGCGGCACAGCGCGAACGCAGCCGCAGCTACTTGTGGGGCGAAGTGACGGATCCCGCAGGACAAACCCGCGTTTCGCGGCTGCAAACGCCTGACGGCTACACGCTGACGGCGCAGGCCGGTGTCGCCATTGCCCAAGCCGCGCTGGCAGGCAAGCTCGCGGCGGGTTTCCAGACGCCCGCCAAAGCGCTGGGCGCGGACTTCGTGCTCACGCTGCCGGACGTCGCGCGCACGGACGCGCCGTAGCGCAGCCTACTGGCAGTTGGTCATCGAGCACTGCAGCAGCGCTTTGGCGGCCACGGTCGCAGCGGCGTTGGTCGGGCAGTTCGCCTCGCACGTCGAATCCGATGCGCACGCTTGCAAGCACGTGCGTTGCGCGGTGCAGCCGTTCGTGGTTTGGCAGGTGAAGGCGGCGACGGCACACGCTGAGCTCTCGCACCCGGGTGCGCAGTTCGTATAATCCGGCGTCCCGGGCACGCACGGCTTGCCCATCCAGTCGTTGGCCACACACTGCGCGCCGCTGCACCGCTGGATGTTGATCCACATCTGCAGGCTCGTGGCGAAGCCTGACGTTCCGGTCGGCAGGAGGCACGCCAGGATGCACGCCGGCGTCGTGCATGCGTCTGTGCAGGTCAGCATCGCAGTGCAGCCGTCGTCGCCCGGGTTGCACACGGCGACCTCGTCGGCGCAGATCTTGGCGCGGCACGTCCCAATGCACGCGGTGTCGGACGACGCGCACTGACCGCCCGCCAACGGGCAGTCCGCCGGGCATGTGCTGTACGTCTCGGTCGCCGCGCAAATGCCGTCGCCGCAGGGCTTGGACGCCAAGCAGACGCCGCCGGTGCACGCCTTGCCCGTCCCGCAGCCGGTGCCGTTGCCTTGCACGGTCCAGTGCGGACCGGCGACCGGGTCGCATGCGTCCAACGTGCACGGGTTGCCGTCGTCGGTAGAGACGTCCAGTGAGCCACCGCACGTGCCGCCGCTGCAGGCTTCCGAATAGGTGCACGCGTTCCCGTCGTTGCACGCCGCGGCGTTGTTCGTGTGCACGCAGCCCTTTTTGGCGTCGCAGGCGTCGTCGGTGCAGACATTTGCGTCGTCGCACGCGTTGGCCGGGGCTTGGCAGACGCCTGCCGCGCACGTGCCGGAGCTCGCGCACGTGCCCGCGCCGCTCACTTTGCACGTCGTCGCGGCGTTGGGCGTGTTCACGCAGCCGGTGCCGGGGACGCAGGCGTCGTGGTGCACTCATTCTTGTC
This sequence comes from uncultured Myxococcales bacterium, assembly GCA_903929795.1. Lineage (GTDB taxonomy): Bacteria > Myxococcota_A > UBA9042 > UBA9042 > UBA9042 > CAIYBN01. The sequence goes on along the minus strand of CAIYWC010000097.1, from coordinate 222,504 downwards.
GTCGCAGGTGTTCGGCGTGCCCTGGCACAGGCCGTTGCCCGTCGTGTTCGGGTCGGGAATGCACGTGTCGGCGGTTGTGCACGGGTCGCCGTCGTCGCATGGCCCGGAGCCTGGATTGGGGGCACAGCCCTTGTTTTGCTCGGTGCACATGACAAGCGTGCACGTGTTCGGCGGCGTGTCGCACGCGGTCGGCGTGCCCTTGCAGGTTCCGGAGGTGCACTGGTCGCCGGTCGTGCAGTATTTCTGGCCGTCGTCGCACGGTTGGCCGTCGGGGACGGGCGTAGAGACGCAGCCCGCTGTGCCATCGCAAGCGTCCGTCGTGCACGGATTCTTGTCGTCGCACTTGAGCGTTTCGCCCTTGCAAACAGCGCCCTTGCAGACATCCCCGATGGTGCACGAGTTGCCGTCGTCGCAGGGGCAGGGCTGCTTTTTCTGCAGGCCACAGGTCGCGGGGATCGCGGTGCCGACGGCCGGGCATCCGCTGGCTGGGTCGCAGATCTCCACGGTGCACGCGTTGGAATCGTCGCAGACCAGCGGGACCTTGATGCACGCGCCGGCCTTGCACGTCTGCGATTGCGCGCACTTGTCGTCGGCGCCGACACACGTGGTGTCGTCGGGCAGTGCCGTGGCTTGGCAGATGCCGCTGGCGATGTCGCACGCCGCGGTGTGGCAGGTGTCGTTGAACGCCGCGCAGTCGCCGTCAGTTTTGCAGCCAAGCTGCGGCACGTCGGGCTGGGTCACGTCCTTCGTGTCGCTTTTCGCGTCGCCCGCGGTGGCGGTCACGTCTGCAGCGTCCTCCACGGTGTCATCCACAGCCACGTCATCGCCCACCGCGCCGCCATCGACATCGCGACGCGTCGGCAGGCAGCCGCTGAGCAGCCCGAGGAGCACCAGACCTGGCAGGATATGCTTCATTTGGCGACGCAAATCCCCTGGCTGCACGCCGAGTTGTTGCCGCAATCCGTGCCGTCCGGCGCCAGCGTGTGCAGGCAGCCGTTCACAGCGTCGCAGGACGCGTCGATGGTGCATGCGTTGCCGTCGTCGCATTGCAGCGCGGTGCCGGCGCACAGGCCGCCGGTACAGACATCGTTGACGGTGCAGCCGTTGCCGTCGTTGCATTTCACCGGCCCCGGCGCGGTTGTGGGCGTCGTCGTGCAGCCGACGCTGGGGATGCAGCTGTCGTCGGTGCAAATGTTGCCGTCGTTGCAGACCAGCGGCGTGCCGCTGCAGACCGGCTTGGCGCCGCCGTCGCAGGTGCCGTTGGCGAGGCAGAGGTCGCCGCACGCGGTGCCTTTGGCGAGTGGCGTCGGGCTGCCGCATTTGCCGGTCGCGGGGTCGCATTTCACCGTCATGCAGACCTTCGTGGTCGTGCACGCGGCCGTGGTGACGCAGGTTGGGAGCTGGACGCCATCGGTGCCCGCGACCAGCTGGCAGGTGCCGGGGTTGCATTTGTCGCTGCCGCAGACGCCGGAGATGAACAGGTGGTCGCAGGCGCCGGTGATGGCGTTGAAGCTGTCGTACGTGCAGTCATTGGTGTCCGCGCAATCGGCCTGCACGCCGCACACGCCTTTGTCGCAAAAGCCCAGGTAGCCGAGCGCGGCGCCGGTGCACGCCACGGGCGCGCTGGCATCATAGGCAAACCCGACGTTTTGACAGATGTTCAGGATGCTGCTGCTGGAGTCGCCCGCGGAATTGCACTTGTCGTGCGTGCACGGGTTGTTGTCGTTGCAAAACGCCCCGAACGGCGTGCCGCTACAGGCCCCGGCGACGCAGTGGTCGCCCGTGGTACACGCGTCGCCGTCGTCACAGCCGGTGTCCAGCGCGAAGGGGTGCGAGCAGACGCCGTTGCTGCACAGGTCCAGCGTGCACGCGTTCGTGTCGGCAGCGCATTTGGGCGTTCCGCCGAGGCAAGCGCCGGTCGCATCGCACTTTTGCCCCAAAAAACACAGGTCCGTCGCGCACGGCGCATCCACTGCCAGCTGCGCCGACGCACACAGTCCGGTCCCGGCGTCGCACGTGGGCGTCGCGAAGCACGGCAGGGTCGGCAACTGTGCGCAGTCGCCGTCGGTCTTGCAGCCCAGCGTGGCAACGTCGGTCGCTGCGTCGGGATCCGTCTCCGCGTCCTCCTCCGCGTCGGTCGCCGTCGCATCGCCAGCCACGCCATCGGCTTTGACATCTGTCTTGGCATCCGTCTTGCCAGCGTCCGGCTTGGCCGCATCCGCAGCGACATCCGGCAGCGGATCGTTGGCGCGCTCTCCCGGCAGGCAGCCTTGGGCCAGCGGCGCGAGTCCAAACAGCAACACCAGCGCAAGCTGCAGGGAGGCGTACGGCAGCTGCGGGGCAAGGCGCATGGAACTCCAGAGAGACGTTGGACCGACGCAAACCCGCCGCGGCCGGCCACCGTGAGTCAGTTTAGCCGTTCAGGCGCCGGGCGTCCATTGCCAAAGCCGCGCCGACAAACCAAGATCGCGCCTGCCGCGCCCATCGGCGCCCGTCGGCTGCCCCCCATGCGCGTGAGCCTGCTGCCATCGCTGTGCCTTCTCGCGCTCGCGACCGCGGCGCTGGCGTGCGCGCGCGAGGCGGATCGGGGCGCGCAGCTGCTGGCGGAGCCCCTGCCGGCGGATCGCCACCTGAGCTTCGCGTCCGGCGGCATGGAGTTCCTCGATCCAGCGAAAGTCGCCGAGACTGCCGGGCATCATCTGATGATGAATGTTTTCGATGGCTTGTACGTCTACAACCGCGGCGACGGGCCGCCCGTGCCGTCGATGGCGCAAGCGCACGAAGTGTCCGCGGACGGCAAGACGTGGACGGTCCACCTGCGGCCAGGCGTCAGCTGGTCGGACGGCGTGCCGGTGACCGCGGACGATTTCGTCTGGAGTTGGCGCCGCGTGCTCGACCCGAAAACGGCTTCGCGGGCGGCGCAGCTGCTGTGGTTTCTGGACGGCGCACAGGCGTTCAACGAAGGCGCGGCGACCGATCCGGAGACGGTCGGCGTGCACGCGCTGGACGAGCGGACGCTGGTCATCCAACTCAAGAATCCTACGCCGTTTTTTCTGGACCTTCTGTGCGAGATGCCCTACGTCGCGACGCCGCGGCATGCCGTGGAGAAGTGGGGCGACGCGTGGATTCACCCGGACAAGATCGTGTCCAATGGCCCGTTTTTGCTGGTGAAACACGAGGATCGCGTGGTCTCGGAGCTGGTCAAGAACCCGCGGTACTGGGATGCGGCTCACGTCTGGCTGGAGAAAATCAGCGTTTTGCATACGGAATCCGACCAAACGGCGTTTGACTGGTACGAAGTCGGCAAGACGCAGTGGCAGGGCGACACGTCCTTGCCGGTGGACCGGGCGCCCAGCCTCCGCGCTTCGGGAAGGCCTGATTTTCACAGCGATCCCAAGCTGTGCTCGTACTATTTCAGCGTGCGGGTCGACCGGCCGCCGATGGACGACGTACGGGTGCGCAAGGCGGTGAACCTGGCGATCGACAAGGAGCGGCTGGCGCTGCACATCCTGCGCGGCGGCCAGCCGGTGGCGACCAATACGGTGCCGGACCTCTTTCGCGCGAGCCATGGCTACACGCCGTTTGCAGGCGACGCTTTTGACCCCGAGCGCGCGCGCCAGCTGCTCGCGGACGCGGGGCACGCGCAAGGGCGCGGGCTGGCGCCCATCACGCTGTACTTCAATACCGGCGAAGGCCACAGATTAATTGCGGAATTTGTGCAGCGCAACCTGCAGGAGAACCTGGGCGTGCAGGTCCAACTCGCGAACATGGAGTGGGGCACGCTGTTGAAGACGCTGCTGGCGGGCGATTTCGCCATCGGACGTTCGTCGTGGTGCGCAGACTATCCGGATCCCTTGACTTTTTTGGAGGTGTTCCACAGCCAGTCCAAGGCCAATTACTCGGGCTACAAGTCCGCGGAGTATGACGGCGTGCTGGCGGCGATCCAGGCCGAGCCGGACCTGACCCGACGCAATGTGCTGGTACGGCGCGCCGAGGAAATTCTGAACCGCGACATGCCGCTGACACCGCTGTACCACTACACCTGGTCCTACCTGCTGCGGCCGTTTGTGCTCGGCTACGAGCGGCACGCTCAAGACGTGCATCCGCTCAAGTATATCCGCTGGGCGACGCCGGCGGAATGGGCGCGCATCCGCCGCGGCGAGATTGTGCACCTACCGCCTCTGCCGGGGGGCCAATAGCCGATGGCACGCTACTTGTTGCATCGGATTATCGCCGGGTTCGTGACGCTGTGGGTCGTCGCGTCGCTGTCGTTTGGCCTGATGCGGCTGGCGCCCGGCGGGCCGTTCCAGCGCGACAAGCCGCTGGCACCGGCGGTCGAAGCGAACCTGCGGCGCACTTTTGGCCTCGCGGCGGACGTGCCGAGTCCGGTCGCGGGGACGCTCGTGCGGTTTTTGGTCCAGCCGGGACAGCACCTGGCGCCGGGCGCGGCGATGGCGGAAATTCGCTTGCAAAATAGCCAGCTGGCGCGGCCAACCGCGACGGCCGATTGCGAGGTGATCGCGCTCGTGGGCGCGCCGGGGCGCACGCTGGCGGTCGGCGATCCGCTGCTGGCACGGGCGACGTCCGGCTGGGAGCAGTACCGGCGCGCGCTCTGGAGCTACGCGCATCTGGACTTTGGCGTGACCTACGCGTCGGAAGGCGCGGAGACGGTCATGGCAACGCTGGGCCGCGCATTTCCGGTATCGCTGGAACTCGGCTTTTTCGCGCTGCTTTTGGCGCTGCTGCTGGGCGTGTCGGCCGGGCTGGTGTCCGGCTTGCGGCCCAACAGCTGGCTGGATCACCTCTCGATGACCGGCGCGCTGCTGGCGGTCTCGATGTCGTCGATTGTGCTTGGGCCTCTGCTCAAGCTGATTTTTTGCGTGCAATTGCAGTGGCTTGACGTCGGCGGCTGGCAGCCGCTGGCGCTGGATTGGCCGCATGTCCAGGTCAAGATCCTGCCGGTACTCACGCTGGGGCTGATTTACGCGGCTTGGTTTGCCCGTCTGACGCGCGCGGGGATGCTCGAGGTCGTGCGGCAGGATTTCGTGCGGACGGCGCGTGCCAAGGGGCTACCCGAGCGGCTGGTGGTGCTGCGGCACGCGTTTCGCGGCGCGATCCTGCCGGTCGTGAGCTTTCTGGGTCCGGCGCTGGCGGGAATCGTCACGGGTTCGACCGTCATCGAACAGGTGTTTCAGGTGCCCGGCGTGGGCGAGTTCTTCGTGACGTCTGCGGTGAACCGCGACTACCCGATGGTGATGGGCACGGTCGTGCTCTATTCGTCGCTGCTTATCACCGCGAATTTACTGGTGGATGTGCTGCAAGCGGCGCTTGACCCGCGCGTGCGGGGCGACCATGGCTGACCGGAGTCCCAGCCGCGAGGCATTTTCGCGCTTTCGCCGCAACCGCCGCGCGTGGTTCGGCGCGTGGTTTGTCGGCCTGGTCGGCGTGTGCGGCCTGCTCGCGCCACTGCTGGCGCGCCATGTGCTGCATTTCTCAGAGGACGAACAGCACACGTTTTGGGTTTTTGCGCCGCCGGGAACCCAGGACGTCGGCATCGATTACCCGACTTTCGACGACGACAAGTCCGTATTTTCACTACTGGATTTCGACCGTGATGGCCGGCTCGCCTGCGCGCGCACGCCCACGGGCCTGCGCTGTCCGGAGCTGGAGACCGCGTGGTGGGCGGAGCGGTTCTTCGCGTTCCTGCACGATCTCAAGGACACGGCGCGGGGCAACGACGCGCCGGTGCTGGGGAAACGCGCGCCGGATGGGCTCATCAGCCCGCAGGAGTACCCGCAGTCGCCGGCGCAGTGGCACGACCCACGTGTTTCGCAAGCCGTCGACAAGCTTGGTTATTTCGGCCCTACTGGCTTTGCCAAGCTGGACGCCGACCACGACGGCTTCCTGACCCGCGCAGAGGTCATCAACCAGACGCGGTGGTCGCGCCTGCGCCAGAACGAGCTGCTGCGGGACTTCGACGCCAACGGCGATTTGGCCATTGATCGCACAGAGTTCCCCGGCCAACCGGCGCTGCACACGTTCTGGCTCGGCACGGACCAAAAAGGCCGCGATCTGCTGGCGCGGCTGCTGTTTGGCGCGCGGGTTTCGCTGGCGATCGCGCTGCTGGCGACGCTGATCAGCGTGCTCATCGGCGTCAGCTACGGCGCACTGTCGGGCTGGCTTGGCGGGCGCTGGGACGGGCTGATGATGCGCATCGTCGACGTGCTGTACGGCTTGCCGTTCCTGTTTCTTGTCATTTTGCTGCTGGTCGTGGCAGGGCGCTCGACGGTGAATCTCTTCGTCGCGCTCGGCGCAGTGTCCTGGCTGTCCATGGCGCGCATCGTCCGCGGTCAGGTGCTGAGCCTGCGTCGGCGGCCGTTTGTGGAGGCAGCCGTGGCGATGGGCGTCGGCCAAGCGCGCATCCTCTGGCGGCACATCTTGCCCAATGCGCTGGGTCCGATCGTGGTGTACGCGACGCTGGCGGTACCCGCCGTCATCATCGAGGAGGCGTTCCTGAGCTTCTTGGGCCTGGGCGTCCAGCCGCCGGCGGCCAGCTGGGGCACGCTGATCTCCGAGGGCGCCCGGCTGATGGCGCAGCATCCGTGGCTGATTCTGTACCCGGGCGGTCTGCTGACGGCGACGCTGTTCGCGCTGCACTTTGTCGGGGATGGACTGCGCGACGCGGTCGATCCACGCGGGGATTAGGCCGCGGATTGTGTGACAATTTTGCATTGCGCGCGGCAAAATTCGGCGGGGAGCGAACACAGGACTGGTCCCACCCTCGATTCGGGCGGGCTGCGCACAAGCCGGCACGGCCGGCGCTACGCCCCCTTGACCACCACCACGCGCACCGGCGGACCGGGCTCCACGGTCGCGTGGACCAAGCCGTAGTACAGCTCGCCGTCGATCACCGGGTCGATCGTGCGGCCGTCGCGCGCGACGACTTTGAGGTGCTTGGCTGGTCCCTGAAAGAAGTTGTGGATGTGAAACGGCCGCCCGGCCGACATCGCCGGCAGGTTCTTGGCAATTTCCCACGGGCTGACGTCGCCGCCTTGCACGTGCAGCACGCCGGGCTCAGCGGCGCAGGGAAAGAAACGGAAGATACCGGCAATATTGATGTCGATGGCGCCGACGTCCAGGTCGCGGTACCACTTGATCGACTTCTGGGTGCCATCGACCCAGACATCCAACGGCTGCGGTTCAAAGATCGTGTCCGAGAAATGCCGCCAGGTCACGGGCAGCGGCACCCAGCTCAGGCCGGCGGACCGGAACGCCGCGGAACTCAAGGTCTTGGCGACGACCTGGACCACACCAAAGCCGCTCTGGTTTTCCTGCGCGTAGAACTTGTCGAACACGCGCTGGCCCGCGCCCGCCAGCGCGCATGCGAAGCCAATCTTGTCGAACGGCTTGCCGGGAAAATCCGAGTCCGGGCCGTGCAAACCGCGCATCCGCAGGCTATCGAGCGTGACGATCTCCGGCGTCTCCCCGGCGCGCAACTGCTTGGCCAGCGCGGCGATCAACGTCTCGGTGTGGCCCACGACGCCGGCCTTGCGGCCGACAAAATCGATCGTCCCCGCGTTGGTCGGCATGATCGCCGGCAGCGGTCCCGTGTGCCCGCGCTCGGCCAACACCTGCTCCAACACATTGACCAGCCAGTGAAATGCGCCGTCGCCGCCGTCGGCCAGCCAGTAGGGCACGCCCGCGTCCAGAAACTCCCGCACCACGTCCGCGATTTCGCCCGTGTGGTGCGTCCGCTTGACCAAGCCCAGATCGCCGACAAGCCGGCGCATCGTTTCGTAACGCTCCGGATTCAATCGGTTTTTCTTGGAATTCGGGTTGGTAATGACGCCGATCTGCGGCTGGGCCATGGCGATGTCCTACACGAGCGAAAGTTGATACGGAATCCGCAGCGCGTGGCACAGCTGGCCGCGGCGTTCGAGGCGCTCCGCCAGCGCTTGTGCCCCATCGCCCCAGGCCAGCACTGTCGGGCACGCCGCTCGCTGCACCAGCGTGTCCAGCGCGTCGCCCGCCAGCCGCCGGCTGAACGGCACCCGGTCCGCGCCGAGGAGCAGCGGCTGATGGGGCTCGCCGATCACGGTCCGCGGCGCGTCGTGCCAGCCCGCCGGCACGCGCGCCGCTTGGCTCAACGGCCACAGGAGCAGCCCGCGCGGCTGACGACCCGGTGACTGCGGCGCCAAAAGCCGCAACCCGGAGCGCTGCACCAGCCGCAGCAGCGCCGGGGCAATCCGCAGCGCGCTGTCCGACCACAGCAAGAGGTCCAGCGCCAGCAGCGGATCCTGCAGCAGCCAGATGCGTGCAGGCTCGGCGAGCGCGGCGTGCAGGTGCGCGCGCAGGTCCGCGGGCGTACACGTGGGCGCATCGGCGAACGCGGCGTTGACCAGCAGCACGTCGGCTTCGCGCAGCTCCAACGGCGCACAGGACGGCAGCGGCTCGAGCACGGCTGAGCGCACCGCCAGAATCGTCTGGCCCTTGCCGTGCAGCCGCGCGATCGCCCCGCCCAGCGACGCGCCCGACGGCAGCAGCTCCACGGCGCCCGCGCCAAGCTGAAACGGCTGGCCATACGGCACCTGCAGCGCGCGCCCCGCGGTCAGCGCCGCCAGGGTCGCTGCGATCGGCGTCGCCAGCACGCGCGCCCGCGCCGGCACCGCCAGGTCCGCGTCCGTCAGCAGCCCAAGCGCACCCGCGCGCGGCGTGTCCAGCCACAAGCGCGGCAAACGACACGCCAATCCGCGCCGCCATCGCACTCCCGCCAGCTCATCCACCACCGTCATCTTGCGCCTCGTCCGCCGCGGTTGTACCCGACACGCTTGCACTTCCACAACGCTTGGCACAGGATCGCGGCAATGACCACGACGCCCCCGCCAGAGCCAAGCCCGAACAATTTCACCGAGCTGCGGCCGTTGCGGCAGGATGAATTGGGGACGCAACCGGGCGTGGACCGCTGGACGGACGCCGATCTCGCGCACGTGACGGGCATGGTTGACAAGCCCGGGCTTTTCCTCAAGCTTTTCGCGTGGATCTTCTTCAAGCCGGTCACATTCCCGGTGCGGCAGATCCAGGACTTGAAGGAGCTGTCGCAAGAGGGCGTGCTCGTCTACACGATGCGCACGACCAGCTTGCTGGACTACCTGTACTTCAATTACGTGTTTCGCGACGCGGAGTTGCCGCTGGCGCACTTCTCCAACGGCGCGTCCATGCTGGCTTTCCAGCCGTGGCGGCGGGCCATCAGCGGCTGGTTCCGGCGGCGCGTGCTGCGTCGCCCACAACCTCCTGAAATTGAAGTTCTTTTTGGGCATCTACGCCGCAAACATGCCGTGCTGCTGTTCCTGCATCGCGTATTCAGCCTGCTGGACTTGATCAACCCGAAGTCGGACACGCCGTACCTCGCGGAGCTCATCGAGGCGCAGCGCACGCTGCCGTTTCCGATCTTCTTGGCGCCACAGCTGCTGGTCTGGCAGCGCGACCCGGAGCGCAGCCGGACGCGCATCATAGACGAGTTTTTTGGCGATCCGGACGCGCCGGGCCGCATTCGCAAGCTCTTGAGTTTTATCCTGAATCACCGCCGCGCGTTCGTGCAATCGGGCGAGCCGGTCAACGTGCGGGAATTCCTGACGAGCCAGCCGAGCCAGCGCGACGATCGCCTGCTGGCCGAGCTGCTGCGGCTGCGCATCGACAAGTCATTCCAGACCGAACAACGCGTGATCCGCGGCGCGCCGATCAAGCCGCCCAAGCAGCTGCGTGAGGAAATTCTCAACGATCCCGAGGTGATGCGGGACATTGCCGCGCTTTCGTACGAAACCAAGCGGTCCATCACCGAGGTGCGTGCGGAGGCCAATGAAAACCTCAAGGAAATCGCGGCGGACTACAGCATGGGCATGCTCAGCGCGCTGTCGCTGTTCCTGACGCTGCTGTGGGCGCGGATTTACGAGGGCATCGAGGTCGACGAAGACGGCATGGAGCGCATCCGCGAGGCCGGGCGCAAGTCGCCCATCGTGATCGTGCCGAGCCACAAGAGCCACATCGACTACCTGCTGATCAGCTACCTGTTCTACCGCAACGGCTTGATTCCACCGCACATTGCCGCCGGCGCCAACCTCTCGTTTTTCCCGCTGGGCGTGATCTTTCGTGGCTCCGGCGCGTTCTTCCTGCGCCGTAGCTTTCACGGTCAGCCGATCTACGCGTCAATTTTCCGCCATTATTTTCGCAAGTTGATTCGCGACGGCCACTGGCTTGAATTCTTCCTGGAAGGCGGCCGCTCGCGCACCGGAAAGCTGCTGCCGCCGAAATTCGGCCTGCTCAAGCACGTGCTGGAAGCGGTGGCGGACGGGCTGCAGCCCGACGTGGTGCTGATGCCGACCAATTTTGGCTACGAGCGGCTGATCGAAGAAAAAGCCTACCGCAAGGAACTGGAAGGCGGCGAAAAGAAAGCCGAATCTCCCGTCGAAGTGCTCAAGGCCACGTCCGTGCTTGTGCACAAGTATGGGCGGATTCGCATCCAGTTTGGCCAGCCGATGTCCGTGCGCGAGCTGCTGGCCGAGAACAACGCGCTGATGCCGGCGGCGACGCGCGATCCCAAGGCGTTCGACCGGGCGCTGAAAGTGTGCGGCTACCGGATTCTGGGCGGCATCAATGCCGCGGCGGTCATCACGCCGACATCGATTGTCTCCGCGGTGCTGCTGACCAAGGTGCAACGCGGCATCGCGCGCAATGACCTGCTGGTCCGCGTCGGCTATCTGCTGGACGTCGCGAGCCGGCGCGGCGCGGTGCTGTCGGACCCGCTGAAGACGGCGCTGCGCAACCGGCGCGCGTACATCGTCGACGCCGAGACGGCTGACTTGCACCGCCACGCGGAGTCGGGCGGCATTCCGGAGCCGCTGGGCAAGACCGGCGAGCGGTCGCGACGCATGGGCCAGGCGGTGGAAGGGATCGTCGACGAAGTGCTGAAGATGTTCGAAGCGGCGAAGTGGGTACACGTGCGGCGTTTTGACGATCAGGACATCTACATCACCAAGACAGAGGGCCGGCTGCACTTGGACTACTATAAAAACAATATGTTGCACCTGTTCGTGCCGGATGCGCTGCTGGCATCCAGCGTGCTGGCGCTGCAGGTGCAGGCCGATGAGCTGGACCCGCAGGAGCTGAGCGACATGACGAAGTTCCTGTCCCGCCTGCTGAAATTCGAGTTCGTCTACGCGCCGGGCGTGTCGTTTGAGCAGATGTACCAGGGCACGCTGGAGGCCTTCGAGGAGTCGAGCTGGCTGGTGGTCACGGCCAACGGCAAGCTCCGGCTGCGGCCGACGGTGTTGCCGGTGATCCGGCTGTACGCCAAGCTGGTGCAGAACTTCATCGAATCGTACGCGTTGATGGGCCGCGCGCTGTCGGTGCTGCAAAAAGGTCCGATGGCGGAAAAGGATTTTCTGGAGCACGTGCAAAACGAGGCCGCCAAGGCGTTCGAGCTGGGCGGCGTGCAATGCTATGAAGCCGTGTCGCGGGTGAACCTTGGGAATGCCTTGAAGATTTTCGTGGAACAAGCGTACGTGCGCTCCTACAGCGAAGGCAGCGGCAAGAAGCGCGTCAAGATGCTGACCGTCAAGCACGGCGAAGGGACCGGCGCGCAGCTGGCCGGCTACGTGCAGCGAATCCGCGATCTTGCGGCGCCCTGGGGCATCGATCGCTGACGTCCGCCCGACGCACATTTCTTGCGCCGCGGACGATGAATTGGCCACAGATGGGGGCGCGCCGCCCCCAAACCCCTGCGTCCATCCGCAGCCGCGGCTGGAGTACCTGAACGCGCAAACCCGGAACGGATTTGCGCGCTCAGGTACTAGCCCCGCCCGCGGAACTTGTGCTAGCTTCCGCGCGCGTCTCGACCGGCTCCGTTCGCGCGAAGCTCACGTTGCCCGGTCGGCGGCGGCGTGAACGCATCAGCGTCTGGGCTTTCTCCAGCAACGCAACGTGAGGAGTCAGAAACATGAGGTTGTATCCCGGCAAGGTCTCAGCGATCGCCAAAGACATGGTCGACGTGCTCAGCGCGAGCGGCGACATCGAAGTGCTGCCCGAAATGGTCAGCGAAGTCGTGCTGGACATCGAGAGCGTGCTGCGTGAGTACATCCGCGCCGATCGCGAAGTGACCGATCGCGCCCGCGACCTGATTTCGCGCGACGGCCTGGAGTTCAACCAGGTCAACAAGATCAAACAGAAGCTCGCGGAAGAACGCGGTTTTGGCGTGGGCGATCGCGCGGTCGACTACCTGACCAAGCAGTGCATCGAGGCGCTGTTTCACAGCCGCCACGTCGAAGAAGTGTATGCCGAGGACCACACGCTGCGCAAAACCCTGCGCGACGTGATGAACCGCCACCTGCACGTGGACGACGATCTGGACCAGGAAGTTCGCCGTCGAATCAAGAACTTGCAGGAAGGCACGCAGAATTGGGAAGTCGAATACCACAAGGTCATGCAGGATCTGAAGCGCTTGAAGGGCCTGGAAGGCTAGCCTGCGCGAAAGCAGAGATTGACGCGGGCGCGGACTCCGCGGATAACTTGTCGGCAGTCGGCGCGACGGCCGATTGGGCGTACGAAGCAGCCTCCAACGTTACGAATTCCACGGCAAAACCATGGCTTTCCACCTCCATCGCGATGGCACTTCGACCCCGTTTGCGGTCGCCGACCTGCGCGAGATGGCGCGGCGGGGCGACTTGCCGCAGGACGAATACGTCTACGTCGACGAGAAGGGTGAATGGCTGTCGGCTGGCCAAGTCCCTGAATTAACTGGAGCTTGGAATATCGAAGAGAGCGAAGCGACCGTGGCGGTACAGCTGACGCCGGAGATGCTCGCGGCGATGGCGGGATTGGAAGTGCCGATGGAGCAGGCCGCGGCGCCGCGGCCGATCTCGGCGATCCAGCCGAGTTCCCCGACCGCGTCGGGTCAGCCGAGTTCGCCGACGGCGTCGGGCCTGACGCGCGCGCCCGATCGCCCAGGCGCAGTGGCGGCGAAGGCGGCCAAGGACGCGGATGACGGCAGTGACAGCGTGGCGACGACGTTCATGCAGCTGCCCGATCAGCTGAAAGACGTGCAGATGCCGCCATCCAAGGCCGCCGCGAAAGTGGTGCTGAAACAAGCGCTTGTGCAGGACGAAGAGCCGGCAACGGCCTACATGGCGGCGTTGCCGGTCGAGCTGCAGGCCAAAGCCGCCCAGCCGCTTGCTTCCGCGCCGGGCCAGCAGCTCGCATCGACCCGCGACGCGCAAACGGCGCTGCTGCTGTCGATTGCCGGCGGCATCTTTGGCATCGACCGGTTCTACCTGGGCTATCGCGGCCTGGGAATCGCCAAATTCCTGACGCTCGGCGGCCTGCTGATTTGGTGGATCGTCGACATTGTCCTGATTGCCACCGGCAAACTGACTGACGCGCAAGGCAAACCGCTCAAGCGCTGACCTGGAACCCATGCTCCGCTCCGGAGCGGAACGACTGACGCGGGCCAGACCAAGCCCCAAACGAGGAAGAAGATGCCAAACCTGCGCCCGACCGCTTTTCTGGCGATGCTCACTTTGGCGGCCGCGACCCTGTCCGGTTGCTACAACACCTACCGCGTGCCGTCGGATGAATTCCGCCAGCTGCAGTCGGCCGGTGCACTGATTGAGGACCAGAAAGCCGCGAGCGTGCTCTCGCCTGAGAAGATCGCGGAGCTGGAAAAGCGCGGCGAGAACGATCTGGTCACGGTCACGGATGACAAGAACGAGAAAGTCGGCGTCAACCGCGATACGCGCCTGTTTGTGCGATCCGAAGGCGGGCGCCGCTATCAGGTCACGGCGTTCAACTTCTCCATGGCGTCCAGCCAGCTCGTGGCGTCCGATCGCGACTACCTGCTGCCGCTGTCCGAAGTGAAGTCCTTTGAAATCGACCATTTGTCGACCGGCAAGACCGTCGCGATGGTCTCCGCGGGCGTCATTCTGGCGACCGGCCTGATCGTCGGCATCGTCGTCGCCTCGGGCAAAGCTTCGTTCTGAACATGTTGATCTCACTCGAATACCCGAGTTCGTCGGTCAGACGCCTTGCATCCTGGACTGGACCGCGAAACCGCAATTCCGGTGCCACTTTGCGGAACGGTCGGCTTTGATCTCCGACTTCGGTCAAGGTGCATAAGCGTCCATGACTTTCGCCCAGCCCAGCGCGCCGCCCACGCCTCGCGCCCCGCGCCATGGCGCGCGCCGGTGGATCGCGCGCAGCTTGATTGCCGTCGCGGCGCTGTGCGGCTTTGGCGCGGGGCTGTTCTACTTCGCGCTGCCCGGTTTGCTGACCGACAAGGTGACCGCGGGCCTCGTCCAGCGCGCCGAGAAACGCGGTATCCGGCTGACGATCGGCCACACCTGGTTTACGCCCCTCTCCGCGCTGACCTTGGACAACGTCGAGGTGCGCGACGCGACGCATCCAGACCGCCCGCCGATTGCGCGGATCGCCCGGCTGCAGGTGAAATACGAGGTCGGCGGCCTGTTTTCGCCCAAAATCTACCTGCAAACCATCCTGTTGCAGGCGCCAGACCTGTATGTGCGGCGCGACGCGAGCGGCGTGTGGAATGCCCAGAGCGTCATCGACCGCCTGCTCAAGCCGCGTGAGGATGACGAGGAAGCGCACGGTGGCGGTTGGCGAAAGTACCTCTCCAAGCACCTGCCGGACATCGAAATGCGCCAGCTGAGCGCAGCTCTTGACGACGAAGCGAGCCAGACCCCGGCGCGGCTGGGCGGGCTGGACCTGCACCACTTGCGCGTGTCGGGGGCGGCGCTGAGCCTGAAGAACACGTCGGCGGTCGCGGAGACGCAAAACCTGCTGCTGCAGGCTTCTGCGCGCGTGGCGGGCATGACCGATGCGGTGCAGCTGAGCGGCAAGCTGGACCGCCCAAGCGACGGCAAAGAGCTGGGATCGGGGGAGCTGACGCTGCGGCTGCCCGGCGAAATGGCGGTCGACATGGGCGGCTGGCGCGCTCAGGTGGGGCAGCTGACGGCGCGAACGGACGGTTCGGTCGTGTTCGGCCGCGTTCAGCTGGCGCAGACGACCGGGACGAGCCAGTTTGCCTTGGATATTCAAGAGATCGCGATCAAGCTGAGCGCCGTTCCGGGCCCGGAGCCGGTGCTGCCTGACGCGCTGCGCGACAAGATCCCGCCGTTCGCGCGCCAGCTGCTGCGGCGCGTGGCGGAAGTGGCGATCCAGGAGCCGGTGATTGTCGGCAAGCGCCAGGAAAAGCCCAAGGAAGCCGCGGCGGCGGACGACGACGACGAGGAAGCTGCGGAGGAACTGCCGCTGGACGCCGCCAAGAAGCCGGCGAAGGGCAAGTCTTCGAAAGTCGACAAGAATGCCAAGCTGGAGAAGGACCAGAAAAAGCCGGAAGGTCCCGACGGTGCGGTGGTGCGCAATGGCCTCGCCACGACGTTTTCGCAGAGCGCGGAGAAGCTGGAGCGCAACCTCGCCAAGCTGAAGGCGGCGGTCGCGGCGATCCCGGTCCCGCTGATCACGGTTGAGCGCGGCCGTGCGCGTTATTCCGACGAGCAGTGCGCCGCGGGCGGGCAGGCGCGCGAGCTGAGCGACTTCTCCGCCAAGCTGGAGCGCAAGCCGGGCGAGGACGTGGCGCGGCTGGAGTTGGCCTTTCACACGCCGGGGCGGCAGGAGACCAACCAGATCGAGAGCCGGGTGGACACGCGGACCGGCGACGTCGAGCTGAAGATGCAGCTGGAGCGGCTGCCGCTGGCCGCGTACGCCGCGATCCTGCCACCAAGCCTGGTGCCGAAGGAGTCGGGTGCGGTGCGCGACCTGGCGGTGACCATGCTGTACGCCGCTGCGACCGGGCAGCTGACGCTGGAAGGCCATGGCAAGGTTGAGCATCTGGACGCGGACATCGCGCGTATTTCGCGGCAAAGACTGGAAGATCTCGCGGTCGAAGCTCACGGCAAGCTGACGGTTGACCTGCGCAAGGATGAGCTGAAGCTGGACGAGGCTGAGGTGATCGTTGGCAAGGCACACGCAGTGGTTCAGGCGGCCGTGAAGCACTTCCGGACCGCGCCGTCGTTTGCAATTTCCGTGAAGATTCCAACGGTTCCGTGCCAGGACGTGGTGGATTCCGCACCGCGCGGCTTCGCGCCGATGCTGGACGGGATGACCTGTGAAGGCCAGCTGAGCGCCGAGGCCAAGCTCGTGCTGGACACCGCGAACATGGGCTCGCTCAAGCTGGAATGGGAGCCTGCGCTGGGCAACGTTCGCGTCACAAGCATGGGTAAATACATCCGTTTCGATATTTTCGACGCGCCGTTCGAGCACCACGCGCGACAAAAGGACGGCACGCTGTACACGTTCGTGACCGGGCCGGGCGCGGACCTGTGGGCGCCGCTGGAGGCGATTTCGCCCAACTTCGTGAAAGTGCTCACGACGACGGAGGACGGCGCGTTTTTTGGCCACCACGGCTTCTCGTGGGAGTCGTTCAAGGGCGCGGCGATCGAGAACTTGAAGCGCGGCCGGTTCGTTCGCGGCGCGTCGACGATCACCCAGCAGCTGGTCAAGAACCTGTTCTTTGTCGAGCGCGAAAAGACCATCAGCCGCAAAGTGCAGGAAGCCGTTGTCACGTGGCAGATCGAGCGGTCGCTGACCAAGCAGCAGCTGCTGGCGCTGTACCTGAACATCATCGAGCTGGGGCCCAAGATTTATGGCATCAAGGCGGCCTCGCAGCACTATTTCAACCGCGCGCCCGGCGATCTGACGCTGCTACAGGCAATTTGGCTGGGCGATATTGTGCCCAATCCGCGGGCGTTTTATCACCAATACCGCGACGGCAAGGTCAGCGACAGCACCAAGACGACGCTGTGCTGGATCGCCGACGTGATGGTCAAGCGCGGCAAGATTGCCGAGGAAGAACGCAGACTTCTGGGCGATTGCGGCGCCGTTTTTGCTGCCGAAGCCGCGCCGCCGCCCGACCGCGGCTTGGGCCATGAAGGCGATCCGGAGATCAGCGCGCCGCCGCCGCCACCGCCGCCGCCCGGGCCGCCGCCGATCCTGTATGACCACCGCCAGCCGAGCGCGCCAAGCGTCGCGCCCAACGAGCAGCCGTAGTCAGAGGCCCGGCTGACTCGCCAGCCACGCGCGGTCCGCCTCGCCCAACGCACGAACACGCTCAAAGACCAGCTCCGTCATCGCCATGGCGTCCGCGGTGGGCTGCAGCGCGTCGGCGCGGATCGGCTCGCCAAACCACACGCGAATCGGCCGCTGGCTGCGCGGCAACTTACCGTAACTACGACCAATTTCAACACGAACGTCATTGCTCAACCCGCCGATGAACACCGGCAGGACCAGGACGCCCGGCGCACAGCCTGCGATCAGCTGGCCCAAGCCCGGCTTGAGCGGCAGGTAGCTGGTCAGGTCGTCGCCCTTGTTGCGCGTGCCTTCCGGGTGGATGCCAATCAGGCAACCTTCGCCCAGCGTGTACGCCAACTGCTCAAACCCAATGGGGTTTAGCTCTCGGCGGCGCGCGTCGCGAAACACCGGCGGCCACATGGTCGCACCCGCAACGAACAGGTTTAGCACCGGGCCGAGCGGATGCGTGTAGAAGAACGCCGAGCGCACCGGAAACGCGACTTCGCGCACGTGGCGCGTGCGGAAGATCAGCGCGGTCGTGACGACGAAAAGGTCAAAGAACGAGCGGTGGTTGGCGGCGACGATGAGGCCGTCTTTCGCCACCATCTGCTGCACCTGCGCCAGCCCGAAGACCCGCCAGCGCGGCGCGGTCACCAAACGGACGACATGGGCAAACGTCAGGCCCAGCGTATTGTGCAGCCCGCGGCGCACGGCAGGGCGGCGGTTGACGGCTTCCAAAAAAGGCACGGAAATGCGCTCAAATCCGCGCAGTTTCACGGCCGGCATGGCCGGCATGGCGGGCAGGTTGGGCTGCTTGGTGCGTGCGGGCATGGGCTGACTCCGGCGCAAAGATAGCGATTGCCACCGCCGATGCAACTGCAGATTGCGGGCCGCGCGCCATTCTGCCAGAGTCCGCCGGCCCGGCAGCGGGGGACGGAGTTTGCCATGCGATTGTATGTGATGCGCCACGGCGTTGCGATGGATCGACACGACCCGGCGGCGCCGTCCGATCCGGAGCGGCCGCTGACCGCGGATGGCAGTGAGCGGACGCGGCTGGCCGTGCTCGGGCTGGTGCGTCTGGGCGTGCACGTGGAGCGCGTGCTGACGAGCCCGCACCTGCGCGCGGTGCAAACAGCGGCCATCGCCGCCGAGCCGCTGGGTGTGACGCGGGCGAACGTGGAGGCGCTGGACGCCCTGGCGCCAGAGCAGCCGGTCGACAGCGCGGTAGCGGCGATCGAGGCGAGCGGGGCACGGTCGACGCTGATTGTCGGTCATGCGCCGGAGCTGGACGCGCTCATCGCCCGGCTGGTGGGCGCCGTCCAGCCACTGACCGCGCTGAAGAAGGCGGGCGTCGCAGTCCTGGACGTGCGGGGGCCAAGCGGCGGGCGGCTGCTCGCGGTATATGAGCCCAAAGTGCTGCGACAGCTGGGCCGCCAGTAGAAAATACGCCAATAATTTTAGGGATTTGAAACTTTTTCTAACGCGCTGCGTTATTTTGTGCTTGACACAATGACGCGCTGCGTTATCTTGGGTTCAACGCGGCGGCCAAACCCCGGGCCGCTGAGGAGAACGCAATGAACACCGCGAACGCGACTGGGTCGAAAGCACCCCTGCCTGAAGCGCTCAAGCGCTTTCCCGCCGCTGTCCACATGGCCGAGCGCGTGGATGCGGCGCGTACCAAGGTGCGGTCGGAATTCCACGAGCGCGCGCAGCGAGCGCAGGCGCACTTGGTCGATTGGCAGGGCATGGCGGTGACGCTGGTCGAGAAGGCGCAGGACAAAGCCCGCGCCGAGAAAGACGACGTGACGCAACGCGTTGAGGCGCTGCTGGCCAAGCTGCCGACCGCGGATCTGCACGCGAAGGTGTCGCCTTCCACGGTGCTCCACGCTTGGCTCAAGCTGCCGGCGGATGTGCGCGATGACGTGCTGACCGTCGCCGGCGTGGCCACCGCGCGGCAGACCGCGCAGGTGCTGGAGGAGATCGCCGCCCTGCGCGCCGAGCTCGCCACGCACTGGCCGCAAGCTGAAATCAAGGACGCCGCGCCAGCCCGGCGTCGCGCGCGCAAGGACGATCCGCCCGCCGAGGCGTAGTCCTTGCCCACCCCTCGAGTGTCCCCGCGGCTGCTGCCCTCCCCTCCCCAACCCCGATGCAGCCGCGGGGACACCGACACCTCGCTTCCCCATCACGATTGCGTCACCGGCCGAGCCGCCGGATGCCGCGCGTTTGCCTTGCCGGCCGGTCCAGCGTAGCCTTCGCGGCGCGGGCGCCCACGTTGGCGTTGCGGTGGGGGCATCATGGCATCATCGGGCGGCTGGCCTGCACTCGCTTTGACGAGTGCTTCCAATTGGTTGCGCGCGGGTCTAGTCGGACTCGTCGGCCTGTTCATCTCGCCGGTGGCGGGTCACGCAGCGGACATCGAAGCGGTGGCGGACGGGCAGGACGCAACGGCGACCGATGAGGCACCGCTGCGCTCTGGCTTGCGCTGGCATATCGACGGCAGTTGGCGCCTCGCCGGCGAACACGTCACGCCGATCGAGGTCAATTCGCCCGACCCGTCGCGGCTGGGCGCAAGCGACACGGGCGAGCACCGGCTGCGGCTCGGCGGCGACGTCGAATATGCCCAGCCGACCGGTTTTGTCCGCAGCCTCGCCGCGCAGGTGCAGGCCGATTTCCGCCAGTCCAACGACACCGTGGACACGCCGGACGGCTTCACGATGCGCAAGGCCTTCGCCGAAGCCACCACGCTGGCTGGCCGGATCGGCGCCGGGCGCACCGTCTCGCAGTGGGGCCTCGGCATCGTGGCACAAAATGGCGAAGACGATCCGATGCAGTTCGGCATGAAGCACGGCGGCACCATTGTCGACCGCGTCCAGTACGCGATTTTGCCCGCGGCGATCTTTCAGCACGGCGATCCGCTGGATGCATTTCCGCTGGCGATTGCCGTGGCCTACGACCGCGTGCGGCAAGACGATCTGGCGCGCACCGACAGCGACGTGGCGCACAACTGGGTTGCGGCGGTCCTGTACCGCGGCAAGGAGCTCCAGGCCGGCGTCTACGGCGTGAAGCGCGACCAGCTGGACGCCGCGGGCCTGGGCATGAACGCGTGGATCGGCGACGCATACGCCAGCTACAGCACGTTCACCAACACGGGCTGGAAACTCGGTCTCGCCGGCGAAGTCGCCGTGGTCTCGGGCACAACGACGTGGCTGCGCACGATCACCCAGCCGGACCACCTGGACATCGCGCAATGGGGCGGCGTCATCCGCGGCGAGGCCGCGCACAAGTCCATCAAGATCCGCCTGGAAGGCGGCATTGCGTCGGGCGACGATCGGCCTTTTGACAGCACCCTGCACAACTTCCAGTTCGCCAGCGACTACCACGTCGGCCTGGTGCTGTTTTCGCAGTACATGCGCCAGCAATCCCGCAATACCATGAGCAATTTGGGCGATCCGCGCTACACCAATGGCGCGCCGGCGGGCGTGGAGCACGTGGACACGCATGGCGCCGTCACGCAGGCGATGTACCTGCACCCGGTCGTGCGCATCGAGGCAACCAAGCGTCTTGCGCTGATGGTTGGCGCGGTGCTCGCGCGTTCGCCGAACGAGGTCGCGGATCCGTTCCAGACCTACATGGCGGGCGGCGTGCCGGCGGGTCCGCGCGGCGCCAAGCACCAGCAGGATCTCGGCACGGAATTCGATACCGCGATCGAGTGGAACCAGCCGCTCGTGTTTGGTTTGTCGCTGCTCGCGCGGGCGGATGCGGGCGTGCTGCTGCCGGGCCACGCGTATGATGCAGCGGATGGCACGCCGGCTTCGGCGGTCGCCGGCGTGCAGGGCCAGCTGGCGCTGCGCGGCAATTGGTAAGCGGAGGACATCATGCACAATTCCGTCGTTCGCTGGCGTCTGGTCGGCCTGGCGCTCATGGTGGCGACGCTCGTCGCCTGTCAGGCTTCGCCGCGGCTGGGGCTCGCCGATACCGATCGCTCGGTGCCTGGGCCGGTCATCGTCTGGGATCCGCTGCGCCGACCGGCGCCGGAGCTGCCGTTTCCCAACGACCTGGCGCTCAAAATGCTTGCAGACGGCACGCTGCGCTTGAACGTCTCCAAGGACGGCGACACGAAGATCGACGACTCCAACCGCCTGCACCTGACGGAGCTGGACGGCTTCTCCGGGCTGACGCCGATCACGGTCGCGTTCGATGGGCCGCTGGATGTCTCGACGGTGACCGACCAATCCGTGTTTGTCGTCAACATCGACCCGAATTCCACGCGTTACGGCGAGCGGATCCCGCTCGATCTCGGCCGCGGCTGGTTCCCGCACGAGGCCGCGCCGCGCCACTATTTTCCCCGCGACCCGCTGGCCAATTTCGACAGCTTCGTGATGCCGCCGGACAACACGGTGGACCTGAACGGCGACGGCACACCCGACAAGTGGGTCTACCACTACGAGGTCTCGACGCACACGCTGGACATCCGCCCGCTGGTCCCGATGGCGACCGGCTCGCGCTACGCCGTGGTCGTGACCAAAAAGCTCAAAGGTTGGGACAAGAATGGCCGGTATGGGCCGGTCCAGTCGCCATTTGACATCATCAACCACGACAGCCAGACCGCGGACTTGAAGCTGGCGCTGCCGTCGCTTGCGCTGGCCGGGGTGGAGCTGCCGGACATCGCGTTCGCCTGGACGCTGACCACCGGCGATTTGTCCAAGACTTTCAGGAGCCTGCGCGACGGCCTCTACGGCTCCGGACCCTTCGCGTGGTTGAACGATCAGTTCCCGCCGCGCATCAGCGACGTCTACGCGATGAACATCCCGTTTGACGGCAACAACAGCTACAACCCCTATCCGATCGTGCCGTGGGATCACGATTACGCGCTGCAGGGCGCCTTTTTGCAGGACATTTTTGGCCTGATCGCGATGTTCGAGCCCGGCGTCGCGGACGGCGCGGAATACATGGATTACGCGATCTTCGGCGAGATCGAGACGCCCAACCTGCGCAACACGGCTGACAAAGTCTGGGTGCTGAACAAGGTCGACGGCACGGTGGGCCAGGCCGACGCGAACGGCGACACGCAGCTGGTCCAGACGGCCGCGCACGAGAAAGTGCCGTTCATGCTCATCGTTCCCAAAACGACCGCGAACCACAAGCCGCCGTTTCCGGTGCTCGTGTACGCGCACGCGACGGGCACGAGCCGCGTGGAAGCGCTGCTGATGGCGAACCGGCTGGCGCAAGTCGGCATCGCGACGTTCTCGATCGACGCGGTGGGCCACGGCCCGGTGCTGCCCGACCCGATCAAGATGCTGCAGCAAAAGGGCAGCCAGTACCTGAGCCTGATCAAGAGCGCGCTGCCGACGCTCATCGACCCCAACGCCGCCGCGGATTATCCGCCCGACATGAGCGACGCGGACTTCTTCAACAAGCTGCTTTCCAACGGCTTTGTGCAGCAGCTCGCGGTCAAGGGCCGCGCGTTTGACGACAACGGCGACTGCGTGATCACCAACGGCGAGGGCTACTACTCGCCCAACGCGTTTCGCCTACGCGATTCGATGCGTCAGACGACGTTTGACTACATCGTGTCCGTGCGGATCCTGCACGCGCTGACCCAGGCGGGCGTGCCCAAGCCGCCGGCGGATCCGGCGCATGCGACAAAGGAACAGCTGATGCCGAGCCTGATCGCGGGCGACTTCAACTGCGACGGAATTCTGGATATCGGCGGCGAATTCATGGTGGGCACGGACGGCAAGCCGTACGCGTCGACGACCAAGAACCCCGACGGCACGGCGCTGCTGAACGCCGACGGGACGCCGCGGATGCAGCCGCAGCCGTATTTCATGATGGGCGTGTCGCTGGGCGGCGTGCACACGGCCTTGACCGCGCCGCTGGAGCCGTTCATCGTCGCCGTGACGCCAGACGTGCCGGGCGCGGGGCTCGCCGACATCTTCATCCGCACCGGGCTGACGATGATCGTCGAGCCGCTGATGCAAAAAATCGGCGGCGTGATGATCGTCGGCTGTCCGATGGCGCCAGACGCCAACGGAGTCAACCAGGCACGGGTGAGCCTGAACAACGACTCGGACAGCTGCGGTCGGGCGTCGTTTTCCGGCTACCGCGACTGGAACCACGGCGGCGTGTGCGTCGATTTGCCAGTGGACGTGAGCGTGTCGTACCCCGTGCAACTGGATGGCGGCGACATCGCGCACTTGGGCGAGATCCGGGCGCCAATCGGCGCGGAGATCCGCATCCAGGACACGACCGCGGGAACGACGGCGACTGGCAAGGTCGAAGCGGACGGCGGTTTTGCCGTGCCGATCAGCGCGGACATCGGCGATGAGCTGGTCGTGAACGTGATGGGCGCGGACGGCAACGTGGTCAGCCATCTGCGGATGATCTCGCCGTACGAAGGCCTGGCGAAGTCGCGCAACACCCCGGATTTCCGTCGGTTTGTCCAGCTGGCGGCCAACGTGCTGGAGGGCGCGGACGCGATCACGGTGGCCGACCGGGTTCTGCTCAACCCGTTGCCGGGACGCCAGCCGGAGTGGCCGGTCACGAACATGCTGATGATGCTGGCCGTGGGCGACAGCACGGTGGTCTTTGCGCAAGGACTGGCGCTCGCGCGGTCGATCGGCCTGCTCGGGCGCGGCACGGACCCGGCCAAGGCGTTCGCGGATCCATTTGGCCAACTGGTCTCGCCGGACGCGCCGTACCGCACTTGGACGCAAGCCGTGATTGCCGCTGGAATCCTGACCGGCGTCGACGTGCCGCCGCCGCTGCTGGATCCGACGCGGCCTGAAGGCGGCAAGGGGACCGGCCTGTGCAGCGTGGTGCCGTCGCAGCTGACGGCGACCGGGGCGCTCAACAACCACCTGTCCGGGCTGTGCCTGGCGGACGTGCACGGCTACCACGAGTACATCGTCCAGCCCAAGCGGCACGACCCATGGCAGGCGGGCGACGACAGCTTCCCGCCGGACCCGCCGTATTGGGGCAGCTACACGCAGTACCACCGCAACCTGATCGCGACTTACCTGCACTCACTGGGCACCAAGGTGACGCAGGACCCCTGCTGGGGCGATCCGAAGTGCGTGAGCGATCGCAACCTGCGCGCGGAGTGGGACTTGCCGCTGGGCCAGACCGCGCCGTAGTTTGCCGGCTGCACCCGAATCCACTGCCGAATTCTCCGCGGGAGATCGCGGCGCATCGTTTCGCTTGAAGAATCAGCCGATGCCCGGTACCCTACGCGTGGGGAATCTCCAGCCGACCGCGCGGTCGAAAGCCAAACGATGTCCGACGCCACACGATATTGCCCGAGCTGCGGCGACAAAACCGACGCAGAGTTCTGCCCCAAAGACGGCGTGGCGACGCTCGCGCGCCGCAAGCTGGATGTCGACGCGACGCAGGTGCACGAGGGCGACGTCGTCGACGGCCGCTACCGCGTCACCGGTGTGTTGGGCCGCGGCGGCTTCGGTGCCGTCTATTCCGCCGAGCACACCGGCACGCAGCAAAAGATCGCGCTGAAGATGATGCTGCCCGGCGCGGGCGCGGACGACGCGGAAGTGCGGCGTTTCTATCGCGAAGCGCAGGTGACGGCGAACCTGAAGCACCAGAACACAGTGCGCGTGTTCGATGTCGGCCAGACCAAGGAAGGCGCGCTGTACATCGCGATGGAGCTGCTGCACGGCCCGACGCTGGAGAAAGTCCTCAAAGATCGGTCCAATGAAGGGACCGTGATGACCGAGCTCGAAACGGTCAAGATGAGCATCCCGATCCTGAAGGCGCTGCAGGAAGCCCACGGCCAACGGCTGGTGCACCGGGATCTGAAGCCGGCGAACATCATGCTGGCCGATTCCGGCGACGACGAGCCGATCGTCAAGGTGCTGGATTTTGGTATCGCGCGCGCGCAGGACTCCTCGCTGACGGGCGCGGGCACGGCGCTGGGCACGCCGGCGTACATGAGCCCGGAGCAGTGCCAGGGCGGCGAGCTGGACGGTCGGTCGGACCTCTATTCGCTGGCGGTCATCATGTACCGCTGCGTGTGCGGCCAGCCGCCGTTCAACGATCGCAACCCGCTGACCATCATGTTCAATCACGCGCAGGCGGCCGTGCCGTCGCTGAGCGAGAACGCGCGGACGCCCGTGACCGAGCCGTTTATCCAGGTGCTGAACCGCGCGCTGGCCAAGAGCCGCGACGATCGCTTTGCCTCGGCGCGGGATATGCGCGCGGCGCTGGAGCGGCTGATCGGCAATTCGACCGGCGAGATGAACGCGCTGTATGACGGCACGTCGCCGGGCGGCACGTCAGGACAGCCGACGCCGCTGAGCATGCGGACGGTTTCGGTGAACAACCGGACAGCGAACTATGACGTGAACAGCGAGACGATCGCGGCGACCGGCGTGGGTGCGGCGATCGCCGGCGGGATGGGCCAAGCGGACGCGGCGCCCGTGGGCGGCAAGAAAAATACCGGGCTGCTTGTCGGCGTCGGCGTCGCGGTGGCGGTGCTGGTGGCAGGCGCTGGCATCGCGTTGTCGTCGGGCAAGGGGACCGCAGAACCGGCCAAGCCGGCGGAAGGTGCAGCAGCGGCGCCAATCGATCCCGCCAAGGCCCAGCAAGACGCAGCGGCGAAGGCTGAAGCCGAGAAAGCTGAGGCGGCCAAAGCAGAAGCAGCCAAAGCGGAGGCCGCCAAGGCCGAGGCCGCGAAACTGCAGGCAGCGCGCGCGGAAGGCGCCAAGGCCGAAGTCGACAAGGCCGCCGCAGCCAAGGTGGAATTGGACAAGGCGGACGCCGCCAAGGCCGATGCGGATAAGGCGGAGAAGGCGGAAGTCGCCAAAGCCAAGCCGCGGCCCGCGCACAAGCCCGCAGGCGGCGGCGGCGGCGGCAAGCCATCCGGTGGCGGCGGCGTCTTCATCCCCGAATAGCCCGGCGGTCGGCGTCGGCGCAATCGCGCGGCAATCCTCGGCGGCAGCTTGCCGCAACCGCCAACGGCCTGTTACCTTCGCGCCCGGTCGGCAAGCGTTTGCGGCGGTTCCGCGCACGGCGGGCGGCAAACGATCGACCCGGAGAGGGTGCTTGTGGCTTCCTGGTTCAGCTCGCTTTTTGCGAACGACATCGCCATTGATCTCGGCACCGCGACGACGCTGATCTACATCCAGGGTCGCGGCATCGTCAGCCGGGAGCCGTCCGTGGTGGCCGTGCAGCGCGACGCCCGCGGCGAACGACGCGTGCTGGCCGTTGGCAAGGAAGCCAAGGACATGTTGGGCCGGACGCCCAGCGGTATCGAGGCGATCCGCCCCATGCAGGGCGGCGTCATCGCTGACTTCGAGATCACTGAGGCCATGTTGCGGTTTTTCATCGGCAAAGCGCAGAGCCGGCGCACGCTGGTGCGACCGCGCGTCATCATTTGCGTGCCGAGCGGCATCACGGACGTGGAAAAGCGCGCGGTGCGGGAAAGCGCCGAGTCCACGAGCGCGCGCGAGGTTTACCTGATTGAGGAGCCGATGGCCGCGGCGATCGGCGCCGGCCTGCCCATCACCGAGCCCGCCGGCAACATGATCGTCGACATCGGCGGCGGCACGACGGAAGTGGCGGTCATCTCGCTGGCCGGCATGGTCTACAGCCACTCGCTCAAGGTCGGCGGCGACAAGCTGGACCAAGCGATCGTCGAGCACCTGCGGCGCAAGTACAACTTGCTGATTGGCGATCGCACCGCGGAGCAGATCAAGCTGGACATCGGCAACGCCTGGCCGACCGCGGAGATCCGCACGACGGAAGTGCGCGGGCGCGACGCGGCAGGCGGCATTCCCAAAGTTGTGACCGTGAATTCCGATGAGATCCGCGAGGCGCTGGCCGAACCGCTGGGCGAAATTGCCAAGGCGGTTCGCGCGGCGCTGGAGAAGACGCCGCCGGAGCTGTCGGCGGACATCGTCGACAAGGGCGTCGTGCTGGCCGGCGGTGGGGCGCTGCTGCGCGGGATCGACAACTTGCTGCGCAACGAGACCGGGCTGCCGGTGCTGATCGCCGACGATCCAGTGAGCGCGGTAGTGCTGGGCGCCGGTGCGGCGCTGGAAGACCTGAACCTCTTGCGGCATGTCACGATCAAATAGGGCGAGGCTTGTCCCTGCCGTGCAGACCAACGCTTGATTGCGAAACGCGTGCACACCAACCCACGTCGCAACAGAACGATGGCGGCGCACTCCGGGCAGCTTCCGGCGCAGGAGCTGCGCCGTTCCGGGTGCCGGCATTTTGTGTGACATTTTGCGCGCCGCCGCGGCAAAAATTTTCGCGACACGAATATGCAGTCCCACCCTCTTTGACGGGCGGGTTCCATCCGGTGTCGTGTCCTGACGCAAGCCAAAAACAGCAAAACGATCGCCGCGGGGGAACGGCGATCGTGTTGCAAAGACTCCGAAAACGAACGAACGCCTTAGGCGATCGGGTCGTCGTTGGTCGTGTACAGCTCAGCGTGCTTGGACTGGCGCGCAGCCATCGTGACGACAGTGCTCGGCACAGCCTTCACGTTCTTGTCCAGATGCTTGGCGAGCGAACGAACCGCAAGCGTGTGCGACGCCGACGTCTGGACGTGACCCTGACCGTTGTTCACGAGGAACAGGTCAAAATCGCGGCTGGACGCGACAGCCTGACGACCGGAGCCGCGGCGGCACGCTTCCACGTTCAGGCGTTCGCCCGTCGTGGTGTGCACAAGCGTGATCGGCACAGCGCCCTTGGCGACGGCGCCAATGGAGTCGACGACCCAGTTGTCACTGCCGGCGGCAGTGGTCGAAGAAGAAGCGGCGGTGACCGAACGGCCAGCAGCGCTAACAACGGCCGCACCGGCGACCGAAGTGCCCACCAAGGCAATGAAATCGCGACGAGAGAAAGACATAGTGACACCCCCAGAGAAAGTCCCAGCTTGCAGTCTAGGGACACGCCCGGCGATCTGTCAAACGATTTTGCGCTGGAACCGCGAAACGGCGGCGTGACATTGCTTGCAAGTCGCGAGTCGTGGGCTACGCTGCCCGGGTCCGCACGGAGCTGCCCGTCTGCATGAGCCCTTCACCGCCTCCGTCCCAGACCGCCACGCTGCGCTGGATCACCTGTCCTTCCGAAGGGTTGGCGTCGCAAGCTTGGCTCGCGCAGGCGCGCGCGGGGCGCTATCAGGTCGTCGCGACGCCGTGGCTGCCGCTTGAGCGCGATCGCCTCGCGCTGCAGGCTTGGGCGCATCGAGTGAGGCAGCAGCACCTCGTAGCGGCGCTTCTGGTGCCAGTGAACGCGATCGCCCGACTGCCGCTGGCGGCGCTGGATGCCGACGGACCGCTGCTGCTGATTGCCGCGCCATCGCAGCCCGACGATTTGCTCCAGTGGCCCAGTATTTTGAATTTACTGGCGCTTTCGCGATTCGCGCGCTTGCGCTGGGCGACTCTCGGCGTGCCGCGCTGCCATGCACCGCAGTGGCAGCCCGACGTCGCCCTCGCGCCGCCGCCCTCGCGCCCACTGCCGCCCGCGTGCGCGCCGTGCGGGGCGCAGCACACGTGTCCGGGACCGTTGGCGCACCAGCGCGTCGCGCCGCTGCCGGAGCCGGTGAGCAACCAGTTCGATTTGACCGACGGCCCGCAGGCCCGGGCGCTCCTGACGCTGCTGACCGACCCGCCGCGGCCCATGCAGCTGCTGCAGCCCCAGACGCCGCTGGTCGCCGAGGCGCTTGCGCGTGGTCAGTTGTACGTGGATCGCTCGGACAAGCCGCGACTGGACGATTTTGCCGCGGATTTGGCGCTGCTGGTGCCGGCAGGCGCGGGGACCTGGCAACTGGCGACTGAGCAGCCGTTTGCCGCGGAGGAGGCGCTGCTCCTGGCACACCTGGGCCGGCTGACGGGTGTGGTGGTGGACGTCGGCGCCGGGCCGGTGCGCTACGTGCAGGGTCTGGCGCAGGCGCAGGCCGCGGGCACGCTGCGCTACGTCGCGGTGGAGCCCGAGCTGGCGGCGCTGGAACGGACCGTGCAGGTGCTGCCTGACGCGCTCTGCCTGCAGGGCACGGGCGAGCACCTGCCGCTGCGGAGCCAGAGCGCCGATGCGGTGCTGATGCTGCGTTCTTTCAATCACTTGCGCGACGTCGCCCAAGCGCTGCGCGAAGTGGCGCGGGTGCTCAAACCCGGCGGCGCGTTCCTGGCCTGCGACAACGTGGCGTTTGGCTTGTGCCGGTCACCGGAGCAGCTGGCCCGCGCGCACGCGATTCCGCTGACCGAGACCCCGTTTGAACACTACCGCAACGCCGACGCACCCGAGGCTGCGGCGGCGCTGATCGCGGCAGTTCCGGCCGGATTTCGCGTGAACCGGGTGCAACCGGTCGGGCCGGGTACATCCAATCAGTGGTTCCTGCACGCAACGCGGCTGTAAAAACAGCGAACGCCTTGAAGGTGGCCGAGGGCCACGATACGCTAGGACTGTGGCGGGGAACCTCCGACACACTCCGTGCGAGCCGCGGCGGCGGCTTGGCAGCGGCGTGAAACCCTGCGAATTCACTTTGTGGGGTTCTTGCGCCGGTGGCCCAAACAGCAAGCTGGTAGTCTGCCGGAAAGGTCTTCCGACAGGCTGGTGGTGGGTTCACAGGCGCTTCGGCCGCGTCGGGACATCGGGATGCGTCGTCAACAGCCGTGGTTTGGTGCGCGCGCCCTCGCGGGGCTGGGCCTGTTGGTCCTGCTGCCGGCGTGCCTCGACACCCAGTTCACGCCGATTCCAGGTGCGTTCGACGACGCACTGCTCGACGTCACGACCGACGCGCACGATGCCAAGGCCGACGGCAAGGACACAGTCGATGTACCGGACGTGCCGCTGGAGGACACCGTCGATGTGGCGGACGTAGCCGATGTGCCGGATGTGCCGGACGCGCTGCCCGATGTCGCGCCGGATGTCCCCGTCGGTACCGATGCCGCAGCGGAGATCGCCGTTGATGTGCCGCCGGTTAGCCTGCCGCTCGGCGCGAGCTGCACTGCCGCCAGCGCCTGCGATTCCGCGCTGTGCATCTCCGACAGCGCCGGCCACAGCGTCTGCAGCCAACCCTGCACGGGCGACTGCCCCGCGGGATTTCGCTGCGCGCTCGCCGGCTTTGCCGACGGCAAATCGTATTGCTTGCCCCTGCCCGCCGGTTTGTGCACGCACTGCACGGCCGACGCGGACTGCCCCGGCGGCGCTTGTCTGTCGGGCGGGCTGAACAAGCCCAAAATCTGCGCGCTGGACTGCTCCGGCAAAGCCAGCGCCGGCACGACGTGCCCGACCGGTTTTGTCTGCGAAAGCTCGCTCAAGGGGTCCGGCGCGTATTGCGCCCCCGAGCTTGGCGCGTGCGACTGCAGCGACGCGCTGGTCGGCCAGGAATGGTCGTGCGAGGTCACCGGTCCCGCCGGCGGCTGCGCGGGCGTCCAGGTCTGCCAGGCCAGCGGCTGGTCGCCCTGCACCGCGAAGCTGCCGAGCCCGGAGATCTGCGACGGCTTGGACAACAACTGCAACGGCAAGATCGACGAAAATTTCTCACAGTTGTACCAGCCGTGCGGCAAGGGCATCTGCGCAGGCGGCAGCTGGGAGTGCAGCCAGGACCAGCAGAGCACGGTCTGCTCCACCGACCCGTTCGCCGCGCCCAAGGAAATCTGCTTCAACGGTCAGGACGACAACTGCGACGGCCAAACCGACGAGGGCTGCAAGCTCAAGGACACCGACGGCGACGGCGTGCCGGACGACCTCGACTGCGCACCGTATGATTCCGGCCGGTTCCCGGCGTACAACGGCCAGAAAGGCCCGTTTGAGTGGTGCTGCAAGCAGCTGCCGACCATCCAGAATTCCTCCGAGACCACCGCCGTCACGCCCGCCACCGCCGGGTGCGATTACGACTGCAACGGCCTTGTCCATGGCTGTTTCGCCACGGACAAGGACAAGGACGAGTTCAGCCCGCCGATCGACTGCAACGACAATGACCCGACCATCTACCCCGGCGCGCCGGACAAGTGCGGCGACGGCATCGACCAGAACTGCGACGGCACCGATTCCGTCTGCAACGCGATCAACGACAGCGACGGCGACGGCTACATCGCTGCGCCGCTCGGCCCGGATTGCGACGACGACGCCGCCAAGATCCATCCCGGCGCCATCGAATTGTGCAATGGTATCGATGACAACTGCGACGGCTTCAGCGACGAAGGCAACCCCGGCGGCGGCGCGAGCTGCGGCAGCGCGCTGGGCGTTTGCAAGCCGGGCACGATGGCGTGCTCGCACCTCGGGCTGGTGGAAGACGTGACGTGCGTCGACAATGTCGGCGGCACCCAGGAGATCTGCAACGGCGTGGACGACGACTGCAACGGCGTCACCGACGACCCGTGGGCGGGCAGCCTGGGACAAGGCTGCGACGGACCGGACGACGACGCGTGCAAAACCGGCGTGGTGATCTGCGGCGTCGATGCGCTGTCGACCATCTGCGGCCCCGAGACCAGCACCGACTTGCAAGAGCTGTGCGGGCCAAACGGCACCGGCGACGGCATCGACCAGAACTGCAACGGCCTGACAGACGAGACCTGCTATGGCAACGACCCGGACGGCGATGGCTACGCGGCGCCCGCGGACTGCCAGCCCGACGACTCCGCGTTTCACCCCGGCGCCAAGGAAGGCTGCTGCGACCCTGCGCTGAGCGGCCAGACAGCGATCGCCAAGTGCGACAAGAACTGCGACGACCTGACGACGCCATGCGCCGGAAATGACAAGGATTTTGACGGTTATCCGGCGCCGACTGACTGCAACGACAACGACCCGAACATCCACCCTGGCGCGCCGGAAAAGTGCGGGGATGGCATCGACCAGGACTGCGACGGCACCGACGAGAGCTGTGCCGCGATCGCCGGCCAGGACGACGACGGCGACGGCTACGCCAACAACGTCGACTGCAAGCCGGAAAACGGCGACATTCACCCCGGCGCGGTGGAAAAGTGCAACGGCAAGGACGACAACTGCAACGGCGTCACCGACGAAGGCAACCCCGGCACCACGCCCGGCGCGTGCGGCAGCGATGTCGGCTTGTGCCAGCCCGGCGTGCAGACGTGCGTGCACATCGGCTTGGCGGCGTATGTCGAATGCGCGCCCAAGGTCGGCCCGCAGCCGGACGTGTGCAACGGCCTGGACGACAACTGCAACGGCTTGACCGACGAGTTCTTTCCGCTGCTCGGCAAGCCGTGCGATGGCCCGGACAGCGACCAGTGCAAGAACGGCACCTGGACCTGCGCCGGCAACGGCAAGGGCGTGGTCTGCGACAACGAGAGCGTGACCGACCTGGTCGAGCTGTGCAACGGCATCGACGACAACTGCAACGGCCAGACCGACGAGGGCATCAACTATTTTGGCAAGAAGGTCGGCGCGACGTGCAAGGGCATCGGCGCGTGCGGCATCGGCTCGGTCGAGTGCTCGCCGGAATTGCAGGTCGCCGTCTGTTCGACCGACGCATACGGCAGCAACAGCCAAGCCACGCCAGAGACCTGCAACGGCATCGACGACAACTGCAACGGCAAGACCGACGAGGGCATCCTCTATGGCTCGACGGCGATCGGCGGCGCGTGTGTGGGCGCGGGCGCGTGCGCCAAGAAGTCTGGCACCGTGGAGTGCAACGCAGTCAGCGGTCTGGCCACCTGCTCGTCCGGCTACGGCGGCTCGGCCTACGCCGGCACGCCGGAGACCTGCAACGGCATCGACGACGACTGCAACGGCCACATCGACGAAGGCCTGACGCAAACCGACAACAGCTGCGCCAAGAAGGGCGTCTGCTCCGGCGCTGACGCGGTCAAAGCCACGTGCCACGGCGGCGCTTGGCAGTGCGACTACAGCGGCGTGGTCGGCTATGAAGGCGCGACGGAAATCTCCTGCGACGGCCTGGACAACAACTGCGACGGCTTCACCGACGAGCCCTTCCTGCTTGGCATTCCGTGCGACGGCACGGACAGCGACTTGTGCGAAAACGGCTTGGTCATCTGCTCGCCCGACAAGCTGGGCACGATCTGCGGGCCGGAGACGGTCTCCAACATCGTGGAGCTCTGCAACGGCATCGACGATGACTGCGACGGCTTGACGGACGAGGACTTTCCCGTCGGTCAGGCGTGCGACGGCACCGACAGCGACCTGTGCGCCAACGGCACCTGGACGTGCACCGCGAGCGGCAAAGGCGTCGAGTGCGTCAATGAG
Source organism: uncultured Myxococcales bacterium (assembly GCA_903929795.1). Lineage (GTDB taxonomy): Bacteria > Myxococcota_A > UBA9042 > UBA9042 > UBA9042 > CAIYBN01. The sequence continues at coordinate 189,180 of CAIYWC010000097.1, read as the reverse complement.
ACCATCACCAACATCCAGGAGCTCTGCGACGGCGCCGACGACAACTGCAACGGCCTGACGGACGAAGGCTTTGCGGTCGGCATCCCGTGCGACGGCACCGACAGCGACCTGTGCAAGAACGGCATCAGCACCTGCACGCCGGACGGCACAGGCGTGTGGTGCATCAACGAAACCGTGCAGAATATCAAGGAAATCTGCGACGGCAAGGACAACAACTGCGACGGCCAGACCGACGAGGGCTTCACCTACCTCGACACCAAATCCGGTACCACAGAGGCGCTGGGCGATTCCTGCCACGGCATCGGCGGCTGCGGCATGGGCCTGGTCATGTGCTCGCCCATCGATTTCGTCGCGACGTGCAGCACAAACCCGAATTCCGATCCGAATTTCAACGGCACGGAGCTCTGCGACGGCCTGGACAACAACTGCAACGGCTTGACCGACGAGGGCTTGACCTACCACGGCGTGCCCCTGGGCGGCACGTGCCCGGCGCTGGGCGAATGCACCGCGGGCACGGTCGAGTGCGGCACGGACAAGGTCGCGACCTGCTCGCACAACGCTGACGGCTCCGCCCCACAGGGCAAGGCGGAGACCTGCGACGGCAAGGACAACGACTGCAACGGCAAGACCGACGACGGCCTGACCGCGCAAAACAGCCAGTGCGCGCACGTGGGCGTGTGCAGCGGCCCGGAATTGAGCGCAATTTGCCTGGGCGTGAACGGCTGGTCGTGCGACTACTCCAAGGTGCCAAACTACCAGCTCGTCGAGACGCTCTGCGACGGATTAGACAATGATTGCGATGGCCTGACCGACGAGGGCTACACCATCGGCCAGGCGTGCGACGGGCCGGACAGCGACCTGTGCAAGACCGGCACGTTCACCTGCAAGGCCGACAAGAGCGGCAGTGAGTGCGTCAACGAGACCGTGACCAACATCGTGGAAGTCTGCGACGGCGTCGACAACAACTGCAACGGCCTGACCGACGAGGGATTTTTGTACCAAAATCATAAGGTTGGCGACACGTGCAAGGGCCTCGGCGCGTGCGGAGTGGGCTTCGTGGTTTGCGGCGCGAACTTGACGGCGACGTGCTCAACCAACCCCGACGGCCCCAACAGCCAAGCCAAACCGGAGATCTGCGACAACGTCGACAACAACTGCAACGGCCAGACCGACGAAGGCATCACCTACAACGGCCTCACGGTCGGCGCCGCGTGCACCGCTTTGGGCGCGTGCGGCAGCGGGATGGTCGAGTGCAAGGCCGACCACACCGTCACGTGTTCCAGCGCACCCGACGGCTCCGCGAGCATGGCGAGCCCGGAGGATTGCAACGGCATCGACGACGACTGCGACGGCATCACCGACAACAACCTGGACGCTGATCTGGCGCCGTGCAACCAGGTCGGCGAATGCGGCGTCGCGCTCAAGGTCAGTTGCAACGCCAAAAAGTGGACGTGCGCCTACAGCGGCCCGACCTACCAGCAAAAAGAGACGCTCTGCGACGGCCTGGACAACGACTGCAATGGCATCACCGACGACGGCTATCTGAACCTTGGCGTGCCGTGCGACGGCCCCGATCCCGACAAGTGCCCCAACGGCAAGTTTGTCTGCGGCGCGGACCAGAAATCGGTCGTGTGCAACGAACCGCTGACCGGCACCGTCAAAGTCGAGGTCTGCAACGGCATCGACGATGACTGCAACGGCATCACCGACGACCCGTGGGCCAGCCAGCTCGGCATCGCCTGCGACGGCCCGGATCTCGACAAGTGCAAGAACGGCAAGATGGTTTGCCCCGCCGACCAGGTCAGTCCGCTCGCTGTGTGCAACGAGCCCGGCGGCACCGGCATCGTCGAAATCTGCAATGGCCTGGACGACGACTGCAACGGCCTGACCGACGACGGCTTGGGCCTGGGCAACGCCTGCGACAGCCCGCCCGACCCGGACTACTGCAAAAACGGCGCGTTGGCCTGCGATCCGGGCGGCAGCGGCGCGGTCGTTTGCCTGGGCGACACCTACATTCCCGAGGTCTGCAACGGCAAGGACGACAACTGCAACGGCGTCACCGACGAGGGCTTCGAGCTGGTCGGCTACAAGTGCAAGCCCGTCGGCAGCACGTGCTCGTCCGGCTTGTACCAGTGCAGCGCCAACGCCATGAAATGCTTGGGCACGCTCTGCAGCGCGAGCTGCGTGGCATCCGGCAGCCAGACCGTCGCCGACACCTGCGGCCCGTGACGACGGCGGTTGACGCGCCGGGTGCCGTGTGGCGCAATCGGCCGATGCGCAAGTTCCTGACTCTTCTGGTGATGCTCGCGGCCTGCAGCAGCCCGGTGGCGGCGGTGGACGATGCCCTGTGGCGACTGACGCGGCCGACGGCGAGGCCGGGCTTGCAGACGCAGCGGTGGATGCGCCAGTGGACAGCTCGGCCGATTCGGCGCTGGACGCCACTGCGGACCTGACCGCCGGCGTTTGTCCCAACGGCGCGATGCAGATCCTGGAGGGCGACGCCGTCGTGCCGCAGACGCTTGTGCACCTGACCTGCGACGGAACCAACGACGGCGACGGACGCGGATCCGTGCAAGGCTGCGCGACCACAGCTGCATCTTACCCATCCGTATGCCAATGATGGCCAGGACGAAGACTGCGATGGGGCCCCCGATCCGTGGGACGACCCGAAGTGGGATTGCTCGCCGTTCAACCCCAATCCGGACTGGGGATCCGGGGATCCAAACATCGCCGACGACCCGCATTTGGACAGCTACGACGGCGGACAGGCGGACCTGAACTTGATTCTCCCGGAGTGCGGCAGGATGTATTCGTTTGGCGTCCAAAACCCGGGCAGCTGCGGCCCGACGGTCGCCGACGTGACGCGACGAGCGCTGTTTGTCCTTGAATTTACTTCTGATTTTCGACAAGCGCCTTCAGGAAATGCTCGCCCGCGCGGTAGCTTGACCGCACAAGTGGCCCGGACGCGCAGTACCGAAAGCCCAGCGCCAGCGCGCGGTCGTGCCAGCGCGCGAACGCCTCGGGCGTAATAAATTCAAGCACTTCCAGATGCCACGGCGATGGCCGCAGGTACTGGCCCAGCGTCACGGCGTCGACGTCGTGCGCGCGCAGGTCCACGAGCGCCTGCTCGATCTCGGCATCTGTCTCGGAAAGCCCCAGCATAATCGAGGACTTGGTGATCACCCGCGGCCGATACTGCTTGGCGAATTGCAGCACGTCCAGGCTCTGCTGGTACGTCGCGCGGCGGTCGCGCACGCCGGGCGTCAGCCGCGCGACCGTCTCGATGTTGTGGGCAAAAACGTCCGGCGCTCCGTCCAGAACCGCACAAATCTGCTCGTGTTTTCCCTGAAAATCCGGCGTCAGCACCTCAACCAGCGTCTGCGGGCTCGCCGCCTTGATCGCCTGGATCGTCGCGGCAAAGTGCGCGGCGCCGCCATCAGGCAGGTCGTCGCGGTTCACGCTGGTCAGCACCACGTAGTCCAGCGCCATCAACCGCACTTGTTCCGCGGACTTGCGCGGTTCATCGGCGTCCAGCTCCGGCGGTCGCGGGTTGTTCTTGACCGCGCAAAATCGGCAGGTCCGCGTGCAGGCTTCGCCCATCAGCATCAGCGTCGCGGTGCCGGAATTCCAGCACTCGCCGATGTTGGGGCACTGGGCTTCCTCGCAAACGGTGTGCAACTTGCGATCCCGCAAACGGTTTTTGATGTCCACGTACCGACCGCCGCCCGGCAGCGGCGCCTTTAGCCACGGCGGCAGCCGCGGCCGCTCGACGCCGCGCTCGCGGTCCCGTTCGCGCAAAAGCGAGGTTCTTTCTGGCGAAATTCTCAAGTCGGGGCTCCTGTCACAGCGCGCAAGCGGCTTGACCGTCCGCCAGCGAGAGCGGCGCGGTCACGATTTGCGCTGCAGAATCAAAGGTATCCGTCGCTGACGCCGGCATTGAGACGCTCATCATCCCGCCCGCGAGCAGCGCGCCGACCGGCAGCGGCAGAGCGACCTGGCCGAAATGCGGCCCCAGCGGCGACAGCGTGTCAAAAACCACCGGCGTTACGGTTGTCGCCAACGGGTCGATAATTGGCTGCAGCAGCGTGAACCCACTGACTACACAGCCATGTTTCACCTGATCGTCGGTCTGGCAGAGTCCCTGCGGGTCCGCCGCCGCGGCCAGTTTGCCCAGGCTCAGCAAGCCGCCGGACAGCAGAATGTAGCCGCCATCGAGCCGCGTCGCTGCGATCCCAAGACCGCCCGGCAGCGGCGCACCGCCCGGCAGCGACACGCGCGTGCACGCCGCGGTGCCTTGCTTGCGGTCCACGGCGACGACGTAGCTCGGCGTGTCAGTCGCCCAGCCGGTGTTCGCCGGAATGCCGCCCGTGACAAAAAACGTCAAGATGTCAGCCTGTTCACTGAGCATGACCGCCGCCGCGCCGAGCGTCTGCGCGTTCGGATCGGCGAGGATCGGCGCGCCCGAAACCTGCAGCCGAGCGCCGCTGGCGCTGCCCGGCGCGATGATCTCGCCAAAATTCGCCGCGTTGCCAGTCGATTGCCCGCCCCAGACGACCACCGTGCCGTCGGCGTAGCTCAGCACAGCCGGCTGGACGCGCGCCGTGGCCAACGTCAACGGCTCCAGCGTCCCCGTCCCGAACGCGATGCCGGCCAGCCCGCGCACCCGCGCGCCCGTAGTCACGCCCTGCCCGGTCTGGTCCAGGCCGCCGATGAACACGACGCCATCGCCCGCCACCGTCGCCCGCGACAGCGGCAGCGCGCCCGAGCCAAAATTGGCGCCGATCGCCACGGCCGTCGTCGGGTCGGTCTGGATGTCGATGACCTCTGCCACCGGCGTCGGCTGCGCGGACTTCGAGACGTCGTCGGGTGAAAAAAGCACAATCGGCAAAGAGGTTTGCGTCTGCGCCAGATGCGGCACGCCACCGACCACCAGCACGTGCGTCCGGTCCAGCGGCAGGACTTGCGGCCAGATCCGCGCGGCGTGAAGCGGCGGGCCGGGCCGCCATTGCCCCAGCCGATAGTCGTAGATGTCCGTAGCCGGCGACGCAGTCGCGCTCTTGCCATCCCAACTGGCCGCGCCGCCGGCGATGATCGCGTTGCCCGACGCCAGCGTCGCGCCGCCCGCAAACGCCCGGGAGGTCTGCAGGCTGCCGCCGCTGCCGGCCCGACCGACGCAATCGAGCTTGCCCGGCTGGGTCAAGAAAATCTGCGCCGTGGTATCTTCGCCTTGTTTCACTGCAAAATCACTGCCTTTGCCGTACCAGACCGCGCGGTTGTCGACGGTGCAGCCATAGACCTGCAGCTGTAGCTGTTGGGACACCGGCAGCACGCCCACGTTCCATGTCCCGTTCGCCGCAACCTCCGCCGCCGTGATCGACGCCGTCGCACCCTTGCCGGTGTCGAGCTCTGTCCAGCGCAGCGTCAGGTGGTCAATCGCGTCCGCGCCCGCGGCGGGCAAAGTGCCCGTTCCGTTCCAGGTCGCAGAACAGGCTGGCGAGCCTTCCAGTGCGGCAAACGCGATCGCAACCCCGCCCGCAGCCGCTGGAGGCGGGCTTGCCGCGCAGCCCACCGCCCAGACTGGCAGCATCAGCCATTTTGCCCACTGCCAGCCGTTTGCCACGCCGCGCCCCTATCGCTGTCCGCGCCCGCGCGAACGTCCCGGTTGTAACGCCGCTCCGCGCTGGCTGCAAATGGCCATGCGGTGCCGTGCGGTTTGGGAATGCACAATGCGCCTCCCGTGCTATGCTACAGGCGCCTTGGGTCGGGGCGCGTCTTCATCGGAATCTGTCAGGCGAATCGTCCATGCCGTTGCTTTACGCGCTTCTCATGCTGGTCCCGCTCGTGCTCTTTCACGAGTTCGGCCACTTCGTCGTCGCCCGTTGGATGGGCGTGCGCGTGCTGTCGTTTTCCATCGGCTTTGGCCCGGTCGTGCTGGAATGGCAGCGCAAAGGCACGCAATACGCGATTCGCGCGCTGCCGCTGGGCGGGTTCGTGCGGATGCTGGGCGACGATCCGTCGGCGCCGACCGATGCTGAGGTTTCGACCGAGCCCGACGCGTTCACGTCCAAGCCGGTGTGGCGCCGCGCGCTGATCGTGGCGGCCGGACCGATCTTCAACTTCATCCTGCCGCTCGCTGTGCTGTTTGGCAGCGCGCTGGTGTTCCGCCAGCAGGTGGTGCCGTCGGTGGTGGGCGCGGTCGTGCCCGGCGGGCCGGCGGCGCTGGCGGGCCTGCGCACGGGCGACAAGATTCAGGCGGTGGACGGCGAGCCTGTCGCCACTTTTGACGAGCTTGTCGACGCCGTGTCCGCGCGGCCCGGCAAGCTGACGAAATTCAGCATCACGCGCGCTGAAAAACCGCTGGACGTGCTGGTCACGCCGATTCGCCAGCGGCAAATGATTCCGGAGCTGGGCATGGTGCGCTACGTCGGGCGCATCCAGGTGCTGGCGCAGCCGGAAGCCTCGGTCGTGTCGGTCGCGCCGGGCTCGGCGGCGTGGCAAGCGGGCGTGCACAGCGGCGATCGCGTCCGCGCGGTGGAAGTGGCCGGCAAGCGCACGCCGGTGGCGCGGTTTTACGAGCTGGACGACGTGTTGCGCCAGGCGCTGGCCCGGCACGCGCCGGTGGCGCTCGAAGTCTCGCGCCTGCGCTGGCAGGGGGAAGTGAGCGGAGATACGCTGGAAAAAGCAGTTGAACACCCGCACGACGACGCGACGGTCCGGCTGGAGGTCGCGACCGCGGGCGCGGTCGATATGGCTGGGCTGGGCCTGCTGGCGCCGGGGGCGATTGTCGGTTCGGTGGAAAAAGCGACGCCGGCGGTGACCGAGGCGCGCCTGGAGCCCGGCGATGAGCTGCTGACGTTGGACGGCAAGCCGCTGACCTCGCTGATGCAGCTGTACGACGAACTGCGGCGGCCATTCGACGACGTGCGCGGCAAGCCGGAGAACCGCGGCCGCGCGCCGGACGCGATCATCGCGGAGGCCAAGCAGGTGCTCAAGCCGCACGCGCTGCATCTGCGGCGGCGGATCGCCAAGCCCTTGCCCGGACAGGCGGATTTTGTCGAGCTGGACACGCACCTGACGCTCGGCGTGCAGCTGTCGCCCGAGCACCGGCCGCAGGCGCAAGTCGGCATTGGCCCGGCGACGGACTACGCGATGGCGCCGCTGATCGCGAATCCGCGGCCGATTCGGTCGGCGCTGACGTGGACGGGCGAGAAATTTGAGGAAGGCGCCGAGCTGGTGTTCCGCACGTTGGCCGGCCTCTTCAAGGGCGACGTGCCCGTGCGTGAGGTGGGCGGCCCGTTATTCATTGCGCAAATTGCCAATAAAAGCGCCGAGCTGGGTCCGGAGACTTTTTTGGTGACCATGGCGGGGCTGTCGATCAACCTCGGCATCGTCAACTTGCTGCCGATCCCGCTGGTCGACGGTGGCCACCTGCTGTTTCTGCTGATCGAGGCGATCCGCCGCGGCCCGGTGCAGCTGCGGACGCGCCAGATTGCCGCGTACGTGGGGATGACGTTCCTTGGCCTGCTGTTTCTCATCGTGATGAAGAACGACATCGAGCGGCTGATTCGCTAACCCATGAATTTGCTGGCAATTTCAACTTCGACGCCGCGCTGGTCGGTTTGGCTGCATCGTCAAGACGGGTGGCAGCGCGCTGCGGAGGCCGACGCGGGCCGCGGCACCGGGCAGCGGGCCAGCCTGACGCGGATGGTCTGGAATTTGCTGGCAGAAGCCGGCATCCAACCGGGCGAGCTGCAGCGCGTGGTGGCCGATACCGGGCCGGGCAGCTTCACCGGTCTGCGGCAAGGTCTTGCGCTGGCGCGCGCCCTGGCGTGGGCGCATGCGACGCCGACTCATGGCGTCAGCTCCTTGCACGCGATGACGCTCACGGCCCAGCCGCTGCTGCAGCCGAAAGACACGCTCGCCGTGGCGCTGGCTGCGCGCGTGGACGTGGATTTCGTCGGACTGCTGCGCGACGGCGCGCTGGTGGAGCGCGTGCTTTGCGCCGCGGACAGTCTGGCCTGGTGGCAAGCCAACCGCCCGAACGTGCTGGGGATCCCGGAGGGCGACCACGGCCGGGCGCTCGCTCAGCTGGCCCTCAGTCAGGGCGCCAGGCTGCTGTCGGTGCACCCTGACGCCGAAGCGATGGGGCGCTGGAGCCTGGCACAGCCCGACGCGTCGTCCGATCTCGCGCCGCGGTACCTGGCGGTGTCGGAGGCGGAGCATCACGCCGGCGTGGCGGTGCCGGAAGTCACGCTCGAGGCGTTCGACCGCAACCGTAGCGCGTCCGCCTGACCAAGCTATCTTGTCAGCGGTTGCCCGGATCGGCACAATGAGGCTGGGTTGTTGTCTTTTGGACGCAACCATTTTGACCCGCGCGACAACACATTCTGGGCGACACCAGCGGCCACGTCGGCAGCCGGCGCCGACGCGCAGACACGGGATGCAACGCCAGATGATGACAACAGCGCAACATCGCTACCGATTGCATCCGCAGGCGGCGCACCGCAAGGTTGCCGGCGAGGTCTTTGTCGTGACCGGCGATCGCGCGTTCCACCGATTGCAAGCCGCGACGGCCGTCGACTTGTTCGACGCGTTGGCGCAATCCGCGGCCGGCGTGAGTGCGCAGGAATTGTCCGCGCTGCTGGTGGAGAAATACGCTGTGGGCGAGGACGAGGCGCAACGGGACGTCGCCGAATTCCTCGCAACCGTCCAAGCACGCCAGTTGGCCGTTTCCGCAGCCGATTCCGGTTCTTTCGGCCCCGATTCCCCCCAGGCCGTCGCGCAAGCAAAGGTGACACAATGAAACCGATCGCACTTTCCACTGGGTCGCCGCGCGCGCCGAGCCTGCGCGTGAGTTTGTGGATGGCCGCGTCCCTGGCCGCCAGCGCGTTGACGGCCTGCGCGCCGGACACGCCGGCGTGGCATCCCGCGTGCATGTTGGCGGACGGTTGCCCAAGCGACGACGCCCAGTCCGACGGCCAGATCGGCGACGCGTCCGACGTCACGACGACGGTGGCCCGCACGCTGGTGTTCTCACTCGACACGCAAAAAGGCCTCGTTCTGGTCGGCGACGTGACGACGGCGAAGATCGGCCAGACGTGGGACAAGGATCCGGCGACAGTGGGCGTGCAGGTGGACGTTTCCGTGACGACGTCGAACGTGCCGGACGGCGCCGCGATTGAGGTCCTCATCAACGGGAACCAGGTGGGCGGTCCCGCGCAAATCCTGAACAATGCCGGGCGTGTCAACGGCGTCACCGTGCCCTGCACGTCCGACACCGCGCCGCTTTCGATCTCCGTGCGCGCCATCGTCGACGCCGCCAAAGGCGATGCGGCAGTGAGCAAGGACAAGAGCCTCGTCGTCTCGTGCGGCACGGCGTGCAAGGCGACGGTTGAACCGCTGCCGCAGAGCTGCTTGACCCAGGATCAGGACCCGAATACCCCGGGATTTCAGCAGACTTTCATCGTCCACAGCGATCAGTCGGACTGCACCGATGCATACCTCAAAGTCGTCGGCCCGCCGGGCACGCCGTCGGAGACCACGCATGTCGCGTTGAACGGGTCCACTTCCGTGCCCGTCATGGCGACCTTGGCCGTGGATGACGCTGGGCTGCTGGGCGTGACGGCAACCGTCATTGGCGTCGTGGAAGACACGACGAATCCCGATCGCGGCTCCATCGTGTCCCCGCCCGTGACGGCGGTCATCACGACGGAATCGCCCGTGATTGTGGTGACGCAGCCGGCTTCCGGACAGCTCAAGCTGACCGACGACAGCGACCCGCTGACGCCGGGGATTCAGGTGATGCTGATTGGCACCGTGAGCGGTCTGACGCCCGCGGACAAGAACGCGATCGAGCTCTTCGTCGACGGCACGCTGACGACCAAGACCACGCTGCAGGTCGACGGTCAGTTTGTGATTCCGCTGAGTTTCACCACCAATGGCACGCACGCACTGCTCCTGACCGCGACCAATAGCTGCGGGCTGAGCGGCCAAAAGTCCAAGTCGCTGGCGGTGTTTGTGGATCAGGCGGGGCTCGCCATCGTGGCACCGACCGAAGGCGCGGTGCTGCACGTGGTCGACGACCTGGACAAGTCCACGCCGGACGTTCTGGACATGATGCTGTCCGTCGCGGTGACGACGGAGACAGCCGGCACGGATCTCGACGTGTACTGCAAGCCCAAGATCGCCAAGGCTTATCCCGCCACGCCGACCGCGACCTTGCTGTACACAGACGCCACGCAGCTGACCGTCGACATCCCGGTGTCGCTCGCGATCACCGAGCTGGGCCAGGCCATCGAGTGCATGGTGCAGGACAACGCGCCGAACCAGTCGGTCAGCGCGTCGGTCAGCTTCATCGCCGCGCTGCCGCCGCCATGCCTGACCGTGATTACCCCGGCCGCGGCCGTGACCGTGACGACGGCCAGCGTTGACTTCCTGTTGCAGTCCACGGGCTTGGATGGACAGCACGTTCAGGGCTACCTGATCACGCCGAGCGGCGTGCCACTGGACGCGGTGGATCTGGGCACGCCGATAACCAACCACTTGGCGGGCACGTTCCTGCTGCAGGACGCGGGCGTGCAAGTGCCCGACGGGACCTACACGCTGACGTTTCAGGCCGCTGACCAGTGGGGCAATCTCGCGGGCCAGTCCTTGTGCTCGGACGTGACGCGGACGGTGACGATCGACACGACGCCGCCGACGCTGGTCATCACGCTTCCGGTCAAGGCGACGCTGACGACGCTGGACGATCCGGACAGCGATCCGGCCAAGCCCGGCTACCAGATCGATGTCGAAGTGACCATCACGGATGCGCACACGGTCTGTCTGGCGGTCGATGGCGTGCTGTTCTCCTGCAATAACAGCGTTCCGGAAGGTGCCGGCGTGGTCGTATTCCACGACGTGACGCTCCAGCCGGGCGTGACGGTGCTCGCGGTGAGCGGGACCGACGTCAATGGCAACAAGTCCGCGCCCCCGCCGACGCTGGTGACGCTGATTTCTGACCTGCCTGCGGTGAAATTCGTGACGCCGACTGGTCCCGTCGTGGTCGCCAAGGACGCGATGACCTTTGTGGTCTCGGTGACCGACCCGAACGACGGCCTACCGGTTTCCGGTGCAGCGCTGGACGTGCTGCAAAACGGCGTGTCCATTTCGGTGAGCGCAACCGAGACGGCGCCCGGCGTCTACAGCTTCATGTTGAGCGGTTTCTCGGCCGGCACGACGACGGTTCAGGTGGGCGCCTATGCGCCAGCTGCGCCTGACAAGAAAGGCTATTCCTCAGAGATTACAGTCACGTACAAGTCGAGCCAACCAACCGCCACGCTTACGGCGCCAACCGACGGTCAGGTGCTCAACGCGGCCAACCTGACCTGCGCACTGGACCAGACGGATTGCGTGCTGACGGTCGCCGCGACGTTCACCAACGTCGAAGATGGCAGCCCGGCTGCGCTGACCGTGACCTGCGGCAGCAGCGTGACGAACTTCACCGGCGCGGTGGCGGCGGGCGCAATCAAGCTCGCGAACGTCAAGCTGTTGGACCAAAACGCCTGCGAACTGTCCATCGCCGTGACGGACGCGGCGGGCCAGTTCGCGGTGTCGCCGGTGGTCCACGTGACCGTCGATCGCGTCGCGCCGACTTTTGGCGCGCTGGTGTCGCCGTCGCCGTTCAGTGGCCTCACGCTGCTGGCGGTCAACGATCTGGACTCCGATCCGACCAACGGGATGCAGGTGAACTGGGTGCAGCAGATCGCGGGCGTGCCAGCGGGCGCAACCGTGACGTGCGCAGTGACCGACGACTTGGGCAAATCCGTGCCCGGCTTTGCGACAAATGTCGCCTCCACGACTTCCGACGCCGTGTTTGAGCCCGTGAGCTTCGGCGCCGTGACACTGCCCAACGGCTACAACATCAAAATCGTCTGTACTGTCAATGACTTGGCCGGAAATCAGGCGCAAAAGACGCTAATCGCGCAAGTCCTCGCAGACGTGCCGCAAGTCATCCTGGGCACGCCGTACCCGAATTCCGACCCGTGCGCGACCAGCGCTGACTGCGCCTATGGCGGCATCTGCTACCAGAAAGTGTGCACTGCGCCGTGGAACAAACTGAGCGACCGCAAGCTGAATTTCACCACGACCGGCTTGCCCGACGGCGCGACGGCGCGGCTGTGCAGCGACACACCCGGGCTGACCGGCGCGGCTTGTGCGACGGCGGGCTACGTGACCGTCGCCAGCACGGCCATTCAGAAATCCGCCGGCACGTTCGACCTCAGCGCCCAGGCGGACGGCACCTACCACGTCATTGCGGAAGGCTCGTTTGCCGTCAAGGGCACGTGGATCTCTTCGCTCGACAGCGGCTTCTTGAACGGCCGGCAGCGCGTGCTGCTCATCGACACGGTACCGCCGCTTGTGGCCAGCGCGGTCGGCCCGAACGTCGCGGGCGTACCGGCGAATTGCCTGTCGCAAATCGAGCAGACCACGCCCGACGGCGAGCTGCCTGGTGGTAAGTTCCTGTTCCAAATCAAGATGTCCAACGAGGATGCGACGGTGTCGCTGCTGGTCAATGGCGTGACGTCGGGTTCGGTGACGACAACGGGCAAGACGGGTTCGCTTGGCCTGAGTATCCCGACGGAAGGAACGGCGACCTTCGAGGCCGTCGCCATCGATCTCGTCGGAAATGTCAGCGATATTCAGCAGCTGCCGTCGTTGTTTGTCGACACGCTTTCGCCGCTCGGCGTGTTCGCGGTGCCGGCGAAGTCACCGCTCATCATCGGTGACAACCGCGACGTGGAAGTCGTGAGCGTCAGCGACGACGTCGAGACCGAGCCGGTGACGATCCGCGATCTGGGGCTGCTCAAGGCGGTTCAAGGATTCCTCTCTGGCCATGCGCTGTTTCCCGACGCGACGTTCGGAATCCTGAGCGATGGCTCGCACACGCTGACCGCCGATTTGCGCGACCACTGCGCCAACACGGCGACGGTGGGCACAACGCCCGTGGTCATCGTGGTCGACACGCAGCCGCCAACCGCGACCATCACCGTGCCGACCGAGGGCGCGCTGTTTACGGACAACGACGACGCAGCGCCGGCTCAGAGTGGGTACCAAGTCGCGCTGACGTTCACCACCTCGGGCGCGGCGACGTGGAGCCTGGAATTGGGCACGGACTGCGACTCAGGATCGCTGAATTGCGCATCATTTCAGGCGGTTACGTCGGGTGCGATCGTCAATCCCGGTGGCGCCGAAGCGCCGGTTCTGGCGACGGTGCCGTTTGGCAACACCATCCACTACAAGTTCCGGCTGACCGTGACCGACGCATCGGGCAACACCGCGGTCGTCACGCGCGGGTTCGACGTGCTGCTGTCAGGCTGCCTGGTCAAGCTGACTGGGATGCCGGGCAACTCGATGCTGAACACGCAGAACTGCCCGACTCCAGGGCAGAATTGCGCCAGCGTCGTCCTGCCGCTCACCGCGTCGTTCGTCGGTCCGTGCGGTTCGCCGACCGGGGTCAAGCTGTTGAAGGGCGGCGTGGCCGTTGCGACGGTGGCCCCTGTCGCCCAAACCGCCGCGTTCGCGGTGACCATCACCGACGGCGACAACACGGATTTGGAAGCGGTCGTCGTGCAAAATGCGACGGTGGAAGGCTCGTCGGGCAAGCTCGGCATCGCGGCGGACTTGACCAATCCGACCGTGAGCTTTGCCTCGGCGACGGTGCTTGGCTCGCCGACGGTCTCGGGCACGACCGCGCTCCAAGGCAAGGATCAGGACTTGAACGCGGGGACTCCGGATCACCAAGTGCACTTTGAGCTCGCGCTCGCGGACACCAACCTGAACGGCGGCAAGCTGACCGCGTTGAACCGGACAGCCAGCGGGACAACGGCGGCGCTGCCCAACGCATCGGTGACGGCGCCGGTCGCGCTAACCGCGGCGTCCCAGTCGCTGGATGTGCAATACGCGACCCTGCTGGCCAATCAGGTCAACACGGTGACCGCGACGGTCCAGGACAGCTTTGGCAACACGACGACGGCGACCATCTCCGTGACGGTGGACTGGCTGGCGCCGGCCGCCATCACGCTGGACCCGCTGGCCGCCGCGAACCTGAACCCGCGGCGTCCGCTGGCCAAGCTGACGTTCCAGGCAGTGGGCGACGATGGCGTGACCGGCAAAGCTGCGAGCTATCTGGTGCGCTACGCCAAGAAAGCCATTGCTACCCAAGCGGATTTTGACGCAGCGTGTGACCCGGGCCAGATCGCCGGCTACACGGCCACCGTGCCGGGACCTGCAGGCGCGGCGGACAGCGTGACGATCTCCGGACCGGACGGGCGCAACCCGACAAATCTGTGCAAATTCGCGCCGTTCACGGACAACGGCATCTCGTCCTACTACTTCGCCATCGAGGCCGTGGACGCCGCGGGCAACAAGGGACCGCTCTCCAATGTCGTCTCGACGGACAAGCTACGGCTGAACTACATGCGCATCACCAACAGCGGCGGCGCGGGCTCGACCTACGACTTGCTGGCCTACCGCGCGCGCGTGTTCGGCTTGGGCGATATCAACGGCGACGGCTTGGGCGACGTGGGCTTTGGCGGCGGCGCGACCGCGCCGTTCTGCATCCTCTACGGCCGCGCGGGTACCGCCGACATCGATCTGGCGACCGAACCGGCGGCGACCTTGCAGTGCCTGCCAAACGCCGGCGGCCTGGGCGGCGTCGTGGGCGGACCGGCGGACGTGAACGGGGACGGCATCAACGACCTCGTCATCGGCGCCAAGATCGGCAACGGCGTGCCACGCGAAGTCTGGGTCTACTTGGGCAACAAAGGCGCGCAGTTGAACGCAACGCCAGCCGTCGTCATCACCGGCGTCGTCGCGACGACGGCGACCGCGGCCGGCCCGCAGCGCATGCAGACCATCGGCAACTTCAACGGCGACGTCTCGGCCAGCGGCAAGCCGGTCATGGACATCGCCGTACGCAGCGCCAAGGACTTGAACTACGCGAATTCAGAGACTGTTTACGTCATTCCCGGCAACCCGGGCTGGACCAACGCGGTGCCGCTGAACATCAACCTGACCAACGCCTTGGACCGCAGCAACAACAATGTCGTCCGGGTCCGGCTGAGCGACGGAACGAGCACGTCCGCGCTGTTTGGCCAGAATTTCCACGGTGGCAATGTGCTGCTGGAAAACAACGGCGTGGGCCAGCAGTTTGACGAGCTCGTCGTCTCCCAGCAGGCGGCGGCGCAGCAAGTGTACGTGATCCGCGGACGAGAGCTCTCGGGCGCGCTGGACATCATGATGTCCGTGGCGAGCACCGGCGTTCAGCCCAATGACGCCGACACGGTGCGGCTCTACTCCTCGAATACCGGCGCGCAATCGTTCGCCGCGTACTTCGACTTGGTGGAGTTTGATGGCAAGCCGGGTCTGGACCTGGTGATGCAGCACCAGACGGCGAACGTTGCGGATCATCCAGGCTTTTACTGGACGCGCGGCTCGGCGATCCAAGCCGCGTTCGTGCCGCCGCCCAAGAACACGTTGGCGCTCGTCGTCACGGCCGCGGTCACCGGCTTCACCGACCTGTTCGCGACGGTCGGCGGCTATGTCAATTGGACCTACGTCTGGGGTCCGCAAAACACGGGCAACTTCTTTGACGACCCGAGCGCGGGCACGCACACGGACGTCATGTACGCCCGCCCGCCGTTTACGGGAGCGGTAGGCGGCGGCCAGCAGGTGATTCTGCGCATGGCCGTGCCGCGCGCAGAGACCGCCGGCGAAGTTGGATTTGTCTATGAAGACGTGGTGATAACCGATCCGTTCGTGCCAACCAACGCTGCTTTCGGCTACAATGCGACGGCGGCATCGGGCATTGGCTTTGCGCCTGCGGGCGATTTCAACAACGACGGGTTCATCGACCTGATCATCGGATCTGCAGATGGCGCTGGTGGCGTCAAGGGCAGCACACTCATCGTTTACTAAGCACCGACAACGCCCAGCCGTTGCCGCAGGAGAGGACGCACATGAACCAGACGGAGCAACTTCCGCAGACCCGCGAGCCCCAGAGCGAGGCGTCGGCCGCGCGCCAGCCATACGTCAAGCCGGTCGTCGAGTCGCTCGGCGGCACGTTGACGACGCTACTGGCGTCAGGCTGTCAGTGCGCGGCTTGCCCGCCGGATCCGACGGCCGACAACTCCTGAGCATGGCCGGGGAACACGCCGTGACTGCGCCGGCCCAGCGATGGGCGTCGCGTTTTGGCGATGCGGCGTTTGCCGTCGACCTCCCCGCCGCGTTTGGCGCTGTTCGTCGGCCGTGGCGTGGGCCCTATGGCGCTGAGCTGGCCTTTCGCTTCGAGGCCGAACGCGGCGACATGCCGTTGACCGAGGCGTCCACGCACTTCTCCCGATTGGACGCCACCGGGTTCGCATTCACCGCCGCTTCCTGTCACGGCGCCGGCACCTGGACGGAACAGCGCGGCACGGTCGTCTTGCACGACGGCGATGCGTCGCCACTGGCCCGCGTGCAAATGCTGCAGGAGTCGCTGTTCGCGCCGTGCTACGCCCGACTGCTGCTGGACGGCGGGCTGCTGCTGCACGCCGCGACCCTGTGGATCGACGGCAAAGCCTACGTAATTGCTGGACATTCCACCGCGGGCAAGACGACGCTGAGCGCGCGGTTTGCGCCTCATTGGTGGAGCGATGAGCACGCGTTCTTGGCGCGCGATGGCGACGGCTGGCAGGTGCTGCGGCACATCGATTTTCGCGGCAATGAAGGCGATTTTCCGTGGCGCGCACCGCTGGCTGGGCTGTTGTGGCTGGGTCCGGAACGCACACGCTCAGGCGTGACGCCGCTGGCGCCAGCCGACGGGCTGAAGCGGATTCTGCCACAGGCGTTGGTCGCAGGTCCGCTGACGTCGACGCTGGTTTTGGACGCGGCCGTGCACGTGTGCGCGCACGTTGCGGTCCGGGAACTGAGCCATTGCCTGACCACGCCGGTTGCGGAGCTGGCCAAGCTGATCGCGGGAGGCAGCCGTGTTGAACAGCGATGACGCAGCGGAACTCAATGGCTTTCTCGGCTCGCTCAGAGCCGCGTGGTCCGCCGAGGATCGGCCCGCCAGCGCGCACTTGGACGTGACTTACCGCTGCGACTTGGACTGCGGCCATTGCTACCTGGACAACAAGACGACCTGGCCGGAGCTGACGACCGCCGAGTGGCTGGACGTGCTGGAACAGCTGCGCGACGCCGGCGTCTTGTTTGCGGTGTGGAGCGGCGGCGACGTGCTGATGCGCAGCGATTTCGCGACCTTGCTGACGCGGGCGTCGGAGCTGGGCCTGCTGAGCCGCGTCAAGACGCACGGCGGCCAGATCGACGCAACGTGGGCGCGGCTGTTCGCCGGCAGCAAGGTCATCCGCACGGACGTCAGCGTTTTCAGCTTGCGGGCGGACATCCACGACGCGCTCACGCGCCGTCCGGGCTCGCTGGCGAACACCTTGCGCGGCGTCGCGGCGCTGCGGGAAGCCGGCGTGGCGGTCAAGATCTCGTGCTGGGTCCAGGCGAACATGATTGACGAGATCGCAGAAATGTCTAGATATTTTAATGACTTGGGCTGCGAGATCAGCTTCGAGACGCGCACGACGATCGATCATTCCGCGACGGACGCGCTGGTGCCGCTCCGGCTGGTGGGCGCCGACCTCGCGCGCGCGCGCGTGGCGATCCTGCGCGCGCAGCCGACCGCCAAGCCGACGCCGATTGCCCAGCGGCCGAGCCACGATCCGTGCGGTGCGGGCCGGACGATGGTGTACATCAGCCCGGACGGCGAACTGTGGCCGTGCATCAATTTCCCCATGGCGCTCGGTAACTTGCGCGACAAGCCGCTGTTGGAAATCTGGCGTGAGTCGGAGGCGCGCAAGAGCCTCGTCGCCTGGGACAACCGCGAACGCGCGACATGCCAGAGCTGCGCGGGCAGCGGATTTTGCTTCTATTGCCCAGGCGACGCCTACAAGGCCAGCGGCGATTTCCGCAAGGCACCCGGGCACTTCCACGCCGACGCGCGTGCCAAGATGCTAGCGTGGGAGGCCGTGAACGGCGAGCCTTTCAGCGCCACGGACTGGGCCAGCGTACCCACCGCCGAGAGTCCGACAAAGACCGTGAAACGCTTCGTGTTTCCCATCCACCGGGCCAAGCGCGGCGACGGCAAGCGCGTCGGGGGCGGCACGTGAGCGCGCTGGTGTGGCACGCGATTCGCGGGCGGTCGATGTGGCCGCTGGGTCCGCCGCTGCAAGCGGGCGTCGCGCCGGTGGTGGCGCGGGATCTGCAGCCGGGCGAGGTCGTCGCGTTCATCGCCGGTCACGCGCCGGTGCTGTGGGTGCATCGGGTCGTGCGGGTGGATGCGGACGGGCTGATCACGCGCGGCGACACGAACGACATGGATGACCCGCGCGTGCCATTTTCCGCCGTGCTCGGGCGCGTGGAGGCCGTGCGGCTGGGACGGCTGGTGCTGCCGGTGCCGCGCCTGGGCCCACTGGGGCAACTGCACCGGCGGCTGGGCGGCGCGTGGGCCAAGCTGGCGCCAACGCTGCGGAGGCGGTACCGCCAGCGGAATCCCGACGCAAAAGCCGCATAACGATCCTTGACAGACGCGAACGCCAAGGTACTGTGCCCCAAGGCGCGCCCCGCGTGGCGCCAGCGGGTGTTTCGTTGAAATCGACTGTGACTTCAAGCCATTGTACACAGCTATCCACAGCCTTGATTCCACTGGCAATTCGCCTGAGCGTGCCGCTGGTTTTGGCCGTTGCGCCGGCGTGCGGCACGGATCAGCTCGCGCAGCTCAAGCGCGAATCGGCTGCGACGCGCGAGGAACTGGCAGACGTGAAACGGAGCCAGACCGCGGCGCGCATCCAGTTTGAGGAATTGCGCAATCGTCTCATCCTGATAGAGGACAAGACCGACTCCGAGAAGGTCGCGCGCGCGGCGCGAGGAGTGGATTCCGCGGCTGCCAACGGTCAAGGTGGGCGAACCGGACAACCACGTGGATGCGCGCGATCGCGTGGGGCTGCCATCGGCGCTCCCCAAGATGGATGCGGCGAAGGACGTCCGCACCGCCAGCCAGCTGAATTCACAGACGATTCACCTGACGCACGACGATCCGCTGCCCGGCGAGACGAACGACGATCCGGTGGAAGTTTCGGGACCCGCCGATGAGGCGCCGCCGCAAGCGAACGGCACCAAGGCCAAGCTGGACCCGACGGCGTCGCTGTACGAGAAGGCCAAGTCCTTGTTTGATCAGGGGCAAATTGCCGAGTCGCGCCGCGTGTTTGAGACACTGCACCGCCAGTACCCGCGCCACGATCTGGCGGACAACGCGCTCTACTGGATCGGCGAGGGCTACTACGTCCAGGCGCAGTGGCTGACGTCCGCGCAGGCCTTCTTGCGGGTCGCCAAGGAGTACCCGCGCGGCAACAAGGTTCCGGACGCGATGCTGAAAATGGCGTTGTGTTACCGCAAGTTGGGCGACGATCGCGGCGCGGATGACGTGTTGAAGCAGCTGACGCGTCTGTATCCGGGCACGGAGGCAGCGGACAAAGCCGTCGCGATGAAGAAGTCGACCGCCGAGGGCGCGGTCCAGCCGTAGCTTGGTAACGGCACTGCGGCAGGTGGAGCGAAAATGACGGACATGTTCGCTGAATTCTTGAAGAAAGTGCTGCCGCTGGCGGTGTTGCTGGGCGCGTGGACCGCGCACGCCCAGGAGATGCCGGATCGCGCCGCGCCGACCATTGCGATGCAGCAATCCGCGGCGACGGGCGAGCGCACGTACGTGGTGGAGCCCGGCGACACGCTGTGGAGCATCGCGGAGGGCCTGTACGACGAGCCGTGGTACTGGCCGTCGCTGTGGTCGTACAACCCGCAGATCACCAATCCGCACCTGATTTACCCCGGCGACCTGATCTACCTGAGCCGCAAGAGCGCGCAAACGCAGGCAGAAAGGACCATTTCGTTCGCGACGTCTCGCTATGAGCCCAAGCCCAAGAGCGGCATCGAGCTGGTGCGGCGCGTCGGCTACATCTCGTCGCGCGACTACCGCGAATCCGGCGTGCTGGAGGCGAGCCGCGAAGAACGCAATATGCTCGGGCAGTTGGACGAAGGCTACGTGCGCTTCAACACGCGCCGCTGCGCCGAGGACGACAAGGCCAAGGCCGAGCGCGACGCGTTTCGCGCCAGCGAAGACGGCGAAGCCAAGCACGACGAGAAGAAAGCCGAGGACGAAGAAGACGAGGCGCTGGTCGGCCCGTGCGTGCGCGATGGCGATCGCTACACGCTCTACCGCGTCGAGAGCGAGATCGTCCACCCCGTCACGGGCAAGCGCGTCGGCTATAAGATCAACTTTCTGGGCGACGCCAAAGTGCTCAGCACTGTGCGCCCGCTGGTGAGCGTGCTGATTACACGCTCCCACAGCGAGATCAGCCGGGGCGATCTGCTGACCAACGTGTTTGAGCCGCTGCAGCTGGTGACGCCGACACCCAACAAGGTGCAAGTCGCTGGCGTGATTCTCGATTTTCACCACGAGACGACGGCGGCCGGCGCCTTCAGCTACGTCTACATCGACAAGGGCGCGGACGACGGCGTTGAAAAAGGCAACCGGTTTGAGATCGTCTGGCGCGGCGACGGCTTGGCGCGCGGCAATGTCAGCAACCTCAAAGACTACCCGGACGAGCAGATCGGCATCGCCCTGGTGGTGGAAGCCTATGACCGCCACAGCCTGGCGCTGCTGACGTCGACCGTGCGCGAACTGGAGCGCGGCATGCCCGCGGTGATGGCCAAGGGCTTCTGACCGCCGCGCCACGCGTTTGCTTCGCGGCTGCAACGAGTAGTACAGTCGCCGCCGCGACGATCTGCCGCGCAGCGTCAGCGATCGGCAGCGTAGCCCGCACGTGCAAGGCTGAGCGATGTACCTGGAATGGCTCGATAATGACGGCGAGGTGGCCCGGATTGCGCTGGACCCAGCGATGGATGCCGTGACGATCGGCCGCGGCGCAACGTCAAGCATCTACGCCAAGGAAACGTCCGTCTCGCGCAACCATGCCCGCATTGGCTGGGAACCAGCTGGCTATTATATCAAGGACTTGGGCTCGTCAAACGGCTCGTTCATCAACGGCGAGCGCGTCCAGCGCGGCACCCTGCGCGAAGGCGACGTCGCGCGGTGTGGCGAAGTCCTGGAGATCCGCATCTGCTCGGGTGCCCTGCCGGACACCAAAAAGAAGACGCTGCAGTTCCAGGAGCCGAGCGGCCGGCGGGACGTACAGCCGACAGCGGCGATCCACAGCGCGGATCGGGAAGCGCAGGTGGCGGCGGCGCGCGCAGCACGGCTGGGTCAGGCCCCCGCAGGCCTGCGCACCGACGCGCGGCCGATCGACCCCGCGCGCACGCCGCCTGGCCCGCAGCCGATGCCGGAGAATCGCGGTAGTGCGCCGCGGCCGGATCCGCGGATGCCGTCGCCGCCGGATGCGCCGTCGCGGCCAGCGGTCCAAGCCAGCGCGGCGGCCCCGGCGGTTCACCCGGACGCCCAGCGGCGGGTCGCACAGCTGGAGGATCAGCTCGCGGCAGCGCGGACGGCGCTGATCAAGGCCGAAAACGACGCAAAAGCGGTCGATGCGCGCTCGATGCGCTACAGCGTGGAGCTGGACGGCCTGAGCGACAAGTACGTCAAGTTGAAGGAACACAACCAGATTCTCGGCCAGGAGCTGGACAAGACGCGCGCCGAGCTGCGCACCCGCGAGGACGAGGCGTTCGAGGCGGTGCGGTCGCTGGAGGAGCTGAAGACGCAGATCGGCCAGGCGCGCGAGAAAGCGACGGACGCGACCGAGCAGCTGTCCGGCCTCAAGGTGCGGATCACCCAAAAGGACCGCCAGATTGAGGAGTTGCAGCGTCAGCTGGACCTGCTGGAATACGAGCTGCGGGCGGCGCGAGACGAGAACGACAGCCTGCAGTCCAGCTTCAACCGCGAAGGCGGTGACGTGAGCCGGCTGGAGCGCAAGATCAACCTGCTGCAAGAAGTCATCCAGGAAAAGGAGGCGCTGATTGAGCAGCTGCGCATCGATCTCCGCGACAAGGACGCGGAGATTCGCCAAGTGCGTATGGGCGTTGGCATTTCCGACTTGGAACACGAAAAGCGGCGGCTGCTGGAAGACTACCACCTGGCGACGCGGCGCGTGGACGAACTGAACGACCGGTTGCTGCAGCAGACGCGTCAGGCGGAGGCCCTGCAGCGGGAGCTGGATGCGGCACGCGAGGCGGCGGAACGCAAGCCTGCGGCGGTCGCGGACGTGACGGAACACCCTGATTTCAAAGCGAAACTACGCGAAGTTGAGCGGGCGCGCGACGAAGTGAGCCAGCTGCAGCGCGACCTGGCCAAGGCGGACCTGAAGCTGGAGACGGCGACCGCGGACGCGACGCAGCAAAAAACCACAGCGGCGGAGCTGATCGTCGCCCAGAAGCGCGTGGAGGCGCTGGAGGCGCGGCTGCTGGAGGCCGAAACGCGGCTGACCGACGCGCTGACAACGCCCAAGCGGACTGCGCTGCCGGACGACTTGGCCGACGGCATCGAGAGCCTGCTCGACGCGGCGTTGGCGGCGCGGTCGAACGCAGCAGTCGTGCGGCGCTACGCCGGCGACTTGCAGACGGAGCGCGCGAAGTGGCCGGAGCTGGCGGACACGTTGGAGCTTGTCAACGACATCGCGAGCGTGCTGGCCCATGACCTCGCGGAGCAGGCGCGGTCCATCGAGGTGCTGCACCGCAAGGTCCTGGCCGCAAGCCCGCCGCCGGGCGAAGGAAATGCCGCATGAGCCCGTCGCCCGTCGCTGAAGCCGCGGCGCAATCGCCCAACCGTCCAGTGCCGGTCGCGGTGGATGAGCTGCACTACCTCATCCGCGCGCAGTACAAGCTGCTCTACGTCGTTTCCGCCGAGGAGGAGCGCGTCGAGCGCTGGCTGGGCGAGCTGGCGGCGCTGGACAGCAAGCCGCTGCGCGAGCGCTGGGACGTGACGGCGTGGCAGGCGCGGCAGCTGATCCACTGGTCGTGCTCGCAGGGCTTTCGCTGCGCCTCGATGGACGTGCCGGGCGACGTGCGCGACCCGATCCGCGCGCTGGACTGGATCGCCAACAACCTGCAGCGGGACGCGATCGTGGTTCTGCGTGATTTCCATCCGTTTTTGAACGATCCGATGGTGGCCCGCCGCGTGCGTGACCTGCCGCATCTCTTCGCCGACGGCGCAGCCAAGCGTTCGGTCGTGTTCCTCAGCCCGGTCGTCAAGATTCCCGCGGAGATGGAAAAAGACTTGGTCGTCGTCGATTTTGACCTGCCGGACCGCCAGACGCTGGAGGACATCGTGCGGGACCAGGCGTTTGCCGGTGCGGCGTCGCAGCGTTTTGGCAAGAATTTCCAGAAGGTGCTGGAGAGTCCGGAGCTGCAGCGCGAGATCGCGGAAGCGGCGCTGGGCCTGACCGAGCAGGAAGCGCGCCAGGTGTTCCAAAAGACAAGCGTGCGCGACAAGGGCTTTCACTTGCCGACGATCTTGCAGGAAAAAAAACACATCATCCGCAAGTCAGGAATTCTCGAGTTTTACGAGACGACGCTGGGCATGGAGTCGGTCGGCGGGCTGCAGCTGATGAAGGACTGGCTGAACAAGCGACGCCACGCGTTTTCGCCCGCGGCGCAGGCTTTTGGCCTACCGGCGCCCAAGGGAATCCTGTTGCTGGGCGTGCCGGGCTGCGGCAAGTCCCTGTCTGCAAAGGCGATTTCTCAGGGTTGGCAGATGCCGCTGCTGCGGCTGGACGTCGGCAAGGTGTTCGGTTCGCTGGTGGGCTCGTCGGAAGAGAACATGCGCAAGGCGATCAAGACCGCGGAGGCGGTGGCGCCGGCGATTCTGTGGCTGGATGAGCTGGAGAAGGGCTTTTCTGGCACGAAGTCGTCGGGGCAGTCGGACGGCGGCACGACGGCGCGCGTTTTCGCGACATTCCTGACCTGGCTGCAGGAGAAGTCCTCGCCGGTGTTCGTGATCGCGACGGCCAACGACGTGAGCCAGCTGCCGCCGGAGCTGCTGCGCAAGGGCCGGTTTGATGAGATCTTCTTTATCGACCTGCCCAACAAGGCGGAACGCGAGGAGATTTTGCGGATCCAGCTGAAAAAGCGCCACCGCAACGCCGAGACGTTCGACATGAAGCGGCTGGTCGATGCGACGGCGGGCTTTTCCGGCTCGGAGCTGGAGGAGGCGGTGGTCGGCGCGCTGTACGACACTTTTGACGTGAGCCAGGGCCAGGCGGACATCCACACGGACGAGCTGGTGGCGGCGTGCCGCGAGGTGATTCCGCTGAGCCAGACGATGCGCGAACGGCTGGCGGAGATGCGCGAGTGGTCGAAGTCGCGGGCGCGGCGGGCGTCGCCGCCCGATGACGCGCCGCCGGGTACCGAACAGGCGCCGCGCCTGGAGATGTGACGGGAGGGCCAGATGTCGCATTTCACGACGGTACAGACCAAAATCACCGACCTCGTCCGCCTGGAAAAAGTGCTGACGGAGCTGAAGTTCAACTTCACCAAGGCCGAGATCGGCCAAGTCGTCAAGGTCAAAGGCTATTTGGGCCAAAAGACCGACGCACAGCTGGTGATCCATGCGTCCAGGACCTACGACATCGGCGTCAACGTTGAGGCCAAAACGGGCGCCGTGACCTTCGTCGCCGACTGGGAATTCGTTGAAACAACAGCCGGTTACAGTCAGGACGAGTTCACCCGCAAGATTGTCCAGCGCTACGCCTACCACACCGTCCGCGACGAAGTGACCAAGCGCGGCTACACGCTGGAGGAAGAAACCGTGGACAGTCAAGGACATATCCACGTCAAAGTCTCGTCGTGGGGGGATTGAGTTCCCAGGGAGTCAGGGGCGATGGCACAGCGACGCGAAATCCAGTTCACGATCGACGACAACGGCGAAGTGTCGCTCCAGGTCAGCGGCGTCAAGGGCGCCGAATGCGAGCAGCTGACGCGCGAGATGGAGGCGGCGCTGGGCATCGTCCAGAGCCGTCAGCACACGAGCGAGTATTGGCAAAGCCCGGAAACGACTACGAAAACCGAACAGGGTGACGGCTAGATGGCGCAGACCCGCGCCCGCGACCTGCTCGCGCAGCCTCGCGCGTGGCCGCTTGCGCGCGCGATCGGCAAACGCCAGCGCTTTTCGCGCGATCACCTGCCGCTGGACACCCGGCAGCGCCGCATCGACCGGTTCTGCGTGTTTGCCGCCCACGACTTCCAGCCCGATCGGCTGGGCGCCTGGCTGGAGGCGCACGCGACGTTCAAGGAGACGTATGCCCGCGGATTTCGGGTGAAATCCGACAACGAGATCCCCGGCGACGTGCTGGAGGCGATCCAGCATGAGCACATGCCGCAGTTCAACCTGCGCAATATCGGCCGGGCCGAGCGCGACGTGGAGCTGGACGACCCGCTGCCGCTGGAGCGCCAGCGCGGCCTGGGCGGGCAGCTGGGCGCGGAGCTGGACGAGGTGCGCGCGGCCAAAGCGCTCAAACCGGCGATGGCGGAGGTGTGGTCGGTGCGGCTGATGGGGCGCGTGCGCGGCAGCCTGCAGCGGATTTTGCTGGAAGATCCGTGGGAGTTGCGTCTGGGCCCGGACGCGACGTCTGGGCAGGATGGGCCGGGCTACCAGTTCATCGCGCAAGGCACGCACCCGCACGACTTGCCGGACGCCTGGTGGGGGCCGCAGCCGGTGGCGATGGCTGAAAACCGCATCGCCGCGCCGCCGGGCGAGGAGGAGACCGCAGACGTCATGGCGATGATGCGGGAGCTGACGAAGTGAACCGCGCGACGTGCTCGCGCACGCAACGGCGCAAATCCTTGCCATGAGCTGCCAAATCGCGACGCCGTTTCCGTGTGCAGCGCCGCATTGGACGCACGCGTCCCGAAATCCGATCGCGCCCATTCAAACCAGCCCACAACCGAGCAAACCGCAAACTTGAGACGCGGCAGGCGACGCCGGTGCTCATCTGGGCGAGGCTTGAGGTGGCCGCCGGTAGGGCGCGGGCACGTTTTCGGCATGCGCGTCGGCGATGCGAATCCTGGACTGGCTGCTTGGCAAACCCATTCCCGATGACCACGCGGATTCCGAGCGCATCGGGTCGGCGACCGGCGTTGCGGTGCTCGGCCTCGACGCGTTGTCCTCCGCCGCCTATGGCCCAGAAGCCACGCTCGCGCTCCTGATTCCGCTGGGCGCAGCTGGTCTGGCTGGGCCACACCGCTGACCGGGCTGGTCGTCGGCGTGCTGATCCTCGTCTTTTTGTCCTACCGCCAGACTTTCGCGGCCTACCCGGGCGGCGGCAGCTCCTACACCGTCGCCAGAAAAACCTCGGTCGCAACGCCGCGCTCGCGCTCGACTACATCCTCAACGTCGCCGTCGGCATCTCGGCGGGCGTCGGCGCGCTCGTCTCCGCAGTCCCAGAGCTGTTGCCGTGGTCCGTCTGGCCATCCTGGTGGTCTTGACGGTGATGAACCTGCGCGGCGTGCGCGAATCCGGCGTGGCGTTCATGCTGCCGACCTGGACGTTTGTCGCCACGCTCGGCTGCGTCCTCGCAGTCGGCGCGTGGCGCACCGTGTCCAGCGGCGGCCATCCCATCGCCGTCGAGGCCCCGCCGGCCATTCCCGCCGCCCTCGCGCCCGTCAGCGGTGGGCCTGCCGGAGCCGCGGCTCGTTGTGCTCACGTCCAATTTTCGGCAGTTCTTCACGCCGCTGGCTGGCTTCGGCCTGCAGATCCGCGACGAGAACCCGGCCCGCGAAGTCGTGGCGGTGATCCCGGATCTCGTCGTACGCCGCTGGTGCCGCGCATTTTTGCACAATAATCGCGGCGCGATCCTGCGCACCATGCTGCGTGTGCGCGGTGGCCCGCGCGTGGTCGTGGTCAATACGCCGTACTACCTGACCGAAGGCTGCGCCCGAGCTTTTGCCCGGCAAATGGCGGGGTTGTGGTGCGCGGTCTTGCATCCGGAGCCAAAATCCCGCATCTCACCGGCGCGCGGCCAACGCGCCCACAAGGACCACCATGATCTCCGTCGGCGACAAGCTACCATCCATCGCGCTGCAGGAAGGCTCTCCGGCCAACAAGCTTGATAGTGCAGCGCTTTTTGCCGGCAAGCGCGGCATCCTCTTTGCAGTCCCGGGCGCATTCACGCCGGGCTGCGACCGCTCGCACTTGCCGGGCTACGTCGCCGACGCAGCGAAACTCCACGCCAAAGGCGTTGAAATCATTGCCTGCGTCTCCGTCAACGACGCGTTCGTCATGGGCGCTTGGGGCGCCGCCCACCACGCCGACGGCAAGGTCCGGATGCTGGCTGACCCAAACGCAGCCTTCACCAAAGCGGTCGGGCTGGACGTGCAGGCGGACGCGCTGGGCGGCACGCGGTCCAAGCGCTACGCCATGCTGCTGGACGACGGCGTCGTCACGGCGCTGCACGTCGAACCGGACGGCTTTGGCCTGACGTGCAGCCTGTCCAACGCGGTGCTGGCGGCCTTGTAACAGGTCCGTCACGGCGCAATTTACCCGCCGGTCCATTTGAGCGAGGATTCCAGCGCGCCTGTGGACGCGAGGGAATCCATGCCGTTTGGGCCACCACCTCTGATTCACCCGATGCTCGCGAGCCTGCGCGTCGGCGATCGCGCGCTGTTTGCGGCGATCTGGCAAGCCTGTGGCCGCGCGCCGGACGTGTGCCTGCCGCCCGAAGGGCTGGCGCGTCGGCTGGACGTGACCGTGGCCCAGCTGCGGGCGGGCATCGAAGGGCTGACAGAGCGCCGGCTGTTGGATGCGTCTGCGTGTAACTGCTCGAAATACCTGGATTCTCACTTGCGCTTGGGCGTACCCACGCGCGTGCGACGCGGCGCGCCCCTGCAGTCGCGGGTGATCCGCCAGCGCGCGGCGGTGACCGAAGCGAGCGGTCCGGACACAGCGGCGACCCAATCGAGCGCGCGCCAATTTGTGCACACGCTGCTCAAGGCCAACGCCGATCGCGAGCTGACGGTCACCGACATGCTGGACGAGCTCCCTGGCGGAAATCGCATTCAATCCAAGCTATTGTACGCCGCGGTTCGGCGCTTGAAGGCCGACGGGCTGGTGGAAAACGCGCGCGGTCCGGGCGATCGCGTCTGCTACTGGCGCATCACGCGCGCCGGGCTGGACGCCGCGTCGTAGCATCCGCGCCGCTTTCACGGCCTCGTCACGCGGTTTTCGTGCAAACGCCTTGGGATGGTGGCAGACTGCCGCCACCGGCGCAAAAGCCGGCAAGCTGTGAAGTCTCTTACCTCATGACGCACGCGCATTCCCTCCGGGCAACCGGCCAATTCTCGCTCGCCACGCAAGAAGTCCTCGACCCGCGCCGCGCGATCAACCGCGAGCTCAGTTCGCTGGCTTTTCAGCGCCGCGTGCTGTCGATGGCGCTGGATCTGGCCGTGCCGCTGCTGGAGCGCGTGCGGTTCCTGACGATCACCTGCGCGAATCTGGACGAGTTTTTTGAGATCCGCGTCTCGCGCCTGCAGCGCCAGGTGGAGCTGGGCTTGACGGCGAGCGGGGCCGACGGTCTGCCGCCCAACGAGACGCTGAACCGCATCCACGAAGAAGCCAGGGCGATTGTCGCCGAGCAGTATCGCATCTGGAACGACGTGCTGATGCCGGCGCTGGCGGACGTCGGCATCCGCCTGCTGGCGCCCAAGCTGTGGACTGACGAGCAAACCCGCTGGGTCGAAGCCTATTTCCGCCGCGAAGTGGTGCCGGTGCTGACGCCGATCGGCCTGGATCCGGCGCACCCGTTTCCGCACGTCCAGAACAAAAACCAGAACTTGCTGGTATCGCTGGACGGCCAGGACGCTTTTGGCCGCCAGTCGGGCATCGCGATCGTCCAGGTGCCGCGGTCCCTGCCGCGCGTGCTGGCGATTCCGGGCAGCCGGCCGGGCGTGCAGGAATTCGTCTTGCTTTCCACGGTGATCCACGCGTGCGTGGGCGAGCTGTTCCCGGGCATGACCGTGACCAACGTGGTGGCGTTCCGCGTAACCCGCGACGCGGACCTGTGGCTGGCGGAGGAAGACGCGGACGACCTGCTGGAGGCGCTGCAAGGCGAGCTGCACCGGCGCCGCTACGGCGACGCGGTGCGGCTGGAAGTCGCGGGCCACTGCCCGGAAACGATGGCGGAATTCCTGCTGGGCGAGTTCGAGCTGGACCCGATTGACCTCTACCGCGTCGACGGGCCGGTGAACCTGAACCGCGTCGGCTCGATCCTGGACATGTGCGACCGCCCTGAGCTGCGCTATCCGCCCTACACGCCCAAGCTGCCGCGCGGCTGGCAGGACGAGGACGACCACTTCGAGCGGCTGCGGCGCGGCGATCTGCTGCTGCACCACCCGTACGAGGCCGCGGCGCCCGTGCTGGAATTCCTGCGCCAGGCGGCGGACGATCCGGACGTGCTGGCGATCAAGCAGACGCTGTACCGCACCGGACCGCGCTCGCCGTACGTCGAAGCGCTGGCCCAGGCGGCGCGCAACGGCAAGGACGTGACGGCGGTGGTTGAGCTGCGCGCGCGCTTTGACGAGGCGGCGAACATCGACTTGGCGGCGCAGCTGCAAAAAGCCGGGGCGAACGTCGTGTACGGCGTGGTGGGCTACAAGACCCACGCGAAGATGCTGCTGGTGGTGCGGCGCGAAGGCGACGGCATCCACCGGTACGTGCACCTGGGCACCGGCAACTATCACCCACAAACTGCGCGGACTTACACGGATTTGGGCCTGCTGACCGCGGACCCGGTGATCGGCGAGGACGTCCACAAGGTGTTTCTGCAGCTCACCGGGCTGGGCACGCCGCGCAAGCTGGAGCGGCTGCTGGAGTCGCCGTTCACGCTGGGCCGCGAAGTGATCGCGCGCATCGACGGGCAGGCGGCGCGCGCGCGTGCGGGGCTCCCGTCCCGCATCCAGGCCAAGATGAACGCGCTGAGCGAGGCCAACGTGATCGCCGCGCTCTACCGGGCTTCGCAAGCTGGCGTGCCGATTGACCTGCTGGTGCGCGGCATTTGCTGCCTGCGTCCCGGCCTGCCCGGCGTGTCGGAGACGATCCACGTGCGCTCGATCGTCGGCCGTTTCTTGGAACACGCGCGCGTTTGGCGCTTTGGCGAAGGCGCGGACGCGGAAGTCTGGTTCGCGAGCGCGGACTGGATGTCGCGCAGCTTCAGCCGTCGCGTGGAAGTGGCCACGCCCGTGCGCAACCCCGAGCTGCGGGCGCGCATCCTCGAGGAATGCCTGGAGCAACCGCTGCGCGACAACGTGCAGTCATGGATTCTGGACGTCGACGGCACGTACACGCGCGCGACGCCAGGCGACGAGACGGCGTTTTGCCTGCAGGACTGGCTCGCCGGCCGCGGCGAGGCTTGACCATTCCCGTCCGCAGCGCCACTCTCGGCCCGCGCCGCGCATCCGGCTCGAGGCACCATGGCCGACCCCGCCCTCATTGCCGCCGTTGATCTGGGCTCCAACAGCTTTCACCTCGTCGTGGCGCGCGTGCTGCAGGGGCAAATCGTCGTCGTGGATCGGATGCGCGAGACGACGCGGCTGGCGGCTGGTCTGGACCACGATCGACGGCTCGACCCGGTGCTGATGCACCGCGCGCTGGGCACACTGACGCAGTTTGGCCAACGGATTCGAGAAGTTCCACGCGAGTCGCTGCGAGTCGTCGGCACCGCAACGCTGCGCCGCGCGCGCAACGCTGACGAATTCATGGCCGCGGCAAAAGACGCGCTCGGCGTGCCGATCGAGGTGCTGAGCGGCCGCGAAGAGGCGCGGCTCATCTACCTGGGCGTCGCGCACAGCCTGGAAGTGCCGGACGGCCGGCGCCTGGTCGTGGACATCGGCGGCGGCAGCACAGAAATCATCCTCGGCGAGCGGTTCGAGCCGCTGGAAACCGAGAGCGCAGAGATCGGCTGCGTCACGTGGACGACCGAGTTCTTCAGCGACGGCGACCTCAAGGCCGGCAATTTCCGCGCGGCGGAGACCGCAGCGGGCTTGGAGCTGCAGCACATGGCGCGGCGCTACCGCAACATGGGCTGGGACCAGGCGGTGGGCTCGTCCGGCACGGTGGAGGCGATCGAGGGCGTGCTGCGCGCGATGGGCTGGAGCAAGCGCGGGATCACGGCGCGCGGGCTGGCCAAGCTGCGCGAGGAGCTGATCAAATTCGGCAAGATCCAAAAGATCGACCTGCCGTCGCTGCGGCCCGATCGCGTGCCCGTGTTCCCGGCGGGCGTGGCGATCCTGACGGCGCTGTTCGAGACTTTTGGCATCCGCAAGATGGAGGCGGCGTCGGGCGCGCTGCGCGAAGGCGTGCTGTACGACCTGCTGGGCCGTATCCGCCATGAGGATTTGCGCGATCGCACGGTGATGGCGCTGGCGGAACGGTGGCACGCGGACGCGGAGCAGGCGGCGCGCGTGGAGCGGACGGCGCTGCACTTGCTGCGGCAAGTCGGCGCGGCGTGGGTCTCGGACGAACCGCTGGCGCGGCAGCTGCTGGGCTGGGCGGCGCGGCTGCACGAAGTCGGCCAGACGATCGCCCACAGCGGCTATCACAAACACGGCGCGTATTTGGTGGCGAATTCGGACATGCCGGGCTTCTCGCGCGACGACCAGATGCTGCTGGCAAGCCTGATCCGCGTGCACCGGCGCAAGCTGGCGACGCTGTTTCGCGACACGCCGCCGCTTCGGTCAGAATTCGCGCTGCGGCTGGCGGTCCTGCTGCGCCTTGCCGTGCTGCTCCACCGCGCGCGAAGCCCACTGCCGCTGCCGCACGTGGCGCTGCAAGCGGAAGGCCGCAAGGTCGTCGTGTCACTGCCGTCGCGCTGGCTGGAGGAACACAGCCTGGTGGCCGCAGATCTGCAGTCGGAAGTCAGTGAGCTCGGCGTCATCGGCATGGACCTGGTGGTAAAAGGCGTCGAGCGATAGCTGGCCCGACGATTTCACGCCCCGGATCAACCTATTGCCCCGGTTTGGCCACCAAGCTTCGATACCGCTTGCGGTGACGTCGCAAAGGCGCAGAATCGCTAAAGCTGCGGAGGAGCCGGCCATGGCGCGTCCTGTTTTCTCGCATCGGATGCCACTCATCGCGCTGGCGTTGGCTGCGTGCAGCGACGTGACGACTGCGCCCAACATCCAGCAGGCGCAGAGCAATGCGTCGTTGAGCGAACGCTTGGCCGACGGCACGTTTCGCGACACGTACTTGTTTGATGAGCTGGAGACACGCGCCGCGGTCGACGTGCTGTTCATCGACGACAACTCGGATTCGATGCGCAACAAACAAGAAAAGCTCGGGGCACGGCTGGACAGTTTTCTGGGCAGCTTGGGCAAGATTGACTGGCAAATCGGCATTACTACAACGGATACTTCGGACGGCACGTATGGCTTGAAAGGTGCGCTGCTGCCGTTTGCCGGGACCACGACGCGGGTCCTGAGCAAAACGGTCGCGAATTATCAAACGGCTTTCAACGATACGATTGTGCGCCAGGAAACGCTGGACTGCCAGGAGGACTGCCCGTCGACCGACGAGCGGCCGCTGCGGGCGACGATCGAGGCGATCCAAAAGCGCGATGACGTCAACGCCGGATTCTTCCGTCCGGGTGCGGAGTTGGCCGTCATCATCTTGTCCGACGAGGACGAGGCGAGCGTTGGCGGCCCCGGCGCGACGCAGCCGCAGGAAGTCGTGGACGCGTTCGCCGCGGCGTTTGGCACCGACAAGTCGCTGGTCGGCTTTGCCATCATCGTCAAGCCCGGCGACGCCGCGTGTTTCGACGCCCAAACGCTGGTCGGCGCGCACTACGGCAACACGCACGCGGCGTTCGTACAGCTGACGGGCGGCGTATTGGGCAGCATTTGTGACGCGGACTATGGCGCCGCGCTCGCCAGCATCGGCAAGACGGTGCGCGAGGGCATCAAGGTGGCCATCCTCAGCGCCTATCCCGACCCGGCGACGCTGCAAGTGGCTGTCATGCCGCCGGATTCGACGCTCGCGTGGACGCTCTCGGGCAATCGCCTGACGTTCAATCACCCGCCCGCACCGGGCAGCTCGATCGTCGTGACGTACCGGCCACAGTGACGCCGACCGGTCGGAGGCAAATTGTTGGCAAATGTGTGGAGCTTTTGCTTCCCGCTTCGTCGCCCGTACGGTGTGGCTGGCGCGCAATGCGCCCGTTGACTGCGAGGAATCCACTGTGACCCACACGACCCGCCGCGCGTTTGTCCGCATCATGGCCCTGTCCGGCGCCGCCACGCCGCTGCTCGCCGCCGCCGGATGCGCGTCCGGCCAGCCCGGCAACGACGTCAACGCCGGCAACATCAGCGCTCTCCCCGTCGGCACGCTCAAAGGCACGCCCGGCTCCGATCCCGTCGTCATCGCCCGCGACGCGTCCGGCCTCTACGCCATGAGCACGCTCTGCACCCACGCGGGCTGCGACATGCGCACCAGCGGTCAAATCGCGGCCGACGGCATGCTCTGCGCGTGCCACCACAGCACTTTTGACAAGTTCGGCAACCCGACCGGCGGCCCGGCGCAATCGACGCTGCCGCACTTCGCCGTCAGCGTCGCCGCGGACGGCACGGTCACCATTCACCAAGCGCAAACCGTCTCGAGTTCGACGCGCACCGCGGCTTCGTAGCCGTCAGTCCACAGCGGCGTCGACAAAAAACATCTCCAATTCACCGAGATTCTTGGCAAAAATCGCGCCGCGCGGCGTGCCGCTGAAGCGCTCGGCGATCAGCCCCCAAGTCGTCGCGGAGACGTTGACGCGGTCGATCTCGCCAGCCTGCTCCATGCGCGCGGCCGTGTTGACGGTGTCGCCCCAGATGTCCCAGGCGAATTTGCGGCTGCCGACCACGCCCGCCACGACTGGCCCGGTGTGGATGCCCACGCGGACGCGAAACGGCGCACGGGACCCGCGGAGCGCCCGCGCCACCATGAACTGCTGCATCTCCAGCCCGGCCTGCACCGTCTGCGTCGGCGAGCCGCGCGTCGGTTCCGGCACACCGCCCGCCGCCATGTAGGCGTCGCCGATCGTCTTGATCTTCTCCAGGCCGTGCGCGTGGCAAATCTCGTCAAACGCGCGAAAACACTCGTCCAGCTCGCCGACAAGCTCCTCCGGGCTCATCTGTGCCGCCGCCGTCGTGAAGCCCGCGATATCGGCAAAAAGCACGGTCACGCCTTCAAAACGCCGCGCGCGCGTCCGGCCGGTCGCCTTCAGCTCGCGCGCTGTCTCCACCGGCAGGATGTTCAGCAACAGCTCTTCACTCTTGGCTTTTTCGTCCGCCAGCTGCGCACGCTGTCGCTCCAATTCTGCGGTCCGCTCGCGGACCTTGTCCTCCAGCGTGCGGTACAAGTCGGCGTTTTCAATTGCGGTTCCCGCTTGGGTCGACAGCAGCGTCAGCACTTCCAACCGGTCCGGCGTAAAGGCGCCAACGGTCACGTTGTTCTCAAAATACACAACGGCGTCCAGCCGGCCCTGGCGCACGATCGGCGCACACAGCACGCTGCGCACACCCCGCTCTTTGACCTGCGCGCCACTTTGAAAGCGCGGATCCGCCAGCGCGTCCGCCAGCACCAGCGGCTCCAGCGTCCGCGCGACGTACTGGGCGATCGGCGCACACACCACGTGCGACCGCTCCGGCGACAGCCCCGGCGTCGCCCGCACGGTGTTGTGGTCCAGCTCGACCTCCACCCGCAGCGCGCCATCGCGGCGCAGCAGCAGCGCCCCCGCCTGCGCGCCCGCGTGCTGGGCCATGATGCGCACCAGCCGCTCGGTCAGCCGCTCCATGACGATCTCGCCGCTGATCGCCGCCGACGCCTTCATCACGGCTTGAAAATCCAACGTCGTCAAGCCAGCATCAGTGGATATACCGGTCGTCGAATTCGCGCGCATCCGCTCCGCGGCCGGTCGTTCACTTGCCGCCAGATGCGGGTGATCCGCAGTCAGCCGCCGCACCAGCGCCGTTGCGCCCCACTCCGACCACGCGTGGACAGCCTGCTGCGTCAGCATTTGCGCCAGGACCGCCTGCCCGCGCGATTCCAGGAAATCGCCGGCGAGGTGCAGGATCAAACCCAGCTGGTGCAGCGGCGCGCCGTTGTTGCGCGCGGCCAGAATTGCCGCGTCAAAGTGGCCCTGCGCCGCCGCCGAATCGCCCGCGACCGCCGCGCGTTCCGCCGCCACCGCGTGCCACATATGCGCGTAATTCACCGGATTTTGCACAGCCCAGTGTTTGAGCTTGGCCAGCGACCGCGCCACCGCGCGCTTGAGGCCCGGCTGGCCCGGCGTGCGCCGCAGCGCCCGAAGCCGCGCCAGCGCGCTATTGAAGTGCAGCATCGGCCAAAAATACATGGGGTTCAGACCGTCGGCGTATTTCTCCGCCTCCACGGCGTGGACCAGCGCTTCGGGAATCTCGTCAAAGAGCACGCACAGCATCACGCTGAAGTTGTGGTAGTGGCCGATTTCCGTCTTGTCGTGCCGCTCCGCCCAGCGCTTTTTGACCCACGCGCTCGTGTAGTGCTCGCCGTCCAGCCGGTGCGGCGACACGACGTGACCGGTCAGGTTGACGATCATCTGCGTGACCATGCGGCGCATGCCGTCGCAGCCTTCGTCCCAGCGCAGTTCCTCGGTGTAGGCGTCGTACGCCTCGCGGACCCGGCCGAGGTGCGCGCCGGTCGTGAACAGGTATAGCCCCTGGTAGCACGCCGACCACGTCGCCTGGTAGATGTCGCCCAGCTCCTGGCCGACCCGGTGCGTGCGCGCCAGCCCCGCGACTGTGCCGGACAACGGCTCTTTCCAGTGCCGGATGAAGTTCTCAAAAACAAACAGGTTTCCAACGCTGCGGTGCTTTTCGCCGACGACGTTCGCCATCTGTGCGAAACGGTACCCGGTGTCGTAGTCGCCCAGGACCGCGCACTGGGCGATCGCGTAAGCTGCGAATCCCATGGCAGAATGTCGGGAATTGCCGTGCAGCGCGGAGAGCCGCACCATCTCAAACACGAACAGGGGAAACAGGTTGGAGCCTGAGCGGAACGCGCACGGCATCAGCCGCTCCATCAGCTCCAGCGCGGCCAGCACCCGCGCGTCCTCGAGGCGCGGCAGGTCCGCCAGCTCCTCCACGCGGCCGCGCAGGGTCCGCCGCACGCGCAGCAACGACCAGATGATGTGCGGCGGGATCGGCCGCCGCGGGAAACGCACGCCCAGATCGTCCAGCGCATCGAGGCCGATGTCCAGCGCGCCCGCCATGTCCTCGCGGGCCATCGCGACCATCGCCATCGCAGCCCGCGCCTTCGACCGGTCCAACGCGGACTGCGCGTGCTGCAGCACGGCGTCGCTGGCCCGCGCCGTGCGATCCGGGTCCATCAGCTGCGCGCCCACCTGCACGGACGTCTGGTGCAGCGACAGGGCCAGCGCGTGGGCGGTTTGCCAAGTCTGTTCCGTCAGGTGCTGCACGCCCAGGTCAACCTGCTCGCAGGCGACGGCAAATGCTCCGGCGACCAGCGCCCGTTGCGCCGCCTTGTCGTGTGCGCGCGCGCGGTCAAGCGCGTCGGCTGACCCCGGCTGAACGGGCTGCGCGGCGGCAAAATGCCGGGCGATCTCGAAAATCCGATCCGGGCTGTCGCTCGGCTGCGGATCGGCCAGCAGGTGCGCGGCCACGCGGGCGTGCAGCGCCTGCCGCTCTTGCAGCGTCGCCAGACCATACGCCGCCGCCTGGATGCGGTCGTGCGCGAACACGAACTCAGCGTCCACCGAAGTCGCCAGCTCGGTTGCCGCGCCCACTTGCATCCACGCCTCACCGACGGGCGACACCAGCCCGCCGTGCACCACTGCCATCAGATCCGCGGCGACATCCGCCACCGGGCGATCCGCCACACCGGCAAGCGTCGCCAGCGAAAACCGGTGCCCCAGGCATGCCGCCACCTGGACCGTCCGCTGCGCGCCGGGCGCGAGGCCCAGCAGCTTGCCGGTCAGCAGCTCCACGACGTTGTCGGTCACTTGGGTCGCCGCAATCTCGTGGAGTTGCCAATGCCACGCGCCCTTGCGGCCGTCCCAGCGCAGCAGGCCGCGCTCGGCCAGATGTTCGAGGAATTGGTGGACAAAAAACGCGTTACCGCCCGTCTTTTCGTGCAACAGCTGCGCAAGCGCCTGGCACTCCGCGCGCGGCGCGGCCGTGGCATCGGCGATCAGCTCTGCGACGTGCGCGACCTCCAGCGGACCCAATGCAATGGATCGTGCCGTGAGCCCGCGCTCCGCCAGCCCACGCAGCAGTTCGCTGACTGGGTGGGCGGGGCCCACCTCGCCGACGCGCCAAGCCAGAACCACGATCAGGTGGCGCACATCCGGGTCCGTCACCAGCGATTCCAGCAGGTCCAGTGAGGCGAGATCCGCCCACTGCACGTCGTCCAGGAACAGCGCGACCGGGTGGTCGGGCGTGCAGACCGCGCGCATGAGCCTACGCAATAAGTATCGCAGCCGGTTCTGCGCGGCAGCGCCATCGAGCGGCGGAACCGGCCCCTGCGGCCCCAGGAGCAGCTCCAGATTGGGCACGACGGGCAGAACCGCGCGGCCCAGGTCGCCCACGGCGTCGCGGAGCCGCGCCTGCCACACCGCCAGCTGATTTTCGTCTGATGTCAGTAGGTTATCGAGCAGGGACGTCATCGCCAACGTGACGGCAGCGTACGGGACCGCGCGCGCGAGTTGGTCGAATTTGCCGCGCGCCAACGTGCCGCGCGACGCCGCCAGCGGCCGCTGCAACTCGCCGACCAGCGACGACTTGCCCACGCCCGAGCCGCCGGCAATCGTCGCAAGCTGCACGACGCCCTCATGCTGCGGCGCCAGCAGCCCGATGAGCTGGCGCACCTCGTCCTGACGGCCGTAGAGCCGCTCCGGCACCGCAAACCGCGGCGGCGCGTCCTCGGTGCCGAGCGTCAGGTGGAAATCGTCCGCGCTGTCGCGGGCCGCGCGCAGGCAGTGCTGCAGGTCCGCCTCCAGACCAAACGCAGAGCGGTAGCGGTCCTCCGGGTCTTTCTCCAGCAACTTCTCGACGATTTGCGAAACCGGCAGGGGAATCGCGGGGTTCAGCTCGAGCGGCGCCTTGGGCTTGATCGCCAGATGGCACTGCACCAGCTCCAGCGCGTCGCGCGCCTCAAACGGCGGCCGCCCGGTCAGCACTTCATAAAACGCCGCGCCCAGCGAATACAGGTCCGAGCGGTGGTCCACGCTGCGGTTCATCCGCCCCGTCTGCTCCGGCGACACGTAGGCCATCGTGCCCACCAGGCGCGTCGTGTCCGTCTCCGCCAGCTTGACGTTGAGCCGCGTCGCCAGGCCAAAATCGATGATGCACGCCTCCAGCTGCGCGTTCACCAGGATATTCGACGGCTTGATGTCGCGGTGCAGGACGCCGGCCGCGTGCAATTCCCCCAAAGTATGAGCCAGTTGCACCGCGACGCTCAGGAACTCGACAAGCTGCGACCGATCGTGCACGACCGGCATCTGCGCAAGGCTCTGGCCCTCGAAATGCTGCAGGACCAACGCGTGGCGGTTGTCCACACGCGTACGCTCCAGCGCGCGCCGCACGCCGCGGATGCGGAGATCGCGGGTCAGCGTCAGCTCGTTGATAAACCGCGCGAGCAGGTCCAGCTGCGGGAACTCATCGTCCAGCACCTTGAGCACGACCGGACCGCCGGGCCATTCCGGATCCAGAAACAGCGTGGAACGGTCGCGTTTGGACAAAAGCTCGCGCATCAACCGGTGTGACCTCCCAGAATCGCCCGCTGACCTGGCTTACCAATCCGCCAGTCGGTCCGTCCACATTCGCCGCGCCGCCGTGCGACCGAGCGACCCACGCAGCGCGCGCACCGCCTTGTGCGCCGAGACGACGCAGCCTTCCATGTAGCCGATGTTCACGCCGTAGTCGGTCCAATCGCCGACGAGCCAGAGGTTGCCGAACCCCGAGCCGTCCGGCCGGAGGCGGTACTGTTCGGTGCCGGGAACGGCGATGACGTAGCGGTCGGACGGGCTGACCGCCGCGGAGAAGAACTGCTCCGCGTACTTGATGCGGCCATCGGTCGCCGCCGAAACCGCGCGCAGCAGCCGCATGTCGATGCCCGACGGATAAGCCTTGGCGGTCGCGGACTTGAGAAACCAGCCCATGTTGTCCATCAGCCACTGCCAGTTCAGTGTGCGGACGCGGTCGACCATCTCGGCCGGAAAGCGCGTGTCCGTGTACGGCGGGACCACCAGCTCATCGGGCAGGATGCCGGTGAACATGAGCAGCGTCTTGGGCGGCTCGCCCGGCCAGTCCTCGTTGCGGATGATGTGGCTCTGGTCGAGCCACGAGAACATCGGGTTCGCATAGGTCACCACGTTGGCCGCGCAGTCCTTGGGCGCCATGCCCCAGTCGGCGTCGATGTAGCCCAACCCCGCCATATCCTTGTCAAACCACAGCTGTACGGACTGGACCTGCGCCGTGTGGATCTTGTCCACCATCTGGCGCCAGTTCGGCAGCTTCAGCAGCGTCGGCGCCGCCAGCTCCAGCGCCTTGGCCGGAATGCCCAGGATCACCTGATCGAAATCGGCGCCCAGTTCGAGTACGCGCGCGGTGCCCTGCCAGTCGGTCCACGGCGATTCCAGATTGATTTTGCGGTCCTGCAGCTCAGCGGCCTGCCCGGGATTGAGCTGCCCCCACAGCGGCGCGTTGGGCCACGCCGGCGTGTCCTTGACCCATGTCACCGGGTCGTACTGCGCCACCGCGAGGTCCACTTGCCGCTCCAGCTTCACGCGCTGGATCTGCTGTTTGCCGTCGTACTCGAGGTCCGTAACCTTTTGGAAGAACTCAAATTTCACGCCGCGAGCCGCCAGCACCTGGTAGGTCGGCAGGATCAGTGTGTCCGCTGTGCCGAGCCGCAGCTGGTAGCAAAACGAGCCCTTGTAGCCGATCGCCGGGATCGCGAACTGCAGCGCCGTGCCCGCGGCGAGCAGCCCGCCGGTGTCGTTGTTGTCGGCCAGCGCCTCGAACGTCCCGGTGTAGAAAAACGTCACCATCGGCGAGTACAGCGTCTCGTCGTGCGCCCCGTGCTGGGTCAGCCACGCCCGGAAGTCCAGATGATTCACCTTTCGATACAGAAACTTGCCCGATGCCGCGTCGTATACGTCCTCAAAAAGTCCGGTCAGCAGCGCCGCGCCAAAATCCGCGAGCACCAGCATGTGGCCCAAGTGTTGTGCCGCCGATGACTCCGCGTCATCCAGCTCGCGCTCCAGGCGGTTGGCCAGCTCGCGCAGCAGCTTGGCCAGCGCGCGGAAAAACGCCGGTTCATGCCGCTGAAGCTGGTCCACTTCCGCGTGCGCCGCTTGCAGGAATTCGGCAATTCCCGCCTCGGCGCGGTGCTCCAGCTTGTCGATGGCCGTGGAAATCAGTCCGGAAATCAGGGAGATCGGGTTACTTGGATGCCTCGCCGGCGGTTTCACGGGATTGGGCAGCGCGCCGTCCGCGGGAAAGAAGTGTCCGAGAATCCACTCCACCACCGGATTGCTGTGCGACGCGTACGGGCTCGCGAGCATCGTCTCCAAGCCAATCGCGATGCCGCGCTCCAAAAGCGCCCACGTGCTGAGCGGCGGGCCATCGCCCGGATAGCCTGTGCTGGGCGGAAAGATCAGTGGCCAGTTGTCCCAGTGACCCCGGTCGGCATTCCAGTGCACCAGCAGCGTGCCATTGTTGGGCTGCAGCGCGTCCTGCAGCGCGCGGAACGGGCTGTGCGGCGCCAGCTTGCGCGCGGTCCGCTCGCGGTAGACATCCTCAAACATCGGAAAAGCATTGACGTAAAAGCCAAGCAGTAGGTGCAGACCCAGCTCCTCCACGCGGCCGTTCGGCCCGCGCCCGCCGGCCATTTTTCCGCCCAGCCGCCAGCCTTGCTGGTAGAGGGTGATGTCGTACTGGTCCTGCCAGCCGGCGTAGCTGGTCAGCTCCCACGCCGCCGTCAGCGCCGCCACACCGCCGCCCAAAATGGCGATTTTTTGCTTGGGTCCATGCGCGCCGAGATCCAGTTTGGGCATGTCCGGATAGCTCGGCGATCCCCTGTGAACCAGCGATTTCAACTGGGGAATCTGGTTCCAGTCCGCCGACCACGTGTACAACTGTTCCAGCCACGGCAAGATCAGGTCGCCATCGAGCAGCCGCACGCCAAAATCCTCAAGCGAATCATTGCGTCCCTGCAAGTTGCGCCAATCCTTGTCGCTCAGCGGGTAGTCCTTGGGATAGAACGCCGGCAGGTGGGTCACCAGCGCGACGGCCGGCAGCGCGGGATTCGCAGCCAATTCACCCAGTTCGCCCCACATCGTCACGTCCGACACAAGCGCCTGGGCGTACAGGACGCGGTACAGCACGATGTTGATGAAATTCTGTTCGCGCGGGTCCTCGGCCTGCGCCAGCGCCACGTGATCGAGATAGCCTTGAATAATCGAGGTGTTGTGCGCCGTGTACCAGCGCTCTGGCGTCGGCTGCGCGAGGAAGTCCAGCCACGCGCCCACCGTCCGCGGCCACGGCAGCGGCGCGGCGCCGTCTTCCCACGCCAAACGCGCCAGCTCCACCGCATAGCACAGGTCCAGGTTGACCGCCTGCCACCACGCGCTCGGCTGCGTGCCCGGCCTGCCACCCAAAACGCCGCGATCAATTTCCCATTGAAGAAAAGCGACTTCCGAGTTACCAACCCCCGCCGGTGGTGCGCCTGCAGCGTTCCCGTACTTGGCGTAAAAATCCAGCCGCAACTGCAGACGACGGCGGGGATCGTGGGCCACGGCGTCGACGATCGTGCGGGCTTTGTTCTCCAGCTCTGCCCTGGTCATCTGGCGCCTCTTCATCGATGGTGAGTGAAATGATGCGATCTACCCGACGTCTGTGAAGTCTGAACCGGGGCGATCTGCGGGTCAAGACGGTGCCGCGTGGCCCGCGCCATTGACACCGGCGACGCGCCGAACCACGCTCCCGCAGCGGCTTTCGCACCGGCCCGCGGGGAGTGACATGGTCAGGACGCGCTCCCTGCTGCTGCCGATCGGGCTCGCGACGCTGCTGCTTGCCGGCTGGGCGCTGCGGATGCACACGGCGCCGCAAGCGCTGGCGGGGCCGCGGGTGCAGCTGTATGAGGCGGACCCCTACTTGCACTTGCGCCGCGCCGTCCGGCTGACCCAAGGTGCGCCGGGTCTGGGCTACACCGATCCTTTCCAGAATTTCCCCGACGCGCAGGTCTGCAGCCAGCTGCCGGTCGGCTTTGCCGGGCTCATGGCCCTGGCCGGCGCGTTCACGCCGGGTCCGGACGCGGCGGAGCGGATCGCGCTGGGCGGAGGCGTCATCGCCGTGCCCCTGCTGGGCGTGCTGGCGGCGTTCCTGGCGTGGCGACTCGGGCGCAAACGCGGACAGGTCTTTGGCTTGTCGCTGGCGGCGTGCGTGGCGCTGTTGCCCATCGCGGTGGACGCGAGCATGGCCGGGCGTATGGACCACCACGTGTTGGACCCGCTGGTTGTGGCGGCGATGCTGCTGGCGCTGGCGGACCCGGCGCGGCCGCTGCGCGCGGGGCTGCTGGCGGGTGGCGTGGGAGCGTTTGCGCTGGCCAGCTTTCCGTCGGCGCTGGTGACGGTGACGGTGACGCTGGCGGCGGCGCCCGCCGCGGGGCTGCTGGCCGCGATCGCGGGCACGCATGCGCGGCCGTTCGCGCGCGTGGGCGCGATCGCGGGGTTGACGGCGGGCGCGCTCGGTCTGGCGTTTCACCTGCTGGCGACGCAGTGCGCGGGTACGACCGCACTGCTGGCGAACACTTGGCTGCCGCCGGCACTGGCGCTGGTGGTCGCGGCGGTCGCGGGCGCGATGTGGCTGCTGCTGCCCGACGCGCTGGATCCCAAAAATCGCAAGCAGCGCGCGTGGTTGCTGATCGCCGCCGGCATCCTCGTGCCGCTGATCATCCTCGGCATCGTGCCGACGGCGCGCGCGTGGCTTGACGTGCTGCAGGGCCGCTTTGCCGGGCGGCTGACCAACGAATGGGCGGCGATTTGGCAGACGACGCCGGGCTGGTGGTCGGGCAAGCTGACCTGGGCTTTCTTTCTGATTCCAGGAGGTTGGCTGTGGGTGCTGCACAAGGCGCGCCGGCCGGACGCGGATCCCACGACGCGGCTGCTCGCGGCTCACGTCTGGCTGGTGGCGCCGGCGTTCGCGATTCAGGCCAAGTATTTCAGCCATTTGGCGGTCATCGCGCTGTGTGTCGGGCTGGCGGCGCTGGTCGAGCCGGTGGTCGCTTGGCTGCAGCCGGCCCGGGCGCGGACGCAGCGGCTGGCGGCGGGCCTGGGCGCGCTGCTGGTGGCGCTGCTTGCGGTGGAGCCGGCCCGCAATTATCAAGCGAAAACACTGGTTTGGACGTCGACCCAGGCCGTGACCGAAGTCCTGGCCTGGCTGGACACGCACACGTCCCGGGTCAAGGAGGAGCGGCCGGCGTGGGGCGTGCTGTCGCTGTGGTCCAACGGCTTTTGGATCGCCGCGCTGGGCGACCGGCCGACCTATACGAACAACTTCGTCGCCGCGCCAGAGTCGTCGGTGTATGTGCAGCACATCCTGGACAGTTTTGCCTGGCTGTACAGCGCGGACGGCGCGCTTTTGCAGGACGCGATGGTGCGCAAACGCCTGCGCTACCTGCTGACAACGCCGTCCGATGCCCACGAGCTCCGCGCGTTTCAGGCGACGACGCGCCAGCCGATCCCAGGGCTGCTGACGGCGCCGGCGGATGATCCAGACGCTCAGCCAGGCCCGGCGTTCGCGCAGTCCAACCTCGTGCATCTTGTAGCGTTTCAGGGCTCGCGGCGCCCAAGCGGTCCGTGCCTGGACGGGCTGCAGCTGCAGGCCGG
Source organism: uncultured Myxococcales bacterium (assembly GCA_903929795.1). Taxonomy (GTDB): domain Bacteria; phylum Myxococcota_A; class UBA9042; order UBA9042; family UBA9042; genus CAIYBN01. The sequence goes on along the minus strand of CAIYWC010000097.1, from coordinate 145,240 downwards.
CTCGCGGCTGACGCTGGAGGTCGCGGGGCGCCGTGTGCCGGCGGTCCAGCTGTATGAGCGGGTCGCGGGGGCGCACCTGCGCGCGGATGGCCTGCCCGCGGGGGCGCACGTGCGCGTGGGGACCGGCCGCCAGCTGGGCGCAACGGCATTTTCCTTTGAATGCGAGATGTTGGCGGACGCCGCCGGACGCGTCGATGTGCGCTGGCCCTACCCGAGTGAGGCGACCGGCCAGGTGCAGCCGACCTCGCCCGTGCTGGTGTGGCTGGGCGACGCCGGGCAGCCCACGCCGGTGACGGTCTCCGCCGCGGCGGTCATCAACGGCCTGACGATCCAGCTGCCGCGGTAGGCGCACGTTCATAGATCGCCGCGTCCGCCAGCTCCGCGACGAGGCGGTAGTCGCGTTCCAGCGCCTGCTGCAACGCGGGGATCTGCGCCAATTCTGTTTTAGAATCGAGATGTTCCAGCGCATTCGCATCGTTGCGAAAGACAATCCACCAGCGGATCGCCGGCAAGCGCGCCACGACCTCTGCGACCGCCGCGGCGCGCGCTGTGGGCGCCAAGCCGACGGTCAGCGGGTAGTCGTACAGCCAGCGGGTACCCGGCGACAGGCCGCTGGACAGGTAGACGCCCGGCTCAAAGCCCCACACCAGCAGCTCGTCGTCGGGCTGCGCCAGAGCGCGCACGCGCAGGCCGACGGCCGCCACCTCCAGCGCGGAGAAATCGCCGCCGCCCCAGACATAGCGCCCCAGCACGTCGACGCGGTTGCCTGGCGCCAGCCGCCGCGCGACCTCCTGGGCTGTTCCCAGCCCGGTCGGCACCGCCAGCAGCAGCGCCGCCGCCAGCACCCAGCGCGGCCGCCGCCAGAGCGCGCGCGGCAGGTACAGCCCGGCGGCCAGACACAGAGGCAGGATCAGCGGATTCCAGTGCCAAAGCCAGAGCTTGCGCTGCAGCAGCAGCTGCCCGCACGCCGCCAGCCACACACCCAGCGGCAGCCACTTGCGCGGTTGGCGGGCAGCAAAGAGCCCCAGCAGGCCGGCGACAACCGCGAGCGGCGCTCCCGTGAGCACGCGCGTTCCGCCGCGCAGCAGCGCCTTGGGCAGCCGCGGCCACGGCACGGCGTCCACCTGCGCGTGGCGGATGTTGAAGCCGATGACCGCCTGCCACGCCGGGTCCAGCGCGCCGCAAACCGCCCCGATCGCCACAAGTAGCGCGGTCGGCAGCGCGAGCCCTGCCAGCAGCGGCAGCGCCCCCGAACGCCCGGCCCAAAGCAGCAGCACCGGCACCAAGCCGATGTAGGTGAATTTCAGCAGCAGCGCGCCCCACATGGCGACGCCCGCCCACAGCCAGCGGTGGCGCTGACCGCAGCACAGCGCTGTGATGACGCAGAGATCCTGAAAGGCCTCGGGCTGGCCCGTGGCCCACCAGCCGCCAAAGCACGGCGCACGCCCGCACGCCAGATAGACGAACGCCGCCAGCCACGCTGCGCGCCGGTCACGGAGCCGGGAGACGAAATCGAAGAGCAACGCCGCGGTCAGGCCTGCAGCCACGGTGTCCAGGACACTGATCGCCCAGCCGTCAGCGCCATCCAGCAGCGCCGCGAACGCGTAAATGAGCAAAATTCCCGGGGGCTTATGCTCGAACAGGTCGCGGTAGGGCAAGCGGCCGTGCCACGCCTCGCGGCCCAGCACGTAGAACACCGACTGATCGCGGCCAAGCGGCTCCAGCACGCGCCAACCCAGCAGGAGCGCGGCCAGCGCCAGCAGCCAGACAGTCGGGCGGCGCACGCGCGGGGCCGTCGCGCCGGGTGCCAGCATGGGGTCCGCACTATGCATTGCTTGGTCCAGACGCTCCGACAGCCGGTGCCAGTCTGAACGGCGGCGATCGGGGCGTCAAGCAAGGCGGTTACTGTTTAATTTCAGCAGGTTGTCATGCAGCGACCGCCGGTGCGCATCGGCGTGCAAATCCGCGCGCCGTCGCACGTTCATGCGATTGTCGCCGCCGATCGCCGGTCCTAGCATCACGAAATGTGCTGACAGCGAACTTTGCCTGATTGCGGGCGCAGGAGTCTCATGAATCACCGGGTCTTTTTGCCGCTGCTGACCGCGCTGTCGGCCGGCTGCGTGGGCTACGTCAAGCCGGCAACGGGTATCTTGCAGGGTATCCACCAGCCCGTGCTGCTCACCCCGGTGGACCGCTTGGGCGGTGGCAAGCCGCTGCCGACGCGCCAGGTTGGCGAGTACGAAGGTCAGGCCGAGGCGTTTTTTGCACAGTCGTCCCACCAGTCGGGCAATTACCAGGTGACGGTGACGCACGACGTCACGGACAACACTGGCCTCGCGGTCGGCGCGCTCAAGGCGCTGGCGGACAAAGGCCCGCAGGCGGATATCCGGCTCACGACCGTTCGCACGCGCAGCTATGGCTGGCCGACCGGCATCAAATCGCGCGTCTACGCGGAAGGCGTCGTCGTCCTTGTGGGAGAAAAGCCATGATGCGCAAAGCCATTATTTTCGCGGTTCTCCTCGCCAGCGGCGCCTGCGGCACACGCAGCTACGTGACGGCGGAGGACAGCCTATACCCGGTGTCCATGTCGTCGGCGCTCCGCGACGAGTCCGGCACGCTCGTCAAGGACGCGGATCTGGAAAAGCTTGGCACGCTCAAGGTCAACTACCTGGCGTGCACCATGCTGTGGAGCGCCATCGGCCTGCGAAACCGAACCCGCGATATCAGCGAGGAAATCAACCGCGAAGTCGCCGTCCGCAAGGGTGAAGCGGTGACAAACCTGACGGTGGAATCCAGTGGCACCTACTGGGAATTCTTCACGTTCATCGGTGTCCTGCCCGATTGCGCCCACGTGCGCGTGCGCGGGGACATCGTCCAGCGGATCCCCGGCAAGCGCCCAAGCGCCGCGCCCGCCGCGCCGGTCGGGTCCAATCCATGATGCGAACGCTGCGGATGCAGGCGGCGATCGTCGTGCTGCTGCTCGGCCGCGCCGCAAAAGCATGGGCGATCGACGACGACCTGACCGACGTCTCCAGCGAAGTCGCGCGCGAAGTCCAATGCGGACGCGACGGCGACGTCAGCGACCCGGCCAAGCTGGCTCGGCTCAACGACGTCGTCGCCGACCGCTATTTCCTCTGGGCGCGCGGCGGGTTGGCCGGCAGCATGGGCGGTGTTGCGGACTCGATCGGCTTTGGCGTGGGCGCCTTTGCCGAGGGCACGCTCGGACTCCTGCACCCGCTGACATTGAACGCCGGCATTCGCTGGCTGCCGACGGCCGGACAGTTCACGATGTTCGACGCCACCGCGGGGCTCTCGCTCCGCAGCTACGGCACGGAATGGATCAAATCCGGCGCCAGCGTCGTCGGCCACTCCGTGCAGGCGTGGAACAGCAATTGCCAGGTACGCAGGACCGACTGGACGCTGCTGGCGGGCGGAAAGCTCATTCACATTCAGGACATCCCACACACCAGCGCGCCGGGGATCTTCGCGCTGCAAGTCGGCATCCAGCGCGTACAGGCCCGCAACGCGCGCTCGCCGATCGCGCAGTGGACGCTAGCGGGCCTCTACGATCCGCAAAATGCCGGATTTGGCGCACAGTTTTCGCTGGGGGCGCAGGGCATTATCTTGGCAATTCCCGGCCCGAAGTGGTTTTACACCGGTGTCGCGACTGGAGTGCTTTTCTCCAAAAATTACAGCAACATGCCTTGGTGGTTCACGTTGGACCTCGGCATAGGCATCCCGATTTGAACCTGCGGGAGATAAGGGTGGATATGCGGACTTTTGCAAACGTCTTTTTGGCCTGCGCGCTGCTGGCGAGCGCCGGCTGCGTGACCATTCTCAACGGCACTACGCAGCAAGTGCCGGTCTATTCCTATCCGGTCGCCGCGCAAATTGTCGTGACAGACGAGGATGGCACTGAAGTGTACAACGGCGCCTCTGCGGGGACGATGACGTTGAAGCGGTCGCACACGTATACGATTCGCGCGAAGGCGCCGGGCTTTCAGGACGCGGAAACGACGGCGGAGCCGACAACGTCAGGCGGCGCGGTGGTCGGCGCATTCCTCGGCATGTTCGTGCTGTCACCCATCGGCACCATCGTCGATTTGGTCGACGGCTCCTGCCGCGAGCATGACGAAGAAGGCCTTGAAATTACGCTGCTTCGCCAGAGCGCTGCGCTGAGTGCGGACGGCGTCCCCGTCGCCTTCAAGCCCAGCAGCAGCTGCGGAATCCGCTTGATGGCGCCAGCCTTGTAAGCCATGGGCTGACGGCGCAGCGCGATCGTGCTATCGTCGCACTGTCCAAGCGCACGCTGCGTCGTGCCAAGCCAATGCAATGCACAGACTGTCAGCCCGTGAAACCGGCTCCATGGCGGAGCCCAGCGTTTCTGTCGCCGCTTCCTTTGCCGGAGCGTCCGTCTTGTCGCGCCAAGCGCAGTACCGCTGGTGGCCGTTGCCGCACGCCGATTCGCTCGATTTCGGCGGCGGCGGGCCCACGCTGCTGTTGCGGACGCTGCTCGCGATCGCCTTGGGCTGCGCCGTCCTGTCCACGCCCGTCTGCACGCGCACGACTGGCCTCTCGATCGGCGCGACGTGGACGCTCGGGGTTGGCTGGGGCACCTGCATGGTGCTGAACGACTTTGTGCTCCACCCGCGTGCGCTCCGGTCGGCGCGCTGGTTCAACACACAGATGGCGATCCTCTTGGCGTACAATGGCTTTTTCATCTGCGCCTTTCCGGTCGTCGGCAACCAGCCGCAGACGCCGCTGTGGATGGTCGCGCTGCTGTGGGCGGGCTTCACCGGCACGTGGCAGGAGATGGAGCCGTCCTGGACTTTCCTGGCAGCGCATGTGCTCTGGCCGTTGGCGACGATCCCGCTGTTTCTCGCCCGCGGCGCAGACCCCCATTGGGCGATTGCCGGGCCGGTGATCGCCGCGATGGTCTGCGGAATTGCCTACGACCAGACCTCCATGATGACGGCGGCGTGGCGGCAGACCCGTCGCACCCAGGCCGCGGCGTTGGCGACCGCCCACCGGCAAGTCCTGGAGCTGCAGCAGCAGCGCGTCGCGCGGGAGCTGCACGACGGCGTTGGCGCGGCCCTGGCATTGGCACGTACCGCATCGGATTTGTTCGATCTTCACGCGCATTCGCCTGAGATGTTGCGCGAAGTGGCAGCAGCGCTGCGGGCGTCAAGCGCCGACGCGCTTTCGGAGCTGCGCGTGGTGCTGGACGTGCTGGCGCCGCCCGCGGGGACGCCGGCGGGCCTGGCCGAAACGCTTCAGCGGGTGGCGGGACAGTTCGCGGCCGCCAGTACGCTTGCGGTGGAGGTCGTGGCGACGGGCAGCGCGCCGGTGCCGGAGGCCGTGCAGCTGGCGGCGGTGCAAATCGTGCGCGAATCGCTGCGCAACGCGCTTCAGCATGGCCAGGCGCGCCATGCGACGGTCGCCATCGCGATCGCGCCAACCCGGCTGGCGCTGACGGTAACCGATGACGGCATGGGCTTCGATCCGCTCCAGGTCACCGCCGGCCGCGGCTTGGGCCACCTGCACGCCCGGTGCGCCGAGCTGGCGGGCAGCGCGGAAATCCGCTCGGGCAACGACGGCACGGTCATCGACTGCACGTTGGGCTTCGCCGCCGCGCGGAGCCGCCCATGACGCAGCGCCCGTCCCCGCTCCACGTGCTGCTGGTCGAAGACCACGCCCCGACGCTCGCGGTCGCGACGCTGGCGCTGCGGGCCGCGCACCATGTCGTCCGAACCGCGACGACGCTGGCCGGCGCGCACCCCCTCATCGCTGCGCACGGGCGGCTGGACGTGTGCGTGCTGGACCTCGGGCTGCCCGACGGCGACGGCCTGGCGCTGCTGCCGCTGCTCAAGCGCCGCGCGCCGCCGGTGGCCGTCGTGGTGCTGAGCGTGCAAGACGATCCACCGCGGATCCTGGCCGCGCTGGCCAGCGGCGCGGATGGCTATTTGCTCAAGGACGACATGGGGTTGCAGCTCGTCGAAGCCATCCAGCACGCGGCGGATGGCGGCATGCCCATGACGCGGGAGGTCGCCACGCTGGTCCGGCACAACCTGCAGAACGCGGCGCGCGTGGCAGAGCCCTGTCCGCTGACTGCGGCGGAACGGGACGTCCTGGCCGGTTTTGCGCGCGGCCTGAGCTATGAGACGGTTGGCGAGGAAATGGGCATTTCCATCAACACAGTGCGGACTTACGTGCGGTCCGTCCATACCAAACTGCACGTACAAACCAAGACGGCCGCGGTGCTGCGGGCGCTGCGGGCGGGCTGGATCCCCGCGCCGCCGCCGCGCGATCCGTGACGCATCAGGGCGCCGCGTCGCCGGAATTCGTCGCCTTGGCCGTCGCTGGGCCCATGCAGAAGTCATTGGGTTCACAGCCGAATCGGTGGCATTCGCCCCCGGCCGCGTACGGCGTGCAATCGGCGGACAGGCTGCACGCGACGGTGCACAGGCGCTGCGGACCGGTCGCGGTGGCGCCGGAACACGTGGCGGTCTGGGCGACGAAATGCGCGCTGACGTCGAGGCACGCGAGGCCGTTGGCGCAGTCGGCGGACGTCGTGCACAGGTAGCCGACCGGGGCGCCGGAGCCGCTGGTTCCGGATGTGCAGCCAGCGCTTGCGGCGAGCAGCACGAGCAGCCGTATGGCACAGGGAGCAGACATGCACTCTCGGCGTAGTTTCAAGATGTTCCAAGCAAGCCGGCCAAAACGACCGCGGCGACTCAGTCTGGTCGCGCGACCGCCGAGCGTCAAGCCGCCGCGCCACCCGCCGTTGCGCATTGCCAGAACCGGCCGCGCGGGCGCAAAATGCCGGGGCGGCGCGCGTCGCACGAGTGTCCCCGTGTCCACCTACGCCATCGGCGACATCCAGGGCTGCTTTGACGCGTTCTCGCGCCTGCTGGCGAGCATCGCGTTTCGCCCCGACCGCGATCGCCTGTGGCTGGCCGGGGACCTCGTCAACCGCGGTCCGGATTCGCTGGCGGTCCTGCGCTGGTGCCTGCAGCACGCCGACAGCGTCGTGGCGGTCCTGGGCAATCACGACCTGCATGCGCTGGCGCGCGCGGCGGGCGCGGCGGGTCCCAAGCGCCGGGATTCACTGGATGAATTGCTCCACGCACCGGACCGCGACGCCCTGCTGGACTGGCTGCGCCACCGGCCGCTGCTGTACCGCGAGGGCCGTTACGCGATGGTGCACGCCGGTCTGCTGCCGGCCTGGACGGTGGATGAGGCCGAGGCGATCGCGCAGGCGTATTCGGCGGAGCTGAACGGCGCGCGGATGCCGCTGGCGTTGCGGGCCCTGCGCGACCAGGACATTCACGTGCCGGAACTGCGCAAGCTGGCTCAGGAAGCGGGGCTGCTGACGCGGATCCGAACCTGCACGGTGGACGGCGAGCCGTGCACGGAATTTGCCGGACCGCCCGAGGAGGCGCCGCCGGGCTGCATCCCATGGTTTCGCGTTCCGGGCCGTAAAAGCGCAGAAGAATGCCTGGTTTTTGGCCACTGGGCGGCGCTGGGCCTGCTGCTGGACGACAACCTGATCGCCCTGGATACCGGCTGCGTGTGGGGCAACGCGCTGACGGCCGTGCGGCTCGAAGATCGCGCGGTGTTTCAGGTCCCGGCGGCGCCGCAGCCGGCGAATTTGCGGTAACGCCCGCGCTGCTGCTATCACCCGCGCCGGGCTTTTGGAGCGACTGTCATGGCACGTACCCGCAGAGAACAGGTTCTCAATCGTTTAACTGACTTGGACGCGCAGGCGATGGCCGGCGGCGGCGTGGAGCGGCGCGAAAAACAGCACCAGCAGGGCAAGCTGACGGCGCGCGAACGCATCGAGCTGCTGCTGGATCCCGGCTCGTTCATCGAGATGGACCGGTTCGTCACGCACCGCTGCGTCGATTTTGGCATGGCCAGCAAGAAATTCCCCGGCGACGGCGTCGTCACGGGCCACGGCACGGTCGATGGCCGCACGGTCTACGTCTTCGCCCAGGACTTCACGGTCTTTGGCGGTTCGCTGTCGGGCGCCTTTGCGCAAAAAATCTGCAAGGTCATGGACTTGGCTGTCAAGACCGGCGCGCCGATCGTCGGCCTGAACGACTCGGGCGGTGCGCGCATCCAGGAAGGCGTGGAGTCGCTCGCCGGCTACGCGGAGATTTTCTGGCGCAATACCCAGGCTTCCGGCGTGATTCCGCAGATTTCCCTGATCCTCGGGCCGTGCGCGGGCGGCGCGGTGTACAGCCCGGCGATCACGGATTTCGTCATCATGGCGCAGCAGACAAGCTTCATGTTCATCACCGGCCCGGACGTGATCAAGACGGTGACGCATGAATCGGTGACGCAAGAGGAATTGGGCGGCGCGGTGCGGCACGCCACGACGTCGGGCGTCGCGCATTTTGCCGCGGACAACGAGAAGGCGGCGATCGCGACAGCGCGCGTCCTGCTGAGCTTCATGCCATCGAACAACCTGGACAGCCCGCCGCGGGTCGCCACGCTGGATCCCATCGATCGCAAAGACGAAAAACTCAAAACCGTTGTACCGGAGGATCCGTCCAAGCCCTACGACATGAAGGATGTGATTCACGCGATTGTCGACGACGGCATCTTCTTCGAGGTCCACGAGCGCTATGCCCGCAATATCCTGTGTGGTTTTGCGCGCATCAACGGCCAGAGCGTGGGCGTCATCGGCAACCAGCCAGCGTTTCTGGCGGGCTGTCTGGACATCGACGCCAGCGTGAAAGCCGCGAGATTTGTGCGCTTTTGCGACTGCTTCAACATCCCGCTTGTCACCTTCGTCGACGTCCCCGGCTTCTTGCCCGGCACGGCGCAGGAGTACGGCGGCATCATCCGCCATGGCGCCAAGCTCCTGTACGCCTACGCGGAGGCGACTGTGCCCAAAGTGACCGTCATCACGCGCAAAGCGTACGGCGGCGCCTACGACGTCATGAGCTCCAAGCACATCCGCGGCGACATGAATTTCGCTTGGCCCAGCGCGGAGATCGCGGTCATGGGCCCGGACGGCGCGGTGAACATCATCTACCGCCAGGAATTGCAAAAAGCCGCGGACCCGGCGGCCGAACGCGCCAAGCTGACCGAGCATTATCGCGACACTTTTGCCAATCCGTTCAAGGCGGCGGAGCTGGGCTATATCGACGAGGTCATCCACCCCGAGGACACGCGGCACCGGCTGGCGCGCTCGCTGGAGATCCTGAAAGGCAAGCGGGAAGTCGCGCCGAGCCGCAAGCACGGCAATTTGCCGCTGTAAACCCGCCGGGCGACGGACAAAATGCCTTCGCCCGAGAATAATCCGCAGCGTGGCGCGTTGAAGCCCCGACGGCCGCTTGTGTTTCGCGTCCTTCAGGCGAGGTCCCCATGCACCCACGGCTCCTGACGCTTGCGTTTCTGGCCCTGCCCGCGTGCCTGTCGAGCACGATGCCGCTGCTGCCGGAGCCCGCGCCCGCGGCCCTGCGCGCGGACGTGCCGCTGGACGTGGTGACCAAGCTGGCGGGCGCCCAGGACCCGCTGGCGGTGCATGGCAGCTTCTGGCAGTTTAGCGAGCTGGAACATGCGGTTGCGCGCGCGGTGCTGGTCGGCGCGGCGCCGTGGGCCGAGGCGCATCGGGCAGAACGCGAGCGCGGCTGGCAGATCCAGGTGGACCTGATCAAGAGCGATGCGTCGCTGGCCGACGGTCAGGCGCGTGCGAGCCTGGGCGTGCGCGCGACGCTCCGCGCGGTGGTCGGCCAAGTGTACATCGCCCAAACGCAGGCGTTTTGCATGACGGCTGGCCTGGCCAACTCAGAAGCGCAAGCCCGCGACGTGGTCTTGCGCTGCATCAGCAACCTCAGCCGCAGCGTCAGTGGCTGGCTGGACGGCGTACAACCCTGACCCTCCGGAGTGACCCATGAAACAGCTGCTCTTTTTGACGCTTGCGTTTGCGCTGAGCGCCTGCGGTGCGACGATTGAACCCGGCCACCGCGGCCTGTTGTTCACCCGCGACGGCGGCTTGCTGCACAGCGTGCTGGAGCCGGGCCGCCACTACACCGGCTTTTTCGGCCGCCTGGACGATTTCGACGTGACGTACACGACGCGTCAGGAGGAAATGACAACGACGTCCCAGGAAGGCTTGCACGTGACGATCCACGTCTCGGTGATTTTCCGGCCGGTCGTGTCGGAACTCTATGAACTGGATACGGAAATTGGTCCACAATATTACGAAGAAGTCATCGGGCCGGAATTCCGCAGCGCGGCGCGCGGGGTGTTTGCGCGCCACAGCTACATGGACATCGCCAAGCAAAACGAGGCCATCGAGAACGAGGTCGAGACCGACCTGCGGCGGCGCACGGCGGGCAAACACGTGGAAATCACCTCGGTTACCCTGGAAGGCGTCAGCTACGCGCCGGAGATCGCCAAGGCGATTCAGGACAAGCTCGTGGGCGAACAGGACACGGCGCGGCAAAAAGTGCTGCTGGACAACGACGCGCTGCGCCGCAAGCTGGAGTTGGAGCATGAGGCGGAGCGCGAAAAACTCAAAGCGGAAGCGGAGTTGCGTGAGGCGACGCGGCGGGTAGAAGTGGCGAAAGCCCAAGCCGAGCTGGACCGCGTGATGGCGGCGACGGCCGCGGAAATCAAGGTGGTGCGCGCCAAGGCGGACGCCGAGGAGATGACGCTGCTGGCGACGGCGAAGTCGGCGATGAAGAAGGCGGAGGCCCAAGCGCTGACGCCGCTGATGGTAATGATCAAGGGTTACGAGGCGTTGGCGCAGCTGGGCCAGAACGGCGCGACCGTGTATCTGGGCGATTTCAGCCACGTGCCGGCGTTCCTGTTCCCAAAGGCACCGGGCTTCTCGCCGGCGTTTGATCCGACCAAAGGCGCCACCGCGCCGGAAGGCAAGCGCAAATAGCCGTCAGCCCGCGCGAAATTCCTCAATGACGGCGCGATCTTTGCCAGCACGCTTGGCGCGGTACATCAGGTCGTCGGCGCGCTGCAGCAGCACGTCCACGCTGGCGGCGCCATCGGGAAAGACCGCCGCGCCCACGCTCGCGGTGACCGGCATCCCCGGCGTGCGGGCAAATACGGCGCGCAGCTCGGCCACAAGCCGCTGGACCTGCGCTTCGACCTGCGCGCGGTTCGTGCCGGGCAGCAGCAGTGCGAATTCGTCGCCGCCAAGCCGCGCCACGCGGTCCGTCCGCCGGCTGGAGCGCTCCAGCGCCGCCGCGACGTCGGACAGCATCCGGTCGCCCGCCTTGTGGCCCAGGTTGTCGTTGACCCACTTGAAGTTGTCGAGGTCCAAAAACACAAGCGCAAATGGCGCTTGCGACCGGCGGACGCGCTCCAGCTCATCGGCGACGTCGTCGCGAAACTGCCGCGAATTCAGCAGCCCGGTCAGCGAGTCCGTGCGCGCGAGCTGGCGCTCGTGGACCAGCGCGACGCTCAGGCGTGCGACCAGGACGGCAAAAGTCGCAAACGAGGCGAACTGGGTCAGCGTGTTGAACGCCCAGATCCAGGCGTGCGAATAGGTCATGCCGCCCAGCCAGTTCGACCCGAGCCACGTGAGCGCGCAAGTGACCGCCAGAATCATCGCCTGCGGGGTCGCGCGCTGCCAAGCCCCGATGGTGAGCGGCAGGAAATACAGTGGATACACGCGCACTTCGTTGCCGGTGATGTAGTCGATCCAACCGATGCCGAGCGTGACGAGCACCCCGAAGAGCATCCGCGTGCGCTGCGGCCAGTTGCGCGGGTCGACCCACGTCACGCCCATGAACCCTCGCAACGCGTCGCTTGGACCCGACCGACGCGCAGAGTGTTGCACATCTTGGCCGATCGACGCGAATTCCCCGCTGGCACGGCTACTTGTGCTTGGCCTTCTTGAGGTGGGCCTTCTTGCCGTGCGCCTTGGCCGCCTTTTTCGCCGCAGCCTTTTCGGCCTTCGCCGCCTTTTTCGCCGCAATCTTCGCGCGCTTGGCCAGCTTGGCTGCCTTGGCTTTCTCGGCCTTGGCTTTGCGCGCCAACGCGGCTTTCTCTTTCTTGGTCAGCGGCTTGACGACCTTTGCCGGCTCCGGCGGCGGCGCTTTGGCCGGCTCCACGACCTTGGGGGCCTCGACTTTGGGGACCGGCGCGACGTCTGGACAGCCATCCAGGTCTTCAAAACCATTCTTGGTTTCCGGCGCCGACGGGCACAGGTCGTCGATGTCCGGAATGCCGTCCTTGTCGTTGTCCGGATCCGGACAGCCATCGGTATCCTCAAAATTATCAAAATCTTCCGGCTCGTTCGGGCACTTGTCCAGCTTGTCCGGAATTCCGTCTTTGTCGTTGTCCAGGTCCGGGCAGCCGTCCGCATCCTCGAATCCGTCCTTGTCTTCCGGGTCGTTGGGGCACTTGTCCAGCGCGTCCGGAATGCCGTCGTTGTCGTTGTCCGGGTCCGGGCAGCCGTCCGCGTCCTCAAAACCGTCCCTGTCTTCCGGCTCGGTCGGGCATTTGTCGAACCTGTCGAGGATCCCGTCGCCGTCCTGGTCGTGGTTGATCTTGCGCGCGTCAAACTGCACGCCCGCCGCCAGTCGCAGCCCAGCCGAGCCCATCGCCGAAGTCGGCGCGCCGCCCGCCATCGCGAAAACCCGCCACGCGTCGGCGATTCGCACGTCCCCGCCGAGCACGACATCCACCACCGCTTGGCCCGCCGGCAGCGCGTTCGTGAGCAGCGTGCCCTGCGCCTGCAGCTCCGCGCGCAGGCCAAACAGGTCGTTGTCAAAGCCGCGCCGCGCCGCCCCGCGCACCAGCCAGACTGAGCCCGACCGCGCAATTGTCGTGTCCGTCCCGTTTTCGATCGTGAAGCCCTGCGCGTCGACCGGGTGCACCCGCAGCGACTGCGCTGCCTCCCCGCGCACGCCCGCGTTCACGTCCGCGCGCCACGGCCCCCAGACCGCGGTCGCCAGCGCCTCGATCGCGCCTGTCAGCGTACCGCCCATCATGGAACCAGCGGTCGCCGTCGGCAGCTCGCCCACGCCCGCCAGGCCCAAAAAGAAACTGAAATCATCGACTTTGGTCGACCACAACTGCCAGCGCGCGTCCACCCGCAGGTCGCCCATCGCCGGCGCGCTCGGTGTGTTCAGCTGCGCCAGGTTCGAGCCGCCGCCGCGAATCACCCCGGCGATCGGCAAGCTGGCCGCAATCATCGCGTGGTCAAAAAGCCCCAGCGCGCCGCCGAATTCCACCGTCCCCAGGTCGCCCACCAGCGTCTGCGTCGCGCCCACCGCGGTATTTTGCAGCCGCATCGGCGCCCGCGCGTAGCCAAAACCCAGCCAGCCCGCCGCGTCGAGGTGCCCCAGCACCAGCGCCGACTTGGTCAGCAGCCCGTCGTCCGGGCCCATGCCCGGCCGCCACGTCTGGACGTTGAACGCCGGCACCGGCAGCGTCTGGGCCAGCGCCGGCAGCGCCACCAGACACGTCAAAAGCAGCGCGCAGAGTTTGAGCAAAATTCGCATAGTCCGCCTTTTTCCTTGGAGTTTTGGCCTAGGGCTGCAAGGACTTGACCTGAACGCCCGCGGGCGGAGTCCACTCAAACGCCTTGTCCTCAGTCGCCTCGTACTTCACGTCTTTCCACGCCAGCGCCGTCTCGTCGCCCAGCGGGTCGATGAGCCGCGAACCGCGCACTGCCCCGGTCTGGCGGTCTACAAGCAGCGTCAGCGAGCGCATCACCTGCGTGCCCTTGCGCGGCGTCAGCTTGAGCGGCACCACGTCCGGCTCCGGCGTCGCCAGGATATCGAGCTGGAAATCGCGGCCGAGGTTGCCCTGCCCGACCAGATACGAAGTCGCCTGATAGACTTGGCTATTCTTGACCGGCACCTTGGTCGCCAGGCGCTCGCGGCGCTCGTACGCCCACAGGGTCACGCCGTCGCAGAAATAGAAAACTTCCTCGTTGGGATACTCCCAGCGCATCTTGCCGGGCTTGGCCGTCGCCGCGTCGCCGCGCTGCAGGTAGACCACGCCTTCGCGGGTAATGCCCGTCGCCAGGCCCTTTTTCTTCACGACCTGGGTGAAATGCGCCTGAAATCCCGGCTGTTTCTTGTAGAACGCCTCGACCGCGTCGGCCACTTGCTGCGGCGTCGGCTTGGCCGGCAGCGGCAGCGTGGCTGCGATCCCCGACGCCGGTGGGTTCGGCGCGCTCGGGACGTCGGCCGCCGGCGTGTGCAGCTTCTTGACCTTGTGCGCCGCCCAAACGCTCCCCGGCACGGCCAGCAGGCACGCCGTTGCGAGAAGAGATGCCACTTTTTGCCGGTACGCCATCACGCCTCCAACAGCGCCAAACGCGTCCAGTATCGCCGCAGCGTGGCGAGGCGACAACCTTTGCCGGGGGCGACAGTGCATTATCTGATTTTCATACGTATTTTCATGATGTTGCAAACCATGGTCATCGACCATTGCACGAACCCTGTCGTGCAAGTCCGCGAGACTACATGGGCGCGATCGCGCGTCGGGAGATTTCTGGCGGGCGGACAACAAGGTGCTAGCGTCGAACCTGCCTAACTTCCACGTGAAGCGGGCTAGAGACGGAGAAAACCATGGCGCGCGCGCAGACAGAGACGCTCAACAACCGGGACGCGATGCAGGCGGAGACCGCCGAACCGCGCCGCACCAAGAAGGCAGCGGAGCCGGGGACGGCCAAACCGCACCAATTGCGAGGCGAAATCGTCGGCCTGGTGCTGCTGTTTTCGGGCTTGGCTTTCGCCGCCGCGCTGGTGACGTTCTCGCCGCGCGATCTGAAAATCCTGCAAGATGGCCGTCAGACTGCGGAATCCGTGCACAACGCGATCGGCCCGGTGGGCGCGCGCATCGCGGATCTGCTGCTGAACCTGTTCGGGCTTGGCGCGTTCGTGCTGGACGCGCTGCTGCTGGCGCTGGCCGGCCGCACGCTGATGGGCAAGGTCGCGGCGCCCAAGCTGCGGCCGACGGCGGGGATCATCGGCGGCACGCTGGCGGTGCTGATTTTGCTGTACATGTCCTCCAAGAGCGTGGGCTTGCGGCCGCTGGGCCACGATCCGGCAGGCTTCATCCCCGGCGCAATCGCTGTGGTGCTGCTCGCGCTGCTGTCGACGCTGGGCACAACGCTCGTCGCGGTCTTCATGCTGGCGGCTTCGCTGGCGGCGCTGACGGGCAAGTCGCTGGTGGGCGACACGGTGCGCTGGTTTTCCGGTCGCGCCAAGCCGGTAGCGGCGACGCTGGGCGAGACGGGCGCGCAGGCCGCGCGACAGGGTCTGGGCACGCTGAGCGCGGTGCCGGGCTGGTTCGCACGCCGCCGGGCGCAAAAAGCCATGGCTGCCGATCTGTCAGCCGACGACGCGCTGGAAGACGCCGGCGCGGAACAGGCGATGAGCGCGTTCTTTGGCGACGCTGCAGCGGTCCGCGCTGCCGTTGCCGCTCCGTCGCAAGGCGCGGAGACAGCGGTACGGATGGCGCCGCCGCTTTCGCCCAGCGAGCCGGCGGCCAAGGACGACCGGCGGTTCGACAGCCTGGACGTGCCCACGTCCGTGCGTCGCGCCCGCGAGGAGGCCAGTGTGCGCATTCGCCTGCCGGAGACGCCGGTTGTGGCGCACCGCGCGCTGACGGACGTGACGCCGCCGGAGCAGCAGCAGACCAGCCACGCGGACCTGGCGCGCATCGCCGCAGCGACGATGCCGAACGCGGCGCGGCCGACGGGGCCGATGCCGACGCTCGACGTGGAGGAGCTGCCGCTCGAGGCCATCCAGGTGACGCTGCCGGACGCCGACGACGTGCCGCCGCCCGTGCCGGAAGCGCCGATGGCCGTGGCCGGGCCGACGGGCCACCGCTTGACGCAGCCGGATCGCGGCCCGCGGATCATCGAGACCGAAGCGCTGCGGACGGATCGGCCGCAGCTGGCGGCGAGCTCCATCCAGGGCAACCTCGGGCTGTCGAAGAGCTGGGTGTGCCCGCCGGCGACGCTGGTGCAGGAGCCGCCCGCGCGCATCGTGAACATGGACGCGGCGATGCTGCGGGAAAATGCGCTGGTCCTGGAGCAAAAGCTCAGTGAATTCAATATCCATGGCGAGGTGACCGACATCCGCCCGGGTCCGGTGGTGACGACCTACGAGTACCGGCCGGCGCCAGGGATCAAGATCTCCAAAATCGTCAATCTGCGCGATGACTTGACGATGTCGCTGTCGGCGCTGCGCGTGCGCATCGTGGCGCCGATCCCGGGCCGCGACGTCGTCGGCATCGAGGTGCCAAACCAGAACCGCCAGATGGTCTATTTCCGTGAAATCATTGAAGCTCCGGTGTTTCGCGAGTCGACGAGCCCGCTGACGCTGATCCTGGGCAAGGACATCGAAGGCCGGCCGATTTGCACTGACCTCGCGCGCGCGCCGCACATGCTCGTCGCGGGCGCGACGGGCACGGGCAAGTCCGTGGGAATCAACACGTTCTTGTGCTCGATGCTGTTTCGCTGCTCGCCGGACGAAGTGAAGCTCATTCTGATCGACCCGAAGATCCTGGAACTCAGTGTTTATGAAGGTATTCCGCACCTGCTGCTGCCGGTTCTGGATGAGCCGCGCAAGGCCGAGCTGGCGCTGAAATGGGCCGTGGCCGAGATGGACCGCCGCTACCGGATTCTGGCCGACGCGGAAGTACGCAACCTTGCGGGTTACAAGACGAAATTACCGGAACTCAAGGCTGCGGCGCAGCGCAAGAAACAGATGGCTGAGCGCGTGGACGCCAACGGCGACATGAGTGAGGACGTCATCGACATGCCCGACGACATGCCGTACATCGTTGTGGTCATTGACGAATTCGCTGATCTCATCATGGCCGCCGGCAAGGAAGTCGAGATTCCGGTGGCGCGGCTGGCGCAGAAGGCCCGGGCGGCAGGAATTCACGTGATTCTGGCGACCCAGCGGCCGTCGGTGGACGTGATTACGGGCATGATCAAGGCGAATTTCCCGACGCGGGTGAGCTTTCAGGTCGCGTCGTCCATGGATTCCAAGGTGATTCTCGGCGCGGTGGGCGCGGAGACGCTGCTGGGCAAGGGCGACATGCTGTTTGTGCCGCCGGGCGAGGGCCACCTGCGGCGCTGCCACGGCACGTGGATCACGGACGAAGAAGTCGTGGCGATCGCCAAGCACTGGCGCGATCAAGGCGCGCCGAAATACGAGATGGACATTTTGCGCGACCCGGACGAGCAGTCGAGCGCGGCGGACGTCGACGACGCGGAGATGGACCCGCTGTATGACGACGCGATCCAGATCGTGCTGGAATCGCAGCAGGCGTCGGTGTCGTTCCTGCAGCGCAAGCTGGGCATCGGCTACGGTCGGTCGGCGCGCATCGTCGACACGATGGAAGCGCGCGGCATCGTAGGACCGTCGCGCGGGCCCAACAAACCCCGCGAGATCTTGGTCCATCACTGATTGTGCTGCCGTGGCCTGCGCTTCGCGGGCCGAACGAACTGCGGGCAATTCTGATCCACGCCGACGCCCGTCGGCGAATTTACCGGCAGACACTGGAAGCTTTGCCCGGGTTGCGCCATTCTGTGGGCCTCGTCTTGGCGTTCGCGCCGCAGGGGGGTCTGATGTTGCGCCGTTTCCTGAGTGGTTTGCCCTTGTTTTTCCTGATCCTCGCCGCGTGCGGCAGCAAGGCCACCACGCCCAGCGCGGTCGACAGCCTATGCGCCGCGACCGACCCGCCCAAATGCATTGGCAACGTCTCCGCGGCGTGCGGCCCCGGCGGCAAGAGCTACGTCGTGACCCAGTGCGGCGTGGACAAATACTGCGACGCCACCAGCGGTTTGTGCCTCGCCACGGTCTGCGAAAAAGGCAGCAGCAAGTGCACAGGCGACACCAGCCGGGTCTGCAGCGCGGACGGCAGCTCGTACGTCGACACCAGCTGCAGCGGTGCGCAGAAGTGCCTGGCCGGCATCTGCGTGACCCAAACGTGCGGCGGAACCACGCAGAAATGCGGCTGGAACACGGTCCTGACATGCAGCAGCAAAGCCTGGGCGACGACCGCCTGCAAGACCGGCGAGCTGTGCGATCCGACCAGCTTCACCTGCAAGGCGCGCGCCTGCGACGGCTCGGCGACGCAATGCTCGGACGACAACACCGCGGCAATCTGCAGCCCGACTGGCGACGCCTGGATCGCCCAAGCCTGCGGCGCGGGCCAGGGCTGCTTTGACGGCATCTGCCACGCGCAGGTCAATGGAACCGCGGTCGACGGCAGCACGGACGGCGACACCACGGCGGCGACCGACGTCGCCAAGGACGGCATTCAGACGCTGGAATTGCCGCCGCACGACATCCAGCTGGACGCGGTCGACCTGTTCCAGTGCATCGTCAGCCAGTCGGCAACGGCACCCGACGGCGCGACGCCCATGGTCTTCTCAAACGCCAGCGCCGTGTGGCTCAGCTCGCTGGGCACGCTGCAGATCACCGGCGCGGAAGGCACGCAAAAAGTCGAGATCCAGGTCGGGAAGATCACCGAGCTGCAAGCCGGCA
Source organism: uncultured Myxococcales bacterium (assembly GCA_903929795.1). Lineage (GTDB taxonomy): Bacteria > Myxococcota_A > UBA9042 > UBA9042 > UBA9042 > CAIYBN01. Next base: position 126,743 of record CAIYWC010000097.1, on the reverse strand, counting down.
ACTTTACCTTCAGCGGCGCCGAGGCGCCCATTTCGGTCGTCGGCTACAGCGACGGCACGGGCACCGTGACCGGCGGCAAATTCCAATACAACGCGGCCGATTATACCATCAACCTCACGCACTTCGGCGCGGTCGGAGACCGCATCCAGGGCACGTTCTCCGCGCAGGTCGTCGACGCCAACGGCAACAAGCTGTGGCTGCTCGACGGCCAGTTCGACATCAAGCGGTGACGATGGGGCACGACATCCCGGAGCGCCTGCCGGAGACGCTGTACATTCAGTCGACGCCGGAGGAGACGCGCATCGCGGTGAAACAGGGCGACCGCGTGCTGGAAATCCAGGTTGAGCGCACGTCTGGCCGCGGCTTGTCCGGAAACATTTACCGCGGGCGCGTGGCGCGCGTCATTCCGTCCATGGACGCGGCTTTTGTCGACATCGGCCTGGACCGTGCGGCGCTGTTGCACGCGCCGGACGTCTGGCTGCCGGGGCTGCGCGCGCAGCACGAGGACGACGACCAGCAGCCGCACCCGCAAATCGCGATCGGCCGGCTGCTGACGCCGGGCCAGCAAATCCTGGTGCAAGTCGTGCGCGAGCCTGTGGGCAAAAAAGGTCCACGGATTACGATGTTCGTGTCGCTGCCGGGGCGAAACGCGGTGCTGCTGGCGCGCGACAGCCACGTCGGTGTTTCCAAGATGATCGCCGATCCGGCGGAACGCGAACGCCTGCGCGCGCTCGTGGCGGGGCACGTGCCGCCGGGCTGTGGTGCGATTGTGCGGACCGTGGGCGAGGGCGCGACGCAGGCCGAGATCGCCGACGATCTGCGGCTACTGGCCGAGCAGTGGCAGGACATCCAGGCGCGGTACGAGACCGCGTCGGGGCCGAGCTTCCTGTACGATGACCTGGACCTGACGCTGCGGGCCCTGCGGGACCAGGTGGGGCCGCAGACGGAGACGGTGTGGATTGACGATGCCGACGACTACGTGCGTGTCGAGCGATTTATCAAGCGTTTTCATAAGGATAGCCAAGCCGCCGTGCGTCTCTGGGACGGTCCCGGCGCGCTTTTTGACGTCCACGGGATCGACAAATGGGTCCGCGAGGCGGTCGAGCCGCGGGTGCTGCTGCCGTCGGGCGGCGAGTTGGTGATCTCGCGCACGGAAGCGATGACCGTCGTGGACGTCAATTCCGGCCGGCAAACCGGCTCCGAGTCGTTGGACGACGCCCTGCTGGCGCTGAACCTGGAGGCCGCACACGAAGTGGCGGCCCAGCTTCGGCTGCGCAATATCGGCGGGCTGGTCGTCGTCGATTTTGTCGACATGCCCAACGCGGAGAATCGTCGGGCGCTGGAGGACGCGTTCGCGCAGGCGCTGGCCCGCGACCGGGCGCGCGTGCGCGTGGGCAAGCTGAGCGAATTCGGCACCATCCAGCTTACGCGCAAACGCGTGCGGGAGAGCCTGTACGAGCGCCTGACGGAGCCCTGTCCAACCTGCAAGAGCCGCGGCTATGTGCGATCGGCGAGCGACCTGGCGGTGGAAGTTGTCGGCAAGCTGCGCCGGGCAGTCACCGCGGCGGAGGGTCGCTCAAGCGTGTTCCGCGTCCAAGTGCCGACGCGCGTACACGCGATCTTGACCGAGACCCTGGCCGGCGCGCTGCGCGATCTGGAAAAGAACCACGGGTGCAAAGTCGAGGTCATCGCCAACGGCGGAACCGGCACCAGCGACGTGCGGGTCGTCGACGAGAGCTGAGAGCCTGTGGAAACTTGTTTTCGCAGGCTCGCCCCAGCCGCGGCTGCGGCTCGGCAAACGGGTGAAGCTGCGCGAATTCATTTCGCGCAGGTCTTGCCCGGTTGGATCAAACATCAAGCTCAGAGGTTGGGAATTCGAAGAATTCACAACCTCTGAGAAATCTTGCAGGGACGCCGCGGCAGAATTCGCAGACCGACGAATACTCAATCACGGGGTCGAGCTGGGCCCCGGCTGGCACGCAGGACCTCGGCGTACGCGGGGCGATGGCGCCAGCTCACAACCAGCTGCCCGGGGTCGCGCACGCAACTGCGCGATGTCAAAGGCAGGGCGGCGCGGCGACAAACGCCGTGGGTCCGCGGGCATCGGAGCCGCGAATAGCGCCTTCGCCGCCCATGGTGGTGACGCGTCCGGCGCAAGCTGGGCGCGCGGTGGGGGAGGCTTTGCTTGGGCCGCGTGGAGGCCCGGCGCGAAGGGCGAGACGTGCCCGAAGCCTGCATCGCTCAGCGGTCGCCAGCGAACCGACCCGCCAGCCGTGTGAGCAATGCGCCGTGAAGTCCTTGGAAATCGCGACCTGACATCGCCAATATCACGTCGCCAGGTCGAGCCTCTTTTGCAACAAAGTCAACGATATCACTGACAGCCGGAATGTATTGCGCAGGCACGCCGAGCTCCACAATCCGCTGGCAAACAGCGGCGGCGTCCATGGTCTCCTCGGCTGTCAGCTTGTCGCCCTCCTTGAACAGCGGCTGGCACAAGACGACGCGGTCCGCTTGGGCGAGCGCAGCTGGATAGACGGTCTCGAACACCTTGCGTCGTGAAGTGTTGGATTCTGCTTCAAAAATTGCCCAAAGGCGCTGACCCGGGTACTGGCCCCGGATCGCCGCGACGGTCTCCAACACCGCGGTCGGATGGTGCGCGTAGTCATCCATCACCAGCACACCACCGACAATACCGCGAATTTCCTGACGTTTCTTGACACCTTGAAACTGCGCGATCGCTGACTGCAGCTGCGGCACGGTTGCACCAAGGTCCAGGGCAATCGTCAACGCCGCCGCGGCGTTCAGGCAATTGTGGCGCCCCGCCATCGGCGACTGGAAGCGGCCGATCAGCGCGCCGCCCCTAAAGCCCGGCAGTGGATCGCGGCCGTGTACCGGCGGCGCAATGCCCTTGAATAGCGAGAAATCCGCGCCTTGCGGACCGACGCCGTGGAGCTGAATCTCGAGGTCCAGCGGCCGCCCCGGGTCCTGACACGGGACCGCGCCGGCGGTAAAGCCGTAGCGCGCCACGCGCCCCGGGCAGGCGTCCAGCACGTCCGTCACGCGCTCGTCCTCGCCCCAGGCGACCAGCAGGCCATCGGCGGGAAACAGGCTCGCGTACAGCCGAAATGCGCGCTGTACGGCCGCGAAATCCGGATAGATGTCCGCGTGGTCAAACTCACAAGAGGTCAGGACCCCGTGATGCGGCCGATAGTGCACGAATTTCGGGCGCTTGTCATAATATGCGGTGTCGTACTCATCGCCTTCAATCACGAACGGTTTGCCGTCGCCCAGCCGAAAGCTCGTGCCCAGATTCTTGGGCACGCCGCCGACGAGCAGCCCGGGCGACAGGCCGGACGCCTCCAGCAGCCACGCCGTGAGCGACGTCGTCGTCGTCTTGCCGTGAGTCCCGGCAATCACGGTGGAAATTCGCCCTGGAAGGATCCATTCGCCCAGCGCCTCCGGAAAGCTGCAGTAGGGCAGGTTCTCCGCCCTGACGCGCTGCGCCTCCACGTTGTCGCGCCGCACGACGTTGCCGATGACCACCAGATCGGGCCGCCAGTCCAGGTTCGCCGCCGACCAGCCTTCCTGGAACGGAATCTGCCACTTCAGTAGCTGCGCCCGCATCGGATCGAAGACCGTCACGTCCGAGCCGCGGACCTCCAAGCCCTTGGCCTGCAGCATGCCGGCAAAATTGCCCATGGCGGAGCCGCCGATGCCGATCAGGTGCACCTTCTTGACGTTGGCGTAGTCGACCGATGGCCGCGCTTCGGGGACGCGTTCGGCGGGTCCGGGGATGAAACTCATGGCAACCTCGCGGCGACTGGCGCCTGGGTTGGATGAGACCACAAGTCGATTATCTGTCAATTTGTCAGCGTAGACGGCCAGGTCAGGGCAAAAGCAGACGGACTTGCACAGGGTCGCTCGACGTCGCCTGGAAGCGCCAAATCCACGCAAAGCGCCCGTCGGCGAAGACGGCAACGTGTGCCGCCGACTGGTCACCGGCAGATTCCGTGCTGGATACAACGCTTTCCGGATCCGCAAACGTGCCATCGGGCGACAACACGCGCGACGATACTTCCAAGCCCGCGGCGGCGCTGATGGCCTGCGGCGAGGTCCAACCGAGGATGGCGCCGCCATTGGCGAGCTGCGCGACGACCGGTTCCGCCTGGTCGTTGGCGACAATTGTATTCACGACGCTGGGCTGGCCGATGGTGGCTCCTTGCGCGTCCGCCTGTCGCAAACCAATGCCGACGCCGCTGCCATCCGTGGCACTGCCCGCCCACGTGACGGCGAAGCCCTTGGCAAACTGCGCGATGCCTGGATGCGCGGCGGTCGCGTTGTTGGCCGAATATTGCACAACCGAGTTGAGCGGCGCGCTCGCGGCGTTGAACAAGTGGCCGCGGATGCGCTGCTTGGTCGACCCGTCGACGTGCACCCAGACGATGGCAAAGCTCGCGTCAGCGCGCATCGCCACGGCGGACTGTGTCTGGTCGCCCGCGAGAGGGTCGTCGCTGAAATTGCCGTTCAGGTCCTGATTGGCGATGAGCAAGTCACCGGCGGCTTGGCCGGCGCTGTCAAAACGCTGAGCCCCGATGCCCAAACCTTGACCGTCGCCGTCCGTCGTCGTCCACGTGACGACAAAGTCATTGCCGTTGCTGGCCATCGCCGGCAAGGTCTGGTCGCCCTGCGAGTCGTTGGGCGCGTTGGCGATGACCGCCGCGCCCTTGGGAACGCCCGCGCCGTCGAAGAGCCGCACGTAGATGTCCGCATCGCCTGCAGCCTTGGAAGTCCACGCCAGCGCAAAGCCGTCGCCGACGGTGGTCATCGCGAGCTGGGAGCCCTTGACGGCCGGCGCACTGCCTTGAACGGGCGTACCCGCGCCGACCGCAACGCCCGCGTCCGTGAATAGCCGGACGTTGACGGTCGCGACGGCGGAAGCATCGGTCAACCAAGCGGTCGCGATGTTGCCGTTGGCGAGCACCGTCGTGACGCCGCCGTAGCCCGACGCGGTGTCGCTGACCGCGACGCTGGCATTGGGCACGCAGACGCCGTCGCCGGAGCAGTGATCGCCCGCGGTGCAGGTGCCCGTCGGGGTCACGCTCTTGCCGTCGGCGGCGCACTGCTGGATCTTGGTGACGTCGGCCGGATCGCAGCGCAGCGCGTTGGGCGTGCAGACGACGCAGGCGCCCGCGACGCAGACTGGCAGGGACGAACCGCAGACGCTCGGCGCGCCCCAGACGCCGGCGGCGCATGACGCGACGCTCTGCGACGTGAGGCAGCGCGTGGAAGCGTCGTCGGCAAAGACCATCGCGCCAAAGTCGCCGATCGCGGCGCACTGCTTGGGCTTGACCGTGCACGCTTTGCCCGTGCCGCCAAGCACCGCGACACACGTGCCGGTCGTGCAATCGACATCCGACTGGCAAGGCGCGGCGGGCGGACAGACGTTCACGTCGGTCTTCCCGTCGCAGTCGTTGTCCAAGCCGTCGCAGGAGATCTCGGGGCTCTCGAACCCCGCGACGCTCTGGTACACGCACATCGCCTGGGCGTTGACGCAGGCCGCGGGCACGCCGGCCGTGCACACGCCTTTGGCCTTGCAGCTGCTGGCGTCGACGGCGCCCTCGTCGGTCAAGCCATCGCAGTCGTTGTCCATGCCGTCGCACTTGGTTTCCACGACCTGAAAATCGGCCGCGACGGCGCTGGTGTCGCACTGCCACGCGCCCGCCGAGCACGTCGTGGTCGCCTGCGCGCAGACGCCCTTGGTGCAGCCGCTCGACGTGTTGTCCAGCGCGTCCGGCTCGTCGGTTTGGCCGTCGCAGTCGTTGTCCAGGCCGTCGCAAAGCGTCTCCGTGACCTGAAAGCCGGCGATATGCGTGTAGTCGCACGTGGCCTTCGCCGCCGTGCACGTGACCGCCGGGCCAAACGCGCACACGCCTTGGGTCTTGCATTTCGCGGACTTGGCGCTGACCGTCTCGTCCGTCAGGCCGTCGCAGTCGTTGTCCTTGCCATCGCACAGCGTCTCAAACGGCTCGTAGGCGTCCTTGTTGGCAAGCGTCGCCCAGTCGCATGTCCACAGGCCGTTGGTGCACAGCGCGCCGCCGCCCGCGCAGACGCCCGCGCTGGGACACGGCGAGAGGCTGGGCTGACTGAGGCCGGCGTCCGTCGTCCCGTCGCAGTCGTTGTCCTTGCCGTCGCAGCTGACCTCTGGGCTCTCATACTGCGGCACGGCTTCGTAATGGCACGTGAACACGCCACCGTCGCAGCGCTTGACGATCTTGTCCTTGTTCAGCCCGCAGACGCCCAGGATCGTACAATCGCTTGTGTCGTTGGTCTCCAAAGCCAGCTTGCTGCCGGCCAAGTTGTCGGTCTGGCCGTCGCAGTCGTTGTCCTGACCATCGCAGCTTTGCTCAAACGCCTCAAAGCCGGCGACGCCACTGTAGTCGCAGGTCGGCACGCCGCCCGCGCAGACTTGCTTGACGCCGTTGGTGCAGACGCCTTGGCCCATGCAGCTGAGCCCGGTCACGGTCAGGTTCGCGTCGACAATGCCGTCGCAGTCGTTGTCCTTGCCGTCGCAGGCGGATTCGACCGCCTGATAATCCGGGCCACCGTATTGGCAGTCCCACGCGCCGGCCGTGCAGGTGGGCGCGGGCAGGCTCGCGCAGACGCCCGCGCGCTTGCAGGTGTTGGCGCCGGGCAGGACGTTGTCGTCGGTCTTGCCGTTGCAGTCGTTGTCCTTGCCGTCGCAGGAGACTTCGGTCTTTTCGTAGCCGGAAACGCCCGTCCAGTCGCAGATCCAAGCGCCGGCGTTGCAAATCGCGTGCGTGACGTTTTGGCCGGCGCAGACGCCGGTCGCGGGGCAGGCGCCCTGCGGCGGCGAGACGCCTTCATCGGTCAGCCCGTTGCAGTCGTTGTCCTTGCCGTCGCAGAGCGTCTCGACCGTCTGGTAGCCCGCCGGTTCGGTCAGTGGCTTGCCATCAGCGCCTTTGGGCGGCGTGCCCGTCGCGGTCCAGTTGCCGCACACGGCGACGCCATTGGGCGAAGTGCACGTCGCAGTCCAGCCGGTGCAGACGCCGGTTGACGTGCACGGATTGGGATCGCACGGGTCCGTGGTCGACTGCTGCGTGATGTTGACCTGGCAGGCGCCCAGCGCGAGCGCGGCCAAGCACCCAAGCAGGAACGCTGGGACGCGGAGTTGAAAAATCGGCGCAAAGCGACGGGACATCGGAGCTCCTAGAACGACCACGTCAGCGAAAAACTGGAAGGTGCAACGCCGATCATCGGCACGGGCGCGACGGCGGGCGCGGCTTCGACTTGCGTAGGGCGACGGCTGGGCGGCGCATCGGTGTGCTGCGTGAGAAACCACCAGACGGAGCCAGCCGCGACGAGGACGCCGCCGCCGATCAGCGCTGCATTCGCCAACGTCGCGTTACTCTTGGCAGAATCCGCGAGCGACGTGACCTGACCGCCATAGCCCGCGCTCTTGGGACTCAGGCCATTGGCCGTCGTCGCGTTTCCCATCGCTTGCATGCCGAACCAGCCGCCGGCCCCCAACGCGATCACGCCCAAGCCCGCCACCGCGTACGGCCCAACCTTTTGAATCCAAGCGACTTTTCCAGAACCTGTCGCGCCTTTTTCCACGCCGATCGCCGGCTTTGCCGGCTCCTCGACGGGCTTGGCGACTTCCACCGGCTTGGGCGGCTCGACCGGCTTGGGCGGCTCAACCGGCTTGGCGACTTCCACCGGCTTGGGCGGCTCAACCGGCTTGGCGACTTCCACCGGCTTTGACGGCTCGACCGGCTTGGCGACTTCCACCGGCTTGGGTGGCTCGACGGGCTTGGCGACTTCCACCGGCTTGGGCGGCTCAACCGGCTTGGCGACTTCCACCGGCTTTGGCGGCTCGACGGGCTTGGCGACTTCCACCGGCTTTGGCGGCTCAACCGGCTTGGCGACTTCCACCGGCTTGGGTGGCTCGACGGGCTTTGGCGGCTCAACCGGCTTGGCGACTTCCACCGGCTTGGGTGGCTCGACGGGCGGAGGCGGCGGCGCGACGACCACAACCGCGGTCGGCTGGGCCGCGGGCGGGGGTTCAACAACCGGCTTGGGCGCCGCGACCGGTGGCGCCACCACGACCGCGGGCGCCTCCTCGGCCTCCGGCTGGGCGTTGACCATCGCCGCACCCTGTTCCTCCGCCACCAGCGCGATCGCCACCAGGCTCCCGTCGCCGCCGACTTGCACCGTGCGCAGCTCGCTGTTGAAACCCTTGGCCGTTGTCTCCACCACCCACGTTCCGGGCGCCAGCCAAGCATGCCCCGTGCCGATCAGCACCCGTTCAGCGCCCCGGCGGCTCTTGCGGTCGGCGCGGCTGAGCTCCACCCGCGCGCCTTCAGGCCGCACCAGGACCGGCACACGGACCAGACCGGCGGGAATTTGCGGCGTGACGCGCGCGATGAGTTGGTCCACGCGCTGTTTTTCGCTCGGGTTCAGATCGCGCGCCAGGGCCCGCGCCGCCGTCTCGCGCGCTTCCGCGTACAGGCGCGCGCGCTCCTGAGCCTCTGCCTGCTCTACTACCCAGATCGGCTCGCCGCCCAGCCGCGTCGCCGCACGCCAGTGTTCTGCCGCTAATTGTTCAAGACCTGCACGGGCTTCGACGCGCGCCAAACCCGCCAGCCGCACCGCTTGGGCATAGCGCTCCGGGCCGGTCGGGCCGTCCACGTCCAGCCGCCCCGACTGCACGACCGCGTGGGTGCTCGAACCGCACGCAGCCAGCATCGCCAGCAGCAGCCCGGCAACACACGCCGCAAGCCGCTGGCGGGTGCGAGGCTGGAGCGAGTTCATTGGGGATCTGGAGCGCGCACAGCTCATCACCGGCAGACTACGGGCACGTCTTTGGGGTGTCAACGAAAGTGGCTGCAAAACTGCCCGTCGCGCCACACGCTACTTCCCCAGCGCCGCTTTCATGCGCGCGAGCCGCGGCGCCACGTCACCGTCGAGGCCAAAATTGCGCCCGGCTTCCTTGAATTGCACGCTGCCCGTGACGTCATCCAGCCCATGGCGCGCGAACGCGCGGTGTTGCACGCCCATCGCCAACTCCATCAAGCGCGGCACGTTGCCCTGCGACTTGGCGTGCGCATAATTTGTGCGGAACGCGGGGTCCTCGAAACCGCCGACGATCTGTTCCAGAATGTCCAGAAACGTCGCTTTCTCCATCCACCGCCTCACTCATCCGCGTGCGTGCGCACCAAGCGTCCGGCATCTTTGTACTCCCGTTCTCCAGCCTTGGCGAGAAGCGCGTAGCTCAGCGGCACCCGCGCATCCCGCGCCCACACCGCCGCGCGCAGCACCGCGTTTTGGATCTGGCCGCCGGTCAGCTCCCAATCCGTTGCCAGATCAAGGGGTTTCAAGTCCGGTTCCTGCGGTGCATCGGGCGGAACCATGACCTGCCAGAGCTGCGCGCGCTCGACGACTTCCGGCGGCGCAAAGTGCGGCTTGAAGCGAATTCGCCGCAAGAACGCGGCATCAATCGCATCCGGGTGGTTGGACGTCAGGATGACGACGCCGTCAAAATCCTCCAGCCGCTGCAGCAGGTAATTGACCTCCAGGTTGGCATAGCGATCGACCGATGACTGCACGTCGGTCCGCTTGGCAAAAAGCGCGTCCGCTTCGTCAAAAAGCAGTGCAATTCCTGAGTCTTGGCTCGCATCGAAAAGCTTGGACAGCCGCTCCTCGGTTTCGCCGATGTATTTCGACACCACGCTCGCCAGATCGACGCGGAACAGCTCCAGACCCAGGTCACGCGCAACCAGGCCTGCGCACAGCGTTTTTCCCGTGCCGGACGGGCCCGAAAACAGCGCCGTCAGCGCGCGGCCATAGCCCATCGTGCGACCGTAGCCCTGTTCGTCCAGGACAAAGCCCGCGTGGCGACCAAAGCGCACCATCTCATCGAGCACTTCGCGGGTATCGACGGGCAAGATGGTCGTGTTCCAGCGCCCGCGCACGTTGACGCGCGTCGCCAAGCCGGCCAGCCGCGCGCTCGCCACTTCCCGGCACGCCCGTTCGACGTCGCCGATCTGCAGGCGCGTCGCACTTGGATTGCGCGAGGCTGCCGCCGCCAGAGCCAGGCTCGACGCCAAATCGATCTCGTCCACGCCGAACTTGTAAACGCTGACCGACGCCACCGTGTCATCCAATTCCGCTGGCGCCATACGAACTTGCAGCCGATCCAGCCACAGCGCATGGCGCTCGTCCACCGCCGGCGCCGCCGTCGGCAATTCCACGCAGCCCAGCTCGCGCAGCAACCCCAGCCGCGCGCTGGGCGACAGCTGCGCCGACTCACCCGAACGCCCGACCTTGCCGTGAAAAAACAGCGTCGTCGTCTCGCGTTCCAGCAGGTGCAGCAGGTTGGCCAGCCGCTCCGCGCCGTGCTCGCCGTGGTCGATCGCCTCGGCGTGGCTGAAGAACACCCCCGCCCGCGCAAGCCTCGCCCGACCCAGCAGGCTGCCCAGCCGTGCCGGATCGCCCTCCAGCAGCAGGTCCAGCCGCACTTCCAGCAACCCTTCGCCCAGCGTGGAAAGCGCCTCGCGCGCCAGCCGCACCGCGCCCGCTCGCTCCGATCCGACCACCAGGAACCGCCGCCGACCGCGAAAGCCGCGGGTCAGCGCCTCGCGCAGAGCCGGCGTCAGCGGCGGCGAGGCCGTCTCCGCGCGCAGCGGATGCGCCAGCACGCCAATCATGTCGTCCAACTCCGACGGCACGCCGAGCAGGTGCCGGCACACCCATCGCGCCGCCTGCCAACTCGTGCTCTGCGCCTCGTCGCCGGCCACACGCACCAGGCCATAGCGCCGCAGCGTCGCGTTCTGCGCCAAATCCGCCAGCACCGCCGCGCCGCGCGTCGCAAACGGGTCCAGCGCGTGCAGCAGCAGGTCTTCCGGCCAGGCCGTTTGCGTCGGATCGCGCCACAAGGCTCGATAAAGCCATAGGAATTCTGGGACAATCGCGGGCGCCAGCAGCAGCCACAGCGCGTCGCAGGCCAGATCGTTCAGGGCAAAAGCCGCGCGCAGTTCGTCAAAACGCCGCGCCGCGTCGCTCGTCAGCGCCAGCGCTTCATACGGCGTCGCCAGCTCGGCATCCAAACGCTGCACGAAAGCCTGACGCTCCGCGTCCAGCGCTTCCCCACGCAGGCAGCGCAGCGCGGTCGCGTCCAGCGTCGCCGCCACGCCAGTCGGCCACGGTGCGCGCGTCGGATCGGCGCCGGGCCGCTCCCACGGTCGCAGCACGGCCAGATAGCGCTGCAGCAGCGCGCGGACGCGGTCCAGGTACGGCGCAAAATCCACCGCCGCGCCAACCAGCCACGGCGTTTCCACGGGCACCGCGTCGCCGTCGTGCAGCAGCTGCCGCACCAGCTCCAGCTGCGCCGCGCTAAGCGATTCTGTCGTGATTTCAGGGTCTATCCGAGCCTCAACCAGAATCGCCTTGGCCCGCGCGCGGCTCACGCCCGGCAGCCAGGTCAGCGCCGTTTCGATGGGCCGGTGCGGCGGCAAGCCTGTCAGTCCGATTCGCGCCATGGCCAGAACCTACTGCCGTTCAAGGCCTTGCGCAATCAGGCCGGCCATGTGCTGCGCAAGACGATGCTCTCGTCGCGGTCCGGGCCGACGCTGATGAGGTCGCAGCCGATGCCGGTCAGCTCCTCGACCCGGGCGATGTAGGCGCGCGTGGCGGCGGGGAGCTCGGCAAAAGTGCGGCAGCCGCTGATCTTTTCGGTCCAGCCGGGGTGCCACTCGTAGATCGGCACCGCGCGTTCCAGATCGACGGAATGGCTGGGAAAGTCGCGGACGCGGACGCCGTCGATGGTGTAGCCGGTGCCGATCGCGACCCGGTCCAGGCCGCTCATGACGTCGATTTTGTTCAAGAACATGCCCGAGAGACCGTTGAGCCGCGCGGCGTGTTTCAGGGCAAAGACGTCGAGCCAGCCGCAGCGGCGCGGCCGACCAGTCGTCGATCCGTACTCGTTGCCGACGTCGCGCAGGCGCTGGCCGGTGGCGTCGTTCAGCTCGGTGGGGAATGGCCCGGAGCCGACGCGCGTGGCGTAGGCCTTGACCACGCCGACGACGCGATCGATGCGGGTCGGCCCAAGGCCGAGGCCGGTGCACGCGCCGCCCGCGACTGTCGCAGAGCTGGTGACGAACGGATACGTGCCGTGCCGAACGTCGAGCAGTGTGCCCTGCGCGCCTTCCATCAGCACTTTTTGGCCCGCGGTCAGCGCCTCGTCCAGGCGCGCGCCGACGTCGTCCAGGTGCGGCAGCAGCTTCTGGCCAAGCGCGACGTAAGTATCCGCAATGGCTTGCCAATCCGGCTCGCGGACGCCCAGACTGTTCAGCAACAAGGTCACGTCCGGCGCGATGCGCTGGAGCGCGGTCAACAGGCGCTGGCGGTCCGTCAGGTCCCGCGCGACAATCGCCCGGCGTCCCGTCGCGTCTTCGTAGCACGGCCCGATGCCCTTGCCAGTCGTGCCGATCTTGCCCGCGCCCAGCCGGGCCTCGCGCAGGCGGTCGATCTCGCGGTGCCACGGCAAAATGATCGGCACCGCGTCGCTGATGCGCAGCCGCTCGGGCGGCACGTGGATGCCCGACTCAGCCAACGCCTTGAGTTCCTGGAGCAAAACTTCCGGATCCAGCACAACGCCCGGGCCGATCGCGCATTTCACCCGCTCGTGCAGGATGCCCGACGGCAGCAGGTGCAACACGCGCTTGTGGCCGTTGACGACCAGCGTATGCCCTGCGTTATTGCCACCTTGAAAGCGAACCACCCAGTCGGCATCTTGCGCCAACACGTCGATGATTTTGCCTTTGCCTTCGTCACCCCATTGGGCTCCGACGACGATTACTGCGGACATCACGCCTCGATTGCCAACATGCGGATCCCGTTGGCGGGCGCACTGGACCACAACGCCGCCCGCCGCGCAAGGCCAAGCGCGTGAACGCTTGGTGACAGGGATGTCGTACAGCGGTAGAGGCGGTTCGATTGACAAAAATGTCAGGTCAGCACCCGGCGCTTTGCGATGGCTGCAAGCCCACCGTAGCGTGGGATCAGGTCAGACGGCGCGTTCCCCTGTCGCCGGACCCGGAGGAGAGCATGAAGACGTGGAAGAAGTTTTTGGCGGCGATGGTCCTGACCGGCGCGGTGGCAAACCCAGCCTGGGCAGACACGGATGCGACGGACAGCCCGGCTGACGCGACGGCCAGCGATGCGGTCGGCGCGCCCGATGCGGCGACGGCGGCGGATGCGGCAAGCCCGGCGGACGCCGCCACAGCGGCAGACGGCGGCGGCGACGCGGCATCCGCGGCAGACGGTGCGGCGGATGGCACGGCGACCAGCGCGCCGGGCGACGCGGACAGCGGCGGTTCGGAAGGCCACAGCGGATGCTCCGCGGGCACCAGCGCGGGCAACCCGCTCGCGCTCGGCCTCGCGGGCGCCGTGCTTGGCTGGCTCATCAGCCGCAGCCGCAAGCCGGTCAAGGCACCCGTGCGCAACCGGTAGGCACGCGCGCCGACGTCCGAGATGCAACGTCGGCTGTTCGCGGCGTGTCGCGACAGGCGCACGCTCGCGATCCGATGCGAATTGCGCAGGTCTAGCCCGCAAGCGTTTGGTCTCGCACATCGGCGTTCATGGCTAGCGGCTTAGGGCAAGGATCCCACACAGTTGGCGTTCGTGCGGAAGTCGATGTACAGGTACGGGTTGAAGCAGTAATCCTGCGACCAGCCGACCTTGGTGGTGGCGTTGAAGTCGGGCATCGGGTTGCTGACGTTCTCGAAGCGCTTGGCGTTGGCGAACCCGGGGTCCAAAAACGGTGTGCCGGTGGGTAAGTCATAGTAATTCGCGCCCTTCCAGCTCCAGGCCCAGGGCGGGCGGCTGGCGTCCGTGTTCTGGTTGTAGAACTTGCCGCCGACGACCATCTTGACGCCTGCGGGCCGGCCGGTGGGTGGCGTGTACGTGAACGTGGCGTCCATCCACATGCCGGTTCCGCCGACGTCCTGGCGCCGCGGCCACCAGGTGTCGTACGTCGAGGTGAGCCCGTACGTCGCGGTGGGCCCGGGCGAGGCAGCGGTCGCGGGCGTGGTGGGCGTTGGCCCGGGCGCATAGTCGACCCAGAGCAAGTTGGCCTGCGTCGCAGCGTCGTTTGTGCAGTTCAGGCTGTCGCCCGCGTCCAGCCACAGGCAGCTCTGGTGGTTGCCGGACGTCAGCAAGCCCGGAAACCGCTTGGGCGTGCAGCCCGCGATGCCGTCGCAGCCCCAGCTGTCCTTGGCCGGGGGAAACAGCGAGACTTCCGGCAGCGCGCCGCGGACGTAGCCGGTCTTGGGGATACCGCTCTCGTTTGTCACCCAAGTCCACATTTCTTCTATGCTTTTTTGCTTGAACCAGGTCGTGACGGCGACGGGATGTTCGGTCGGCCAACGCGCCACAGCGACCGTCGCGCCGGACGCATCGTTGTCAAAAGCCACGCCGGCGAGCACCGTGGTCCGGTGCGGCCAAAAGTAGACGTAGGTGATGAAAAAGTGGCTCTGCGTCTCAATGACCGACCAGCCGACCTGGCCGAGCGCCGGGAACTTGCTGAGATTCACGCCGTTGTCGCCCGCCTGCCAGTTGCCATCGTAGTCAAAAGAGCGGAGCTGGTCGTACTGGTCGTTGCCGTTGGCCACGGTCTGGCGCAGCGTCGGCGCATAGCGGCGCGCCAGCTTCTCGTACGGCGCCATGCCGTCAAAGCCGCGGACGTAGAAGTGAAAGCTCTGCTGATTCGGCAAGTTATAGCCAATTTCTGCCTGCACGAGCGGCGAGAGCGTCACATCCACGCGGCTGGCGGGCAAGACAGCGACCGTCGACGTGAAGCTGAAGCTGTTGCAGCCGACGCTGAACGTGCCGTCGATGACCTCGCCGTTGACGATGACTTGCACCGTGTTGGGCCCGATGACGACGGCCTTGACCTTGGCGTTGAACGTGACCTTGAACGTGAACGGGTTGTCCGCGCCGGCGCCGCCGTCGGGAGGGTCCGTGGCAACGACGTGAAAGTCCGTGATTTTGTTGGTCGCGCAGCCCACGTCGTCGGTTGACGCATCCGCGTCCACGCCGGGGCCGCCGTCGTAGATGAAAAAGCCGTCGGTCGGCGCAACGTCGGTCGTCGCATCCGCTGCGGCATCCGCAAGGGCGTCGGCGCTATCGGTCCCGTCGACGCCGACCGCGTCGCCGTCTGTTGCATCCCCGAGCGCGTCCGGTGCCGCATCCGCGGTCTTGCCATCGGGCTTGGCGACGTCGCCGGTTGCGTCGCCAGTCGCGGCCGCCGGATTGGAGGCATCGCCGCAGCCATTGGCCAGTACGCCCACGAGCGCCAGACCCACCCACACGCCGCGCCAGACCCCCAGAACGTTGCCCATGACCGTTTCTCCAACCGCCCGCCGCGCCCCACGCGCGCACAGGCTTGCCCGCGGCGCCACGACGTGCCACTGTCGCAGCCGCATTCCGCCCGGCCGCCACTGGCGCGAGCGCACGTCAGGATGCTTGCCCCCCACCACCCGCGTCAAGAAGTCGTGCACACCCAAGACCAGCCGCCCAGGACCGCGCGCTTCTACGAGCTGATGCTCGCCGGGCGCCTCTTGCGTTCGCGCCGCAGCTTGCACTTGTCGCTGGTCACGGCGATGTCAGTCGCGGGCATCGCGCTGGGCGTCGCAGCGTTGATCGTGGTGCTGGCCGTCAACACCGGCTTTCAGGTCGCGTTTCAGGATCGCATCCTGGCCACGTATCCGCACCTCGTCATCATGCGCCGCGGTGTGGACCTGCGCGAATGGCGCGACGTCCAGGACAAGCTGCGCCACGTGCCGGGGGTGCGCGTCGTGGCGCCGGCGACGTACGACGACATGATGCTGTCGGCCGCGGGCGGGCGCGCGGGCGCGATCGTGCGCGGGGTGCCGGCGGCGACCATCAGCGGGCTGCCGGAAGGCGCGGTCGTGGCGGGCAAGCTGGACACGCAGGGCGAAATGCCGATTCTGCAACAGCAAAAAGGCCAGCTGCGCATCGTGAGCGGGATCGCCTCGGCGCGCCACGTGCTGGCGGTCGGCGCGGATTTCGCCAAGCCGTTCGCGATCCTGCCGCCCGGCAATGGCTCAGCGGCACTTGTGGTGTTTGATGCTGACGGCTGTGGTCAGAAACCCGTTGAAACGAATCAGGATCCTGGGATCTACCTGCTGGAGCCCAGCGGCACGGACCCGCTGCGGCGCAGCCACCAGATGCCGTGCGCCATCGCCGCGTCGTGGGAAGTGCTGGGCGGGCAGTACGTCGTGCGCTGGCAGTCTGGCGGGGCGCAACGCGAGCAGACCGTGGAGCTGCACGAGGGCGAGACCCTGGCGCTGATTCTGCAAGAATCCCAAGCATTTGCCGTGCTGCCGCCGACCGAGCCGCTGTCGCCGGCCGTGGCGGCGGTCGCGCCCGTGCCGCTCGATCGCCAGCCGCTGAAAGTGACGCTGCCGGACGGTGTCGAACAGACCGTGACTGATCCGCAATGGCTTGGTTTTGCTGGAGAATTGCCGGCGATGGCGCTGGGCGAAGGGCTCGCCAAGCGGCTGCAGGTCAAGGTCGGCGACGAAGTGCGCGCGGTCTCGCCGTTGCGCGGAATGGACAGCGGCGACGCGGGCCAGGCGGCCGCGCAGAGCGCCAGCGGGCGGTTTCGGGTCGCAACCATCATTCGCACCGGGTTTTTTGACCACGATCAGCGGCTTGCCCTGTGCGATTTCGCCGCCGCCCAGCGCTTTTTGGGCCGCGGCGACCTGGCGCGCTGGGTCGAAGTCCGCGTGGACGATCCGATCCTCGCGGCCGAACGCGCAGACGCTTTCCGCGCCGCGCTGGAGCCAACCGAGATCGGCGAATTGCTGAGCGATGCCAAAATGTTGCATGAACGGCTGGTCTCGCTGGAGGCCGACGACATCAGCGGCATGGCCATCCGCGCGCCGACCAACACGGTCGCGGTGGTGGACAACTGGGTCAGCGCCTTTCGCGCCGCCCGGCAGATGCGCCCCCGCAACGGCAGCGCGTGGCGCGTGATCGATTGGCAGGAGATGAACCGCAACATCTTTGACGCCGCGCGGATGCAAAAGATCGCGATGTCCTTGTTTCCGTTCATCATCGTGCTGGTGGCGGCGCTCAACGTCGTGGGCACGCAGGCGGTGGTCGTGCATGAGCGGGCGCGCGAGATCGCGATCATCCGCGCGATGGGCGGCACGCGGCGGTCCGTGGCGGCCATCTTCCTGGTCCAAGGGCTCGCCGTCGGGCTGATGGGCACAGCGCTCGGCCTTGCCGTCGGCGGTTTGGCGTGCCTGCTGCTGGACGCGGTCGGTTACCCGCTGGACCCGCAGGTCTACCTGATCTCGCGGTTGCCCGTGCTGATCGAGGCTTCCACGTTTGTGATCGCCGGCGTCGCCGCCACGGTGCTGGCGTTCGCGGCAGCTTGGTGGAGCGCGCAGCGGGCGGCTTCCCGGGCGCCGGTCGAGGCACTGCGCCGTCTGGATTGAACGCGCGGTCGCGATGTTGCGATACTTGCCGAGCCAACTTACCGCCGTTATGCTCGCGGACCGGCACGGGAGCCTGCGGTGCAAAGACCCGGTGCTCTGGAATGCCAGCCCTGAACGGCGCGAGAGGAACCACAATGGCGATGGCGAACGAGGCTACGAACCAGCACCTGCCTCTTGCGGCGTTGCGCCAGCCGCGTCGCGCACCGTCGGCCACGCGCGTTTCCGGGCTTGTGGCGCTGGCGATCGTCGGCAGCTTTGCGAGCGCGCGCACGGCGCATGCCGTTGAAACAACGGATGTTCTGGACGCTTTTGACGACGACAACAACGACCCGTTCGACATGGCGCTGCGCGTCCGTTTCCAAAACGAGAGCCGCAACGCCACCATCGGCCGCGAGACGCGCTGCCTGGTCGGCGACTCGATCGGCAACGGCCTGTGCTCCGGCTCCGGCAACGTCTACGCCCGCGAACTGAAATACCAGCGCTCCAAGAACACGATGTTCGTCGACGCGCGGTTCGGGCTGTACAAAGACCTGGAGTTCTACGTCACGTTCCCGTTCGTCACGTCGGACAAGTGGCAGCACGACTTCGTCGACGGCGTCGATCGCTCCAACTCCACGATTTACGGGCAAAAAGACTCGGAAGTTCTTTTCAAGGTGCCGTACAACAGCGTGGCGCGCTCGGGCTTTGGCGACATGTCTTTTGGCCTCAAGTGGTCGCCGTTCAACTACTACCGCGACCCGACGCACCCGACCTGGGTGTTCGGCGTGGAGCTGAAAGTGCCGAGCGGCCAGGCGATGAAAGTCGACAATACCGGCGTCGGCGAAGGCTTTTACGACTTGCAGCTCTTTTCGACGATCTCGCGCCGCGCGCTGACGATCTTCGAGCCTTTCTTCAATCTTCACGCCAACTTCCGCTTTGGCTCGGACAGCGGCCTGTTCAAGAACTACGGTCCGACGCAGGGCCGTGACGTCAATCCGGGCGACCAGATCGGCTCGCAGTTCGGCCTGACGATTGTGCCGTGGGAAGACGTCAAGGCCGACACGCGCGTCGAGATCGAGGGCGGCTTTGGGATGGACTACATCTTTCGCGGCCGGGAATACACGGAAATTTGGGAAGCGCTCGCGTCGGCCGACAACCCGTGCCAAGCCGCGACCGGCTGCCAAAATACGCTGCACACGAGCTCGTCTCCGGGCGCGGACGGCAAGCTGACGCAGACCGACGGCATCACGACCGTGGAGCCCTACGGCCGCTTTTCCGGTTGGGCCGCGGTGCATTACCAGCCGATCAAGTACTTCCAGATCTCGGCCAAGGTCGGCTGGATGCGAGAAACTGCGCACTTCCTGACGTTTGCCGATCCGGGCGTCGATCTGGACGGCAAGAACGGCGTGGAAGTGAAAAATTCCAATAATACCAATGAGTTCAGCCCGGTCTACTTGCCCAGCGTCGACACAATCGGCCAGCGCATTCGCCTGCTCGACGCCAGCAACACGCTGATGATGATTTCCGTGACTGGCAAGTACTGACCGCCCGACCGCGCGAATTCCAACCTTTTCGTTGAACCGGCGCCGCCAAAACGTTACGCTTCCCTACGTGTGTCGGGTCAAGCGAATGGTCATTCGCACGCCTCGGCCGCAACGGCGCTGGCGGCTGGGGAGCCGCGCCACGAGGAAGAATCGCGATGAATTTCCGCTCCTTCTGTACGCTCGTCGGGATCGGCGCGGGACTGTTGGTTCTCGGCTGTGGCAGCTCGACGACGGGCCCAGGCACCGGCGTAGTTGCCCAGTCGTGCGCCGTGAGCGCGGATTGCCCGCTGAACATGAGTTGCGTGGGCGGCGTGTGCGTCGGCGCGTGCACATCGTCGGCCGACTGCGGCGGGCTCTCCTGCGTCAAGGGCAAGTGCCAGGCCGCCGGCGCGGACGCGTTCGGCTTTGGCGACGGCAGTTCCGACTCGAACAGCGAACAGTTGGATACCGGCAACACCAACAACCCGGACGCAACCGGCGGCGCGACCGACGCCAGCGGCGGCTCCGACACGGGCTGCGGGTCGCCGAAGGGCTGCTGTACGGCCGACAGCCAGTGCGACGACAGCAACCAGTGCACGACTGACCTCTGCGTGTCCGGCGTGTGCGTACACCCCAAACAGGCCAGCGGCACCTGCGCGTGCACCGGCACGGCCGACTGCGACGACGGCAACAGCTGCACGTCCGACAAGTGCCTCTCCGGCGTGTGCAAATATGCGCTGTATGTCGACCCCAAGGGCAAGGACCCGGCCTGCTGCGGCGCCGACAGCGACTGCATCGACCCCACCGGCGCGAACGCCGGCACCTGTGTGCAAAACCGCTGCCAGTGGCAGCCGATCGTCAGCTGCTCGGCCGACACCGACTGCGACGACGGCAAGTCCTGCACGAGCGACACCTGCGCCAGCGGCAAGTGCGCGCACGCCGCGATCGCCGGCTGCTGCGACACGGACAGCGCCTGCAATGACGGCAACCCGTGCACCGTGGACACCTGCGCGCTGAACCTCTGCGCGCATGCGACGCCCACCGCGGGCTGCTGCCAGATCGACACTGACTGCAACGACGGCGACGCGTGCACCATCGACGCATGCGCCAACGGCGAGTGCACCAACACGCCGGACAAGACGTGCTGCGCGCTGGACAGCCAGTGCGACGACTCGGACACGTGCACGACGGACACCTGCTTCAACAGCAAGTGCCAGCATGCTGCGATTCCCCTGTGCTGCCACGTCACCGCCGATTGCGACGACAAGGACGCGTGCACGACCGACACCTGCAACAGCACCTGCAGCCACGCGCCCATCGCCGGCTGCAGCAACACCAAGTGCGGCGACGGCACCTGCAACGGCTCCGAGACTTGCACGACGTGCGCCCAGGACTGCGGCCTCTGCCCACCCAAGTGCGGCGATGGGACGTGCGCCGCGAGCGAAAACTGCACCTCGTGCGCCGTCGACTGCGGCGCCTGCCCGACGGGCACCACATGCGGCGACGGCAGCTGCGACGCGCCAACCGAGACCTGCACCAACTGCGCGGCGGATTGCGGCGCGTGCCCGACCGGCCCGTCATGCGTGGGCAACTGCGGCAAGTCCAAGAAGCAGATGGGCGGCATCTGCTCCTGCGCCAACAACTGCACGACCAACTGCTGCAGTGACCACGCGACGGCCTGCGGCGGCACCGCCATCTGCGGCGACGGCATCTGCGCGGCCCCCGAGACCACCGCGACGTGCCCGGCGGACTGCCCGCCCAGCGGCGGCGCCAACTCCTGCGTGGGCCACTGCGGCGGCCCGGCGCCCGGCGGCTGCTACTGCGATTCCGCGTGCGCCGGCATCGGCGACTGCTGCACGGACATCGCGACGGCCTGCACCGCGACGACCGGCGGGGACACCTGCGCGGGCGCGTGCGGCGGCATCTCCACAAGCGGCAACTGCTATTGCGACTCCAGCTGCAGCGTCGACATGACCGGCTGCTGCTCGGACTTTACCGCGTTGTGTGGCAGCGGCAGCACGTCCGGCACATGCCTCGCGACCGCCAAATCCGAATGCACGATGTGCGGCGACGCGTCTCAGCTGTGCTCGTGCGACCCCGCTTCATTCGAATGCGCGTTCGACGCGTCCGGCGTGCTCGGCCTATGCTGCCACCATGTTGGCCAGTGCTGCCCATAGGTTTGTCGCCCATGCGCGGCCAAAAGCGTGCTAACTTGTGGGTGGGTCAACCGCCAAGGAATGGACAATGAGCCTGTTGGAACAAGTCAAAGACGTCGCCGCGCGGCAGGTCGGCAAGGTGCTGGCGAGTGACGCGACGCTCAAAGTGCTGTCGAGCCCGCAGGTGAAAAACGCCATGGTCGCGGCGATCAACCTGCGCGCAGAAGCGCGTGATGTCGTGGAGTTGGGCGTCAAGCAGGTGGCCAAGCAGCTGGATCTGGTGACCCGCGATGACGTGGCGAAGCTGAGGCGCTCCGTGCGCGATTTGCAGCACGAGCTGGAAGATTTGCGCGAGCAGCTGGCGACGCAGCAGGAGAGCCCCGCGGCGGCTCCGGCCGTGGCAGCCAAGCCCGCAACGCGCAAGAGGAAGTGAGGCGACGATGGCCGTGCTTGAAGTGGTGACTTTTCCCCATCCCGTGCTG
Source organism: uncultured Myxococcales bacterium (assembly GCA_903929795.1). GTDB lineage: Bacteria > Myxococcota_A > UBA9042 > UBA9042 > UBA9042 > CAIYBN01. The sequence goes on along the minus strand of CAIYWC010000097.1, from coordinate 105,057 downwards.
AAGCAAAAGTGCGCGGCGGTCACGCGTTTTGACGCCGAGTTGCACCAGTTTCTGGACGACATGGCGCAGACGATGCAAGGGGCTGACGGAATCGGCTTGGCGGCCAACCAAGTGGGCGTTGCGCAGCGGGTTTTTCTGATGGATGTGCCGACCAACCGCGGTTCCGGCGAAAAAGACGTCAAGACAACCGGGCGCATCGAGGTCATCAATCCGAAAATCGTCAGCCTGCGCGGCGAGATGAAATACGAAGAAGGCTGCCTGTCCTTCCCGGGCATGAGCGAATTCGTCACGCGCGCGGCGGAAGTGGACCTGGAATATCAGGATCGGACCGGCGCCGTGCAGCGGCTGACGGCGAAAGGCTTGGTGGCGGTGTGCATTCAGCACGAGCTGGACCACCTGGACGGAATCACGTTTATCGACCGCCTGTCGCCGTTCAAGCGCAAGATCGCGCTGCGCGAGTACCTGCGCCAGAACCGCGAGGCGATTGACGATCAGGCGATGCGTGAGAAGCTGCGGACGCGGCGCGCGCAGCGCAGTGTTGGCTAAGACGTGGAAGATGTTGGATAACCGCTGGTGAATTTACCAAAAGTCGCGTTCATCGGTTCGCCGTCTTTCGCTGTCGCTTCGCTGGAGGCGCTGGTGAGCGCGGGCGTGCCGTTGGTGGCCGTGGTGTGCCAGCCGGACAAGCCGGCGGGGCGCGGCAATGCGCTGCGGGCGCCGGCGGTCAAGGAATTCGCGCTCGCGCACGACCTGCCGCTGCTGCAGCCGGTGAAGGTGCGCGATGGTGCGCTGGCGGCGTGGCTGCGCGCGCAGGGTACGGAGCTGGTCGTCGTGGCGGCCTACGGGCGGATTCTTGGGCCAGACGTGCTGCACCTGACGCCGCTGGGCTGCGTGAACGTGCACGCGTCGCTGCTGCCGCGCTGGCGCGGTGCGTCGCCGATCACGCGCGCGATCGCCGCGGGTGATGCGCAAAGTGGCGTGTGCCTGATGCAGATGGACGAGGGCTTGGACACCGGGCCGGAGCTTGCGCGCGTCGTTGTGCCGATCGCCGAGACCGACACGACGGCGACGCTGGAGGCGAAACTGGCTGACGCCGGCGCGCAGCTGCTTGTGGCGAAGCTGCCGGAGATCGCCGCGCAGACGCTGCGCGCGGTGCCGCAGCCGGAGGCGGGCCTGACGTTCGCGCCGCCGCTGCACAAGCAGGAAGGCCGGATCGACTGGGCGCAGCCGGCGCGGCGCATCCACGCACTGATTCGCGCGATGCAGCCCTGGCCCGGCGCTTCGACGACGCCGCCCGAGCTGCCCGACGAAGCGTGGAAGCTGTTCGACGACGGCCTGGCGCTGGGCACCCACACAGGCGAGCCGGGAACGATTGTGGCGCTGGAACGCGACGCCGTGTGGATGGCGACCGGTGAAGGCAGCCTGCGCGTAGCGACCGTTCAGCGTCCGGGAAAGCGCGCGATGCCGGCGCCGGAAGTGCTGCGCGGGATGCGCTGGGGCGTGGGTGCGCGGCTCGGTTGAGCGCACGCGGCGCGCGAGAATCTGGACGATCGGGGGGCACATGAGCGCGAAACGGGCGAAGTTGGGCATTATCGGCTGCGGCAAGATGGCGAGCGCGATGCTGGCCCGCTGGCTGGAGACTGGCGCGCTGCAGCCCGACGAGGTGCTCGCTTGCACCGGTTCAGAGCGGTCGGCGGCGGCGATCGGCCAGAAATTCGCGATTGCCTGCGGGACGGATGCGCAGGCCGTGGTGAACGACGCGCAGACGGTGCTGCTGGCGGTCAAGCCGCAGATGCGCGCTGGCGTGCTGGCGGACCTGCGCGCGCGCCCGGGGCAGCGCTGGCTGTCCGTGCTCGCCGGCGTGACGACGCAGACGCTGGAGGCGATGCTGCCGGGTGCCCATGTGCTGCGCCTGATGCCAAATACGCCGGTGCGGTTGGGCCGCGGGCTGGTGGCGCTCACGCCGGGGCTGACGGCCACGCCGGCGGACACAGCCGAGACGCGCGCGCTGCTGGCGCCGCTGGGCAGGGTCGTCGACATCGCGGAGCCACAGGTGGACGCGTTCACCGCGGTCGCGGGCTCAGGTCCGGCGTACGTGTTCCTGTTCATGGAGGCGCTGACGGCCGCCGCGATCGCCCAGGGGCTCGACCGACAGACTGCGGCGCTGATGGCACAGGAGACGCTGCTCGGATCGGCGCTGCTCGCGCAAGAAGCGGGGCGGCCGCCGGCGGAGCTGCGGGCAGAAGTCACGTCCAAGGGCGGCATGACCCAGGCCGCGCTCAACGTGTTTGACGATCAGGGCTGGTCGCAGACCGTCGCCGACGCCATCGCTGCAGCCGTCGCCCGGGCCGCAGAGCTGGCGCGCAGCCAACCATGAGGTCGTCCATGTCGATTCGCCCTCTGCTAATCCTGGCCGCAGGCTTGGCTGGCTGTTCTGCCGCGCAGGTGGCCGTCGATGTGCGCACGTCGTCGGCTGACGTGTACGCGACCGCGGCGCCTGACGGTCCCGCTGCGTTGGGACCGCGCGCGCCCGAGCTGGAGTCGCTGCTGCAAGAGGCGTGTGCCCAGAACCTGCACGTCCAGGTGGCGCCGGATGCCCGGCTGGCGCAGGTCGCCGACTGGATCGCGGAGCGCAACGCCGCGGGGGATCCGCCGCAGATGCAGCGGCGCATCGCGATGACGACGCGGGCGGGTGTGCCGTTTCCAACGCCGGCCATCGTCGAGCTGCGCTTCACGCCGGGTATCGAGGTCGAGCGGCTCCGCGACGTGCTGGTGCGGCAAGTGACCGAGCTCGGCGGCACGACTGTCCTTGCGCGCTATGGGATCGCGGTACGCACGACGGCCACGACGCAGTACGCGGTGGCGGTCCTGACAGCGGCGGACGTGGCATTTTCTCCAGTTCAGCGACACGTGGATGTCGGCGCTGCCCTGGAGCTGCGCGGGACTCTGGCCGATCGGCTGCGGCGCCCGCGCGTGGCCGTGACGATGCCCGATGGCCACGCGCAGAACTTGGAAGGCGCAGGAAATCGCTTCGATTTCGCGGTCAAGCTGGCCGAACCTGGCGTTTATGCCATTGAACTTATTGGTGATACTTCACTCGGCCCCAGCGTCGTCGCCAATTTTCCGGTGTACGTAGCCGTGCCTGAGCCGGCGCTGCCGCGCGAACAGGCGGTGGAGGCCGTAACGTCGCCGGCGGCGGTGGAGGCGGAGCTGCTCGGGCTCATCAACGCGGAGCGCGCGCGCGCGGGCGTGCGTCCGGTGGTGCTGTGGCCGGCGCTGTCCAACGTGGCGCGGGGGCACAGCCAGGACATGGTCGAGCACAAGTTCATCGCGCACGTGTCGCCGACGCTGGGGACCACCGAGGATCGCCTCAAGCGCGCGGGGATCGCATGGCAGCAATATGGCGAAAACATTGGCATGGCGAGCACGACCGTTGAGGTCCACCAGGGCCTGATGGCGAGCCCGGGGCACCGCGAAGCGATCGTGAACCCGGCGTACACCTACGTGGGCATCGGCGCGGCGCTGCAGTTGCAGGACAAGAGCTATGTCCCTGTCGTGACGGAGGATTTCGTCACCGTGCCGCCTGCGCCCTGACGCTCAGCGCTTGAGGATCGCCAGAATTTTCGCCTTGATCTCCGGCGCGGTCCACATCGGCAGCACTTCTTTCTGATACAGCGCCTCCGCTGCCGGGTCGATGCGCACGACTTCGCTGCGCAAATCCGCCTTGGTGCCCGCGTACGCCTGCGGCGCATAGCTGCCCAGCAGCGCCAGCCGGGCGTGGGCGCGCCCCAGGCCGTCCTCCGCCACTTCGTGCAAAATGCCCAGCTGCTGCGCCTGCAGCGGTGGATGCAATTCCGCTGCCAAAATCACGGTATCCACGTGCGGCTGGGCGAGCTGCGCGCGCATGACGCGCAGTACCATCGGCGGAAACCGCAGGCCGATCGCGACCTCGTTCAGCCCCAGCCGCGCCCGCGGATTCGGCGTCCCGATGCGGTAGTCGCAGCACAGCGCCAGCACGGCGCCACCGGCAATCGCGTGGCCGTTGACCCAAGCCACCGTCGGCGCGGGATACGTGTACAGCGCGACGGTCATCTCATTGAGCAGCCTCAGGAATTTGTCCATCCCCGCCTCGTCCTGCTCCACGACCTGCTTCAAGTTCAGACCCGCCGAGAACGCGTCGCCGTCACCAGTCAGCAGCACGGGCTCGCCGCCTGCGCGCGCCAGTTCATCCACGATGAATTGCATCATGGCAAAATCGAGCGCATTCTTGTTGGGGCCGGACATCTTGATTTCGTACATGTTTTTCTCCTAGGAACCGGTTGGCGAAACGTCCAGCACCAGCGGCGTCACGTCCGGCGTCAGCAGCGTCAGCGTCAGCAGCTCCAGCTGCGGATCCCACGCCGTCTGCCATTGCGCCGCGGGACGGTTGACGATAACCGAATAGCCGTTCGGGAAAAACCGCTTGGCCGGAATGTACAGCTCGGTCGGCGCGGTAATGCGCGGATCCGGCACAAATTCCAGGTGCAACGTGTGCTTGTCCGCGTCGTACAGGAACGCCGTCGGCTTGCCGGCGATCCGCCGCGGGTACGCGCGCACGATCTGCACGATGCTGGGCGCCTCCGAGTGCGTCGCGTCGCCGTTGACAAAGCTCCAGCCGCCCGGGCCAAAAGCCCAGTACGCCCAGCCCAGCATCATCTGGTCGGCCATCGTGAGGATCTGCGCCATCGCCGCGGGCGCGTTGGCCCACTTGTAGTCAAAGCCCCATTCGCCCATCAGCATCGCGGAATTCTGGGTCTGCTGGTCGATCGCGCGGTTCTTCTGCCAGTCCGCCACGGTGTGATCGCCCGTCACGTCAAACGACTGGTTGGCCTCGAACGACACCGAATACAAGTGCGGCGCGTATGCCAGTCGCGGCCCCGGCGTGCGCGGATCGGTCAGCTTGGGCAGGAACTGCGGCATGCCGGTGCTTGGCGCGCCGAAACGCGGCTCAAAGAAGAACCAATGGTCCGGGTCATCCGCGCGCAACCGATTGATAAGACGCTGGTAAAACGGCGCGAACTTCTGCGCATCAAACGCCGGCGACTGGCTGTCCGCCTGCGGCGTACCGAGCATCTCCGTCAGGTCGACCATCGATCCCGCGTTGGGCTCATTCATCAAGTCGTAGCCGATCACTGCGGGATGATTGTGGAAACGCTTGACGATCGCCTCCCACGCGAAGCCGTAGTGGTCCTGCAGGTCGGCGTCCGTGCCGGCATAGTTCCAGAAGTGGTCAAAAGCCGCCTCGACGCCGGGCTGCAGGTAGGTCATCGACCAGATCGGCTGCGCTTGCACCGGCAGCCCGTCGTCCAGCGTCGCCCACGCCGGCGCGCCGTCGCCCGTCACTTTGGGCCCCCAGACGTCCTGGTGCATGTCCAGCAGCACGTAAATGTGGTTCTGGGCAAAGAAATCCAGCGACGCCTGGATGCGGTCCAGGTACGCCTCGTCGATCACGCCTTTTTGCGGCTCGATCCCGTCCCAGAAAATCAGAAAACGCAGGAAATTCATGCCCCAGTCCGGGCCGAAGCGGGCGAAGTCGGCGTTGGGCATGACCAAATTGTGCGGGATCGACTTGTCATTGCCCGCGTTGGCGCCGCGCAAGATGAGCACGCGGCCCTCGCAGTCGTAGAGAAACTGCGGGTCCTGATCGGTGACGGCGCTGCCGGCGCTGCCGACGCAGACGTCCGCGCTTGTCGCGTCGGCATCCGCGCTGGCCGTGGCCGCTCCCTGACAGCCCGCGGCGGCAAAAAGCGCCAGCAATGCAACGTACCGAGTCATGGCTCCCTCCCCAGCGGCGCGTGTCCGCACAGCGCCAAGCATAGCGACTGGCCCAAAAGCCGCCAGCCACCCCCGCCTGCGTGCGTGACGCCAGCTCCGGGGTCAGCCCGGTGGCATTTCTGACTGGACTGCGAGCGTGCTCCCCCGGAGGCACGCCGCCGATGCCGCAAGCGTGCGGTCAAACTGCGGCGCCTGTGTAACCCGCGCGCCGCCTCATGACAATCGCGTGACGCCGCGGCTGCTACGCGCGCTGGCTCAAGTGGTGGCGAATTTGCCGCCGCCACCAGGCCCACTCATGCGCGACGTCGTGGCCCCACACGTCCAGCATCAGCGGCACGTGCTTTTGCTGCAGACCCTGGGCCAGATGCAGCGTCTCTTTCAAACAATTCTTCTCGTGCGCACCCTGCCCGCAGACCAGCGTGACGTGCGTTTGGTGCTGGACACGCCGCAGCGGTTCGCCGTGCAGGTTCCAGACGTAACTCAGCGGATTGTTGTAGTACACATCCATGTTGTCCAAGCCCAGCGTGAACGTGCGCGCCTCGTAGCGGCCTGACAGACCCACCACTTCCGGGAACAGCTGCGGGTATTTCAGCGCGCAATTGACGGCATACATCGCACCCACGCTGGCGCCCAGCACGATGACGTCGCTGCGACCCGTCGCGTGGCGGATGTGCGGGATCAGCTCTTCGGTCAGGAATTGCTCATACGCGGCGTGGCGGTGCATGCGCCAAGAGAGCGACGCGTCGCGCTGGTTCCATGTCTCGGAGACGTTGGTCTCCGGCTGCCAGATGCGGATGCGCCCCTGCTCGATGAGATCGGACAGCGCGTCGATGACGCCGTGCTGCTGCCACTCGTGCGCGTACCCGCCGGAGGTCGGCAGCGCGATAACGGGCCGACCGGCGTGGCCATAGGTCCACACGTGGACGTTCTTGCCCATCGCCTGACTGGGCGTCCAAAGGTGCTGTGCGTACATGCAATCTCCGCGCGCCACTGCCATGCGCACACGCCTAAGCTGCGGGCAAGCGCGGCGCGCGTCAAGCGGAATTGCCAGCGGTGCCGACCGGCCGCGCGGTTCACGCCGCCATGACACACGCATGACAAATCTCAATTGACGAACGAACGTTCGTTCGACAATCTGCCTCTGGGGAAAGTTCACGGGAGAGGGCCATGGTCACCACAGCTTCTGCTTGGTTCCTGGAGCAAACCGGTCAACCGCTTGTGCAGCACGCACTCGCGTTGCCGGACCTGAAAGTCGACGAGGCGCTGATCGAAGTCTTGGCGTGCGGCCTGTGCCACACGGACCTCGGCTATGCCGACGGGTCCGTTCGGCCGAACCATCCGCTGCCGCTGGTGCTGGGGCACGAGGCGGTCGGCATCGTCCGCGACGCCGGCGACCCGACGCTGATTGGCACACCCGTGATCGTCCCGGCGGTGCTGCCGTGCGGCCGGTGCGCGCTGTGCCAGAACGGTCGCGGCAACGCCTGCACGGCGCAAAAGATGCCAGGTAACGATATTCACGGCGGTTTTGCGACCCATATGCTCGTCCCGGCCGCGCCGCTGGTGCGTCTGGATGCGGCGCCGCCGGGCACGGACCTGCGGCTGCTGTCCGTAGTCGCGGACGCGGTGTCGACCGCATGGCAGGCGACGCTGCGCGCGGGTGTGCAGGCGGGCGACGCGGTCGTTGTCATCGGCGCCGGCGGCGTGGGTGCGTTCGTGACCCAAATCGCCAAGGCCTTGGATGCGCAAGTGATTTGCTGCGACGTGCGCGACGACAAGCTCGCCCAAGTGGCGGCCGTCGGCGCGGACCTGACGATCAACGTGCGCGGCAAAAACCCGCGCGATGTCCGCAAGGAAGTCCACGGCGCGTTCGCGGCGTGGGGCGTGCCGTCGCTGAACTGGCGCATCTTCGAGTGCAGCGGCACGCCGGATGGCCAGACACTGGCGTTCACGCTGCTTGCGCGCGCGGCAACGCTGGTGCAGGTGGGCTTTTCCGCCAAGCCAGTCGAGCTGCGCTTCTCCAACCTGATGGCGTTCGACGCGACCGTGCACGGCACGTGGGGCTGCCCGCCCGAGGCCTATCCGGACGTCCTGAACTTGATTTGGCAAGGCAAAATCCAGCTCGCGCCGTTTTGCGAGCTGGCCCCGATGTCGCAGCTGAATCAGGCGTTGGCGGACATGGCGGCGCACAAACTGGAAAAGCGGATGATTTTGGATCCGCGGGCTTAGCAAGGAGATAACCTCATGACAACGCTTATTAATCACGAACTCGTCGGCAACCTGCAATTTCGCCACATTGGCTACGAAGAAAAGCCGGTCAAGGGCCGCGACGGTCAGCCGGTCGCTGGCTTGCACCAGGTGTGGATCGCGCTGAACAATGAAAAGCAGCTGAATTCCTATACAACTGAGGCGGTCAAGGAGGTCATTCTCGGCTGTCGGCGGGCCAGCGCGGACCGCAAAGCCGTCGCGGTCGTCTTCACGGCGGTCGGCAGCAAGGCGTTCTGCACCGGCGGCAACACCGCGGAATACGCCAGCTACTACAGCAACCGGCCGCTGGAATACGCGCAATACATGCGTCTTTTCAATGACATGGTGACGGCGATCTTGCTGTGCGACAAGCCGGTCATCTGCCGCGTCAACGGCATGCGCATCGGCGGCGGCCAGGAGATCGGCATGGCGTGCGATTTCTCCGTCAGCGGCGACCACGCGCGCTTTGGCCAGGCGGGCCCGGTGCACGGCTCGGCGCCGGACGGTGGCTCCACGGATTTCCTGCACTTGTACGTCGGCTATTCCAAGGCTGCAGAATCGCTGGTGTTGTGCGAGCCGATGTCCGCGCACAAGGCGCTGCGGCTCGGGCTTGTGAACGACATCGTGCCGGTGCACAAGCTGCCCGACGGTTCGTTCATCGCCAACCCGCTGGTCGTGACCGATCGCGAGCTGGACGCGTTTGGCCGCCCGGCGCTGGGCGAGAGCAAGACCGGTGCGGCGCTGGCGGAAGCCAAAGCGGTGGCGGCGACGTGCACGGTGGACCTGAGCCAGCTGGACGCGCTGGTGGACACCTACGTGACCAAGCTGCTGTACACCTTCCCGGATTGCTCGCGCAAGACCTTGGAAAGCCTGCGGAAAAAGAAGCTGGAACACTGGTACGCGAATTCCGAGACCAACCGCTCCTGGCTGGCGCTGAACATGAACACGGAAGCGGCGGCGGGCTTTCCGGCGTTCCACTACGGCGACCGCAACGAGCGCGAGATCGATTTTGTCCTGTTGCGGCAGCGGCTTGCGGAAGGCGCGCGGTTTGACGCGGCGCTGGTGCGCGAAATCCTGCCGCCGTCGGCGCGGCGCGGGATGGATGCGGATCGCGCGAGCCAAGACGGCCACGCGGTCGCGTGAGGATTTCATGACCAACACGGCGGAAAATCTGATTGTTGTCGAGCGGTTGGAAGACGGCGCGGTGCTGGATCTGCGGCTGAACCGGCCCAAGGCCAACATCCTGGACGCAGCGATGATGGCGGCGCTGGCGGCCGAGCTGACGGCGGCCGAGGCGGACAAGGACCTGAAACTTGTGGTGATTCGCGGAACGGGCGGGCATTTCTCGTTTGGCGCGTCCGTCGAGGAGCACCGCAAGGAGCAGGCGCCGGCGATGCTCGCGGGGTTTCACGCGCTGATTCGCCAGCTTGGCCATTTTCCGGTGCCCGTCGCGGCGCTGATTGAGGGTCAGTGTCTGGGCGGCGCATTCGAGCTGGTGCTGGTCTGCCACCTGCTGTTCGCAACGCCGAACGCCCAGCTGGGCTGTCCGGAGATCCGCCTGGGCGTGCTGCCGCCGGTGCTCGCGGCCGTGGGCGCGCAGCGGCTCGGCGGCGCGCTGGCGGAGCGGCTGCTGTTGACCGGCGCGCCCCTGCCGGCGGTCCAGGCGCAGCAGCACGGCTTGGTCACGCTGCTGGACGCCGAGACGCCGCCGCTGGCGCAAGTGCTGGCGTGGTTTCGCAAGAATCTCCAGCCTTCGTCCGCATTTGCGCTGCGTCAGGGCACGGCGGCGATCCGCCACGGCTCTGGCCTGTTCGCTGCGCTGGACCGCGGGCTGGCCGACGCCGAGGCGCTCTATCTGCGCGAAATCCTTGCCAGTCACGACGGCAATGAGGGTATCGACGCGTTTCTCGCCCGCCGCCCGGCCAAGTGGGTGAACGCATGACGCCGCGCCAAGCTCGCCTGGAGCAGCAGCGCTCGGACATCCTGCACGCCGCGGCGTCGCTGATTGCGGAGCGCGGGTTTCACGGCATGTCCATGCGCGATCTGGCTGAGGCGACGGGCTTTGGCGTGTCGAGCCTGTACAATTATTTCGCGTCGAAAGAGGAGCTGCTGGCTGAACTGCAGATCCGCGCGTTTGAGACGCTCATCGCCGCGGCAAACGACTCGCGCCAGGAGACGCCCGACGCGGCGGCGCGGCTATACGTGTTTATTTTCAATCAGGTGCGCTATTTCATCGACCACGCCGACGTGATGCGGGTGCTGATCCACGAAGCGGCGGCGCTGCCGGCGGAGCACCGCCAGCGGGTGCGCAGCTTGAAAGAAGCCTATTTCCGCATCGGCCGGGACGCGGTGGCGGCGGTCTTTGCCCAAGGCTGCGCGACGCCGGATACTGCGCGCGGGCCGGTGGAAGCCGTCGCGTTGGATCGGGCGACGTACAGCATCTTTGGCATGATCAACTGGGTCTGGGCCTGGTACGAGCCAACCTTGCACGGCACGCCGGAAGACGTGGCGCGCAGCATCCACAGCCTCGCAGTGTGCGGTTTGGTCGCGCGCTGCCCCGCGAGCCCAAGCCAGGAAGAACTGCCGCCGGGCTTGGCACACCGCCAAGTTTCGCTGCTCAAGCGCCAAGCCGGGACAAAATAGGGGGAACAGATGGCCGAGACAACGACCCAGACGCCGGGTTTGCCGGGCGCCGACCGCGCGAGCCAGATTCTGCACCAAGCCCGCACGGTGATGGACGATTTGCACCTCGGCCCGGTCCAGCGCTGGAAAGCGGCGCATCCGGGCGGCCTGGCGATCGGCTATATGCCGATTTACGTGCCGCGGCCGCTGTTTGAGGCGATCGGCTGCCTGCCGGTGACGATTTTTGGCGGCGGCGACCAAGTCGACATCATCCGCGGCGACTCGTATTTCCAGTCATACATCTGCCACATTCCGCGCAGCACCATCGAGCTGGGCTTGAACGGCCATCTCAACTGCTTGGACGGCATGGTGTTTCCGTCCCTGTGCGACGTGATCCGCAACCTGGGCGGCATGTGGAAGATGCTGTTTCCGGATCGCTGGTCGAGCTACCTGGACCTGCCGCAGAATTTCGCGCTGCACTTGGGCGGCAAATTCTACGCCCAGGAGCTCAAGCGCATTGCCCGCGAGCTGCATGAACGCGGCGCCAAGGCGTACGACCCCGAGGCGCTGCGCGAGGCGATCCGCCACGAGAACCGCCGGCGGCTGGCCATCAACGTGCTGGACAACCTGCGCCGCACGGAGCCGTGGCGCCTGCCGACGTCCGACATGTACGTGCTTCTGCGCGCGGGCGGGCTGATGCCGGCGCTGGAACACGCGCAGATGCTGGAGGAATTCGCCGATGCGGTGCGGGCGCGGCCAGCGCGGCCGTTCGACAACGTGCGGGTGGTGCTTGTCGGCGCGTTCTGCGAGCAGCCGCCGCTGGACTTGATCCGCACGCTGGAGAAATCTGGCTGCGACATCGTGGACGACGATCTGCAACTGGGCCTGCGGTATATCGAATCGGCGATCGATGACACGACAAGCGATCCGCTGGAGGCGCTGGCCAACAGCTTCATCCAGTACGGCGCGGCGACGGCGTCGCGCTACATCGGCACCGCGGAAAAAGGCGCGGCGCTGCTGGAGAAAGTTCAGGCGACCAAGGCGGATGGCGTCGTGTTCGCGGCGGCGTCCTTTTGCGACCCGGCGCTGCTCGACCAGCCGATGCTGGAGGCCGCGCTGGAGCGCAACGGCGTGCCGTTCACCGCGTTCAAGTTCTCTGAAAACACTGGGCAATTTCAGGTCATCCGCGAACAAGCCGGGGCCTTTTCCGATTCCGTCAAACTGTGGGGGACCGTCCAATGAGTACCGCCTTGCCCGTTCGCAACCGTCCGCCCGTATCGCTCCGTCCGGCGACCGCCAAGGATTCGAGTCAGGATCGGCAAAAGCAAATGATTGCCGACCATTACGAGAAGTTGGCGCACGCCAAGGAGAACGGCCAGAAGGTCGTCTACACCTTTGTGCCCGGCAACCTGACCGAGCTGCTGCAGGCGCTGGACCTGCTGCCGGTGCTGCCGGAGATCAATGCGCTCCAGTCGGGAATGCGTCAAAAATCAGCTGGTTACATCGCGGAAGCGGAGAAGGCTGGCCACTCGGAAGACGTGTGCACCTACGTCAAGTGCGACATCGGCATGTTGAAGAGCGGCAATTTCGGCCCGACCGGCACCAAGCTGCCGGAGCCGGATCTGCTGCTGCTCTCCTACACCGGCTGCTTCACTTTCCTCAAGTGGTTCGAGCTGTTGCGCGAAGAGTACAAGTGCCCGGTGGTCATGCTGCACGTGCCGTACCAGCCCGACGGCGTGATCTCGCCGGAGATGCGCGAGTACGTGGTGAACCAGCTGCGCGACGAGGTGATTCCGGCGCTGGAGCGTCTGTCCGGGAAGAAGCTGGACATGGATAAGCTCAAGTATCACCTGGACTTGTCGCGCCAAGCGGAAGACGACCTCGTCAAAGTGTGGGAGAGCGCCAAGCACAAGCCGTCGCCGATCGACGGCTATTTTGGCGGCGTGTACTACATCGGGCCGATCTTCACGTCCTTTCGCGGCTCGCAGGATGCGGTGGACTACTACCGCGAGCTGCGCGGCGAGTGCGAAGCGCGGATTTTGCGCAACGAGGGCCCGCAGACACCCGACGGCTTGATGGGCGAGCAGCGCTACCGGCTGGTGGTCGAAGGGCCGCCCAACTGGACGAGTTTCCCCGACTTTTGGCGGATGTTCGCCAAGGAGGGCGCCGTCGTCGTCGCCAGCACCTACACGCGCGTGGGCGGCCTGTACGACACCGGCTTTCGCCACGACTCGTCGCAGCCACTTGAAACCATGGCGAATTATTGTCTCGGCTGCTACACGAACCTCGGCTTGCCGACGCGCGTGGATCTGCTGGAACGCTACATCCGCGAGTACGAGGCCGACGGCTTTCTCATCAACAGCGTCAAGTCGTGCAACTCGTTCTCCGCTGGCCAGCTCCTGATGCTGCGGCAGCTGGAGCAGCGCACGGGCGTGCCGGGCGGCTTCATCGAGTCGGATCTGGTCGATCCGCGCTACTTCTCCAAGGCCAACATTGAGAACCGGCTGCAGAGCTATTTCCAAATGATCGATGCCCGCCGTCTGCGCGTGAGTGCTTGAAATCAAAGGAGTTTCTGCCATGAAATGCGTCGTCGGAATTGACCTGGGGTCGACCACAACCAAAGCCGTGATGCTGGATGAGTCCGGCCAGATCGTCGGCAAGGGCATCACCAACAGCCGCAGCAACTATGCCGTGGCCAGCGCGATTGCCCGCGACGAAGCGCTGACCAACACGCGATTTTCCTTGCTGGATCGCGCCTTGGGCCGCAGCAGCGACGGCCACGCCGTGGAAGCCCGCGCGCTGGAACACGACCTGCTGAGCGCGTTTCGCCTGGAGCTGTACCTGGACGAGCTGGCGTACCTGGAAGAGCGCGTGATGGCGCTGCTGCAGATCTGGTCGCCAGGCCCACTGCGCGATTCCGTCACGGCAGCGACGACCGAGCTGCTCGCGGACATGCTGCAGACGGCGCCGGATCTGTTCCTCGGCGGCGTGGAGCGCAAGAGCGACTTCTTCCGCGACATCGCCGGTCAGGCGTTCGTGCAAGGCGCCGAGCGCGTGTGCGCCAAAGCGGACGTGCCGTTTGAGCGGCTGGTCGGCCTGTTTGACCGCGCGATCCTCGACGTGGAAACCCGTGTTCAGGCTCGGGATTTTGGTGTGCTGCTGCCGACGGCGGTGGCGCGCGTGGCTGTCGCCCGCAAAGTGTCGCCGGCGGTGCGGGCGGTGCTGGACCAGGCGGCGCGCGACGCGGCGGCCGAGCCGGTGGAAGAAGTGGCGCTGGCGGGCACCGGCTACGGTCGCCAGACGCTGCCGTTCCCGAAAGAGGCCGTGCGCTCGGAGATCTTGTGCCACGGCCGCGGCGCGCATCGGGTTTTTCCCGGCACGCGCTCGGTGCTGGACATCGGCGGCCAGGACACCAAGGCGATCCAGGTGGACCAGAACGGCGTGGTGACGTCCTTTCAGATGAACGACCGCTGCGCGGCGGGCTGTGGTCGCTATCTTGGCTATATTGCTGATGAATTGAACCTCGGCCTGCACGAACTGGGACCGCTGGCGCTCAAAGCCACGCGGATGATCCGCGTGAATTCGACCTGCACGGTGTTCGCGGGCGCAGAGCTGCGCGAGCGGCTGGCGCTGGGCCAGGCGCGCGAGGACATCCTGGCGGGGCTGCACCGGGCGATCCTGCTGCGGGCGATGTCGCTGCTGGCGCGTTCAGGCGGCATCGAGAACGAATTCACTTTCACCGGCGGCGTGTGCAAAAACCCAATGGCGACCAAGCTGTTGAAAGAGCTTGTGGTCGACAACTACGGCGAGCACATCACGCTGAACATCCACCCGGACTCGATCTACATGGGCGCGCTGGGCGCCGCGATGTTTGCGCTGGACGACTACAACGCCGGCCATCCGAGCCTGATGCCTGCGGTGGCGACGGCGGCGCGCTCGCGTCCGGCACCGCTTTTTGAAGCGTCGTGCAGCTGAACATCCAACCGCTTGTCATTTCAGGAGATTTTCATGCCAACGTCCAAAAAACACCTCACCGCCGGAATTGACGCAGGCTCCAGCTCCGTCAAGGTCGCCATCTGCCGCAGCGAGGCGGGCGACAAGCCTGAAGTGCTGGCGACCGCCGTGCAGCGCATCCGCCGGCGCAACATCGTGGAAGTCGTGGAAGCGACGTTCGCCGCGGCATGCCAGCAGGCGGGCGTGGATCCCAAGAATTTCGACTATGTAGCGAGCACGGGCGACGGCGAGATGGTCGAGATGCGCACCGGCCACTTTTACAGCATGACCGCCCACGCGCGCGGCGCGCTGGTGCTGGACCCGGAGGCGCGCGCGGTGCTGGATGTGGGCGCGCTGCATGCGCGGGCGATCAAGATTGACGAGCGCGGCAAGGTGCTCGGCCACCGCATGACCAGCCAATGTGCCAGTGGTTCCGGGCAGTTCCTGGAGAATATCTCGCGCTACCTCGGCGTGCCGCTGGAAGACGTGGGCACGCTGTCCTGCCAGGCGCAAAAGCCAGAGCAAGTCTCCAGCATTTGCGCGGTGTTGGCGGAGACGGACGTCATCAACATGGTCAGCCGCGGGATTTCCACGCAGGACATCTTGAAGGGCATCCACCTGTCAATTGCCGGTCGGCTGGCGCGGCTGCTGCGGGCGATTGGCGCGGAGCACGTGGTGCTGCTGACCGGCGGGCTGGCGCATGACGCTGGGCTGGTCATGGCGCTGCGCGAGACGCTGGAAGGCGGCAAGGCTGCGGCGCTGCTTGCCCGCAGCCACGACGAAGGCATCCTCGCGGGCGCGATCGGCGCGGCGCTGCTGGGTGCGGTGCGCTGCGATCAGCTGGTCCGCATGGGCCGAACCGACGTGCTGGTGCCGCGCATCGCCGCGTAACTCAAACATTTTTTCGACAGGTGCAAAAATGGCGAACGATCTGCAGGACATCGACCAACTCATCGGCTGGAACGACCTCTTGACCGAGGAAGAGCGCACCGTGCGCGACATGGTCGGCCGCTTCATCGACCAGCGCGCGATGCCCGGCATCGGCCACAACTGGGAGACGGGCCACTTCCCCCGCGAATTGATTCCGGAAATGGCCTCGCTGGGCATCCTCGGCGCCAACCTGGTCGGCTACGGCTGCCCGGGCATCAGCAACGTCGCCTACGGCCTGGCTTGTCACGAAGTGGAGCGCTGCGACTCCGGTTTGCGCTCGTTCGTCTCGGTGCAGACCAGCTTGGCGATGTACGCGATCTGGGCCTACGGCAGCGAGGAGCAAAAGAACCGCTGGCTGCCGCAGATGGCGCAAGGCAAGGTCATCGGCTGCTTTGGCCTGACCGAGCCCAACGCCGGCAGCGACCCGGCGAGCATGACCACGCGCTGCAAGAAAGACGGCGAGGACTGGCTGCTCAACGGCACCAAAATGTGGATTACCAACGCGCAAATCGCCGACGTCGCGGTCGTCTGGGCGCGCGAAGGCGACAGCGGCTCGGTGCTCGGCTTCATCGTCGAGCGCGGCATGCCGGGCTTCGCCGCCCACGACATTCCGCACAAGATGTCGATGCGCGCGTCGTTCACCGGCTCGCTCACGCTGGACGACGTGCGGCTCCCGGAAGCGTCCCGGCTGCCCAAGGCCAAGGGCATCAAGTCGCCGCTGGGCTGTCTGGAAAATGCGCGTTTTGGCGTGGCTTTTGGCGTCGTCGGCGCGGCGCGCGATTGCCTGGAGCGGTCGCGGACTTACGCGCTGGAGCGCCACCAGTTCGGCAAGCCGATCGCCGCCAAGCAGCTGATCCAGGCCAAGCTGGCGGACATGGCGGACCAGATCGTCAAAGCGTCGCTGCTGTCCGTGCACTACGGCCGGTTGAAGGACAAGGGCAAGGTCACGGCGGTGCAGATCAGCCTGATGAAGCGCAACAATTGCCGCATGGCGCTGGACATCGCGCGGACGTCGCGCGCCTTGATGGGCGCCAACGGCATCACGGTGGAGTACGGCGTCATCCGCCATGCGCTGAATCTGGAGAGCACGCTGACCTACGAAGGCACCGAAGAGGTCCACACGCTGGTGCTGGGCCGCGCGCTGACGGGCGAGAGCGCGTTTTGACGGGGGATTTCATGGGTGCACTGGCAGGCAAAGTCGGCATCGTCACGGGCGCAGGTCGCGGAATTGGCGCGGCGATCGCCCGGTTTTTGGCCGCAGAAGGCGCGGCGGTCATCGTGAACGATTGCGATACCGCTGCGGCAGGCGAAGTCGTCGCCGAGATCGCTGCCGCGGGTGGCCAAGCTGCCGCGAATGGCGCGTCGGTGGCCGACTGGAACGCGGCGTTTGCCCTGGTCGAGCAAGCCGTGGCGACGTTTGGCCGCGTCGATTTCGTCATCAACAACGCCGGCATCGTCCGCGACGGCATGTTCCACAAAATGAGCGAATCGGACTGGGATTCCGTCATCAACGTCCACCTGAAAGGCACGTTTTGTGTGTGCCGCGCTGCCGCCGAGCGCTTTCGCGTCCAGGGCAGCGGCGCCATCGTCAACATGACGTCGACGTCCGGGCTGATCGGCAACCTCGGCCAGGCCAACTACGCCGCCGCCAAGCTGGGCATCGTCGCGCTGACGCGGTCCATCGCGATTGACATGCAGCGGTTCGGCGTGCGCGCCAACGCGGTGGCACCTTTTGCCTGGACGCGCATGACCGCGACCATCCCGACGAGCGACGATCCCAAGCAGCTGGCGCGCATCGAGCGGTTAAAGCAGATGTCGCCCGAGCAGATCGCGCCGCTGGTGGCCTTTTTGGTGGCGGACGTCAGCCATGACGTGAACGGTCAGGTCTTCGCGGTACGCGGCACCGAAATCTCGCTGTTTTCCCTGCCCGCGCCCAAGCGCGCGCTGCACCGCGCGGGAGGCTGGACCGTGGCCGCGCTGGCCGATCAGCTGCCGGACGCGCTGCGCCGCGATTTCGTGCCGCTGCAGGTCACGGGAGACGTGTTCGGCTACCCGCCGCTGCTGTAGGCGTCCGAGCCGCCGCGCTTGGCTTCAGAGCTCGGCCAGCGCGCCGATCGTGCGCCAATTGCGAACCGTCGAGATCGTCGTCAACTTCGCGTCGAGCCAGGCGTTGGTCAGCTTGGTCCGCCCGAGGCCGTTGGGCGTGTGCAGGTACACCGCGCGGCCGTCGACGTGGAATTGGTCCGGCGGCGAGCGATTGGGCTCCAGGCGCGCGATCTGCGCCGCCGTCGGCGCGTGCGCGAGGAACGCGACGCTCAGCAGCGCCGGGTCGCAATCCGGCCACGGATTGTGCGCCAAAACATCCAGCACTTCCAAACGGTTGCGCGTCACGATCGGCACATTCAGGCCAAACTGCGCCGCAAGCTGCCGCTGCACAGCGTCGGCCAGCTTCGGCGCCTGCGCGGGCACGAGGTCCAGCGCCACGTTGCCGCTCTGCAGGTATGTGCGGATGTTCTGGCCGCCCAACTCGGCGCAGATCCGCGTCAACTCCCTAATCGGCAAGACATTCTTGCCACCGACGTTGATGCCGCGCAGCAGCAGGATCAGGCGTTCCATCGGCACCTCGGGGACGCACAATCGACATTCGCCGAAGTTCGGAATCGAGCGCCCGTCTGCCGCGGCGTGCCTTCGGAGAAGCACGCTCGCGGTCCGGTCCGAAATGCGACCGGTCCAGGCCCGAAGGGTTTGGTCTCGCACAAAGGCGAACATGTATGGCCGGTCAAATGCCGCCGCCGTCCTCGAATTTGCTCTCGCGGGCCTCCGCCTGCGTGACGCGCGCGCTTGCGGGGACGCTGTGGGTGAGCCAGACGTTGCCGCCGATCGACGCGCCGCGGCCAATCGTGATGCGCCCGAGGATCGTCGCGCCGGCGTAGATGACCACGTCGTCCTCGACGATAGGGTGTCGGTCGATCCCCTTGATCGGCTTGCCAAATTCGTCCAGTGGGAAGCTCTTGGCGCCGAGCGTGACGCCCTGATAGAGGCGCACGTTGCAGCCGATGCGGCTGGTTTCGCCGATGACGACGCCGGTGCCATGATCGATGAAGAAGCGCTCGCCGATGGTCGCGCCGGGGTGAATGTCGATGCCGGTCAGCGAATGCGCGTGCTCGGTGATCATGCGCGGGATCAGCGGCACGCCGAGGTTGTACAGCTCATGGGCGATGCGCTGCTCGGTCACGGCATAGACGCCCGGGTAGCTGAAGATCGCCTCGTCCTTGATTTGCAGCGCCGGATCGCCCTGAAACGCCGCTTCCACGTCCGTCGCGATCAACCGCCGCACTTCTGGCAGCCGCGCGACAAACGCGTTGGTCATGGCTTCCGCCTTGTCGCGGCAATGCGGGCAATTCGCGTAGTTGTCCCCCGCGACGAACGCCACCGCGCGGGCGATCTGCTCTTCCATCTCGTGAATCACGCGATCCAGCGTCGCGCCGACGTAGTAATGCACGCTCTTGTCGTGCAGGTCAGCGGTGCCGAAATAGCCGGGAAAAAACACCTGACGGATGCCGTCCAGACACGCCAGGACCGCGTCGCGCGACGGCAGGACGATGCGCCCCTCGTTGCGCGGTCCGCGATCGGCCAGCGCGGCGCTGACCAGGCTGTCGACGACGGGGCCCAAAAGCGCCTCATGGCTGCTGGTTTGACCGCTCACTTGGACGCCTCCTCTTCAAAAAGCCAGGTGGTCAGGTAGCGCTCGCCGGTGTCTGGCAGGACCACGACGATGCGTTTGCCCGCGTTTTCCGGGCGTTTGGCGACCTCGACCGCCGCCCACATCGCTGCGCCGCAGGAGATGCCGGACAGGATGCCTTCCTCGCGACACAGCCGCCGCGCCATCGCGCCGGCATCCTCGTTCGCCACGCCGATGATTTCGTCCAGCAAATCCGTCCGCAGCACACCCGGCACAAAGCCCGGACCCCAGCCCTGGATCTTGTGCGGCCCCGGCGCGCCGCCCGCCAACACCGGGGAATCTTTCGGTTCTGCCGCGATAACCTGCAGCTTGGGCAGCCGAGGCTTCAGCACTTCCGCGCAGCCCGAGATGGTGCCGCCCGTGCCCGTGCCGCACACCAGGACGTCGAGCTTGCCGTCGCAATCGCGCCAGATCTCCTCCGCCGTCGTCGCGCGATGCACCGCCGGATTGGCCGGATTGTCGAACTGCTGCAGCACCAAATAGCGCGGATCCGCCGCCGCCATCTCGTTGGCCTTGGCAATCGCGCCCTTCATGCCCGCCGCACCCGGCGTCAGCACCAGCTCCGCGCCCAGCGCCAGCAGGATCCGCCGCCGCTCCAGGCTCATGGTCTCCGGCATCGTCAGCACGAGCTTGTAGCCCTTGGCTGCCGCGGCAAAAGCCAAGCCAATCCCGGTGTTGCCGCTCGTCGGCTCCAGAAGTACGGTGTCCGACTTGATTTGCCCGAGGTGCTCGGCGGCCTCGATCATCGCCACGCCGATGCGGTCCTTGACCGACGACGCCGGATTGAAGCTCTCCAGCTTGGCGACGACCTGGCCCGGCAGCCCCGCCGCGATGCGGTTGATGTGCACGAGCGGCGTGTTGCCAATCAGCTTGGTGATGTCGGCAGCGATGCGCATGGGAAGCTCCGGATGGCCCGCGAACGGCCGCGGTCGTTATAGCGGACGCTGGCTGGGCAATCCAGTCCGGCGACGCGACGTGGGAATGACCGGACGATCGCGCAGATCTTGACAGGCGTCAATTGACGTTCGCGGCCGCGGCGTTCATCGTGGCGGCGCGATGGGCGTCCCGCGGCCATCCGGAGGTTTCGCCATGGCCCGTCCCGTCGATGCCCGCCGCCGCGCATTCCTGAAGAGCCTTGTCGCCGCGCCCGTCCTGGCGAGCTGTGGCCGCGAGCCAGAACTGCCGACGCCGCCGGGAGAGTGGCGCAACTGGTCCGGGGCGCAACGCTGCACGCCCAAGGGCGGTCTGCAACTGCCAGCAAACACGGATGAATTGTCGGGAATCGTCAAGGCCGCCAAAGGCCCGGTGCGCGTCGCCGGCGCGGGCCATTCCTTCAGCGCGGTGGTGCCCACGGACGACACGCTCCTATCGCTGGAGCTGATGAGCGGCATTGTCGGCCACGACGCGGCGAACCTGACGGCGACGATCCAGGCGGGCACGCGGCTGTATTTGCTGGGAGAACCGCTGGCCAAGCTCGGTCAGGGACTGCCGGTTCAGCCGGACATCGACCTGCAGGCGCTGGGCGGCGTGCTGTCGACATCCAGCCACGGCCCGGGCGCACAGCACCGCTGTATGGCCGCGTATCTCAAGGAAATTTCCTTGGTAACAGCCGATGGCGCGCTGCGCAAAGTCTCGCCGTCCGCGGAGTCTGAGGTGTTCAAGGCCGCGCAGGTTTCGCTGGGCAGTCTGGGCGTGCTGACCGAGGTGACGCTGCAAAATCGCACCGCGTATCTGCTGGAAGAGCGCCAGGGCATCCTGCCGCTGAACGACGCGCTGGAGCAGTTCGCCAGCTGGCAAAAACAGGACAGACACACGGAATTCTTCGCTTTTCCGCGCGGCGAGACGGCGTTCACCAAGCGGATGCGCGAGGTGCCGATGGACACGCCGCGGACGATCAACGCGGCGCAGGAGGAGGAGGCGGAGCTGGAATACGCGTCCGAGGTCGGCATGCGCGCGCCGTTCACGATTCCGCTGATCCAGAGCGTCGCAGGCTGGTTCGTGCCGGACACGGTGCGCGTGGGCGCGTCCTACCACATTTTTCCCACGGTCCGGCACACGCTGTTCAACGAGATGGAGTATGCCGTGCCGGCGGACAAGGGCCCGGCGTGTTTTCGCGAAGTGGCGGCGAAGATCCGCGACGACGGCCTGCCGGTATTTTTTCCCTTGGAATACCGCCATGTGGGTGCCGACGACCTGTGGCTGTCGCCCTACCACGGCCGCGAGTCGGTGACGATTTCCGTGCACCAGTACTTCAAGCAGGACCACATCGCGCTGTTCAAGGCCGTGGAGCCGATTTTCTGGAAGTACGACGGCCGGCCGCACTGGGGCAAATGGCACTCGCTGACCGCCAAGGAGCTTGCCGGCCGCTACGACCACTGGCAGGACTTCCAGCGCGTGCGCCAGGCGCTGGATCCGGGCGGCAAGTTCCTCAACCCGCACCTGCACCAGCTCTTTGGCGTGTGAAGCATGGCGACTCGGCCACTTTTCCAGCGTTTTCCTGAGCTTGAGGCGCACGCACCGTGGCAGCCGCTGGCGGATTTGCCCACGCCGGTGCAGCAGCTGCCGGGCACGCAGCACGGCTGGATCAAGCGCGACGACCTGACGCACGCGGCGTATGGCGGCAACAAGGTGCGCAAGCTGGAGTTCGTGGTCGCGGAGATGCAGGCCAAAAAGGTGCGCCACGCCTTTACTTTTGGCGCGACGGGGACGAACGCCGGCGTGGCCGCAGCGCTGATGTGCAAGCAAGCCGGCGTGGCGCTGACTGTGTACACGTTTGACCAGCCGGACTCGCCGACCGTCCAGCGCAACCAGGCGCTGATGCGCGCGGCGGGCGCCAAGCTGGTGCACAAGGGCACGCTGCTGTCGACGGTGCTGACGTTCTACCTGCACCCGGCGCGGCTGCGGCGCGATGCGTATTTCCTGTTTGCCGGCTGTTCCAATCCAGTCGGCGTGCTGGGTTACGTGAACGCGGCGCTGGAGCTCGCGGAGCAAATCGCCGCGGGCGAACTGCCGGAGCCGGACGTCATCGTCGTGCCGGTGGGCAGCAACGGCACGCTGGCGGGGCTGACGGTGGGCCTGCAGCTGGCGGGGCTGAAGTCGCGGCTGGTGGGCGTACGCGTCGCGGCGTCGCACTTGGGCCCGATCGCGACGTGCACGACCGGCGCGGTGCAGCAGATGGTCGATCAGACCACCGCGTTCCTGCGCCAACATGTGCCCGCGCTCCGCGACCTGCAGGTCCGCGCGGCACCGCTGAACGACGCCTATTTCGGCGACGGCTACGGCGTGCCAACCGCCGCGGGACTCGCTGCAATGGCGCGTTTTGCCGACGATTTTGCCATTCCGCTGGAGGCAACTTACACCGGCAAGGCCGCCGCGGCGTTCCTGGATGAGCTGGCCGCGGCGCAAGGTCCGGTGCTGTTTTGGGACACGTTCAATTCGCGGTCGACGGACGCGCTGCTGCAAGCGCTGCAGGCTTGAATTCCGCCCAGCCCTGCCACGCCGCGTAGGCTGCGTCCACGCCCGGACACAGCGCGTTCGCCGGGCACGCGTCGCACGGCGGCTGTTTCGCCACGTCCGGGTTCGGCGCCGCGGCCAGCTGCTGGCCGGTCTGGAGATCCACGCGCACCTCGACCAGGTAGCGCTCCAGCGCCCAATCGCTGTGCTGCGGCAGCAGGCACGGCGGCACGGCCTTGTGAATCAGCGCCACGCCCAGCTGCTGCGCCAGCGCGGTCGCCGCCGCCACGGCTTGCGCCACTTCGGTCAGCCGCGGCACCAGCGTCTCGCGATGTTTCGCGGCCCGCGACTGCACTTTCAGCGGCGACACGACTGCAGTCAGCGGCCGGCCATAGCGCTGCTGCAAATCCGCCAGCTGCCGGACATAGCCGCCCAGCCCCGCCAGATTGTGGCGCGTCAGCACGGCAAACAAGAAGACCTCCATGCGCTGGGCCAGCAGCTCGTGCAACCCGGCCAGCAGCAGCTTGGGCGCCGTCTGGCTCGCCAGCAGCACCGCCAGCACGTCCGGGTCAAAGCTGTCCAGCGACAAATGCACCATCGAGACGTGGTGGTCGCGCAGTTGGGCGACAAACGCCGGACGCGCCAGCTTCACGCTCTTGGTCGCCAGCGTCAGGTCTTGAAAGCCCATCGCGTGCGCGACATCGGCCAAGTGCATGAAATCCGTGCGAGAAGCCGGCTCGCCGCCGATGAACGCCAGCTTGCGCACGCCCACGGACTCCCCGTCCGCCATCCGCATGTACAGGTGCTCGCGCGCCTCCATGCGCACGTCCTTGTCATCGAGGCCGCGCGCGACCGAACAGTAGACGCAATGCAGCGGACACGCCGTGCCGACGTCCAAGAAAAACGACGGACCGTAGCGCTCGGCAAAATGCTGCGCCGCGAGCTGCGGATGCGCTGCGAGCGGCAGGTCGCGTGGCCGCGAGACTTCCAGCACGGGGTGCTGGGCGCGGGCGGCAGTCAGGAGGCCAAGACGAGGCGGGATCGCGGACGTGCTCATGGGCAGCAGCGTGCGGGTGCGCGCGGGCGCGGTCAAGGGCCCCACGCCGCGGGTCCAGCTGGCCGACAGGCGCGGCGGGACGCGGTCATGACCGACCGCGGCCTTCCAGCGCGCGGATAATCGCCAGCGGATCGTCCTCGTCGTCCAGCACGAGCACACCGGCGTCGCCACGCGGCACCGGCGCGTTTGCGGCGCGCGCGGGCATGGGCGGGCGATCGCGCGCGGGCGGCGGCGGCAAGTCCGCGGCCGGTTCCGTCTCGTTGTCCGTCGCCACGTAAAAATCCGTGCGGCGGCCGAGCCAATCGCGGTAGCGTGACAGTGTCCAGCAGCCGTCCAGCCCGCCGCTCTCGAGCACCGACTGGATCTTGCTGAACTGCCCCTGGCGGATGGTCGCCCGGGCCGCCGTGTTCGCCAGCAGGATCTCCAACTCCGGCACCAAGCGATCGCCCGGACCGCGCGCCACCAGCCGCTGCCCCACGACCGCGACCAGCGCGTCCGCCAGCTGCGCCGCCATGCCGTTCTGGATGTCGGGCGCAAACGCCGAGACCAGCCGTGCCAGCGCCTCGCCGACGGTCGACGAATGGACGGTCGCGAGCACCAAATGCCCAGTTTCCGCAGCGTTGAGGACCAAGCGCATCGTCTCCGGGTCGCGCATCTCGCCGACCATCAGCACGTCCGGATTCTGGCGCATCGCGTCCACGAGCGCCTGCTCGAAACTCGGCGTGTCACGACCGACTTCCCGCTGACGAATCAAGGACTTCTGGCTCACCAGCGCGTACTCGATCGGGCTCTCCACCGTGACGATGTGCCGGCTTTCGGTCGTGTTGATCTCCTGAATCAGCGCCGCCAGCGTCGACGACTTTCCCGAACCGGTCGGTCCGCTGATCAGGATCAACCCGTGGCGGTGCTGCACAAGCTTGGCCAGATCCGGATGCAGGTTCAGCTTGCGCAGGGACGCCTGGAACGCCGTGAGCAACCGCACCGCGAGTCCCACGCCGCGCGCGCTGCGCAGCACATGGACGCGACAGCGCAACCCGCCGATCGTGCGGGAGAAATCCAGCGAATGGCGCTCGCGAAACACCGCCTGATCGTCGTCGCTGAGCAGCTCGCGCACGCCCTGGGCGATCGTCGCGGCGGCGATCGGCGCACCCACCATCCGCAGTTGCCCGCGCACCCGCACCGCCAGCGGCATGCCCGGCTCCACGTGCAAATCACTGGCGTTTTGCTGTCTGGCGATCTGGATCCACGTGTCGATAAGCATGGTTTGGCAACCCAGCGGCGTGTGCCGGTATTCCCGCAGTCCACACCCCGCACCGCAGGGGGTCAAGTGCCGGGAGCGCGGCGGCCGGGTCGGTCGGGGCGTCCCGCTTCACGATTGCTTACAGATGGCAATCGATCCCTTGCGTTGGTGTGACTTTTTTTCCACACTCGGCAGTGTCTGGGTGTTCGCATGAGCGCTCAGCACCTCCCGTTGCATTGCGCGCGGTCTCCCTGCCTGCCGCGCCAGGAGTTTCGATGTCTGCCTTTGCGCCCCTGCACCGTTCTGCCCGTTTCTTCCTGCTGCCTCTGGCTGTCGCGGCGTTGTCGCTGACGGCGTGCGGCTCCGACAGCGTCACCGGCGCCCCTCTTGGCACCAACGGCAGCGGCACGCCCACCGTCGGCGGCGTTTGCGTTCCCGCGACCGCGACGAACGTCTGCGTCGGCCAGGACGTCCTCGCGTGCACGCCCGCGGGCACATGGATCGTCGAGGCCACGTGCGGCATGGGCCAAAAGTGCCAGCAGTCCGCGGCCATGGCGACATGCGTCGCGGCTGGCGCGGACGCGAGCGGCGGTCAGGATGCGGTCAGCGGTTCCGACGCAGCCGTGGGCACCGACGCGGCGACGGGCGTTGACGCAGCGGAATTCGACGCGACTGATCTGGACGCGACCGTCGACGACACCACCGCGGGCACGGACGCGATCCAGGCTACCGACACGCCTGTGGTGACCACAAATTGCACCACGTACCAGGACGTCCAGGCGATCTTCGCCAACAACTGCAACGGCTGCCACGGGCACACGTTCGGCAACGGCTGCACCTCCGCGGCGAACTATCCGCAGATTGCGCAATACGTTTCGGCCGGCGTGATGCCTCCGGGCGGCGGTCTGGGCGCGGCGGACAAGGCGACGGTCGCAGCATGGGCTGCCGGCAAGAATACGTGCACGCCGAACCAGTGCCCGGGCGCCGATGCCGGCACCACCCAGCCGGACGCCGGGACCCTCGACACCATCGTCGACGACACGGTGGGCCCCGGTCCCGACACCATCGGCCCCGGTCCCGACACCATCGGCCCCGGTCCCGACACCGTTGGCCCCGGCCCCGACACCATCGGCCCAGGCCCTGACACGGTCGGCCCGGGTCCCGACGCGATCAGCCCCGGTCCGACGCCCGCCACCTGTGGCAACCTGAAATGCGATACTGGCGAGAACGCCAACAACTGCCCGATCGACTGCGGCACGTTCAACACGTGCGTCCTGAGCAACTGCCAGAATCAGGCCAACGCCTGCGTCAACAGCACCAGCTGCCGCGGCACCCTGGAATGCGAGCAGAAATGCGCCACCGGCGACACGGCCTGCATCAACGCGTGTCTCGCCGGCAAGAGCAACAAGACCAAGACCAACCTGAACAACCTCGAAACGTGCATCAAGAACGCCAACTGCTCAGCGGGGCCGTCGACCTGCGGCAACGGCGTGTGCGACGCGGGCGAGACCACCGCGAACTGCCCCGGCGACTGCCCGCCACCACCGCCGGTCTGCGGCAACGGCGTCTGCGAGGCTCCAGCGGAGACGACGGCCAACTGCCCCGGCGATTGCCCGGCCAAGACGTGCACGACCTACGCGGACGTCCAGGCGATTTTCCAAAACAACTGCAACGGCTGCCACGGCCACGCGTTCGGCAACGGCTGCTCGTCGGCGTCGAACTACGCGTCGATCAACAGCTACGTGCAGTCCGGCTCCATGCCGCAGGGCGGCTCGCTCAGCGCCGCGGACAAGGCGACGATCGCCGCGTGGGCAGCCGCCAAGAACGCCTGCACGACCGCGACCTGCCCCTAGCGCAGCAGCACCCGCAGGCGTCGCGCGTGACACGTGCGTGACAGTTCCGGGTCGAGTCCCAGCGCCCCGACTGCTAGAGTGCCCGACTGGACTGACGGCGGCGTCTGTCGGGAGGCCTCATGGTGCGCGAAAGTCAGCAACCTCCGCGCGTCGTGCAGGACGCGTGCGCGCACGAGCCTGTGCCCGCCGAAGCGGCGCGCAACGACGCGGGCCAGACCATCTTTCCGGCGCTGATGACCGAAGGCGTGGAACGCGCCTACAAGCTCGACCTGAAGCTCGGTTTTCGCTGCAACAACCGGTGCACGTTTTGCGTCCAGGGCGACAAGCGCGATTACGTGGCTGACCTGACGACGGCCGAGGCGATCCAACGGCTGGAAGCGGCGCGTGCGACCTGCGATGGCCTGCTGCTGACCGGCGGCGAGATCACGATCCGCGACGACGTGCCGGAGATTATCCGCGCGGCGAAGTCCTTGGGTTACAAGCTGATTCAGGTGCAGACCAACGGCCGGCGGCTGGCGTACATGAGCTACTGCGAGGCGCTGGTCGAGGCCGGCGCGACCGAGTTCAACCCCTCTCTGCATGGCCACATCGCGCCGCTGCACGACGGGCTGGTGGGCGCCAAGGGTGCATACAACCAAGTGATTCAGGGCCTGCGCAACCTGCAGAAGCTCAACCAGAAAGTGCTGAGCCAAACGGTGATCACGCGCATGAACGTGACCCATCTGCGCGACATCGCTCAGCTTTTGGTGCATCTGGGCGTCTGGCAAGTGCAGTTTGCGTTTGTCCACGCGCTGGGCACAGCGGCCAAGACGTGGGACCAGACCGTGCCGCGCTACCGCGACGTGCAGAGACACCTGCCGTTGGCGCTGGATGTGGTGCGCGCGGCGGGGCGCAGCACGGTGACGGAAGCCGTGCCATTTTGCTTTCTGCGCGGCCGCGAATGGGCCGCCGTGGAGCCCGGGCTGCCGGACACGACGGTGTACGACGGCGACGTCAAGATCGGCGACTACGCGCGCTACCGGCTTGAACAGGGCAAGGCCCACGGCCCGCCGTGCGAAGTCTGCACCTGGCAGCTTGCGTGCGAAGGCCCGTGGCACGAATACCCCGACCGCTTCGGCTGGGACGAATTCGTCCCGCGCACCGATCCGCCGCCTTCACGCAGCACGCCGCTTTCCCGCCAGGACACGCCATGAGCCACCACACGCATCTGCCCATTCAGTCGCTGTCCGTCCGCGGCCAGAAGATCTTGGATCTGCTGCCGTTTCGCCAGCGCACCGTCGACGGCGCCGTGCTCCTCTCCAACGATTTTGGCGATCACCTGTTCCTGGAAAACGACGAATATCAGGCGGTTCTCAAGGGCGACGTGGCCAACGACAGCCCGCTGCGGGCGCGGCTGAAGGACCACAACTTCCTGGCACGCGAGCTGGATCGCGAAGCCATCACCGCGCGGCTGCAGGAAAAATACCGGTTTTTGCGCGCCGGCCCGAGCCTGCACATCTTCGTCGTGACGCTGCGCTGCAACCACACGTGCCAGTATTGTCACGCTTCCCGGGCGCGGATGGACGCGCCGGACGTGGACATGAGCATCGAGACGGCGGAACGCTGCGTCGATTTTGCCTTTGAGACGACGTCGCCCAGCCTGACGATTGAGTTCCAGGGCGGCGAGCCGCTGGCAAACTGGCCAATCGTCGAGCACATCATCGAATACGCGCGGCAAAAAAATGCACTGGCCGGCAAGTCGCTGATGTTCGCGCTGGTGACGAACCTGACGCTGATGGACGAGGAGAAGCTGGCGTACCTGATCGATCGCCGCGTGCAAATCTGCACGTCGCTGGACGGCCCGGCGGATCTGCACGACGGCCAGCGCATCTGGAAGGACGGCAAATCGCACGACACGACCGTGGATTGGATCAGGCGCATCAACCAGCACTACGTGACTGCTGGCATGGATCCCCACCTGTACCACATCGAGGCGCTGCCGACGATCACGCGGCAAACGCTGGCACGCGGTAATGAATTGGTCAATCACTACGCGGCGTTGGGCTGCAAGAGCATCTTCTTGCGCAACCTCGACCCGTTCGGCTGGGGTGCGACGATCCGCTCGCGGCTGGGCTACACGATGGAGGATTTTCTGGCGTTCTACCGCCAGACGTTTCTGCATATCGTGGAGATGAACCGCGGTGGCAATGACATGGTCGAGCGCACCGCCGCGCTTTTGTTCAGCAAAATCCTCGGCAATGTCGAGCCGAACTACCTGGACATCCGCAGCCCGTGCGGCGCCGGCATCGGCCAGTTGGCATATGGCCACGACGGCCGCCTGTTCACGTGCGACGAAGGCCGCATGGTCGACCGCAGCGGCGACGACTGCTTCCAGATCGGCAACGTCCACGGCAAAGGCGACGGCGCCGACTCGAGCCACTACCGCGACGTCGTCAGCAGCCCGACGGTGCGCTCCATGGTCATGGCCTCCACGCTGGAAGGCCAGCCCGGCTGCAGCACCTGCGTCTACAAGCCGTGGTGCGGCGTCTGCCCGGTGCACAACTACTGCGAGCAAGGCAGCATCCACGGCCGCATGGCAGACAGCACGTATTGCCAAAAACACATGGGCATCTTCGACTTCCTGATGGAGCGCGTCCACCGCGCCGATCCGTTTGAGATGGCGCTGTTCCAGCGCTGGGCGACGCCGCGCGGCCAGCCGCACTACGTCCACGAGGCGGAATCGCTCTGAGGTCTGGGAAAACCAGCCTCGCGCCGGCGATCGCCTGGCGGCAAAGTGCGCAGCGCGGCCGTTTTTGGCATCTTCCCGGACCTGTTTCCGACTTGAGGCTTGCACGCAGGCGCGACTCAGTGGATTCTCGCGCCGGGGCAAAGGCCCGCTGAGGATCGCATGTCTCGTCTCCCGCTCCTGTTTGCGCTCTTGACCACGGTTGCTTGCGGCCATGCGCCGGCCTCTGGGGGCGCGGATGCGCGCGGCGGTGACGCCGTCGACCTGCCGGAAGTCGCCTCGCCGGCCGACGCTCCGACCTTGGCAGAAGCTGTCAAGGGCCAGCAATTGTTCCTGAAATACTGCGCGCTCTGCCACGGCAAGAACGCGGAAGGATACGCCGCGGACAACGCGCCGTCGCTGGTGTCGCGGACGTTTCGGGAAACGGCGAGCACGCAATTCCTGCGCACGTCCATCGCCCGCGGTCGGCCCGGCACAGCCATGGCCGCGTACGCCCAGGAGGTCGGCGGCCCGCTTTCAGCCGCGGAGATCGACACCATCATCGGCTACACGCGCCGCGTGGCACCGCCGCAGCCCGCGCCGCCGACCGTGCTGCTGGCCGAGAAGCCGAACGTCGGCGCTGTAGGGCGCGGCCAGAACGTGTACATGACGCAATGCGCCTCCTGCCATGGCTGGTCGACGCAGCGCGGCTCCGCTGTGCACCTGTTCAACCCGCAGCTGCTGGCGTCGGTGAAGGACAGCTTCTTGCGCTACGCTATCCAAAAAGGCCGGCCGGGGACGAAGATGGACCCGTGGGTGGCCAAGCTGACCGACCAGCAGATCGACGACGCGATCGCCTATCTGCGCTCGATGGCGACGACTGTCCCGCCGTCACCGCCGGTGCCGTGGCACCCGCAGCTGCCGGCTTCAGCGACGCCGACGAGCGCGCCCATGCCTGGTCTGGAGGCGGCGCCCAAGCTGACGGGGCCGATCGTCATCAATCCAAACGGCAAGCCCGCGGATTTGAAGATGAAAGACGACCGGCTGGTGCCGCTGCAGGAGGTCGCGGACGCGCTGAAGAACAAACGGCGCATCGTGATTGTTGACGCCCGCGCGCCGTCGGACTTCTTGCGGCTGCACATCACGGGCGCGGTGTCGGTGCCCTACTACGAGCCGGGCGAGCTGGACAAGATCCCCAATGACGGAACATGGGTGATCGCCTACTGCGCCTGCCCGCACCACGCGTCCGGCGTGATTGTCGACGAGCTGCGCAAGCGCCACTTCAAGAACACAGCCGTGCTGGACGAAGGCATCTTCGCCTGGCAGCACGCGGGCCACCCGGTCGTGGAAGCGCCGCAGCAGGCGCCAACGCCCGCGCCGCCGCCGCAGCCGCACCCGCTGCCGAGCGTGCCGGTGCCGCCGCGCACGGTTCCGCCTGCCCAGGCGTTTCTGCCCGCGGCGCCAGCGCGGAAATAGCGGCGCTGCACGGTCCGCGAAAAGCTGTGTACACTTGGGCCAGCGGCGATTGTGCGACCGCCGACATGAGTACCCCCTGACTGAGCTTTACGGCAACCGCTACGAGGTCCTGGAACGCGTCGGCGACGGCGGTATGGCGACAGTCTACCGCGGCCGGGATCGCGTGCTCAACCGCGACGTCGCGATCAAGGTGATGCACCCGCACCTGGGCTCCAAGCCGGACGCGCGGGCGCGCTTCAACCGCGAAGCGCAGGCGATCGCCAAGCTGCACCACGGCAATATCGTCGACGTGTACGACTTCTCCGCCGGCGACGATGCCGCGGCGTTTTTGGTCACTGAGTTCGTTCACGGCGAGACGCTGACGCAATTCACCCATGATCACGGGCCGTTTCTGCCACAGACCGCCGCGCTCGTCGGGCACGCGATCGCGGGCGCGCTCGGGCACGCGCACGCGATGGGGCTGATCCACCGCGACATCAAGCCGGACAACCTGATGATCTCGCGCGACGGCCAGATCAAGCTGATGGACTTCGGCATCGCCCAGGCGATGGACATGGAGCAGATGACGACGACGGGCGCGATCGTCGGCTCCCCGGCGCACATGGCGCCGGAGCAGATCGAGGGCAGCAAGCTCGATGGCCGCTGCGACATCTTCGCGCTGGGCACGGTGCTGTATTTCCTGGTGACGCGGCGGCTGCCGTTCGTGGCGAGCAATCCGCAGGCGCTGTTCCGGCTCATCCTGGAGGGCCAGTTTGACCTGCCATCACGCCACAATCCGGCCGTGGACCGGCATTTTGACGACATTATCGCCCAATGCCTGGCGCGCTGGCCGGCGGATCGCTACGCCGACATGCCGGCGGTGCAGAGCGCGCTGAGCAACTATTTGAAACAATTTCGGATGTCGGACACGAACGGCTTGCTCATGCGGTTCTTGCAGGCGCCCGAAGTCTTCCAGTTTGACCTGAAGCCGACCGTCGTGCAGGTGCTGACCGCGGAGGGCCAGAAGCAGGCTGCGGCGGGTAAGCTGGCGATGGCGATCGACACGCTGAACCGCGCGCTGGCGATCGATCCCGACGCCGAGGAGCCGCGGACGGCGCTGCGCGAATGGACGACGCGGGCGCGGCGGATGCGCAAGCTCAAGCGCTTGGGTGGCATGGCGGGCCTGGCGACGGGCTTGCTGGCGGTCTCGGCCGGGCTCTGGTTCGTCTTGCACCTGCCGAATTCGCCGCCGCCGCCCGACGAGCCCAAGCCGCTGCCCGCGGAAGGTGCGCTGGTCAACCTGCCCAACGGGCCAGCGCAGATTCACGCGCAGCCGACGCCCGCACCGCTGCCGACCTCGCTGACGGACACGCACGCGGAACCGCTGCATGCGCCGCCGCTCGAGGCGGCTGAACTGCCCAAGAAGCACCAGTCGCCGCTTCGGCCGTTGCACGCGGTCACTCCGGAGGCGAAGGTGGAGACGCCGGTGGTGGTGGCGCCGCCGGAGGTCAAGCCGCAGATCGCGTGGCAGATCGGCTCGATTCCGGCCAACTCGACGCTCTACCTGGACGGCCAAAACGCGCCGATCGGCGAAGGCTGGGCCAAAGTGACGCTGGAGGCGGGCTCGCACCATACGGTCCGCTGCGAGCCGGGACCGCAATGCGCGGGCTGCAAGGCGACGACGGTGCGCTTCACGGTGCCGGACAAGCCGATTCCCGGCAAGATGACCAAGTGCGACATGCGGCCGAGCGACGCGGTCAAGCCGGACGCGCCGTAGCGCTACGGACCGGGATCGTAGAACAGCTCGACGAACTCAAAGTAGAAGTTGCCGGAACCGGAAGCATCAGAGAATTCGCTGATGTAGACGCCGTTCACTTTGCCCGTTGTCTGGCCGCTGCCCGGTGTGGCGGTCGAGTCAGCGGCGACGGTCCACGAGGCCGCCACGCCCGCCGCGCCGGCCGGATTGCTGCGCTGGATGGACTGGGCGCCGCTGCTGACCTCGGCGATCGTCGGCCCCTCGACCAAGCTGCTGTCGGATTTTTCCAGCGTGTAGGTCTCGCTGCCGTTGATTTCCGGGAAGCCCGTCGTGCCGGTGCCGACGTTCGGCGTCGATTGCAAAAAGACCACGTTCGCGCCGAGCGTGACGTTCCAGTGCGTGGAAAATTCCGCCTGCGTCGACGCGCGGGCCAGCAGCAGGTAGCCGCCGGCGGGAATCGTGGTCCCGGCCGGAATCGTGTACGTCAGCGTGGAGTTGGCCTGGACCAGCTTCCAGCCGCTGACGTCCATGCCCGCCGCCTGGCAGACGCCGGTCTTGCAGGTCTTGGCGCCGCCGCAGCTGGTGCCGTCCGTCGCGCTCGCGTGCGTGCAGCCGCTCGCGGGGTTGCAGGCGTCGACGGTGCACGGGTTGCTGTCGTCGCACGAGATCGGCGCGTTGCTGCAAAGGCCGGTGGCGGCAGCGCATGCGTCGGTCGTGCACACGTCGTTGTCGTTGCAGTTGGTGGTCAGCGTCACGGTGCAGCTCGAGGCCGCGCAGCTCTCAGTGGTGCACAGGCTGCCGTCGGTGCAGGTGCCGCTGTTGGCGAGGTGCACGCAGCCGCTGGTCGTCGGGCAGCTGTCGTCCGTGCAGGCGTTGCCGTCGTCGCAGTTGGTCGGCGTGCCGCCGGCGCAGAGGCCAGCCAGGTTGCAGGCTTCGCCCGTCGTGCAGGCGTTGCTGTCGCTGCAGGGGCCGACAAAGCCGGTGTGCTGGCAGCCCTGCGTCGGGTCGCAGGTGTCGTTGGTGCACGGATTGCTGTCGTCGCAATTCTTCGCGCCGGTCGGCGTGCAGACGCCGGACTTGCAGCCATCGCCGATCGTGCACAGCTTGCCGTCGTCGCAGGGCGCGCCGTCGGTCAACGGCGTGTAGCTGCAGCCGGTGGCTTTGACGCACGCGTCGCTGGTGCAGAGGTTGCCATCGACGCACACCGCCGCGCTGCCGCTGACGCAGACTTTGCCGGCGCACGCATCGCCGACGGTGCACGCGTCGCCGTCGGTGCAGGTCGCGGTGTTGGCGGCGTTGCTGCAGCCGGTCTGGAAGTCGCAGGTGTCGTCCGTGCAGACGTTGCTGTCGTTGCAGGCGGCGGCGTTGGCGCAGCAGGGCGTCAAGTCGTGCGTGCAGCCCGCAACCCTGTCGCAGGTGTCCACGCTGCAGGTCCGCGTGTCGTCGCAGCTGAGCGCGACGCCGGGCTTGCAGCCGCCGTCCTGGCACACGTCGCCGACGGTGCACACGTCGTTGTCCGAGCACGCCAGCGCGTTGGCGCCGTGCTTGCAGCCGGTCACCGGGTCGCAGCTGTCGGTCGTGCAGCCGTTCAGGTCGTCGCATGGCGTCGGTCCGCCCGCGGTGCATGTGCCGAGCTTGCAAACATCCCCGGTCGTGCACGCGTTGCCGTCCTCGCACCCGAGCGCGTTGAACGTGTGCACGCAGCCGAGCTGGAAGCTGCACGAGTCGTCGGTGCATGGATTGCCGTCGTCGCACTCGCCCACCGTCGTGCAGCAGGCCGTCAGGTCATGTTTGCAACCGCCGATCGGCACACAGGAATCCACGCTGCAAGTCCGCGCGTCGTCGCAGCTCTTGGCCGCGCCGCCCACGCACGTGCCGCCTGCGCACGCGTCGTTCAGCGTGCACTCGCTGCCGTCCGAGCAGCCCAGCGCGTTGTTCACGTGCTTGCACCCGGTGCCGGGGTCGCAGCTGTCATCGGTGCACGGGTTGGTGTCGTCGCACGCGAGCGCGGTGCCGGGTTGGCAGGCCTTGTTGGCGCACGCGTCGCCGGTCGTGCAGACGCTGCCGTCCGAGCACGTCGCGCTGTTGGCGAGAAAGACGCAGCCGCTGTTGTTCGCGCAGCCGTCGTCGGTGCACGGGTTGTCGTCCGTGCAGATTTTCTGGTTGGTTCCCAAGCACTTGCCGCCGCTGCAGGTGTCGGTCTGCGTGCACAGGCTGCCGTCGTTGCATGCGGTGCCGTCCAGGTTGGTCGTCGTGCATCCGCTGGCCGGGTCGCAGCTGTCCGCGGTGCACACAAGGCCGTCATCGCACACGACGGTATCGCTGGGCGTGCACGTGCCGCCGACGCACTGGTCGCCGATTGTGCACGCGTTGCCGTCGTTGCACAGGTCGCCCGTCAGTCCGTCGTGCTGGCAGCCGGCGGCCGGGTCGCAGCTGTCCGTGGTGCAGCCGTTGGCGTCGTCGCAGTTCAGCGTCGCGGCCGCGCACGCGCCGTTGGCGCACGCGTCGTTGCCCGTGCAGAGGTTGCCGTCATCGCATGGCGTGCCGTCTTCCGCCAGGACGACGGTGCAGTCGCCAGCCAGGCACGCGCCCTTGCCGCACTGGGTGGTGAGCTTGGCGCAATCGCCATCCGCCAGGCAGTTCGGCACAACCACGTCCGGCTGGACATCGACCGCAGCCGTCACGTCCTGCGCGTCGTCGACATCTGCTGCATCGGCGCCATCTTCGGCGTCGGCCGAGTCTGCCGTCGCGGCGTCGGGAAGCACCGCGTCCGGCGCGTCCAGCGCATCGACGTCGGGCTCCGACACGTCCGGCACGTCCGCCCATTCTTCCAGCTGTTGAATGTCCGTCGCCGCATCCGGGCCGCTGTCGGGCTGAAGGTCGGGCTGCGCGTCCGGCGCGGCGTCTTTCACGGCATCCGGCGCGACCGCCGTGTCGTTGACCGCATCGCCAGGCAGATCGCTCAAGACGGCATCGGTGCCAACCGCCAGGGCGTCGGTCTGATCGCCGCCGCTGCTGCCTTTGCTGGCGCCGCACGCGACCGTCAGAAAGAGCATGGAAAACAGGACATTGCGGAGCAACATGCGGAGCCTCGGGAAAAATCAGGGACAGGTTGTATTGGCGGTGCCGGGCGTGCCGTGATCCTTATTGCCGAATGCAGCCTTGCCGTAGCACCAATTGGCGGCGAGCGCGCCGGCGCCGGCGTTGAGCTTCTTGACGTCCAGCTGGTAGGAGTAGCCGGCCTTCATGGTTGGCCACTTGCCGCCCAGCGGGTCGTACGACAGGTAGCCGAACTGCTCAATGATGTCCGCGGCGACGTAGTCCTGCTTGGCGCTCAACCAGACGCCGTCGCCGGTGTCGTTGAACGCGATTCCCGAGGCGTTGTATGGACCGTAGTAGACGTCCGGAATCGCCGAGCCCGCGCCGCTGACCGGGTTGCTTGCGGCAAACAGCGCATAACCACCTGGCGCGAGGACGGAAACCGATGAAGGAACTTGGCTCCAAAAGTTGGGGTTGCCGTTTTTCGCGTCGATGAAGTTGAGACCGTCCATGATGATCGGCGAGCTGCTGGAGTTGTAGACCTCAAACCACTCATTACACTGGCCGTTGGACGTGCAGGCCGGGTCGGCGGTTGGACTCGCCATGATTTCACTGACAATCAGGTCGCCAGCGACGGGCTTTTTCGCCAGCCAATGGCAGTTCGCGTCGCAGTATTGCCCCGGCGGGTCACACTGCTCGCTCGCCTGGTTCACCACGCCGTCGCCGCACACCGCCTTGACGACACAGCCGCCGGCGATGCACCAGCTGCCCGTGCCGCACGCGGTCTGGTCGGCCAACGGCGTGTAGCCGCAAAACGTCACGGGGTCGCAGACGTCCTTCGTGCAGGGGTTCTTGTCGTCGCAGTTCCAAGCGATGCCGCCGGTGCAGCCGCCCTGGCTGTCGCACTTGTCGGCGATCGTGCAGGCGTTCTTGTCATCGCACGGCTTGCCGCTCATCGCCGCGCCGTCAAAGACACACACGCCGGTGGTCGTGTTGCAGGAATCCTGCGTGCAATCCACATTGTCGTTGCAAATCATCTGGTTGCCGGCGATGCAGTTCTTGCCGGAGCATGTGTCGTTCTGCGTGCAGGCGTTGCCGTCGGCGTCGCACGGGCTGGCGTTGGCGGTGTTGACGCAGTTGCCGCTCGCCTGGTCGCAGGAATCGTCGGTGCACACGTTGCTGTCGTCGCAGCTCTTGACCGCGCCGGCGATGCAGGTGCCGCCTTGGCACGCGTCGTTGGGCGTGCAGGCGTTGCCGTCCGCGTCGCACGACTTGCCGTCGGGCAAGTTGCTGGGGCCGCACTTGCCGGTCGCGGGCGTGCAGACGGTCTGGATGCACGGCCCGTCGCCGGACGTGTCGCACGTGACGATTGTCGCCGGGTTGACCTTGCACTGGTTGGTCAGGCCCGTCGTGTCGCAAAACAGCGTGCCGTTGCATAGGTTTCCGTCCTCGCTGCTGGCGCAATCCGCGTCCTTTTGGCAGCTGCACGTGTTGGTGCCGGACTTGCACGCCTTGTCCACGCAGGTGTCGCCGATGGTGCAGGCGTTGCCGTCGCTGCAGCCGTTGCTGTTGGCCGTGTAGATGCAACCAGCTATTTTGTCACAGGTATCGGTCGTGCACGGGTTGCCGTCGCCACATTCGGTGGCGATGTCGATCGGCGTGCCGGTGCACTTCTTCGCGGCGCACGTGTCGCCGGTGGTGCAGGCGTTGCCGTCGTCGCACGGCGTGTTGGCGGCGTCGTGTTTGCATTGCAAGATTGCGTCGCAGGTGTCCAATGTACAAGGGTTTTTGTCGTCGCAATCCACGGGCGTGCCGGCGCACGTGCCGCTGCTGCAGCTGTCGCTGGACGTGCACGCGGTGCCGTCGGAGCAGCCCGTGCCGTCGGGTTTCGCGACTTGCTTGCACTGGCCGCTGACGCCGTCGCAGCTCCAGGACGTGCACGCGTCGCCTTGCGGGCAGACCTTGGCCGCGCCCGAGACGCACCCGCCGCCTTGGCACACGTCGCCCACGGTGCAGCCGGAGCCGTCCGAGCACGGCAGGCCGTCGTCGTTGGACTTGGTGCAGCCGGCGATTGGGTCGCACGCGTTCGCGGTGCACGGGTTGTTGTCGTCGCACACTTTCGCAACGCCGACGGTGCACTTGCCGTCCACGCACGTGTCGCCGACGGTGCAAGCGTTGCCGTCGGCGTCGCAGGAGCCCGGGGTGTTCACGTGGCTGCATGCCTGGGCGGTGCCGTCGCAGGTATCTAATGTGCAAGGGTTTTTATCGTCGCACGTACCTTCATCGACCAGGCCGTTGCAGTTGTCGTCCTGGCCATTGCAGGTCTCGGCCTGGATGCTGGCGGTGCAGGCCGAAAGCCCGCCGGGCCCGCACGCGCGCACGCCCTTGCACGCGCCTGTGATGTTGCCGCCCGCGTCCGTCGCCTGGGCAAAGCACAATGTAGACAGCTGGTTGGCGATGGCCGAAGGGCTGCAACTGCACGCGGCGTTGGCCAACGGCTGGCATTGCTGGCCGCTGTTGCCTTCCGCGCTGGTGGCCGCGCTGCAGCCGTAGCCGCTGGGGCAGTCCGCGTCGGCTTTGCACGCCGTGCCGCAAAAGCGCCCGTCGTTCCCGTGGTCGATGCAGGCCGCGCCTTGCAGGCCGACCGCGCCGCACTGCGTGGAATTCGCACACGGATCGCACAGGTGCGGCCACTTGTCGACACACGCGGGCTGGATGTCGCCGCCGGGTCCCGCGACGCCGATGCAGCGAAAGCCGTCCGGGCAGGTGTCGATGCAGGACTTGGCGCACAGCGGTCCCAGCGCGGTCGGGAGGCAGATCGGCAAGTCGCAGTCGCCATTTTCCTGGCAAGGGCAGCCGGGCGCGCCGGGCTCAGCCGTGCATGGGCTCGCGTTGGCATCCGCGGCATCCCCGTCGCCGGCGGCGTCGGCAGTCGCGGCGTCGGGCGGCGCGGTCACTTCGTCTGCGGCGTCTTGAACATCCGGCTTGGCGGCGTCCGCACCCTTGGCGTCCTTGGCGACATCCGCTGCTACATCGCTCAGTTCCGCGCCGCTGCCATCCCCCGCAGGCGCTGCCGTCCCGCAAGCCGTGGCGAGCGCCAGCGACGCCAGCATCAGACCCGTACACCGCCGCAAACAGAGCCGTCGCATCGCCACCCCCGGACCAAATCGCACCGCCGTGCGTGGTAATCCTACCCAGCGTACCAGACTTCAGCCGGCGACGCAGCGGCCGCCCGGAAATTCCCGCGCTTGACGGATGGTTTGACTCCCCGCAGGATCGCCCGACGATGGCGTCACTCGCTCACAGGATCAAGGACTTCTGGCGCGACCGGGCAATCGTCCGGCGGCGGCGTCATGGCCCAGCTTTCGCGATCCGGTCATGACAACGTTGCGCGCCCGCAGGCGCTCTCCAGACTTTGCTGGACCGTGGCAGCTGTCCCCGGATGCTCGCCTGCAGCAAACGGATGACGGGACGACGACCGTCACGCGGCGCGGTCTGGGCGTGGCGCTGGACGCGGACGGCAGTCGCGTGGCGGCCTGGCTCGCGACACCGCAGTCGCTGCCGGACTTGCTGCAACGGGCCGCGCAGGACCAGCCCCCGTTGCCGCCCTTGGCCGTCGTGCGCACGCTCGTGCGCCTGGAAGCCGCGGAAGTGCTGGCGGACGGACGCGCCGGCTGGGTGGTCGCGCTGCCGGGAACCGGCTGGATCGGCCCACTGCTGCGGCAAATTCCGCCCGCGATTTGGCTGCGCGGTGCGCAGCTGCCGAGTCTGTGCGCGCTGGTCTGGCTGCTGGTGTGGCTGGGCCTGCCGCGCCTGCTGCCGCCGCCGTTTGGTCTGGATGGCGCGGCGGTGGCGCTGCTCGTGGGCGGTCTGCTCGCGGTGGCGCTGCTCTGGCGGGCGCTGACGCGAGGGCTGGTGGCGCAAGCGGTGGGGCTGCCGGGGGCGGCGCAGTCGCTGCGGCTGCGGTGGCGTTCAGGCGCCGAAGTGGCGGCAGAGGCGATGACCGCCGTGGAACGCAAGCGGGCGCAGGTGGTGGCGTGGACGGGGCTGGGCGCGCTTGGGCTGCTGCTGCTGGCCGCGGTGGCAGCGACCGCGCTCTCGCCGCAGCCGCTGTGGCGCGTCGCGGTGTGGATCTGCGCGCTGGCGCTGTTGGTCGACCTGACGCCGGAACTGCCCACGGACGCGCGGACGCTGATCAGCCTCGCCACGACGACGCCGGCGCTGGGCACCCGTGCGCGTGCCTGGCTGGTCCGCCGCGCGCTCAGCAACTTTTGGCAGCGCAAGCCGATGTCGCAGGCCGAGGAGCGCTACGTCTGGGCCGCGACCCTGAGCGCGCTGCATCTGCTGCTCGCCTGGCTCGTGACCACGCGGCGGCTGCTGCCGTGGGCGCTGGCGCTGCTCAATGGCGGAATCCAGCACGGCAACGCGTTGTGGGCGGCGCTGCCGTTTGCGCTTGCGGTGCTGTGGCTCGCGGTGCTGCTGGCGGGGATGGCCGGTGTGGTGTGGGACCTGCTGCGCCAAGCGCGACCGCCGTGGGCGAGCAAAGGCGCGCCGCTGGGCGCAGACAATCACCGCGCGCTGGTGGCACAAGCGGCGAAAAATGTTGCATTTTTGAGGGCTTTGGGCGACCAGGTCCTCGACGCGCTGCCGGCCCAGATGACCCGCGAGGCCTGGCAGTCCGGTGCGACGATCCTGCGGCAGGGTGACCCCGGGGATCGTCTGTGCTGTCTGGTACAGGGCCACGCCATCGTCGAATGGGAGGATCTGGCCGGCGTCCGGCACCTGCTGGCGCGGCTGGGACCAGGCGATTTTTTTGGTGAATCTGCGGTGCTGGAGGACATGCCGCGCAGCGCGCACGTCGTGGCGGATGGGCCGGTCCAGCTGTACGCGCTCTCTCGGGAAGCCGCGCGGGCGCTGGTGGAGCGCTCGGGCACGTCCGCCGCCGAAATCCGCCGGCAGTTGCGGCATACCGCTGCGCTGCGCGAGCACCCGCTGTTTGCCGGGCTGATCGCGCTGGATCTGTCTGAAATTGTTGGACAAACGCGTCCGGAAACCCACGGTACCGGCGAAGCAATCCTGCGCACAGGCGACGCGGGCCAGGACCTGTTCGTGGTGCTGAGCGGCACGTGCGGCGTGTGGCAGCACGACAAGCAGACCGGCATGCTCGGCCCGCAGGACTGGTTTGGCGAGCTGGCCTTGCTGACCGGCGCGCCGCGCAACGCGACCGTGCGCGCCGAAACGCCGGTGGAGCTGCTGCGCGTGCCCGCGGCGGTGACTCAGCAGGCGCTGGCCCGCGATCCGTTGGCGGCACTGCGGCTGTGGCAGGTGGCGGCGGAGCGCTTGCAGGCGCAGCGGAGCGAGCCGTGATGCTGGGCCGCGTCATGCCGCTGCTGGTGCTGACCGGCACGATCGCGCTGGCGACGTCGGAGGGGCCGGCGACCGTCGCCAAGGTGCAGGACGCCGTGCGGACGCTGCTGCAGCGCAGCGAAATCCAGGAGTCCGCCAAGCTGTTGCGGGTGGAAATCGCGCAAGGCAACCAGATTCCGTTGCCGGGACGTGCCGATCAGCTGGCGCAGTTCCTGCGCGAGACCCGGACCGCCGATGCCAGCCGCGACGTGACGCTGGACTTGTGGCAGCACCCGCTGGTGCTGGAGCGCGAGGACCGCGAAACGGTCATCCTGCTGAGTTGGGGGCCGAACGGCGCGCGCGACGAATGCGCCAAGAGCGCCGAATCGGGCCCGGACAGCGACGACATCTGCGAGGCGATCGCGGTCCCGCGCGGCGCCGGTCGGTAAGTTTCGCGACCCGCGCGTTGTGCTACACTCCCGGCGGTTTCCGTGGAGGCTGCCATGCGTTGGATCGCACCGTTCTCGCTCGTTTTCACCGTATTTTTCGCCACTTCCGCGCACGCCCAGGTTAGTGCGGACGAGCTTGGCTTTTCGGTGCACGGCACGGCGCAATTGCCCAAGGATCACCCGTGGCTCGGCTTCAAGCCGTCCCGCGCGTTTGGCGCCGTGCAGTTCGCGTGCAAGCGGTCCGACGGCCAGGACGTCAACTTCAGCGTCGCGGGCTTGCGCGCTGGCGCCGAGAAGCGCGTACCGCTGCCGGTCGTCAAAGGCGTTTTCCACTACACCTGCAAGCTGTCCGGCCAGGCCGGCAAGGAGAAATTCGCCAATTTTGACGTGGAGTTCGACACGCGCGTCGGCGAGCCGCCGCGCATCCAGATCGCGCCGCCGGACATCGACGAGGCGGGCCGCAAGATCACCGTGCGCCTGACCGAGCCCGCCGGCAAGCTGGAGCTGGACGTGATGGGCGACGACGGCAAGCCGATCGCCAACGTCAGCAAGACGTTCACGGGCGAGGCGCCCGGCACACCGCTGACGGTGACGTGGGAGCAAAAACCCGATGAAGTCGTTGGGCAATTTCAGCTTCGCGCCTACGATCAGGCCAATTACTGGAGCGGCATCGAGTCGGTGACGTTCGTCGACATCCCGCACCAGGACGTGATTTTTGAGTCGGGCAAATGGGACATCCGGCCCACCGAAGAGCCCAAGCTGACCGAGCCGCTGGAGCGCATCCAGCAGCAGCTCAAGGCCGTGGCAGGCGTGCTGCAAATCGAACTGTACATCGGCGGCTACACCGACACCGTCGGCCAGGCGGCGGACAACCTGGACCTGTCACGCAAGCGTGCGCACGCGATTGCCACGTGGTTTTCTGCCCATGGCATCAAGGTGCCAATCCAGTCGCAGGGCTTTGGCGAGACGGCGTTGAAGGTGCCGACCGCCGACGGCGTCGATGAAGCCCGCAACCGGCGCGCGAGCTACGTGCTGTCCGTGCAGCCACCGCCGGCGAGCCGCGGCTTTCCGGCGCGCAACTGGGTTCGGGTGAAGTAGACGTTGGTCGCCACGCCCTTGCCTCAGAAACGCCATTCGGCGAATCGCCAAATCTGGCCGCTGCAGACCGTGCTCGCGAATGATGCGGCCGCGCTGCGCGCGCGGCTGACCGAGCCGCACGTGACCGTGCTGGTCGATGGCGACACGCCGCTGCCGCGTTTGCGCGACGCGTTGGAGCTGCTGGCCCAGGCGGGCGCGCAGGTCGTGGTGCGCATCCAGCGGGCCGATGCGGCGCTGTTTCAGGCGCTTGCGCAGGGTCGGGCCCATGCCGTGGAGTGGGTCGTGCGGGCGCCGACATCGAGCGCCGCGCTGGCCTGGACCGGCGATACGCAAGAAGCCACAGGGCTGCGGGACGCGATCGCGCAGGCGGGCGCGCACGGGCTGGCGGTGCGGCTCCGGTGGCGGCTGGCTGGACGC
This sequence comes from uncultured Myxococcales bacterium, assembly GCA_903929795.1. GTDB lineage: Bacteria > Myxococcota_A > UBA9042 > UBA9042 > UBA9042 > CAIYBN01. Next base: position 61,845 of record CAIYWC010000097.1, on the reverse strand, counting down.
GCCGTGGCCGGGCTGGGCGAGCTGACCGAGCTGAGCGGCCTGGGCGCGGAAATCGTGGTCATCGCGTTGCCCCATCTGGAGCCGGCCGAGGCACCCGCGCTGGACGCCGTCTCGGCGGCGTGGCCGCGCCAGCTGCCGCCTGATGTGACGCTGCGGCGGTCCGGCGTGTGGCCGGCATGTCTGGCGGGCTTTGAGATCGAGCCGGCGACGGCCGGTGAACGCAGCCAAGCGGCGGCGCGCTACGTGCCCGCGTGCGACGACTGTCCGCTGCGGGCGCGGCCGGATCGCCCGGATGGCTGCGCGGGTGTGCCCGCCGCGCTGCTCGAACGGCCCGGCGGACCGGGACCGAACTGGCAGGCCTGGCGGCGCCTGCCGACTACCCAGCAGCACGACGAAGACGCGCACGTCGATCCGGACTGCGTGGAAGCGCGCGGACTGGCGCTCGGGCTGCGGCGCGCGTGGCGGTTGTTCCTACCGCAGGCCGAAATCGCAGCGTACCAACAGGCTTTTTCAGCGCGTGGGTGGCACGTGCGTTCCGCGGCGAGTGTCGATGCGGGCGCAGGCGGCATGATCCGGGCTGACGGCGATGGCCAACACGTGCTCACGGTCGTCGCGGTGACTGCGGAGGACGCGGCGGCCTGCCTGCGCGATGAGCTGGCGAACCTGCAGCGGCCGCCGGCGCTGGCCCTGGGGGAGCAGCGCGCGCACTGGCAATCGATTGCGGCAACGCATCGGCGGCTGGGCGCACAATACGGCTATCCGACGTGCTGCATTGAGGCGTTCCTGGACGCCCACGCGGAGATCGTCGAGCACGTGCGGCACACCGACAACGCGATCGCGATTTTGCGCGCTGCGCTGCGGACCCGGCATTTTGACGCGCGCCTGACGTCGCTGCCCGGGCTGCTGGGCGAGGAGGCACGCACGCCGCTGCGCCACCTCCCGTGCCGGTTTGACTGCCCGGCGTCGCAGGCGCTGGTGGACGCCCTCCTAGCCGATCTGGCGGTGCACAATCCAGCGTGGACGGCGCGGCAGCAGACCTACACCGCTGAACCGATTCTGCTTTTTGCCGACGGCACGTGTGCTTCGCTGCAGGCGCGGTCCATCTCGCGCGACGAAGTCGTGGACATCCGGGCCATTACCGTGCGGCGCAGCCAAGTGGCGGGGGACGAGCTGGCGGCCGCGCTGGCGTCGCTGCCCGAGATGGGCGATTTGGAGGCGCTGCGCGTGCTGCCCGGCGTCGGCCTGGCCCTGCGGCGCGAGGGCGTCTGGCACGAGTGGCCGCTGCCGATGCCGACGGCGCCGCGCGCTGCGGAATTTCCGATTTTGCTGCCGTTCACCCTGGACAAGGCCTAGCCCGCACCCATGCCGCCGATCGCCAACCGCTGGAATTTGCCCGATCCAGGCTTGGGCCTCGGCCTACGCGGGAAACATATCCCGACGATCCTCAAGCAAAATCCAGAAGTTGGCTGGTTTGAGGTGATCGCCGACAACGCGCTGGTCCAGCAGGGCTGGATGCGGCACGCGCTGGACGCGCTCGCGGAGCGCTATCCGCTGGTGCTGCACGGCGTGACCATGAACCTGGGGTCGACCGATCCGCTCGATCTGGATTATCTAAAGCAAATCAAGGTATTGGCGGATCGCTGGCGGGTGCCGTGGCTGTCCGATCACCTGTGCTGGACCGGGATCGATGGCCGCCAGAGCCACGACCTGCTGCCGGTGCCGTACAGCGACGAGATGCTGGCGTGGCTGACCCGCCGCGTGCGCCTGGTGCAGGACGTGCTGGAGCGACCGCTGGTGCTGGAAAATCCGTCAAGTTACCTGAAGTTCCACCAATCGACGCTGCCGGAATGGCAGTTCCTGGCGCAGCTGGCGACGGACGCGGATTGCGGGCTGCTCTTGGACGTCAACAACGTCTATGTCAGCGCGGTGAATCACGCGTTCGCGTGGCAGGACTACCTGGCCGCGGTGCCGTGGGAGCGCGTGTGCCAGTTCCATGTGGCGGGGCACACCACGTTCGAGACGCACCTGTTCGACAGTCACATCGGTCCGGTAGACGCGCCGGTTTGGGAGGTGCTGCGGGCGGCTTTTGCCGCGTGCGGCGGCCGGCCGCTGCTGCTGGAGTGGGATTTTGCCATTCCGTCTTTTGCTCAAACCTGGCGCGAAGCACAGGCCGCGTGGGCGCGCGTGGCGGATCTGCGCCTGCCGCTGCCGGTTCACGCGCCGATCGCGCCGCTGCCGCCGCCGCCGCCGCTGCCGGTCGCGGCGCCAGCGGCTGCGGCGCTGATGCGCTGGATGCTGGACGAGGTGACGGGCCGAGCGACGGGCGTTCCGGCTGAGCAGTGGATCGCGCGGGAGGGCCGGCTTGCGCCCGACGAGCGGCTGCGCATCCACAGCGCCATGTACGCGCGGCGCTGTGATGACGCGCTGGCGGAGGATTTTCCGCTGGTGCGCAAGCGCTTGGGTGCCAAGCCTTTTGCCGCGGCGGCGGCGGGGTACCGGCTGGCTGTTCCGTCGACCTCGTGGGCGCTGGAGCACTACGGCGCGCGCTTTCCGGCATGGCTGGCCGGCCAGCCGGACCTGCCGCCCGACGCCGCCGCGCTGGCGCAACTGGAGCGGGCGCAGACCCAGGCGCACCTCGCGCGCGCGTGCCCGCCACTGGACGTGCGCGCGCTCGCGACGCTGGCCGCCGCGGATCAGGGCCGCCTCGTGCTGCATTTCGCGCCGGCAACGCAGCTGGTTCAGCTCGACCATGCGGTGCTGCCAGCCGCGCCGGGGCCGCAGGCGTGGCTGGTGACCCGGGCGCGGTGGCAAGTGCGGCGGCGCAGGCTGCACCCGGTGGAGGCGCGCCTGCTGGCCGAGCTGCTGACGGGCGTCGCGCTGGGCCCGGCGATCGCGGCGGTCGGAGCCATGGATGTGCAGAACCAAGCGCAGTTGGCGGCCAAGGCCGGGCGGTGGCTGGCCGCGTGGGTGCGCGCGGGCGCGATTGCGCGCGTGGAGCTGCCATGACCGCGCGCGTTCTGCACAACACGCCCGCGGAGATTGCGCGCGCCGTCGCTGCGTTGCGCGGCGGTGAACTGGTCGCCATTCCGACGGAAACGGTGTACGGGCTGGCAGGGCTGGCGCTGGATCCGGCCGCGCTGGCGCAGATTTTTGCCGCCAAGGACCGGCCCACATTCGACCCGCTGATCGCACATGTGGCGCCGAGTCCGCGCGGTCGGCGCCTGGAGGCGCTGGCCGAGGCGCAGCTGGTCGATGGGGCGCGGCTGACGCCGTTGGCGCGGCAGACGGCGCAGCGGCTGGTCGACGCGCTCTGGCCCGGCCCGCTGACGCTGGTCCTGCCGCGGGCGCGCGCGGTGCCGGACTTGTGCACGGCGGGACTGGACAGCGTGGCGGTGCGGATGCCGGCGCACCCGATGGCGCAGCAGATCCTGAAGCAGCTGGGCCAGCCGCTGGCAGCGCCGAGCGCGAACCGCTTTGGCCGCATCAGCCCGACGACGGCCGCGCACGTGCTGGCCGAGCTGGGCGAGCGGATTGCCTGGATTGTCGATGGCGGCCCGTGTGCCGTGGGCGTGGAATCGACTGTCGTCGCCGTGCAGCCCGACGGCCGCTGCGCGCTGCTGCGGCCGGGCGGCGTAACGGCCGATGTCATCGCGGCCGTGAGCCAACATCCTGTGATGATTACCGAAATCTCGCCGCTGGCGCTGCCGTCGCCTGGGTTGCTGGCCAGCCACTACGCGCCGACCCAACCGCTGCGGCTGCTGCCCGCGTCCGTCCAGGATCTCGGCGAAAAAGCGCGCGCCGCGTTGCAGCCTGGGGACGTCGTGCTGGTCGTGACCGGCGCCGGCGAGGCCACGCGGGCGCTGGGGTGCAAGCCCGTGCTGCTGAGCCCGGACGGCAGCGACGTGACGGCGGCGCAGCGGCTCTTCGCCTGCCTGCGCGAAATGGACACGGCGACCGGCACGCTTTACGCAGAACCCGTGACGCGGACCGACGGCTTGTGGCCGGCGATCGCCGACCGGCTGACCCGGGCCAGTGCGCCACGAACGTGACTGTGCTAGGCTGACACGCCAGCGAGGGGATCATGCACGACATCTACAATCCGACCGAAGAACACTTGGCGCTGCGCGAGCTTGTCCGCGATTTTGCCGAGCGCGAACTGCAGCCGCAGGCGCGGGAAGCTGACCGCACGGAGACGTTCAACGTGCCGCTGTTTCGCAAGCTGGGCCCGCTCGGGCTGCTGGGCCTGACCGTGCCGGAGCGCTGGGGCGGCGCGGGCATGGACGCGACGGCGGCGGTGATTGCCCACGAAGAACTGAGCGCCGTGGACCCGGCGTTCACGCTCAGCTATCTGGCGCACGCGATGCTGTTTGTCAATAATTTCAATGTCAACGCCAACGACAACCAGCGGCGGCGCGTCCTGCCCAAGGTGATTTCCGGCGAATGGATCGCCGGCATGGGCATGAGCGAGCCGCACGCTGGCACCGACGCGCTGGCCATGAGCACAACTGCGCGTCGCGACGGGGATTTTTATGTCCTCAACGGCGCCAAAATGTGGATCACCAACGGCGCCATCAGCAACACGGAGCTGGGCGACTGCTTTCTGGTCTACGCGCGCACGGGTGGTGAAAAAGGCAAACAGATCAGCAGTTTTTTGGTCGAGAAGGGCATGCCGGGCTTTCGCCTTGGCCAGAAGATCCACGACAAGTTGGGCATGCGCGCGTCGGCGACGGCGGAGCTGGTGTTTGACGACTGCCGCGTGCCGGTCGTCAACCGCATCGGCAACGAGGGCGAGTCGACCAAACACATGATGCGCAATCTGGAAATTGAACGCCTGACGCTCGCGGCGATGAGCCTGGGCATCGCCCGACGCTGCGTAGAAGTGATGAACCGGTACTGCGGCGAGCGGCACGCATTTGGCCAATCGCTGCGCAATTTCGGGCAGATTCAGCGCTACATCGGCGATTCCTATGCGCAATGGATGGCGGGTCGCGCGTACACGTACGTGACCGCGGCGCGCATGGATTTGGAGAGCCACGGCAACCGCGTGGATTCCGACGGCGTGAAGCTGTACTGCGCGACGATGGCCAAAGACGTCGCCGACCGGGCGATCCAGGCGCTGGGCGGCTACGGCTACGTCGGCGAATACGACGTGGAACGGCTGTGGCGCGACGCGAAATTGCTGGAGATCGGCGGCGGGACGATCGAAGCGCACCAGAAGAATATCACGTACGATTTGCGCCACACCGCGGTCTTGAAATGACGGCATGACCGGCATGTCGGTCCAGCGTATTCCCGCTGCCTAGGTGTCGTTTACAAATTGACATATTCGTTCTTTACTGGACGTGGCGCTGTTTCGGGTATGCTTGCCGCGGACATCTGCCAGGAGCCTCCATGAATCCGTCTTGTTGCACCGTCTCGAACCGCACACTGCTCGTCCAAACCGCCGACCGCTTCGGGTCGAACTGGCTGATGCGCAGCGGCTTGCTCGCGCTCTTGCTGGCCGGTATGGCGGCGTGCAGCGACAACACGACGGTCGTGCCGGTGTTCGATCCGGACGCCAACAGCGGCGATGACGTGTCCAAGCTGCCGCAGGACGTCCAGCTGGCCAAGGACGCCACGACCATCGAATACGACGCCAAGTACTTGGATGGCGACGTGAATCCGCTGTTCGACACCTTGTCGGCCGACGGCGATGCCGCGGATAGCGCCGACGCGGTGACGACCACGTGCCAGACCTCGGAAGACTGCCTGCCACTGGCCACGCCGTGCACGCCCAGCAGCTGCGTCGAGAACATCTGCCAGGCCACGCCGCTGCCCAACGGCGCGACTTGCGAAGACGGCGATGCCTGCACGACTGGCCAATCCTGCACCGACGGCACCTGCCAGGGCGGCGTCGCGCAGAACTGCGACGACGGCAACCCGTGCAGCGCGGACCAGTGCGATTTGAACCACGGCTGCCAACATGCGCTGATTAACGCCGGCACCTGCGACGACGGCAACGCATGCACCGTGGGCGACGCTTGCGTCTTTGGCACCTGCAAGCCGGCCGGCAACTTGGACTGCGACGACAAAAACCCATGCACGGCGGATACTTGCGACGCGATCGCCGGCTGTGTACACGCGGTCATGGACGGCTCCGCTTGCGACGACGGCAACTCCTGCACGATCGGCGACGCGTGCGTCGGCACCGTCTGCACGCCCGGCCCCGGCAAGGTCTGCGACGACGGCAACGCCTGCACGGCCGACGGCTGCGATCTGGCCGGCGACTGCACCGCAACGTTCAACAGTGCGCCGTGCGACGACGGCAACGCGTGCTCCAAGGACGACATCTGCGCCGGCGGCGCGTGCAGCGGCACCGGTTTTTCCTGCGACGACGGCTCGATTTGCACGACCGACGCGTGCGACCCGCTCAAGGGCTGCATCTACACACCGACGTCCCTGCCGTGCAACGACAAAAACCCGTGTACGAGCAACGACACGTGCACCGGTGGCGCCTGCGTCGGCCAAGCGTTGAGCGCCGCGCAGATCTGCGACGACAGCAACCCGTGCACCACCGAATCCTGCGACCCCATCACCGGCTGCGCCTGGACCGCCAACACGCTGCCGTGCGAAGACGGCAACTCGTGCACGACCGGCGACACGTGCGCCAACGGCATTTGCAACTCCGGCGCGTCGTCCTGCGCGTGCACCAACGATCTGGACTGCGCGGCGTACGACGACAACAACCTGTGCAACGGCACACTGTTTTGCGACCAGAGCGGCGCGCAGTGGCTGTGCAAGGTGAACCCGGTCACCGTCATCACATGCGACGGCGGCGCCGACACGGCGTGCTCGCAAAACCAGTGCGACAAACCGACCGGCAAGTGCCTCTACATGCCGGTGAACGAAGGCCTGGGCTGTGACGCCGACGGCACCGTCTGCACCACGACCGACACCTGCACAGGCGGCACCTGCGTGCCCGGCCCGCTGCTGAATTGCGACGACAAGAATCCATGCACCACCGACAGCTGCGACCCGAAGAACGGCTGCGTGTTCGCGCCGTCGTCCGCCGCGTGCAGCGACGGCAACGCCTGCACCGTGGGCGATGTCTGCAAGGACGCCGCGTGCGCCGCCGGACCGCTGACCGATTGCGACGACGGCAACCCGTGCACCGACGACGCGTGCGACCAAGGCAGCGGCAAGTGCACGTATGTCAAGAACACGCTGCCGTGCGACGACGGCAACGCCTGCTCGCTGAACGACACGTGCGCGAACGGCGTCTGCTCGGGCACGTCCGCAATCTGCGACGACAAGAACCCGTGCACGTCGGATTCCTGCGACCCGACCAAGAGCTGCGTGAACACGCCGAACAGCGTCCCGTGCGACGACGGCAACGCCTGCACGACCGGCGATCTCTGCGGCGGCGGCGCGTGCAAGGGCCAAACCGTCAGCGCCAACGTGGTCTGCGACGACGGCAACCCGTGCACAACGGAGGCGTGCGATCCGACCGTCGGCTGCACGCACACGCCCAACAGCAACACCTGCGACGACGGCAACCCCTGCAGCACCGGCGACGCGTGCGCCGCGGGCGTGTGCGTCAGCGGCACCAACACCTGCGGCTGCACGTCCGACGCCGATTGTGCCAGCCAGGAAGACGGAAACCTGTGCAACGGCACGCTGTTTTGCGACAAGAGCGCGCCACCGTACAAGTGCCAGGTCAATCCCAAGACGATCGTGACCTGCGACACGACGGCGGACACCGCCTGCTTGCACAACCAGTGCAACACCCAGGTCGGAAAGTGCAGCAACAACGCGGTGAACGAAGGCCAACCGTGCGACGCGGACGGCAGCGTGTGCACCACGAACGATGCGTGCAAATCGGGTGAGTGCGCCCAAGGCGCCGCGCTCATTTGCGACGACGGCAACCCCTGCAGCGACGACAGCTGCAACGCGAAGACCGGCTGCGTCCACGTCGCCAATGCCAGCCCGTGCAGCGACGGGAATCCGTGCACCGTCGGCGACACCTGCAGCCAGAACGCCTGCGTGGCCGGCTCCGGCACCGTTTGCAACGACAGCAACCCCTGCACCACGGACAGCTGCGATCCCGCAAGCGGCAAGTGCGTCTTCGCCAACAACGCGCTGCCCTGCAACGACGGCAACGCGTGCAGCCAGACCGACACCTGCAACAACGGCGTCTGCTCCGGCGTGGGCATCAGCTGCGACGACGGCAATCCGTGCACCAACGACTCGTGCGCGTCTGCCAGCGGCTGCGTGCACACGAACAACACGGTCACCTGCGACGACAGCAACGCTTGCACGAGCAACGACATCTGCGGCGGCGGCGTGTGCAAAGGCACCGCGGTCAGCGCGGCCGTCCAATGCGACGACGCCAACCCGTGCACGACCGACGGCTGCAACCCGTCGACCGGCTGCAGCCACGCCACGAACACCGCGCCGTGCGACGACGGCAACAGTTGCACAACCGGGGACGCCTGCGCCGCCGGCAAGTGCGTCAGCGGTACGAACACGTGCGGCTGCGCGCAGGACGCGGATTGCGCCGCCCAGGAAGATGGCAACTTCTGCAACGGCACGCTGTTTTGCGACAAGAGCGCGCTGCCATACAACTGCAAGGTGAACCCGAAGACGGTCGTCAGCTGCGACGCCAGCGCGGACACGACCTGCACCAAGAACACGTGCGCGACCGCGACCGGCGTGTGCAGTTACCAGAGTCAAAACAGCGGCAAGCCGTGCGATGCGGACGGCAGCGTGTGCACGACCAACGACACGTGCGTGGGCGGCATCTGCTCGGCCGGCGCGGCGTTGAACTGCGACGACGCCAACCCATGCACCAACGACGCCTGTGACAAGATCGCCGGCTGCACGCACACCGCCAACAGCAACCCGTGCACCGATGGCAACGCATGCACCGTCGGCGACCAGTGCGTCTCGGCCGGCTGTGTCCCCGGCGCAATCAAGGTCTGCGTGGACGGCAACGCATGCACCAGCGATTCCTGCGACAAGGCCACCGGCAACTGTCTGTTCGCCAACAACACGCTCAGCTGCGACGACGGCAATGCGTGCAGCGCCAATGACGTCTGCGCCAGCGGCGTGTGCGGCGGCACCGCCCTGAACTGCAACGACAACAACGTCTGCACGACCGACAGCTGCGACCCCAAGAAAGGCTGCGTCAACGCGGTCAACACCTTGAGCTGCAACGACAACAACGCCTGCACGCAAAACGATCTCTGCTCCAGCGGCGCCTGCGCCGGCACCGCCATCAGCGCCGCGGTGCTGTGCGACGACGGCAACCCGTGCACGACCGAGAGCTGCGTCCCCGCCACCGGCTGCGCGCACACCAACAACGCGGTGACGTGCGACGACGGCAACCCCTGCACCGTCGGCGACGCGTGCAGCGCAGGCGCGTGCAAGAGCGGCGCCAACACCTGCGGCTGCGCGGTGACGGCTGATTGCGCCAGCCAGGAAAATGGCAACTTCTGCGACGGCACGCTGTTTTGCGACAAGTCCGCGCTGCCGTACAGCTGCAAGGTCAACCCGGCGACGATCGTGACCTGCGACGCCAGCGCCGACACGGTTTGCACCAAAAACACGTGCGCGACCGGGACCGGCAAGTGCAGCTACATCAACCAGAACGAAGCCGGTCCGTGCAACGCCGACAACAGCGTCTGCACCGCGCCGGACATCTGTACCGCTGGTGTCTGCAAGGCTGGCGCCAGCCTGAACTGCGACGACAGCAACCCGTGCACCAACGACTCCTGCAGCGCGACGCTGGGCTGCCAGCACAGCAACAACACGTCGCCGTGCACCGACGGCAACGCGTGCACCGTCGGCGACATCTGCGCCACCGGCGCGTGCAAGCCCGGCGCAGTCGCCGTTTGCAACGACGGCAACCCATGCACGGACGACTCCTGCAATGCCGCAACCGGCGCCTGCGTCTTTGCCAACAACGCCCTGAGCTGCAACGACGGCAACGCCTGTAGTCAGAACGACAAGTGCGCGGGCGGCGTCTGCAGCGGCGTCAGCGTCAACTGCGATGACAGCAACATTTGCACCAGCGATTCGTGCTCGCCGGCGACCGGCTGCGCGCACACAAACAACGCGCTGTCTTGCAACGACGGCAACGCCTGCACGACCAACGACGCCTGCGCGGGCGGCGCCTGCAGCGGCACGGCGGTCGTGGTCGCGACGTTCTGCGACGACGGCAACCCCTGCACCAACGACGCGTGCAACCCGGCGAGCGGCTGCACGCACGTCAACAACACAAACGCGTGCAGCGATGGCAATGGCTGCACCGTCGGCGACGTCTGCGCCGCCGGCGTCTGCACAAGCGGTGCGAATTCCTGTGGTTGCACGCAAAACAGCGATTGCGCGGCCCAGGAAGACGGCAACTTCTGCAACGGCACGCTGTTTTGCGACACGTCCGCGCTGCCGTACAACTGCAAGGTCAACCCGGCGACAATCGTCACGTGCGACACGAGCGGCAACGGCATCTGCACCGTCGACACGTGCGCGCCGTCCACCGGCTTGTGCAGCTACGTCGCGCAGAACCAAAACGCGCCGTGCAACGCCGACAACTCGGTCTGCTCGGTGGGCGACGCGTGCAACGCCGGCGTGTGCTTGCCCGGCCCGCAGGTCAACTGCAACGACAACAATGTCTGCACCGACGACAGCTGCAACCCCGCGACGGGCTGCACGCACACCGCCAACACCAGCCCGTGCACCGACAACAACCCGTGCACCGTCGGCGACATCTGCAACGCCTCGGGCTGCGTGCCAGGCGGCGTGCGCAATTGCAACGACTCGAACCCATGCACGACCGATTCCTGCGACGTGACGACCGGAAACTGCGTGTTCACAAACTCGAGCGCGAGCTGCGACGACGGCAACGCCTGCACCTCTGCGGACACGTGCAGCGCCGGCGCGTGCGTCGGCACCGCGATCATCTGCAACGACGGCAACACCTGCACCGACGACGCCTGCGTCGCGGCCACCGGCTGCAAATACACCGCGAACGCCCTGCCGTGCAACGATGGCAACGCGTGCACGACGGGCGACACGTGCTCGGGCGGCCTGTGCAGCTCGACCGGCACGCTGAACTGCAACGACGCGAACCCGTGCACCACGGACTCGTGCAGCTCCGCCACCGGCTGTCTGAACACCGCCAACACCGCGATTTGCGACGATGGCAACGCTTGCACCAGCGGCGACATCTGCGCCGCCAAGGCGTGCGCCGGCACCGGAATCACCTGTAACGACAATAACTTGTGCACGACTGACAGTTGCAACCCGGGCACCGGCTGCGTGTTCGCCGTCAACAACCTGGCGTGCAACGACGGCAACGCCTGCACCACCGGCGACGTCTGCGGCGCGGGCGTCTGCAAGGGCAACGTTGTGGTGCCCACGGTGCTCTGCGACGACGGCAAGGTCTGCACCACGGACGCCTGCGACCCGGTCGCCGGCTGCACGCACAGCAACAATATCCTCTCCTGCGACGACGGCAACCCGTGCACCATCGGCGACGTCTGCAGCGGCGGCGTCTGCACGTCCGGCAGCAACAACTGTGGCTGCAAGACCACGGCGGATTGCGCCAGCCAGGAAGACGGCAACTTCTGCAACGGCACGCTCTTTTGCGACGTCAGCGCCCTGCCCTACCAGTGCAAGGTCAATCCGGCGACCATCGTGACCTGCAGCGCCGCGGGCGACAACACCTGCCGCAAGAACACGTGCACGCCCGCGACCGGCGCCTGCAGCTACGTCGCGCAAAACGCCGGCGGCCTCTGCGACGCCGACGGCAGTGTCTGCACCAACCCGGACCTCTGCACCGGCACGAGCTGCGTGGCGGGCGCCGCAATCAACTGCGACGACGGCAACGCCTGCACCAACGACGCCTGCAACCCGACGACCGGCTGCACCCACACGGCCAACACCAGCGCCTGCAGCGACGGGAACGCCTGCACCAACGGCGACAAGTGCACCGGCGGCGCCTGCGTCTCCGGGCCGGCGACCGTGTGCAACGACGGCAACGCGTGCACCGTGGATTCCTGCAACACGCTGACCGGCGTGTGCGTCTTCAACGGCGCCGGCGCCAACGGCGCAAGCTGCGACGCGGACGGCTCCGTCTGCACCAGCGGCGACTACTGCAACAACGGCATCTGCACGCCCGGCGGCGCGCTGAACTGCAACGACAGCAACGCCTGCACGGACGACTCCTGCAACGGGCTCACGGGCTGCAGCCACACGGCCAACAATGCGCCCTGCAACGACGGCAACCTCTGCACCGGCCCCGACGTCTGCGCCGGTGGCGTCTGCGCGCCGCCCGCCATCAACTGCGACGACAGCAACGCGTGCACGACGGACAGCTGCGTGCTCGGCATCGGCTGCCAGCACATCGCGCTGCCGGACAAGACCAGCTGCGGCGCGGTCAACCTCTGCTTCACCGGCGTGTGCAAGCTGGGCGTCTGCGGTGACGGCGTGGTGCAAGCCGCCTTGGGCGAGCAGTGCGACGATGGCAACAAGGTCAGCGGCGACGGCTGCTCCAGCACCTGCCAGATCGAGGACACCAGCTGCGCCAGCGGCGTGCGCGCCGGCACGATGGACAAGACGCGCTACCCGAACATCGCGCAATGCAACGGCAATTGGTATGGCTCGATCGCGTCCAGCTCAGGCGCGGGCTCGGCACAGTTGCTCTGCGGCGTCAACTTCCACGTCTGCAACTCCAGCGCGGCCGACCAGGTCCTCGAGCAATCCATCACCCAAGCGGACGCCTTCCAGCAGGGCTGCTGGTCGCTCAACGCCGCGAACGACAACGGCACTTGCCACGCGTGCACCAACACGACCGACACCAACGACGCGGCCGGCGTAGGCGCGCTTTGCCAAGGCAAAATCACCAACTACGGCGTCAGCTGCATCAGCAACAACTACCGCATCGACGCGATGAACCAGACGTGCGTGCGCAACTCGGGCACCGACCCGTGGATCCTCGGCGTGATGTGCTGCCACAACTGACGTCAGAAGCGCTCGCACCACAGCAGCGTGCGAAAGCGCGGGCCGTCAAAGCGCATCGGCCGCGGTCCCGGGTCCGCTGCCTTCTGGCAAGTTACGATGGCCTGGAACGCCAATGGTGCGAACTGCGTCACCGTATAGTCCGCCACGCGGTGCGACCACGGCGCGGTGAACTCGGCTGACGCCTGCGGCTTGCCCAGCTCCGGCATGAACACGACTGCCGCCACCGGGTGCGCGCGCAAGTACGGCGCCGGATCCCACAGCACCATCGGCGTGTTGAGGCCCAGCAAGTCCAGCGTCCACCGTTCGCCCAGGTAGCGCACCGCGCCTGCATCCACCGACGCAACGCGGCGATCGGCCGGCACGTTGTCATGAATCCAGCGCCCGGCGGCGCATTGCAGCGCGTCGATGTTGGCCGTGTCGTTGGCAAGCTTGGCGCTGACCGGGCGCAGTGTCAGCCCAGCCTGCGCCAGCGCCGCCAGCGCCAGCAGCGCCAGCGGCAAGCCGGCCACACGCGGCAACCAGCGAGCGCCCAGCGCGACGGCGGCCAGCACGAGCGCGACGGTCAGCGTCGGCACGATCGGCAGCAGGTAGCGCAGCGTGTAGAACACGCGCGGATCGCCGGGATCCAGCACGCGCACATGCGCCAGCACAAAGCCGAACGACGCCAGCAGCGGCAGCAGCGCGCGCGCCTGGTTGCGCGCCGCCAGCCCGGGCAGCAGCAGCAAGGTCAGGCCGTGCCACAGCGGCGGTGTCTGGCCGAGCACGTCGCGCAGCGCATGCCACGTCCGCGCCGGCGTCTCCGACCACGGCACCTGGACAAGCTTGGCGTAGTAGGTCGCCGGCAGCGGGTGCTGCGTCGTCGCCAGGTTGCGGGCCACGAGCCAGACGCCGAGCACAACCGCCGGACCGCCCAGCTGCAGCGCCCGCTTGAGCCAGGCCCGGGGCTGCCCCGGACGGTCCAGCACCGCGCTCCACGCGACCAGCAGGACCGCCGCCAGCGCGGCTTCCGGCCGTGCCAGCGGCGCCAGACCCAGCCACACGCCCGCCGCCAGCCATGCGCGCCGGTGCAGCGCGTGCACGCCCGCGACCAGCAGCGCGGTCGTCAGCGCGACCTCCATCCCGCTCAGCGCCGCCGCCGCGAGCGCCGGATTCGCCGCGACCAGCACGCCCGCCGCCAGCCCCGCCCGCGAATTGGCCATCCGCCGCGCCAAATCGGCACACAGCGCCGCGGTCAACACGTGAAATGCGCCGCCCAGCAGCAGCACCGCGGCAATGCGCACCGCCAGCGGCGCCTCGCCCCAGACCAGATGCACGCCGCCCAGCAGCACCGCCCAGAGCACGGACGTGGCACCCGTCGTCGGCTCGCCGGGGTTGTAGGCCAGCGCGCCCTCGTTCGCCAAGCTGCGGCCATACACCAAGTGAATCCAGGCATCGTCGAGCGGAAAACCCAGTGGCGTGCCGGGCGGCCGGCCCACGAACCACACCGCCAGCAGCGTCGCGCAGGCCAGCAGCGCCGCCAAGGCGACCGGTCCCCAAGCTTGGAATTCGCGTCGCTGCATCCGGTCTCCCGCCGCGAGCCTACGTTCGCGCCACACGGGGGTCAATCGGCGCAGCTACTTGGCAAAACCGCGCACGTGCGCCACCAGGCCGTCCAGTTGCGCCGGCGTGAGATCCGGGAACGACTTCATCTTCTGGTGCACGCCGTCGACGTCGCGCTCAAAACCTTCGACAATCGTCTTGCGGATTTGCGCGTCAGTGAAGCGCTTTTGCCACGCCGCCGCCGTCATGTCTTCCGTCTTGGGCGGCTTGCCCTTGCCGTCCGGGCCGTGGCACGTCTTGCACTTCCCGTTCCACAGGTCCGTCACGTCCAGCACGGCAACCACGGGCTTGGCCGGTTCAGCTGCCTTGGCCGGCTCAACCGGCTTGGCGGCGGCCGCGGGCTGCGCAGGGGCGGTTGGCGCGGCCTTGGCCTTTTTCTTCTTCTTGGCCTGCGCATCCGGCGGAGCCCCAAGCACGCACGCCAAAGCCACCAAGGCGAGCAGGGCGACGCGCCATGCCGAGCGGGGAGAACTGTTCATCGGCGAATTCCTTTTCTGCCGCGTGGGGATCGCCGCGGCGGGCGGCAGTGTAGTCCGCGGCAAGGATCGCTGGACAGCCGGTCGCGTCACCGAATTGCCACGGCGGCGGCAAAAGGTGTGGCAAGCCCTTGATTCCGCAGGGTCATGAAGTGCACGCTAGCGTCGGCCTGAATCGCCGCTGTGAGTCCCCGATGCGCATTACCGACGTCACGCTCTGGCACGTCTCTGTCCCGCTGCCCGCGCCGTTCTATCCCTCGTGGATCCCGGGGCTGCCGCAGACCGAAAATCGCTTTACTCTCGTGCGGTTGCGCACTGCCGCGGGGCTGGAAGGCTGGTCGGCGGGGCCGGCGATGGACGTCGAGCGGCAGGGCCTGGGCGCGCTGCTGGGGCCATACCTGCTGGACGAGCGCGCGGATGACCTCGCGTCGATCCGCCAGCGCCTGCGCGAAATGACCTACCTGGGCTGGCATGTCGGCTGGCTGGAGGCCGCGTGCTGGGATGTGATCGGCAAGGCGCGCGGCGTGCCGGTGTGGCAGCTGCTGGGCGGCCGGCCTGGGCGGGTGCAGCTGTACGCGTCGACCGGCGATGTGAAGGACGGCAAGGCGCGGATCGTCGAGCTGGAAAAGCGCCGCGCGGAAGGGTTTGTCGCCGCCAAACTGCGCGTGCACAAGCCGACGCTGGCCGAGGATCTGGAGCAGATTGAGACCGTTGCAGCGGCGATGGGCGACGATTTCGCCATGGGCATCGACGCGAACCAAGGCTGGCGCGTGGCGGTCGTGGCCGATGCGCCGCTGTGGGATCTGGACCGCGCGCTGCGCTTTGCCGACCGCGCCGCCGAGCTGGGCTACAAGTGGCTGGAAGAGCCGCTGGCCAACGACGATTACGATGGCATGGCCGAGCTGCGGCGCCGAACCGCGATCCCGATCGCCGGCGCGGAGCTGAATCACGTCGGGCTGCCGGAAGTCAAAGTGATGCTGGAAAAGCGCTCGCTGGACGTCTACCAGCCCGATTCCGTCTTTGCCGGCGGCATCAGCGAGACGTGGCGGATGATCGGCGCGATCGCCAAGGCCGGTGCGCGCTACACGCCGCACACGTGGACCAACGGCATCGGTTTCGCCATCAATCTCCAGCTGTTCTCCGCCTCTCCTTGGCGCGACGACACGCTGCTGGAGTACCCGATCAGCGAGCCGGGCTGGGTCCCGCAGTTCCGCGACGGCCTGCTGCAGCAGCCCTGGAGCCACGATCGCGGCTGGCTGGACCTGCCGACCACGCCGGGGCTGGGCTTTGACATCGACGCCAAGCAGCTGTGGCGCTACGGCAAGCTGTTCTACCGCGGCACCAAGCTGCGGGTCGCACTGCACGCCGTGCTGGACAAAGGCATCAAGACCGCCAAGGAGCTCGGCGCGGTACGGGATGCGCGGCTGAGCGCCCGGGCGGCGGAGTTGGCCAAGCGCGAGGCGGCGGGCGAGGACATCGTCGCGGCGTTCTGCCAGCCGGTGACCGCGGCCCCGCGCGCAAGCTGGAAGCTGGAGGAGCTGCCGTGAATGCCGTGTCGCGGCGGCGTTTTCTCGTGCTGGGCGGGTCTGCGGCGGCGCTGGCGGCGGGTGCAGCGGGCAGCTTGGCCTGGCTGCGCGGCTCCGCGCCGGACGTCGCGGGCTTGCGCGTGCTGTCGTCCCAGGAATACCGCACCATGGCGGCGATCGGCCGCACCCACATCCCGCAAGGCGGCGCTTTTGGCCCCGGCGCGGACGATTTCGACCTCGCGCGGCTGTTTGACGGATACCTCGCCGACCAGCCCGAGGCCGATCAGCGGGACGCCGCGCTCGCGCTGAACCTCGTTGAATTTGGCCCGGTGCTGTTTGAACAGCACGCGGTCACGTTCAGCCACCTGCCGCCGGACGCCCAGCTTGCGCACTGGAGCGCCTGGGGCACGGCGCAGCAGCAGACGCGGCGCGAGATTTTCTGGTCCTTTTCACGGTTTCTCGGCTTGACGTTCTATGACCACGAGGCCGTCTGGCCGCACATCGCCTACGCCGGGCCGTCCTTTGCCCGCCTCGCCACCCGTCCGGCGGTGACGCCATGAGCGACGTCCTCGACTGCGCCGCCAGCGGCTTTGTCCCGCACGACCTGAAGTGCGACTTCCTCGTCATCGGCAGTGGCTGTGGCGGCGGCACAGCGGCGCGCGTCCTGGCCGAGGCCGGCAAAGACGTGATTTTGCTGGAAGAAGGCGGCGATTTCGTCGGCCCCGACAAGCTGAGCCAGCGCGACACGCCGATGTACGACCAGCTCTACGTCGACCGCGGCGGCCGCACCAACAAGGACCGCACCGTCAACATCCTGTCGGGCCGCGTGCTTGGCGGCGGCGGTGTCATCAACGCGTGCGACGTCGTGCCGATCCACGATGCGACGTGGGCCTATTGGCAAAAACACCATGGCTGGCATGACTTTTCGGCGACGGCAATGCAGCCGTACGTGCAGCGCGCGCTGGCGGATCTGTCGGCCAACCGCATCCTTGAACAGCAGATCAACCGAAACAACCAGATCCTGCGCCAAGGCACCCAGGCGCTGGGCTGGCGCGGTGAAGTGATGATGCACAACCGCGTGAAATGCCAAGGCTTGGGCTCGTGCCTGATCGGCTGTCCGGCGAGCGCCAAGCGCAATCCGCGGATGGTCGCGATTCCCAAGGCGCTGGCCGCGGGCGCGCGCGTGCTTGTGCGGGCGCGCGCGACGCTGATCCGCGACGCGACGACGGACCGCAAGCGCGTGGAAGTGCAGACGCTGGACGCCAAAGGCTACCACCCGGTGAACCGGTTCGCGATCGACGCCAAGTGCGTGATTGTCGCCGCGAATCCGGTGGGTACGGTCGCGCTGCTGCGCAATTCGCACCTGGGCAATGACCAGCTGGGCCAGCACGTGTCCTTGCAGCCGCAGGTGCCAATCGTCGCGCTGATGGCAGATCCGGTGAACGCTTTTGAAGGAATTCCGCAGGCTTACGCGATGACGGAGTTTGAGCGGCATGACCCCGATCACGGCCTCGGCGGTTTTCGCGTCGAGAGCATTTTTGGCACGCCGGGCGTGTTGGGCTCGCTTGTGTCGCAGCCGGGCGCCGCGGGCAAGACGCTGATGGCGCAGCTTGACCATGCGGCAGCGTCGCTGATTTTGATTCCGGATCAGCCGGTTGGCCAGATCACCCTGCGGCGCGATGGCCGGCCGGAAATCGACTACACGCTGACGGCCGAGTGGAAGGCGCGCGCGCGCCAGGCCGTGCGTGCCGCCGCGCGCGCGTACTTTGCCGCCGGGGCCAAAATGGTCGTCATCCCCGCCGCGCCGCCGCTGGTCCTGCAATCGGAGGCACAGCTGGCGCAGGTCGAGACGCTGACGTTCGACGCCGCGACGATCTCGCTCATCTCCGCCCATCAACAGGGCGGCGGACGGCTTGGCACCAGCGAAGCCACCTCGGCGTGCGACCTGAACGGACAGGTCTGGGGTACGCGCGGCGTCTTCATCTGCGACGGCAGCATCTTTCCCAGCAGCAGCTCAAGTCACACGATGACGCCGATCATCACAATGGCCCACGCGCTGGCGGATCGGCTCGCCTCGCACGCGTCTTGAGTTCGACCCCTCTCGTCGCGGCGCTAGCCCGCGATCGTCCACCACGCGGCGCGATTGGGATCAACCGTCCGCGCGATCAAGCCCTTCTCCAGCAGGCGCGTCAGCGCGTTGGAGATGTTGGCCTTGGTCCAACGCCGATCGCCTTCTTCATAAATATCAGACACTTGCATTTCATAGTCGGGGTGCGCGCGCAACAGGTTCAGAATGAATTCCGCGGCAGTGCCTTTGGTCTTGGGCATAATCATACACTCCATCAGTTGGGGCTGGTGGCCAGCTGTCCGCACAGCGAGCGACGACTTTGTACATCTTTTGCCGAGCCCCGTGAAGAGCTTCGCAAAAAAAATGTGCCTAGTTCTGCATGTTCAGCGGACGGCGATTGCTGGGCGTCAAGATCACCGGCGGCTCAAGCGGTAGGGTGAGCCCTCACGGGCTTCCACTGAACGACAGCCGCCGTGTGGGATCGGGAGATCGCTGCAAGATTCAAGATATCACCTTGAAATTGCGCAACAATCTTGCCGCCAAATTTCCGCGCAGTGCGAAGCCGCGTGGGAAGACCGCGCGCCGAGGCAATCGCCCCCGCTGTCGACTGTGTGGTGGCTTGCGCAGGTTTTGACTGGGATCGCGCGGACCTGGCGGCGCGGGGCTGGACACGGGCGGGTCGGCCGGCGATACACGCTGACTGAATTCCAACGTCACCACCTCCCGCACCGCGGCGTGCCACTGCAAGTGCACGCTCGCGGTCCCGGTCCGAGCTGCAACAGGTCCAACCGGCCAAGTCTGATGTTCGATTGGAGTCAGGATGTGTACACTCCGCGCATGGTCAGGCTCAACCGCATCTACACACGGACAGGCGACGACGGCACCACCGGCTTGGTCGGCGGCGAACGCGTCGCCAAGGACGACCCGCGCATCGAGGCGTACGGCACCGTCGACGAGTTGAACGCCTGCCTCGGGCTGTGTCGCGAAGCCAATCGCCAAACAGCGGACACGGCAGCGCGCGCGGCGCTGGACGACCAGCTGTTCACGATCCAACAGCAGCTCTTCAACCTGGGCTCGAGCCTCGCTACGCGGCTGGCGAGCCGGCGGCCGAACCAGCCGGTGATCGTCGCTGCGGATGTGACGGCGCTGGAGCAGTCGCTGGACGCGATGAACGCGGAGCTGGCGCCGCTGCTGTCCTTTGTGCTGCCCGGCGGCGGACCGACGGGCGCGGCGCTGCACTTCGCGCGGACGGTGTGCCGGCGGGCAGAGCGCCGGACGATCGAGCTCGCGCACGTGGAGCCGGTCGCGCCGGAGGACGTGAAGTACCTGAATCGACTGAGCGATTGGCTATTCGTGGCCAGCCGCTGGGTCGCCAAGCGGACCGGCGAGCCCGAAGCGCTGTGGAAGCCGTGACTGCGTAGGCTGGCCGCAAATCAACGCCAGGCCTACGCGGGCAGTCCTTTCGCGTGTCGGACTGGACCGCGACCTCGCGCCCACGGCGGCCAGGATCGGCGAATTCGGTCAGCGTGCAGGGCGCCGCTTGCCGCGCACCCGGAGCGCGTGCCAGCGCACCGACGTCGCGCGACCCAGCCGCACCCGCCGCAGCAGCAAATCGACCAGCAGCAGCCCCAGCGCCCACCAGACCAGCTGCGGCCACAGCCACTGCCAGTCCTTGTGCGTCGCGCCGTGACTGTCCAGCCAATCCGCCGGGACGCTCGCCAGCTTGCCGCCCGTCGCTGCCGCGAGCTGCGCCAGCACCGCACTTTGGCCATCCGCCAGCCGGTACTCGTCCGGGTACGGATGCACCGCCGTCGCGCGCCCGCTCGCCAGCACCGGTTGGTCCGCGCGCGCCCGCAGCGTCACGGCCACATCGTACGGCCCCAGCGCGTCCAGCGGCAGCGCGGTTTCGTAGCGCCCCTGCGCCACTTCCGTCAGGTTCACCTCGACCTGCGCGCCATCGGGCCGCGTCACTTTCGCCACCGCCAGCATTCCCGTCAGCCAGTGGTCGTCCTCGTCCAGCGCGTCCACCGCCACCCGCAGGCGATCGCGCTCGCGCGCCAGCCGCACGTCCAGCGCCATGCCAACGTCCTCCTGCAGCAAGTCGCGCACCATCTGCCGCGCCAGCAGCGGATAGCCCGGCCAATCCAGCCATTGCGCGGCCCAGCGGTTCTTCAAATCACTCGTGAACACGCTGACTTTGCCCAGTCCCAGCTTCCAGCGCACAAGCAGCGGCTTGCCCGACGACAGCCGCAGGATCTCCTCCGCGCCCGGCTTCACCTTGGTCGGCAGGTAGCCCGTCAGCAGCGGCGCGTCCTCGATGCGCACGCCGCGCAGCAGATCGATGCGCCCCAGGCCCGGCGCGCGCTTGGCGTGCACGCGCTGCTCAATCACGCTCTCGCCGGCGATCAGCTTGGTTTCCTTGACGAAGATCCGCGGCAGCGTCTCCGGCCGGTCGGTAAAGTAGAACCGCCCGCCGCCGCGATCGGCGATGCTTTCCAGCAGGTTGTGGTCCACGTCGCTGCCCACGCCGACGGTCGACACCGTGATGCCGGAGCGCTTCATCTGCCGCACAAGCGCGTCGATCCCCTGGCGCGGCGCCTGGCCGTCCGTCAGCAGGATCACGTGCTTGATCTTGGCCGGCGCCGTCAGCAGTGTCTGGTAGGCCAGGTCCAGCGCCGGGTAGATGTTGGTCCCGCCATTCGCCGTCAACTTGCTGATATCCGTAGAAATTCTGTAGCGATTGCCGGCCCGCTGCAGCCGCACCGCCAGCCGCGACTCCGCGTCAAACGCCACCACGCCGATCAGGTCTTCCGCCGCCAGCGACTCCGCCGTCGCCCGCGCCGCCTCCTTGGCGAGCTCCATCTTGGGCCCCTGCATCGAGCCCGACCGGTCCACCGCCAGCATCAGCGCGATCGTCGGCGTCTCCATCGTCGCTTCGACGTCCATGCGCACCGGCAGCACGTGCTTGTCCAGATACGTGTCCTGATAACCGCCTGATCCCAAGCTATTTTCTCCGCCCAGCACCAGCAGTCCACCGCCGGCTTTGACGTACGCCTCCAGGTTGCGCATGTCGCCATCGGTCAGCAGCGGCACGCCCGAGGCCGACACCCGCGGCACGTCGCTCAGCACGATCGCCTGGAACGGTTTCAGGCCCGCGACCGCGCGCGGCAGGCCGTCGGCGTCGGCCGTCTCCACCTCGAAATCGTCCGTCAGCGCGCGGCTCAGGTACTGGCTCTGGCCCTTGGCACCCTCGACGTACAGCAGCCGCGGCCGCACCAACACCGCCACGCGCCCACGCAAGTGGTTGTTGAGCTGAAAGCGATCGGCACCCGCCAGCACTTCGCACGTGGTCTCCAAATCGTGCGTGCCGGCCTCCTTGAGCCGCGCCAAGCCGAATTCCAGCCGCGTCGTCCCCGCTGCGATCACCTGCTCCACCTGCAACGGCGGCTGGTTGTGCAGCGTCAGTGTGCACCGCACCTTGGCCGGCCCTGACGATTGCACCGCGATCGCCACAGGAAACGGCACGTTGGCGCGCACTTTCGCCGGCAGCTCGAATTGCTCCACGACGACCTCGCCCGTTGGCGGCGGCACTGGCTGCGCCGGCACGTGCACGCGCACGCCGGCGGCGCGCAGGGCGTCCACCAGCTGCAGCGCGTCGCCCTGCGTCTCCTGACCGTCAGACCAGACCACCACGTGCGGCACGCTGTGGCCGTCCAGCAGCCCCAGCGCCAGGTTCAGCGCGCCCGCCAGGTCCGTCTCCCGCTCCAGCAGCGGCCGCCGCGCGATCTGCGGCAACGGCACGTCGTCCTGCACCGGCGTCGGCGGCCACGGCAGCGCGAGCGCCTCGCGATCAAACGCGATGACCTGCACCGGCGGAACCCGCGCGTCGCTCGCGTCCAGGGCGTCTTCCGCGGCATGTTTGGGCGCCAGCCGCGCCGCCAGCTCGGTGTCCCGCACGCCGCGCTCCGCCGCCCGCAGCAGCGCATCCGGCACCGACGCCGACCGGTCGATCACGTGCACGACTTGCGCGCGCCGCGGCCGTTCATGCAGCAGCCGCGGCCCGGCGATCGCCACCGCCAGCAGGGCGATCAGCGCCATCCGCACCAGCACTTGCACCGCCTGCTGCCAGCGCGGCAGGTCCGTCAGCGACCACGCCGCCGCCATGGGCACCAGCCACGCCAGCACGGCCAGCCACAGGGCCTGCGGCGCCGCGAAATCGACGCCCCGACGCGCCAAGAGCGCCAGCTGCGGCGGCACCTGCAGCGCGAACAGCAGCGTCACCGCGATCGCGACGCCCGTCCAGATGCCCAGCCACAGCAGGCGCGAGCGGGTCATACCGTCCTCCGCCGCAGGTAAGTCACCCATTCCACGGACAAAATAACCATCGCCGCCAGCAGCCACAGGCTCCAGCGCGGCAAGCCGAGGCGTTCACGCGCAACCTGGGGCGCCGCGGGCAACGTCCGCACCGTCTGGCCCCAAGGCCTCAACAATGTTGGGTTTTCTGTCGGCGCTAGCACGGTTGCGCGCGCCACCAACCGGTCGCCATCGGACTGCCAGACGTGCACGCCGTGGCGCTCGCTCTGGCCCAACAGTTGTCGCCCGGACGTGCGCGCCGGCCGCGGCTTCTGGCCCGGCTCCACGTACTGCCAGGTCGCGTCCACTGGCGCATCGACCGCCCACGGCCGCCCGACGAGCAGCGGCGGCACAAGCGACTCCTCTTGCCCAACCAGCCACAGCAGCGCGTTGGACACCAGCAGCGGCATCGCGTAGCGCGCGCCCAGGTCCGTCTCCAGCAGGTCGATGCCCCACTCGATCGTGCGCACGCCGTCCTGGCGCGCCACCATCACCACGCCGCGCGGCTTGGCGACCGCCAGCACCGTGTCGCCCGGCCGCGGTGGAATCAGCCGCACCTTGTCAAAGTTCGTGTCCGCAAAGGAGATTCCGCGCATCGCTGGGTGGTCCTCGTTGCGCACGGCCAGCTCAGGCCCCTCGGCCAGCCGCAGCGTCTCGGTCGGCGCGCCGGCCAGCGACAGGATCAGCCCCGGCGTCCCTTCCGGCAGGGCAAAACCCGCCTGGTCCAGCACCACGACGTCGATGCCGTGGCGCGCGCGATCGCGAGCAGCAAAGGTCTCCGGCCGGTAATCCGCCGCCGCCACGTGCTGCACCTTGACCTTGCCATGCGCGAACAGCGCGGCCGCCAAGTACAGGTTTCCGGCCGACGGGTCCACGCCAGGCGCGCCGGAGACGACGAGCACGCCCAGCTCCCGCCGCTCCGCCAGAACGGCAAAACCCCAGTCATCCCAAGGCGCTACGTCGTGCTGACCGGCCTTGCCGCGCACCTGGACGGCAAACCGCGCGGCGGTCAGGTCCACGCCGGGCACCACCTGCGTCGAGAGCCCCGGCGGCGCGTCGACGTCGACAATGCGCCGCAGGGCGTCCGTCGCGCCAAACGTCGCCGCGTCAAAAGCGGTGTCGCTCCCGGCCAGCAGGAGCTGCGCGGCCACTGGAGCCTTGGAATCATTTCGAATTTGCACTGAGAGCGTGCCGCGGCCCGGGTCGAGCGGATCGGCCCGGACCCGTAGCTCGCCCACGGCCAGGTTGGTCAGGGTCGGCTCGGGCGCGGGCTGTCCGGGCTGCCACGCGCGCGCGGGGCCGACGCGCAGGTGCTCGATCGCGACCTGTTCTTGCGCTGCGCTTGGCGGCGTCACGTCCAGCGGCAACTCTGCCGGCCCAGCGTCGCTCACCAGCACGATCCGCGGCGACAGGCGGTGCGCCAGGGCCTGCTGCGCCGTGTCCACCGCGCGGCGCAGGTCAAGCCCACCGTCGGTCGCGTGCAGGCGGTCAACCGCGTCGTTCAGCGCCGCCCGATCGCTACCCCAGCCTGCCAGCACCTCGGCATGTCCGGACGCCGCCAGCAGCAGCACGTCTTCCTGCGGCGGTCCCGCGAGCAGCCACGCGCGCAGTGCCGCCTGCGCCTCCGCCAGCCGCGTGCCGTTTTGGCCGTCCTCGGTCTGCATCGACGCGGAAACGTCGACAATCACGACGGTATGTGGCCGCGCCGGCTCCGGACGCTGGCCAAACGTCACGTGGCCAAAGAGTGGCTCAGCCAACGTCGCGATGAGCAGGCCCGCGATCAGCAGCATCAGCAAAAAAGACAGCAGCCGACGGAGGTTGCGACCGACCACCCGCGACTCGCTCTCGGCCAGCACGCGCTGCCACAGCCCACCGAACGGCACTTCCACGCGGCGCTGGCGCGGCCGCAGCAGGTACAGCAGCACAATGGCCGCGAGCACAGCGGCGGACACGCGCAACAAATCAGCGGAATTCGTCAGTAATTCATGGACATGCAGCGCGTTCACCCGAGGAAACCTCCGGCGCGAAACACCCGCATCACCACGTCGTCGAACGGCACGCTCAGGTCGATCTGCAGGCAACGCGCGCCGACCTCGCTCGCCGCCCGCTGCACGTCGTGGCCGAGCATCTCGAACGCCGCGCGGTACCGCGCCAGCAGCTGCGGCGTCAGGACAATCTCGCGGGTCTCGCCGGTCTCGCAGTCGACAATCGCCAGATCACCCTGCACGTCCGCGTCCAGCAGCGTGCGGTCCACCAGCTGCAGCACCATCGGCTCAAAACCGCGGTAGGTCAGCAGCCGCAGCGCATCGCCCAAGCCCTTGGAATCAAAGAAATCCGAGATGACCACCGCCAGCCCCGGCCGTGGCTGTGTGCGCAACCAGCCGTTGAACGCCGCCTGGATGTCGGTGCGGCCACCGGGCGGTACATCGGACAACACCCTGAGAATCTTGAAGAATTGCGCGCGACCGCGGACGGGCCGCATCGGCGCCGCGATTTTGTCGGCAAACGGCACGACGGCGACGCGGTCGAGGTTGGACAGCGCGATGTAGGACAGCGCCGCTGCGACCTGCAACGCCCTATCCAGCAAGGTCTTTTCGCCGTCGGGCGCCATCGTCATGGAGGTCGAGCGGTCGATGAGAAAATAGACCGACAGGTCCTCTTCCTCCTCGTACAGCCGCAAATTCAGCCGCTCCGTGCGGGCAAAAAGCTTCCAATCCACGTTGCGCAGGTCGTCGCCGGGCGTGTAGCCGCGGTGATCGGCGAACTCGATGCCGCTGCCGACGATGCGCGAACGGCGGTTTGCGCGCGTGCCGGAGCTGGCCATACGGCGCGCGAGCAACGCCAACTGTTCGACGCGGCCGAGGAATGCCGGGTCGAACAGGTCGTCGCGGATGCCTTCGTGGTGGCTGGGGGCCGGAGCGCTCACGCAGACCTCAACGCTGGCGATCCAGCTCGGCAATCATCTGCTCAATCACCTGGTCGGGTCGCACGCGGTCCGCCTCCGCGTCAAAGTTCAGCAGCAGCCGGTGGCGCAGGACCGGCTTGGCCAGCGCCTTCACGTCGTCGATCGACCCGTTGAGCCGGCCCTGCAGCAGCGCGCGCAGCTTCGCGCCCGCCACCAGCGCCTGCACCGCGCGCGGGCTCGCACCCCCGCGCAGGTACTGCTTGGCCGCCGCCAGCCGACCATGCGAACCACCCACCAATTTTACAGCAAATTCAATGACATGCGGCGCAATCGGACAATCCACCGCGAAATGCTGGATCGTCAGGATGTCCAGCCCGGACAACACCGGCTGCACCGTCGCCTGCACCGATCGCACCGTGCGCGTCGCGATCTCCGTCAGCTCCTTGTCGCTCGGAAACGGCACGTCGATTTTGAACAGGAAACGGTCCAGCTGCGCCTCCGGCAGCACGTAAGTCCCTTCCATTTCCAGGGGGTTTTGCGTTGCCAGCACAAAAAACGGCGGCGTCAGCGGGTACGTCGTCCGCCCCACGGTCACGGACCGCTCCTGCATCGCCTCCAGCAGCGCGGACTGCGTCTTGGGCGTCGCGCGGTTGATCTCGTCGGCGAGTAAAATATTCGTAAAAACAGGACCTTCCTGAAACACCAGCGCGCGGCCGCCCTTGCCGTCATCCGCCAGGATCTGCGCGCCGATGATGTCCGACGGCATCAAGTCCGGCGTGAACTGCACGCGCGAAAAGTGCAGGTCCATCGCCTGCGCCAACGTCCGCACCAGCAGCGTCTTGCCCAGGCCCGGCACGCCTTCCAGCAGCACGTGGCCACCGGCGAGCATACCCAGCAGCACGCCTTCGATGACCTCGTCCTGGCCGACCATGACTTTGTGCAGCTCCGCCTTCAGCGCGCCCAGCCTCTCGGCCATCCATGCGATTTGATGTTCAATTTCAAGCTGTTCCACCGCCTGTCCCATGCCAATCCCCACTCGCCGCTGTCAGCGCGGCCCCCAGCCCGTCCGCGGGCGAATCAACTCAAAATAGTGCCGCACAACGCTGCGCCGCCCCGGCGGAATCTGCTCCTGATCCAGCATGTCGTCCGCAACCTGTGAATATTCCTTGTACACGTCGCGCCAGCCCTGGCGCGAGAAGCCCTTGCGCGCCGCGTCGCTGAAGACTTTCTTGATATCCGGTCCCGCACCCTCCTGGCCCTTCAGCTGCTCGCGCTTGCCGCCCGCCACGCGCTTGTTGGCCGCATCCTCGCGCGCATCGCCTTTTTCCTTGCCGGGCTGGCTGCCGCCCTGCTCGTAGCCCTGACGAATCTGCTCCATCCGGTCAAACTGGCCGTCCTTGCCCTGGCCCAGCTTGAATTTCCCCGACTTTTGCCCGCCCTTGTCGCCCGGCTGGCCCTGCGCCGCCTCCTTGGCGCGCGCCTCGGCCATGCGCTTGGCGTCGCGCGCTTCCGGCGAATCCTCGTCCGGCTTGCCGCCCTTTTGGCCCAGCCGCTGCGGACCTTCGCCGCGCTCAGGCTTGTCGCCGTTTTGCATGGCCTTTTTGTCGAACTGCCGCTTCGCCAGGTCCGGCTTGCTGCCGGTCCGATCCAGCGCCTCGCGCAGCTCCCGCATCCGGTTCTGGCCGATACGCTGCGCTTGGCCTGCCTGCTGCCGCTCGCTTTCCCGCCGCAGCTCGTTGGCCGCAGCGCGCATCTGCCGCCGCAGCTCCTCCTGGGCCTGCTTCTTGTCCTCGGCGCTGTCCTTCTTGCCCAGCCGGTCGTCTTGCTGCGCGCGCCGCAGCTCATCCGCGGCACCTTTCGCGCCGCGCTCCAGCCGCTGCACCTGATGCTGCGCCGCCAGCACGTCGCCGTTGTCCCGCCGCAGCTGCTCCAGCTCCTTGCGTGCCGACTTCAGCCGCTCCTGATCGCTCGCGCCCAGGCCGCCTTCTTGCGCGCGCTTTTTCTGCAGCCGATCGACACGATCCGCCAAGTCTTTGAATTTATCTGGAATTTTCTGGTCCTTCAGCGCGCCGGCAAACTTCTCCGCCACCTTGATCCACTGCTCCAGCTCCTTGTCACTCATGTTCTTGGCCGCCAGCTTCTCCGCCAGCTTCGCCAACAGCCCGAGATCCTTTTTCTCCGCGGCTTCTTCCAGCAGCTTTTGCTCCTCGCCCTTGGGCGCGGCCTTGGCTGCCGTCTTGGCCGCTTGCGCGACCGCGTTCTTCAACGCCTGATCCTTTTGCTCCTGCGCTTGCTCCGCCTGCTCCGGACTCTGCGGCGCACCGGTCGCCTTGTCGCCTTCGGGCGCGGCCTTGGGCTCCGGTGGATCCAGCGGATTGTGCGGCGCGGCCGGCTTTTGGGCATCCAGTTCCGCCAGCTGTTCGAGCGCCTGGCGCTTGTCCAGCTGGCCATCCGCCACGCCACCCACGACCCTGCGCACGCCCTCCAGCCACTTCCGCGTCGGCAAGTCCGTCACTTGGTCGGCGATCTCGTCGAGCAGCTTGGCATCCGCGTCGAGCAGCCGGGTCGTGTCCTCGCCCAGCAGCGCCGCCGCCGACGTGAACGGCTGCGGCCCACCGGGAAGCGTCAGCGCCACGCCGACAAGCGGATCCGTGCGGTACAGGCCAACCAGCCGTTTGGCGCCATCGAGCGGCACCTGAATCGCCACCGCCATCAGCACCACCGCACCGGCCAGCCACGGCAACGCGCGCGGCAGCCGCCACGGCGCCAGCAGCCGCGGCTCCAGCCGGCCCGCCCACGCCAACGCCGCCTGCGCCTGCACAAGCGCCCAGCCATCGTGCCGCCCGGTCTCCGCCAGCCACAGCGCGGTCGCCAGCACGTCCTTGCTGCCGGTTTGTTCATCCACCTGCCGGGCCAGCACCCGCCACGGCTGCCGCTGCCACAGCGCGTGGAGCAGCGCGAGCACCGCCACCAGCACCACACCCGCCGCGATCGGCAACGCCGCCACGTCAAGCCGCGTGAGCGCCACGGTGGGCGCCAGCAGCGCCGCCAGCAGCGTCAGCCAGCCCAGCAGCCGCGCCGTCGCCGTTTGCAGCCACCGACGCATGCGCACCCGCGCCAGCACGCGCAGGACAGGCGCAACGCGCGCACGGACGTCGCTGGGCCAGGCTTGCGGCTTGTGATCGGGATGCTTCGTCAACTTGCCTTCCAGCCCTGGCGTGAACAACACCGGCCAAGCAGATCCTGTTCCCGCGCTGCAGCATGGACGCGCGAACCGGGCTGTCGATTCAACTGGCCGTCGGCGCGGTAGCACATTCGCCGACGTTCGAGATCAAGCGCCCGTTTACTGCGCCGTGACTCCGGAGGAGCACGCATGCGGTCCAATCCGAAACGCAACAGGTCTGCCCTTCGCGCGTTTGGTCTCGCACCGAGGCAATCCCGGATAGCCCATCGCGGTGGCTTCAGCGGTGCCGGTGGTGGCGCGGCGCGACCGACGCCGGCTTACCCGCCCGAACCGGCATGACCACCGCCGACACCAACATCCGCTCGCGCGGAGCTTTCTTCGCCACGTGCCGGCTGACCGCAGCGATCTCGCGCCGGCTGTGCGTGTGGGCTTGCTGCCGCGGCTGCGCGCGAACGTGGGCCACGGCGCGGACTGTGACCGGATGAGGCGCCCGCACGGCGCGGGGCGCGGAAAGTCCATGGGCGATCACCGTCACGGCCGGCTTCACCGGCGCGGCGTCCGCCACCACCAGCGTCTGCGCGGCATGGCTGACGACGGCCACCGCCGGCGCGCGCGCCACCTGCGTACCCGCGGTCGAGGACGGCTCCGTCGGCGGTTCATCCTGCGTCGGCACAGCTTTTTGCGTCAGGCCAAACGCGTGCAGCGTCTCGCCGTCGTAGAGGTTGCGGTAGACGGCGATCGAAGCGCACACGCGCTTGGCGTAGTCACGCGTCTCGCGAAACGGGATCGACTCGACAAACAAGTCCATCGGCCAATCGCCGCGCGTCTTGCGCCAGCGACCCACCGCGCCGCCGCCGGCATTGTAGCCCGCCGCCATCTGCGCCTCGCGATCAAAGCGGCCCAGCAACGTCTTCAGGTAGCGCGCGCCCAGGCGGACGTTCACCGCCGGCTGCCGCAGCGTGCCAGCGTCCGCCGTCAGCCCCAGCGGCTTGGCCATCGCCTGGGCGGTCGGCAAAATCAGCTGCAACAGCCCGATAGCGGCCGCGTGCGATTCGACGCGCGGATTGAAGCCACTCTCGCTGCGGCCAATCGCCCACACCACCGACGGATGCAGGCCAAATTCCTGCGCCGCGTCCTCGATCAGCGTGCGAAACGCCCGCGGGTAGGCGATCTGCCATGCGAGCTTGTTGCTCTCGCCCGGATAGCGCGTGGCAAAACGCCGCAGGGCATCGCGGCCCATGGCGTGCGACGCCGTCCAGCGCCCGGCTTCATCGTCCAGCGCCGCGCGCGCCCAGGCACCCGACGGATCGCCCGCCGCCCACTTGTCTGCCGCCGCCACGTCGCGCCCGAGGCCCACAGCGTCCAGGAGGTCGCCCGCTTCGTCGTGCCAGCCCAGCTGACCCAGCAGACGCGCGCGCTGCACATTGGCGTCGGCCAGCAGCTTGGCCGTCAGCACCGGACCGGCCACCAGCTCGTCTTGCGGCAGCTCCGGCATCCTGGCGCCGGACGCCTGCAGCTGCGCGAGCGCCATCGTCGCGTAGTAGCTCAGCGGATGGCGCAGCACCACGCGCTGCCAGCGGGCGATCGCGGCGTCGTCCTTGCCCAGCGCCTGCAGCGCGCGCCCGGCAAAATAGTCGCCTCGCCCGCGCGCCCAATCGCGATCGTCGTAGCGCGGCGGCGGAGCGTCGGCGGCCCGCGGGGCAAACGCCGTGGCGGTTGGCTCCGCGTCGCGCACTTCGACAAGCCGGTCCAAAATCTTCAGCGCATCCGGCCACTTGCCAGCGACCATCGCGTCCATGGCAAAGCGCCACGCCATCACGTCCACGATGTCCCGCTCCGCGTAGTCGTTCGCCGACGTCGCGCCGTGCGTCTTCAACTTTTGCGCCGCATCCGGCAGCGTGGTCAGGTGCAGCAGCGTGCGGGCATCCTCGCCATCCAAGCCGCCCAAGCCGAGCTCCAGCGCCTTCTTCAGGTCCGCCGCGCCTTCCAGCTTGCCCTGCAGCAGCCGCGCGCGGCCGATACGCCACTCGGGATCGCCCGGCGCCAGCGTGTCCTCATCCACCGCCAGCTGGCGCACTTCCGGCGTCGCACAATCCGCCGCGACGCCTTCCAGCAGCGCGATCGACGCGTCCAGTTCGCCTTTGCGATCATGCGTGTGCGCCGCCCACGAGCGCGCGTGGCAGCGAATCGGCAGCGGCAGGGACATGTCCTTGCCCATCGCCTCCAGCGCGGGCGTCGCGCGGGCATAGCGCCGGCGCTGCGCCGTCCACACAAGCGCGTCCAGCACCGCCGGGGCGTCCTGCGGCCGCTTCTTGAGCCGCGCCTGCCACACCGCGTCGCTGCCGCCGATCAGCGCGTCCACCGCTTCTTCGGTTTGCGTGCTTTTGCCCGCCTGGTCGATCAGCTGCCGCGCCAGCTGCACCGCGTCGTCCATCTGCCCACGCGCGCCGGCCAGCCGCATCGCCTCGAGCTGCTGCTTGCGCCACAGCCCGGTCCCCGTCGCCGCGTGGACTTGCGCCAGCGCCTGCGCGGCGGCGGTCATCTGGCCGTTGCGGCGCAGCGCCTTGGCCACGAGCAGCTGCTGCTGCGGCTCCGACCGGCCCTTGAGCAGCGCCAGCACGACCATTGACAAGCCCTGCTCGTCGGCCCGCGCCGCCAGGAACGTCAGCGCATCGGCGCCCAGCAGCGGCTGTTGCGTCGCGATCCGGGCCGCGGCCAGCGCGCCCGCCGCATCCTTGGCATACAATCGGGTCTGGGCGTAGAGAAACGCCAGCAGCGGCCGTTCCTGCTGCGGATCCGCTTGGGCCAGCGCGTTCCAGGCCTTGCTCGCCGGCGCCAGCGCGTCCTGAAAGCGGCCTTCATGCCACGCGGTCCAGGCTTTGCGGGCGTCGGCGTCGTGAAACGGGTTGGCGATCTCGCCCAGCGGCGCCGTTACGGCGAATCGCGTCGCGTCGCCCTGGCCGACTTTGTCGAGATCCACGGCCCAATCGGCCGGCAAATCCGGCGTGACGCCAAACAGCAGCCCGATGCGCTCCAGGAGGCGCCATGGCGACGACGGCGGCGGGTTGATCGGCGCGCGGTGCAGCGCGGTGACGGCGGCGAACGCGAGGATCAGGCAAAAGGTCAGCAGCGCAAGCCACGCGCGACGACCGCGAAAGACGCGGATCAGGCGACGGCTGCCACCGCGATCGCCGCCGCCCGAGGCGTCCGGCGCTGGCGTGGCGCTGAATTCAGCGGATGGTCGGCAGCGAGAACTTTTCGCCCAGGGCGATTTCCAGCTGCTTCTCGGAGGCAATGCGCTGGTCGCGAGCGATGACACGCTTGCGCTCTTTGCCGGCGCTGACGCGCTTGGCTTTGCGGATGCGATCGGTCGAGCGTGTGGGCGATGCCATGGGAAACTCCAGAGGTCGAGCGCGGGACTCGCAGGGTCAAAGAATGGGTTCAGCAGCGAGCCCAGAAATCCAGCACTTGCGGCCATTTGGCGCAAAGCGGGGGCATGAGTTTGACCAAAACCGGCCCTCGCGTCAAGCGCGAACACGTCCGGGAACACTGTAGCATCCATTCCTACGGCCACCGAGCCCTCCGTGTCCGCGAACGAGGCCGTCGCGAAATCTAGCCGTCGATGTGGCGCAGGCGGTCGATCACGGCCTGCTGGCGCCGGACATGGCCGATGGCCCTTTGCTCGATCGCTGCGATCTGCGCCTGGACGTCCGCGTTCACCGCAGCGTGCGCCTCGATCTCGCCTTGCGCCGCCATGCCGATGCCATAATGCATGCGCAGCACTTTCTCTTCCTCGCTGGTCAGGTTGGCCTGGCGCAGCGCCACATCGACTTCGATGCGGGTCTTGGTCTGTGTCGTCGTCTTGCTCACGGTACTCTCCACGTCTGGGTTACCCCCAGCCCAACCAATGTACGACAGGCCGCCGATCAAGCAATTTTTTCCAGTGTTTGTCCGCATGCCGGGCGAGTTGTCGCGCGGCCTGCCGCGTAAGACCGCGAGATCCCGCACAGTCCCGAATGGCGGTTGACGGCACGCTATCGGGACGCCCTGACGGCACAATGTGAAGAGTTGTGAAGTCGCCGCAACAGCCCCGACCGAAGCATTTCAGAGCCGTCGCGGGCTTGATCAAGCGTTGCGGGCAGTTGCGACCGACACGCGCCATCCGCGGGCGCGCGTGCTCAGGTCGGGCGCACGAGATCCAGCTTTTTGATCAAATATTCCAAGGACTTTCGATGCAGACCGGTCGCACGCGCCGCAGCCGAGACGTTCCATTGGTGCCGGTCCAGCGCGCGCTGCCAGTACTCGCGCTCAAACGCATCGATCAGCCGCGCCTTGGCGTCCTTGAACGGCAGCTCATAGGCCGCGTCCGGCCGCTCGAGTGCGACAACCGCGCTGGATTGCTGCGGATCCAGCTGAACCTGCAGCTCTTTGCCATCGGACAGGACCGCCGCGCGCTCGATCTGGTTTTTCAGCTCGCGGACGTTGCCCGGCCACGGATAGGCCTGCAATTGCTGCATGGTTTCAAAAGAGAGCGTCAGCGCACCCGGCCGCGGATTGCGCGCCTGCGTGTCGGCCAGGAAGTGGCTGACCAGCAGCGGAATGTCCGACTTTCTGCGCCGAAGTGGCGGTAATTGAACCTGAATCACCGCAAGCCGATAGTAGAGATCCTCGCGAAATGTGCCTTCCTTGACCATCTGGGCCAGGTCGCGGTTTGTCGCCGCAATGATGCGCACGTCGACCGCCTGCCGATCGTTGGAGCCAACGGGCTTGATCTCGCGTTTCTCCAGCGCTCGCAAGAGCTTGGGCTGCAGGTCAAGGTCGAGCTCGCCGATCTCGTCGAGGAACAGCGTGCCGCCGTGCGCCTCCGCCAGCGCGCCTTTGCGGTTTTGGATCGCGCCGGTAAACGAGCCTTTGACATGGCCAAACAGCTCGGATTCCACGAGATCGCGCTGCACGGCGGAGCAGTCAAAAACCACGAACTGCCCGCTCGCCCGCCGCGAGTGTTGGTGAATCGCCTCGGCGACCAGCTCCTTGCCGGTGCCCGACTCGCCCTCGACCAACATCGTGCTGTCAGTCGGCGCGGCGCGCGCCAAAAGTGCAAATATTTCACGCATTTCCGGCGATTGACCCAGCAGGTTGCCAAACTGCGGCTCGCGCGACAGCGCTACCTCGTGCAGCTCCGCCAGCTGCTCGAACTGCAGCTCCGACTGGCCCAAGCGCAGCACCGCGCTCGGACCCAGCACGGCTTCCAGCAGCCGCGCGCCGGCAAACCACGTGCCGTTCTTGGACTCGAGGTCGCGCACCCGGTAGCCGGTCCGTTCCCCGTCAATTTTCAAGTGGTTGCGCGAGATCGACGGATCGTCCAGCACCAGATCGTTGTCCGGCGCCGAGCCGACGTACACCAGCCGCCGGTCAAAAACCTTCTCCAGCCCGGCGTTGGGCCCGGAAAGCACCCGCAGGCGGTACTTGGGTAGCGTGTAGCGTTCAGCATAAGTGGCGGCGGTAAGCGTGCGGGTCGGCTGCATGGGCGCGGATCGTAGCGCTTTCGACCGCGGCTCGACAACTCACGGCAGGAAACTAAAGCCCTTGAGCGTCTGATGTTCGCCCGGCTCCAGCTCCACCGCGGTGGTCTGCGCGGGCTCGGTCCCTTCAGGATCCCGCGCCACGATCGTGTGTTTTCCCGGCTTGAGCTGAAGCACGTAGCGGTCGCCGCCCGTCGTCGCCGCCCGTTTGCGGCCATCGACCGTGATCACGATGGACGCCGGCAGCACGCGAAACTCGACAATCCCCCATTGCGCCGCGCCCTTGGGCTCCGGATTGGCGTCGCGCGCGTGCTTCTCGGGCGCGACCGGCTCCGCCGCGACCGCCACTTCCGGAGTCGGCGGACGGCTCGGTGCAAGCGCGACCGCGGTGGGCGTCGGCACCTCGGGCTCAGCGACCGGGACGGGAGCCGGCGCAATCGGCGGCTGAACCAGCTGGGCGAGCGGCCGTGCCGTGCGCGGCGGCTCAAACGCTGCGTGATCGTCGCGCCGGGACTGCCAGACCCACAGCGCCAGCAGGAGCACCAGCACGCCCAGCAACAGCGCCCAGCGCGACGTCCGGTGGACGGGCTCCGCAGCCAGCGCGCCCGACGCCACGGCCGAACGCACGCTTGCCGCTGACTGGCGCACCACCTCGATGCCCGGCAGGCTCAGCGTGCCGGTGAACTCGTCTTGCGACTGGCCCAGCAGGCCGATCGTCTGCGCCAGCGTCTGGTCGAAACTGCCCGCACGGGCCGCCAGCACATCGAACGCCGGGGCCAGTTCCGCCGCCAGCCGCCGCGCCGGGGACAGCTCGCCCGCCTCGGCCAGCAGCCGGTTGGCGCGATCTGCGACCTCCGCCGCCCGCGCGGGCCGTTGCGTGCGTTCCAGCTGCGTCAAGTCGTGGAGCAACTCCCAGGTGCCCTGCGCCACGCGCGGCCGGAGCGCCTCGAGCTT
Source organism: uncultured Myxococcales bacterium (assembly GCA_903929795.1). Lineage (GTDB taxonomy): Bacteria > Myxococcota_A > UBA9042 > UBA9042 > UBA9042 > CAIYBN01. The sequence goes on along the minus strand of CAIYWC010000097.1, from coordinate 26,256 downwards.
GGCGGGCAGCAGCGCATACGCCTCGGCCAGCGACTCTGGCTCACCCACGTCCAACGCCCGCTGACCGGACAGCCACTCCAGCGCGCATAAACCCAGTGAAAACAAGTCACTGCGGCCATCAGCGCGCTCCTGCCGGGCGTGCTCCGGGCTCAGGTAGGGCAGCTTGCCGCGCAGCGCACCGGCCGACAGCCGCGCCACCAGCGCCGTGCGCGCCACGCCGAAATCCACCAGCTTGACGTGGCCATCGCGGCGCACCATCACGTTTGACGGTGTCACGTCGTGGTGCACAATCCCCAGCGCCTTGCCGTTCGGCCCGCGCCGCGTCTGCGCGTGATCGAGCGCCTGCGCCACCGCGCGAATAATCTCCAGCACCGCGATTTCACTGAGTAACTGCCCGTTTTCCGTCATCGGCAGGGCGCGCTGGACGGCGCGCAGATCAAAGCCCTCGACGAATTCCATCGCCAGGTAATAGCCCTCGCCGTCCTGGCCCAGATCGAGAATCGCCGCGATGTTGGGGTGATCCAGCGCCTCCAGCAGCTGGCCCTCGGCGATGAACTGCCGCACAAGCTCTTGATCCGACGCGAGATCCTGCCGCAGCGTCTTGACGACGACGCGCTTGGAAAAGCCAGCCGCGCCCGGCGCTTCCGCCAAGTAGACCTCGCCCATGCCGCCCGTTGCCAGATGGCGGACCAGCCGATAGCGACCGACCTCCGTTTGCATGCGCCGTCCGCCCCAGGCTCAGGCCGCGTGCGCGTCGAGCCACGCGGTGATGTCCGCCAGCACGCGCGCGCGATCCGCTTCCGGCTCGTTGATGAGCTCGTGGTAAAAACCGGCGTACGTCTTGACCGTCAGCCCGCGCCCCTCGACCCGCCGCAGAAAATCCAGCGTCTGCTGGGAGTCGATGATGCGGTCTCCGTCGCCGATCAGCGCCAGCAGCGGCACGTCCCGCAGCGCTTCCGGCTTGGCCAGCGTCTGGGCCTGCGCGTCGAGGAATTCCGTGTACCAGCGCGCAGTTGCCACTTTGACGTTGAGCGGATCCGCGTCGTACGCCCGAACTTCGGCCGGATCGCGGCTGATGTCCTCCGGCGGCAAGCCCGACGGCACGCGCAGCTTGGGCGCAAACCGGGACGCCGCCGTCGCGAGCCCGGATTTCCAGCCGGGAATCTTGACCTTGTTGACCAGCCCTGGATTGGACAGGATCACGCCGCTCAGCGCGCCAAGTCCATGCTGTTGCACGAATTTCGCAGCGATCAGCCCGCCCATCGAGTGGCCAAAGAGGTACAGCGGCGCGGGCAGCTTGCGCTTGGCGTCGTCGATCACCAGCGCGAGGTCGTCCAGGTAGATGTCAAACCGCTCCACAAACACGCGCGTGCCGCCGGACCGACCGTGGCCGCGCGCGTCGAATGTCGCGACGGCGAAACCCGCCGGCAAGAGCGCGTCGATCAGGTGGCCATAGCGGCCGCCATGTTCGGCAAAACCGTGATGCACGATGACCGTGCCTTTGGCGCCATCGGGCACCCAGGCGCGCGTCTGCAGCTGCAGGCCGTCCGAGGTCGTCAGCGTACCCGTCTGGGTGGGAGCTTGCGGCATGAGGTTCTCCACAGCGTCGGCCAGCGACGCGCAGCGGCGTGAATTACTTGGGCACAGCGGCGGGGGCGCTCGGGAGCTTGGTCGCTTCAAACTTGCCAGTGGACTTGCCCGCAGGAGCCGGCCGCACGTTGATCCAGGAGCCCGTCAGGCCCGTGTCCTGCACTTTGCCGGTCAGCTTGAACGACTCGCCCTGCACTTCGCCCGACGCGCTGAACGTGGCCGCGGTGATCGTGCCGGTCAGCGCGATGATCGCCGGCGGCTGCGGACGGCCGTCCGGCGCGGGTGGCGGCACGCCTTGCCATTGCACGGCGCCCGTCAGCTTGCCAGCGCGATTCTCCAGCCGCACCGAGGCGTTGCGGTCGCCCGAAACCACGCCGTTGTACACTGCCGCCGGCGGGGCCGGTGCGCCAACCACCGTCGCGGGCCCCGTCTCCGGGCACTTTTGGCCGCGCGCGGCGTAGGCCTGCTGAATCACGATCGGAAAACGCGCAAAAATGAGGCCGTAGCGCGAAAATTCGCCCGCCGTCATGCCGTTGTCTTGAAAGATCTTGGCGGCTGCCTGGGCGTGCCCCAAATCATCCAGCGCGCCGCCCGCAGTCGTGAGCTGCTTTTGCAGGCACGTCACTTCGACGAACACCTTGACGTACGTCTCGATCGTTTTTCCTGCAATCACGCCGATCTCCGGGGCGTACAGGCACGTCTCGACCTCGTCCTTGAGCTGCGCCGCCGTCCCCGTGTGGCTTTCCGCCAGCCGCACGGTCGTGCGCCATTTCTCGCGCTCGATTTCGGCCTCGTGGCCCTCTTTGGGCTCAGGCGCCGGCTTGGCCTTGGGTTCGGCCTTCTGGAACACGGCGTCCAGGTGCAGCTCCGGCTGTTTGCCTTGGGTCGAGTCGATCGCCATGCGCTCCGCCGCGCGCTCGGCCACGCCGTACTTCAGGGCGCAACGCTGCAGCAGGCGCGCCTCGTGAAACGTCTCAAACGGCATGTCCAGCTGGGGCCGCGGCTCGGGCGCTTCGGCCACGGTCGGCGATGCCGCTTCTGCGGCGGGCACAGCCTTGGCAGCTTCGGCGGCGGCCGGCTGATCGGCCTTTTTCTCCACAGTTTTCTTGCCACACGCCGTGGCGACCAACGCCAAGCTGGCAACCAGGAGACCAGAGACAAGCGAGCGACGATTCATGGGTTCACCGGGTCCTTTCCATTGGGATAAAGCGCGAGGTCCGCGGGCGTTGCAACACCGCAGACCGCCAAAGTCTGCCACGGACGGCGCGGATACTCCACACCGCAACGCACCGGGCGTTTCTGCCGCGTCCAGGCGATCCCCGCGCCACGCTGAAACTGCTACACTCGCAGCCCGCGCCCGCGTTTGCGCCGGAAGTCCCGATGCCGCGTCTCAGGTTTTGTCGTGTGTTCGCGCTGGCTTGGCTGCTGTTGGCCGGTCCGGCGTCAGCCGTTGATCTGCCCGGTTCGGCGGTGCGTTTGGCGTGGCTCAAGGTCCCGGGTGCGCCGGATCCGACGTCGTCGTTGACGGCCTGGGCCCAGGAAATTCGCCTGCGGACCAGTATCGACATCGCGGCGCAGCCCGTGGGCGTGCGGCCAGAGGACCCGGCGCTGTTCAGCTACCCGCTGCTGTACTGGGGCGGCGACAAGGCGCCGGCGCGCCTGTCTGATCAAGCCGTGGCGGCGCTGCGGCAGCATTTGTCGACCGGCGGCATGCTTTTTGTCGACAATCTGGGGCGGACCGAGGCGTCGCAGGCGTTTGACCAGGGCGTACGGCACGAGCTTGCGCGCTTATTTCCCCAGCCATTGCAACGGGTTGCGCCAACTCATGTGCTGTACCGCTCGTTCTATCGGCTGGAGCGGCCCGTGGGACGTCGGGCGGATGCGCATGAGCTGGAAGGTATCCGCGTCGGCAATCAGTTCGCGGTGTTGTACGGCCGCAACGATCTGGCGGGTGCGCTGGCGCGCCAGTCGGTCGGCGTCTATGCGCTGGCGGTCGTGCCGGGCGGGGAAACGCAGCGGGAACAGGCGTTTCGCCTCGCCGTGAACCTCGTGATGTACGCGCTGTGCCTCGACTACAAGGACGACCACACGCACGTCATGCACCTGCTGCGCACGCGGCGCGGGGCCAAGGCGCCGGTCGCGGGCACACCGCCGCCGCCGCCGATTTTGCCCCCCAAACCGGAGCCGTAGCGCGCGATGAACCACGGCGACCACCTGGAATGGGGACTGCATTGGGCATGGCCGATTTGGCTGCTGGTCGGCGCGCTATCACTGGCGGTCGTGGTGCTGGCGGCCTGGAATATCCGCAAGTTGCCCAGCAAGAGACGGCGCGCGCTGCTGCTGGTGCAGCGCACGCTGACGGTCGCGAGCGTGCTGGCGGTGCTGGCGCAGCCAACCTGGGTCAGTCGATCGCTGCGGCCGGGCGGGCAGCGCGTGGCTGTGGTGGTGGATCGCTCAGCGTCGATGGCGCACGGCCCTGAGGGCAAGACGCGCTGGGATCTGGCGCTGGCGGCGGCGGCGCGCATCGAGCGCAAGCAGCCGGTGGCCTGGTACACGATGGCGCAGCGACTGGAGCCGGCGCGCTCCCTGGCCGAGGTGAAGGCGCGCAAGCCCGATGGCCAGTCGACTGACCTGCTGGCGGCGCTGGCCGATCTGGGCGATGCGCGGCGCACCGGTGGCCTGTCGGCCGTGGTGCTGGTCAGCGACGGGCTGGACAACGGCCCGCTGCAGGCGCGCACGGCGGCGGACGCCAAGACGCTGGACGCGGAGTCTGCGGAGACGCTGGACCGGCTGCGGGTCGGCGTCCACGCGCCGGCAATTGACGATGCCACGCCGGTGCGCGACGTGGCGGTGACGGCGCTGCGGGCGAGCGCGTTCGGCTTCACGCGCACGTTCATGCCGGTCACGGTGGAGCTGGAGCTGAGCGGCTACGACGCGGCCGACGGCGAGCTGACACTGACGCTCAGGGACAACGGCCGGGTCGCGGCGGAGAAGAAGCTGCCGCTGCGGGGCCCGGCACGACGCGCGGTGGACCTGGAATTCCAGCCGCTGCACGTGGGGCCACACCTGCTGGAGGCGGCGATCGCGCCGCTGCCGGACGAGGCGACCGTGGTCAACAACCAGACCTGGGCGGCGCTGCAGGTCGTGCGCGATCGCACCCGCGTGTTGCATCTGGCCGGACATCCGTCCTGGGACACGCGGTTCTTGCGGGCGCACTTGCGCGGCAATCCGGCAGTGGATTTGGTGAGTTTCTACATCATGATCGGCCAAGGCGCGGCGGGCTACGTCTCGGGCGAGGATACGACGCTGATTCCCTTCCCGACCCGTGAAATCTTTGAGGAATCGCTGTCCAGCTTTGACCTGGTGATCTTTCAGGATTTCCCATTCGGGCCGTTCCAGGTGGAGCGCTACCTATCGGAATTGCACAAATACGTGACCGGCGGCGGCGCGTTCCTGGTGCTCGGCGGCCGGCAGTCGCTGAGCGGCGGCGGCTACTACGGCACCGCGCTGGCGGAGTGGCTGCCGGTCAAGCTGGAGCCGCTGCAAGGGGCCGACGTCGGCTGGGAAGAAGGCCCGGTCACGCCCATGCTGACGCCGGCGGGCGCGCTGCATCCCGTTTCACTGCTGGCAGCGGACGCGGACGGCAACAACAAGGCGTGGAATCGCCATGCCTTTTCCGGTCGCAACACGTCGCTGCGGGCTGGCGGCGAGGGCAATGTGCTGGCGACGGACACGGCGGGACACCCGCTGCTGGCCGTGGCCGATATCGGCGACGGGCGAAGTGCGGTGCTGGCTTCAGATTCGCTGTGGCAATGGGCGTTTCCGCCACAAGCGGCCACCGATGCACGCGACACGAGCCGCGACGACTACCACCGGCTGCTCGACCAATTGACCGCGTGGCTGCTGCACGATCCCGACCTGAACGCGCTGCGCCTGGAGCCGCCGACTGAGCCCGTGCCGTCGGGCGAGCCGGTGCGCGTGCGCGTGACGGCGCGGTCCGCGGGCGGTCAGCCGGTCTCGGGCTTGACCCTGCGGTGGCGCTTGGCGCCGCTGGAGCCGCCGCCAGACAAGGCCGCGCCGGTCAAGCCGCTGGCGGAGTCCAAGGCCTGGCAGGAGCCGACAGACGAGCATGGCGAGGTGATCCTCGCGCTGCCGGACGTGCCGCCGGGGCCGCATCAGGTGCAGGTCGAGGCGGTCGTCGATGGCCGCAACCAGCAGGCCGGCGCGCCGTTTGCCGTGGCGCCCGCGACGCGGGAGGCGAGCCGGCTGCAGCCCTCGGAGGCGCTGCTGCGGCTGCTGGCGAAGTCGTCGGGCGGTCAGTTCTGGCACGAAAACGTACCGGCGACGGGCATCCCGCTGCCGCGTCAAGCCGACGCGGAGCTCATGGACCTCGATCACAGCGACCTCTGGACCCGGCCGGAGGTCATGCTCTGGCTGACGCTGCTCCTGGGGCTCGAGTGGGCGCTGCGGCGCCGTTGGGGCCTTGCCTGACCCACGCCAGCCTTGCCGCGCATGCTGGCGCGACCTACGCTTGCACTTCCCGATTTGGAGTTTCCCATGCCCTGCAACGAACACGGATTTCACGGCATCCACGCGGTTGAAGCCGCCCGGATGTCAGCCCTGCGCGCGCCCAAGGATTTTGCAACTGCGGATGCGGTCGAGCAATTTCCGCCCGACGTGCCGGTGGATTGGCAGGAGCTGACGTTGCTTGTCGAGGTCGATCTGGCGGCGCGGCACGTCTGGGGATCGGCGACGTACGAAGGCGCAGTGCGCCGTTCCGGCCTGCAGAAGCTGCGTTTTGACGCGGAAGGCCCCGTGATTCAGCGTGCGTACGACGGCCAAGGCCGCCAGCTGGCGACGGATCACGACGGCAAGGTGCTGTGGCTCGATCTGGGCCAGCCCGTGCAGCGCGGCGACACGGTACGCGTGACCATGGATTTCGACACACGCGAGCCCAAGGCGGGATTTTGGTTCGTTTTGCCCGACGCCGATCACCCGAATCGCCCCGCGCATGCGTGGACGCAGGGCCAGGACGAGGACCACAAATTCTGGTTTCCCTGCCACGACAGCCCGAACCACAAGGTGCGCCTGCACGTGATCGCAACCGTGCCGGACACGCAAGTTGCGCTGTCCAATGGCGCGCTGCGCGACATTTACAAGGCCGCCGATCCCGCCAAGCGCATCTACGACTGGCAGCTGTCGCGGCCGGCGCCGACCTACCTGCTGACGCTGGTGGTCGGGCCGTTCGTGGAGGTCGTGCAGCAGCGCGAACCGACGCTGGTCAGCTACTGGACACTGCCGGGGCGGGAGGCGGACGGTGAGCGAGCATTTGGCCGGACGCCGCAGATCGTGGCGCTGTATGAGCGCCTGCTGGGCGTACGCTATCCCTTTGAAAAGTATAGCCAAGTCGCGGTGTCGGAATTCATTTTCGGCGGCATGGAGAACAGCTCCATGACGACCCAGACCGACCTGACGCTGCACGACGCGCGGGCGCACCTGGATTTCTCATCGGAGCCGCTGGTTTCGCACGAACTGGCGCACCAGTGGTTTGGCGATCTGGTCACCTGCCGCACGTGGTCGCACGGCTGGCTGAATGAAGGTTTTGCCACATATTTCGAGCAGTTGTGGCGCGAAGAAAGCGACACGCCCGACGAATTTGACTACGCCCGACTGCAAGCGCAGCGCGGCTACATGGCCGAGGATCGGGATCACTACCGGCGGACGATCGTCACGAACAAATACGAAGCGCCAATCGACGTTTTCGACGCGCACCTCTACGAAAAAGGCGGCGCCGTGCTGCACATGCTGCGCCGGACGCTGGGCGACGCGGCGTTTTTTCAGGGCCTGGGCGCGTACCTGAACCAGCACGCCGACGGCAATGTCGAGACGCCGGACCTGCGGCGCGCGCTGGAGCGCTACAGCGGCCGCGATCTGGGCCGGTTCTTCAGCCAGTGGGTGGAAAACGGCAAAGGCTATCCGGAGTTGAAGGCCACGCAGTCGTGGAACGGCGACGACAAGCAGCTGCAGCTGACGCTGGAACAGACGCAGGACACAGCTTTTGCGCCGCTTTTTGAGCTGACTGTGCCCGTGGAGCTGCATTTTGCCGACGGCTCGCACGTGGCGCGGCTGGTCAAGGTGGATCGCAAGCAGCAAAGCGTCTGGATTGCCTGCGCCACGGCGCCGGAGCTGGTGCTCGTGGACCCGCGCGGCGACCTGCTGGCGACCTGGGATTTGGCGCTGGGCGAGCCGGTGCTGCGGGCGGCGCTGCGCAAGGCGCCGACGGCGTTGGCGCGGCTGCGGGCGGCGGAAGCGCTGGGCAAACGGCCGACGGCCCAGAACACGGACGCGCTGGGCACCGCGCTGCAGCACGACACGGCATGGGCGGTGCAAGCGGAAGTAGCGAAAGTCCTTGGTAAAATCGCCAGCCAACGCGCGTATGGCCTGCTCGCCGCGGCGGTGGATCTGCCGCATCCCAAGGCGCGGCGGGCGGTGCGCGTTGCGCTGGGCCGCTTCCAGACGCCCGAGGCGGCGGAACTGTTGGCGAACCGACTGCGATCGGGCGATGCGTCCTATTTCGTCGAGGCGGATACGGCGCTGGCGCTCGGCCAGACCCGCCAGAAGCTGGCGTACGACGCGCTGGTGGCAAGCCTGGACCGCGTGGGCTGGAACGAGACGGTGCGCGTCGGTGTGCTGGAAGGCCTTGCGGCGCTTGGTGATTCGCGGGCGATCGACGTGATCGCGCCGTTTCTGGCCAGGCACCACGACGTCCTGCTGCGCTGCGGCGCGGTGCGCGCGCTCTGCCGTTTCGTCGCGGAGCCGAGCCGGGTGCTGGAAATCCTGGGACCGTGGACCGCGGACACGAATTTTCGGCTCGGCATGACGCTGGGCGCCGCGCTCCCGACGCTCGGCGACGGGCGGACGATCGGTTTGCTGCAGCAGGTGGCGGATCGCGCGGTGGATGACCGCGTGATCAAGCGCGCGCGCGAGGCGATCGCAGGGGTGCGCGGCGGTCTGGCGGCCGGCCCGCAGTTCGACGGCCTGCGCGGCGACGTGGAGGCGCTGCGCAACGACTGGCGCAGCCTGACCGAGCGGCTGGATCGCGAAGTACAGCGCCACACGACCCCGGGCGAGACGCCGTAGGCCATGGCGATTCCGGCGCAAGCGCAGCACATCCTGGAGGATGCCGTGCGTGCGGGCGTGGGCTCGGGCGCGGCGCTGGCGTGGCAACATGCGGGCGAGCGATCGCTGTCGGCAACTGGTCGGACCGCGCTGTCCAATTGGTCCAACCAAAAAGTGACGACGGAGACGCACTTTGACCTCGCGTCGCTGACCAAGCCGATGGTGACGCTGACGCTGCTGGTCGGCGAGCTGGCTGCGGGGCGCTTGGCGCTGGCGGATCGCCTGGACAAGCACCTCCCGGTGGCGCGGCAAACGGCGCGCGGAGCGGCGACGATCGGCCAGCTGCTGAGCCACACCTCGGGTGCGCCCGCGTGGCTCGATTTCTTCGCCGCGACGCGCGAATTGCCGGCCGATTGCCGGGCAGCGGCGGTACAGCGCGCCGTGCTGACAACGGGCAACGCGCACGCGCCCGGGACCCAGGCGGTGTACAGCGACCTGGGCTACATGGCGCTGGGCTGGCTGCTGGAGCACCTCGCCGGCCAGCCGCTGGATGTGCTGTACCAGCAGCGGATTGCCCGGCCGCTGGGGCTAAAGGCCAGCTTCCGGCGAATCAGCGCACCGCAGGCATTGCCAGCGCCGGTGGTCGCGACCGAAGTCTGGGCGCCGCGGTGCCCGGACGGGCAGCCGCTGTGGGGCGCCGTGCACGACGACAACTGTGCAGCGCTGGATGGCGTTGCCGGCCACGCGGGGCTTTTTGGCTCGATTGCCGACGTCGCGACGTGGGCGGACTGCTGGCTCGACGCGGCGCGCGGTGTCGAAAGCGGCCTGGACCGGCCCTTGTACTTGCCGCCCGAGCTGTGCCGTGGGCTGATCGCGTCGCCGGGCTGCGCGGGGACAACTTGGCGCCACGGATGGGACACGCCGTCGCGGCCCGGGTCGAGCGCTGGCGACAGCGCGCCTGTGGATGCATTTGGCCACCTCGGGTTCACCGGCACGAGCGTGTGGCTCGCGCCCGCCGCGGACGCCTTCGCCGTGCTCCTGACCAACCGCGTCCATCCGACGCGCGAAGCTATGGCAGGCATCCGCGCGTTGCGTCCACACCTGCACGACGCGCTGTGGTCGGTCCTGCCAGCACCCGGCAGCAAGTCGCCGTAGCAGGACCGTTGGAATCGGACTGAGCCGGTTTCGGAACACGCGGGCCGGCGCGCTGCCCGACTTTGGCGGCGGCGGTGAATGCGCGCGTGTTCAAGAATCGCAGGCTTCAGAGCAGCCCGTGATCGAAATCGTGAACGCGTTGACCGTTTGGCAAACCGCCGTGTATCCTGCCCGGGGGCGTTCTGGTCGGGCCAGCGCGGACGCTTGTTCGCAGGCCGATCCGGGCTCCAACCCGCCGCGGCGCAAGCCAGCAGTCTGAGTCAGGGAGGCATGGGTGTCCGACGCGCGGCCGATCACCAACATCACGGACTTCGTCTGCGGATCGTGCTGGAACGGCTTCAGCCGCAATGACCCCGGTGTCGTCGTCGGCGACCAGATCATCTGCCCGCATTGCGGCACGCCGCTGCTCCAGGAAGATCTGGCGGATCAGCTTGCGAACGCCGTGCGCAACGCGCCGCACGTCGCCGAGCGCGATTCCGGGGCGATTCGCACGCAGGGCTTTCGCGACACGTCTGAATTCGTGCCGGAAGCCGAGGATGACAGCGCGGGCAAGGTCTGGCTGCCGCCGGATCAGCGTCAAGCGCGTCCCGTGGCTGAAAGTGATGATTTTGACACGCCCTTTGGCGATGGCGTGCTGGTTGGCGACCCGGATCACGACTTCGCGTTGGCCGAGCGCACGCTGAGCGGCACGCACGACAACGACGCGCTGCTCGCGGCGGTCCGCCAGACGTCGCCGGTGCCCAAGGCCTTCATCGTCGGCGAAGAGCTCTCGATCACAACGGACGAGCCTACGCCCGTCGACATTTCCGCCATGAGCGACATGGAGGATGCGGCGGCGTTTGCCGACCAGCTGCAGGCGCAGATTCCGGAGACGGATTTGGCGCACCGCGATTGGAAGCTGAAGGCCATGGGGATCACGTACAATTTTCATGGGTTGGATCCGCTGTTCAGTTGGGCCGCGAACAAAAGCGGCCAGCCCATGTCGCTGTCGCACGATGGCGAGACCTGGAAGGATTTTCACACGTTCTATGGCGCGATCCGCGACGGGGTGTCGATCAAGAAGGCGTTCGAGAACGCGCCCGACCCGAGCAACGCGCCGCCGCCGCCGACCACGCCGCGCGTGACCCGCACGATCAACCAGCTGCGCCCGGAGCTGCCGGAGTTGGAAGGGCTGCGCCCGCCGTCCGAGGGCAGCGCGAAGGAACTGGGGTCGATGCGCATGCCGAGCACGCCGGGGATGCCGAACCGGGCCGTGACCAATCCCGCCACGCCGAATGGCCCCGCAGCCCGCAGTGGCACGACGGGCAAGCAGCCGGCCTTGCAAGGTGCGACGCAGCCATCTGGCAGTGCGATTCGCGCAGCGGTGACCGGCCACACGAACCGCAGCCAGACGACGCTGCAGCCCGCCAGTTCGCCGTCCAAGCGGATGCCGGTCGCCGCGTTGCCGCAGAAATTCCTGACGCCGCCGAAGATCGCGGCGATCGCGGTGCTCGTGTTGCTCGCAGTCGTTGCCGCGCTGCACTTTTTTGGCGTGTGGAAGATTCCCGGCGTGCGCTAGACCAACCGCATCCGCGGGCACTTCGTCGCGAAGCTTGGCATGTCAGGGCGATTCGCCGCTCACGGCGCGCAGATGCCGCCTTGGCTGGGATATGGGATGTTGTTCGCGTCCACGAGCTGGTAGCACTGCTGGGCCGCCGGGCATTGGCCGGGCTTGACGCCGGTCCCCACGACGGTCGCGTCGCACGTCCGCCGGCAGGTCTTGGTCGGCGCGTCGCAAATCAGCACGTGGCTGTCCGCGGCCAACCCACATTCCGTCAGGTTGCACGGGTCGCAGGTGGCGCCTTCGGCCAAGCTTGCGTGTTTCTTGCACAAAGTCTGCTTGATCGCCGGGCCGTAGTAGCAGCCAAAGCCCGCGGCGCAGCCGGTCCAGTCAGTCAAGTTGCAGGCGGCAAAGACCACGTCGCTGGAGACCGCTTGGTTGCAGATGCCCAGCGGTGTGCCGACCGGCGGGCCACCCGTGTCGCCGGTGGCGTCGGTAGCGCCGCTGTCTGCGGTGGCGTCCGTGCCCGCGGTGTCGCCGGGTTCCGCGTCGCTGCCGGTCGCGTCGCCAACCGCGCTGTCGCCGGTGTCTGAACTGAGGCTGCCATCTCCGGTCGTGTCGCCGGCAGTGACGCCGCAGGCGAATTGCGTGACGCCAGGCTGTTGGCAGTATCCGCATTCGCAGGCCCAGCCGCTGAGGCAGTCGGCGCTGGAGTCGCAATGGTACAGCTCGCCCGGCGTGGTGGCGTTGCGGCCGTCCGTGCAGCCGAAAAAGGCAAGGACGAGCCCGCAGGCCGCCAGCACGGACCCGCTGAAGCGAATGGAGTTTTGCCGCATGACGTTCATCACCCTACCTGCCTATACGCGTGAACCGAGGTCGACGGTCGAAGATGCGCAAGCCGCAGAGAGCGGCCACACGTGCACAGACGCGGTCCCAATCCGGGATGCAACGGGGCTGACCGACGCACTTTGACCTCCGACCACGTCATCCCGGTTTAGAAATGCCCCGCGAGCGTCCAGACCGCGCCGCCGTGGTTGGGCACCACGCCGGTGGAAAGCGCCACGTGGCCGTTGGATTGCTGGCCGTCCTGCCACAGCAAATACCCGCCGACAACGACCGCCGCCGCACCAACTCCGCCCAGCACACCCGCGGCGATCTGCCGCGCATTGTAGGTCGAAATCCCAGAGTCCATCTGCACTTGCGTCACGGAGCTGTGCAAGATCAAGCCCTGGTTGTTCGCCACCTGATCGGCTTGCAACCGCGCGTCCAGATTGGCCAAATCGCTGTGGGCGATGATGGCGATCGCGATTGACGTGACGATCAGCACGCCGCCGACCGACAGCGTGACCACCGCGGCCTGCTTCTTGCCCGACCACGTATCGTCGGTCGGTTGCTGCGCCGACAAATCCGCGAGATCCTTGGGCGGTTCGGCCATGGGCGGATCGACGATGACCGGCGAATGCGTCACGGGCGGCGGTGTGATCGTGACCGGCGGCAGGTCCGGCGGCACCGGCTTGGCGACCGGCGGCGGCGGCGCGTTGTGGGCAGCCGCGTCGGCCGCGATCTTGGCGTTGACCGCGTCCAGGTGGCGCTGCGCATCCGCGTGGCCCGCAAGGCTGTCGGCGTCCTCGCCGCGGTCGATCTGCAGGTACAACTCAAACAGCGGCTTGGCTTCCGCCCACAGCCCCGCCTGCTCATACGCGCGCGCCGCGTTGAACACCGGCGCCGGTCGCTGGACTTCGCCATAGGCCTTCATGTACAGCTGCGCGCAATGCTCAAAATCGCCAGCCTGGTAGCGCTCTTTGGCCTGCGCTACCAGGGATTCCGCGCGACTTTCCTGCTCAGGCGTCGCCGCGAAAGCCGCAAAAGCCGTCGTCGTCAGGACCAGCACCCACAAAAAGGAGAACGCAGTTTTCATGGCTTCAGCATCGTTCGCGTTGGAGATCGTGTCAAACCGCAGCGCATAACGCGCGGTGAGCGGGATGATTCACGCCAACTCCGCGATCAAGCTGTCCAGCCGCGCCAGCGCGTGCGGAACCACGCCCAAGTGCTCGTCATGCAACCACAAATCGCCGCGGTCGATCGCCGGCTGCGCGCGCAGCTGCAGGGCTTGCCGCCGCGCGTCGCCCAAGTCGACCGCAAACGCCGCGAGATCGAGCCCCGCGGTCAGCCGCAGCCCCGTCAGCAGGCGCTCATCCTGGTGCTGGCCGGCGTCGATGGTCTCCCGCAGATCTTCGCTGAGCTGCTGCTGCGCCAGCGCGCGCTGCCAGGCCTCGTGCTTGCGGGAATTGCCGTAGCGCAGCCCGAGCGCGCCCGGTTGCGGCACAAAACCGTGCGCGCCAACGCCAACCGCCAGGTAATACCGCCCGGTCCAATACGCCAGGTTGTGGCGCGAGGCGTGCCCCGGACGCGCGTAATTCGACACTTCGTAGCGCGCGAGGCCAAACGGCGCCAGCAGCCCGGGCAGCGCATCGAGCATCGTCGCCTGGAGGTCGTCGTCGGGCCGCAGCGCCTGCCCGCGTCTGACTTGCGCCGCAAGCGGCGTACCGGCCTCCACCGTCAGCGAATAAGCCGACAGGTGGCTGAGCCCGTACGCCAGGATGCCCGCGACGTCTGCGCGCAAATCGAGCAGCGTCTGGCCGGGCACGCCAAAAATCAGGTCCGCGTTGGCCGACTTCAGCCGACCGCTGGCCAGCAAATCGCCCAGCTGCGCCAGCGTCTGGTGCGCCGAAGCGGCATCGTGCAGTCGGTCCAGCGCGCGCAGCCGCGAGTCCTGGAGCGCCTGGATGCCCACGGACACGCGCGTGATGCCTGCCGCGGCGTACGCCGCCAGGTCGCCGGATTCCAGCGCGCCCGGATTGGCTTCCAGCGTAATTTCAGGATCCTGCGCGAATCCCGCCCGGCGATTCAGCCACGCCAGCACCGCGCCGATCGCCGCCGGACCCCACAGCGACGGCGTGCCGCCGCCAAAAAACACGGTCTCCAGCGGCGCGAAGTGCAGCGATTGCGCGCGCAGCTCCAGCTCGGCCAGGATGTGCTGCAGGTAGCGCTCGCGCGGAATGACGCGGGCGACGGTCGTGGCAAAATCGCAGTAGCCGCAGCGGTGCAGGCAGTAGGGAAAATGCACGTAGACGTGGCGAATCGCGGGGTTCATCGGCGGATTTTGCCCACTTCCGCGGGCAGCGCGTGCCGGGCAAGCGCCGTTTCAAAGCCATCGCCGACCAGCACGTGCAGGCGCGGCGGGCCCTGCGCGGGCACGTCGAGCACGGAGAGCGACGGCTGCTGGCACGCGTCCTGGCCCAGCGGCCGCACACAGCAGGACGTCTGCGCCTCGCCGATGCCGATGACCCGGACGCCGCCGAAGCGCCCGTCGTAGAACACACCGGACGCGGAGAGCACGGCCGCGACCTGGTGGCGCAGCGCGTACTCGTAGATGCGGTAGGCGCGGTCAGCGATCAGCTCCGCGTCGCGCGTTTGTGTCAGCGGCCGGGCCGAGAGAAGCAGGCTCACGCGATACGCGCTCGTCCATTGGAGCACGTCGTGCAGGCGCTTCAACTCGGCCTCCGCCAGCGTCTCCCCGCGCGTGTCGACTGCCGCCAAGCCCACGTCGCCGATGGACCACGCGCCCAAGTCGCGATCGCCGCGGCGGATTGGCGTCAGCGCGTCGCCCGGATTGCGCAGCAGCGCCAGCGGCGGCGCATCGCCCTGCAGCTGCCGCGGCCAGTGCAGCAGCGCCACCGTCAGCGCACCGTTGTCGATCGCCTGCGCGAGCGCCTGCGCGGACGCTTCATCGCCTGTCGCGACGAGGACTTGCGCCTGGATGTCCGCTGCGACTGCCGTCAACCGCGTCGCCAGCGCATCGTCGATCAACCCGCCGGCCAGCAGCAGCCGCGTCCCGTCGGTCTTGGGCAGCCGCTCCGCCTCCGCGCGCGCTTCGCCGTCGGCCGCCAGCACCGCCAGGCGCTCCACCGGCAGCCGCAGCGTCGCCACCTCGGTCGGCTGGCCGCGGCGCATCGCTTCCACCGTCACGTGGCGATCGCGCACGCTCTCGGCGAACACGTGCTCCAGAACGGCGCCGGCGACCGGCTCGCTGCCGTCCTCGAAGTGCCAGACGAAGCGCTCAAACGGCACATCCGTCTGCACGCTCAAGCGCACGCGCGTGTTGGCCCAGACGCGCAGCTCAGCGGGGTCGGCGATGACGTGCAGCGCGGCGTCGGCGGCGGTCACGGGCGGCGGCAGCGCGGCAGTGGCAGTGACGGCGACGGCAGGTGCGACAGCATCGCTGGCGCCGGCATCGACGGGTGACACCGCCGCATCGAGCGCCAAAGCCGCGGCAGCCGGCGTGTGGGCGTTGACCTGCCAGAGCACGCCGCCCACGACGAGCGCGCCGCCAATGGCTGCGGCTGCGAGCGCGCCGATCCACAAAGCCATTTGTTTTCGAGATGTTTGATCGGTCACGCCGGCACATCCTGGGGCCCGCAGAGGCGCGGCGCGTCCGTTGACCCTGACACAGGGCCGCGGGTAGTATGGAAACCAAGCGGGCGCGAGCGCAACCGGGCGTCATCGGCGGTGACTCGTGACGTGTGCCAAGGGGTGGAAATGATGCGCGCGATCCTGCAAGTGCTTGCGGCCGTGCTGCTTGTCGGCGGGCTGCCCGCGCGCGCACACGCCGCCAGCTGGGACGAACAGGCGATGGCCTGCCTTGTGGCGTTCAACAAACCCGCTGATTCCAATGAAAAATCCCTGGTAGGCTGCGCGGATGCTTTTGGCTCGAGCGCGCGGCTGGACAGGCTCTCGGCCCATGATCGCAAATCCGTCGAACAAGGCCTGCGCTGGCTGTACGAGCACGGCAGCGATCCCAACGCGGCGATCGCCCGCGAGAGCCTGCTGCGCCTGGAAGTGAAGCTGCCGCCGCGCGCGCCGACGGTGACGGAAAACCCGACTGCCAAGGCCAGCGACGAGCGCAAGCGCTATGACCCGCCGGAAGCGCGGACCGCCGATCGCGAGGCGGCGGACAAGCTTGTCAAGGAAGGCATCGCGCTCAACAAGAAGAAAAAGTGGAAGGATGGTGCGGGGTTGCTGGAGAAGTCGCTGGACAAGGATCCGCGCTCGGAGGGCGGCCTGTACAACCTGGCGTGCGCGGAGGCGAACCTGGCGGACAAGCACGCGGAGGCGATCCTGCACCTGCGCGATCTGGCGGATCTGGGCACGGATTCCGCGACGGACCGGCTGATCAAGGCGCGAACGGACCCGGATTTTGACGGCGTGCGCGATGAGCCCGACTTCAAGCGCGTGACTGGTGCGGTGCGCGTGCAGGTGGTCAATACGATTGGCAGCCCGGGCGAGCCCGCGGTGGAAAACATCCAGAAATTGCTGGTGAAACTGGACCAGCGCAAGCCGGACGCCAAGGACGACGACAGCGCGCCGCTGGATCACCCGCAGATTCACTTCAAGCCGCACGCCAAGGCACAGGTCGCACTGCTGGCGGACCTGCTCAAGCATCCCAAGGTGGAATTGCAGCCGATGGCCGCGGACAACCCGAGCAAATACGACATCATCGTGCGCTGGGGCGCGAAAGTGACCGTGGACGCGGACGGCAAGAAGACCGCCGACAGCATCGGCCCGGATACGGTGGACGATCAGGTCGCTGCGGCGCGGCGCAAACAGAACAAAGTGCTGGCGCAGCCGGAACAGGCGATCAACAAGGTCAACAAAGTGGTGGACACGCCCGGTCGGACGTATACGGAAGCCGAGAACATGGGCAAGCGCGTGACCAACACCGTGGACAAAGCCAAGGGCGCGGCGGACAAGGTCAAGGGCCTGAGCGAACTGAAGATCCCCAAGCTGTGAGCATCTCAGCCGATTGAAATGAAATCACTTTTCACCGACATGACGGGGATTGAATGGGCTGTCGTGCTCCTGGCGACGGCGATTTGCCTGCTGGGCGCGGTGCTGCCGATGCTCGGCAATTTGCTGGGCCGCCTGTTCCTGGGCGAAGATCCGCTGCTGGCGCGGTGGAAGCAGGCGCGGCAGCTGCGGCGACAGGCGACGATCGCCGCGCGCCAGTCGAAAAAGGACGCCAAGAAGGCGCAGAAAGCCGCGAAAGCGGTGCACGCGACCGGCCCGTCCAACAGCGCGCCGCAGTAGCGCCCGAACCGTCCGAGGGAGATCGACCGCATGGCCGCACCGTTGACGCTTGCCTCCAGCTCGCCGCGCCGTAAGGAACTGCTGGAAAAACTTGGCTTTCAGGTGCGCGTTGTGCTGAGCGGCATCGACGAGACGCAGCTGCCCGGCGAGCTGCCGGAGGACTACGCCAAGCGCGTGGCGCGCGCCAAGGTGCTCGCCGCGGTCAAACGGCTGCAGGCGACGCTGTACACGTCCGACGTGGAAGCGCGGCGCTCGCTGGCGGCGGGCATGCCGCGCGTGGACGAGACGGTCCGCTGGGTGATTGGCGCCGATACGGTCGTGGTCGTGGACGACGTCATCTACGGCAAGCCGACTGATGTGCAGGAAGCCCGCGAAATGCTGAAGAAATTGTCCGGACGCGAGCACCTGGTCATCACTGGCTTTTGCCTGTTTGACTTGAAGCGCGCCCGTGAAGGGCTGCAAGCCGTGACAACCGTTGTGAAATTCAAGGAGCTGACGCGGACGGAAATCGACGCGTACGTCTCGGTCGGCGAGTCGATGGACAAGGCCGGCAGCTACGCCGTTCAGGGCGTCGGCAGCTATCTGGTGGAGTACCTGCGCGGCTCCTACACCAACGTCGTGGGCTTGCCGCTGTGTCAGGTTATTGAAATGATGGAAGAAATGGGTGCGCGCGACGTGCTGCCCTGGGGCGCGCGGGAATCGCTATGACAGACGTGCGGGACAACCTGGACAGCGTGCGCGCAGCGATCGCTGCGGCTGCCGAGGGCGCGGGTCGGCGCGCGGAGGACGTGACGCTCATCGCGGTCGCCAAGGGCCACGACGCCGAGGCCGTGCGCGTGGCTTACGCCGCCGGTCAGCGCGATTTTGGCGAGAATTACGTGCAGGAATGGCAGGAAAAGGCCGCGGCGCTGGCGGACTTGCCGGAGCTGCGCTGGCATTTTTTGGGCCACCTGCAGCGCAACAAGATCCGCCAGGTGATCGGCAAGGTGGCGCTGCTGCACTCGGCGGACGACATGGCCGGCATCGACGAAATGCAGCGCGCGGCGTGGAGCGTAAACCTCAAGCAAGACGTGCTGTTGCAGATCAATCTGGCCGACGAAGCGCAAAAGCGCGGCTGTGGCGAGGACGACGCGGAGCTGTTCATCGACGTGCTGCTGCGCTCGCCGAATTTGCGGCTGCGGGGGCTGATGACGCTGCCGCCGGCGGACGAGGATCCGGAAGTGACGCGGGCGTGGTTCAAGCGCCTGCGCGCGCTGCGCGATCGGCTGCAGGCGCAGCTGCGCGGGCGTCCGGGCGCGCCGGCCGCGCTTTGGCTGTCCATGGGCATGAGCGGCGACTACCCGGTGGCGATTGCCGAAGGGGCAACGCACGTCCGCGTCGGCACAGCGATTTTTGGCCCGCGGGCGCCGAAGATCCGCTGAAGCGCGGGCCTCGACCAGGCGGCTGCTCGGCTTTTCAGCACCGCAGGCCGCCGCGTGGCCCTTCATCAACGACCGCAAGCGGTTTTGGCACATAGAAGTTGCACGTCCGTCCCCGCTTTCGCCTTGACGCTGCGCAAGGCCGCGGCCTAGCGTCCAAGGTCTCTGGGAGACGCGTCATGGGCGAGACCGCATATCTGGACCTGCACAAGCACGAGACCGAGCTGGCGCACCGCTACGGCCCGCAGGTGCACCTGATTCACGACCCGCTGGCGCTGACCTGGCTGGCGCGGCTGTGCCACCCGAATTGCGTGCAGCCCGAGGTGAACCGTCTGATTACGCTGCTGTATCGCGGCCTGGTGCGGGAAGTCATCAACCGCGAATTTCCGCGGCGCGCGGTTCGCTCCGAGACACGGATGCGCGAGCTGACACCGTTTGGCGTGTATGAAGGCCAGGTCATCGACCCGACGTCGGAAGTGACGACCGTCGACATCGCGCGCGCCGGCATCCTGCCGTCCATGGTCTGCTTCGACGCGCTGTGCGAGGTCATCGACCCGACGCGCGTGCGCCAGGACCACATCCTGATGAATCGGCTTGTGGACGATCGCGCGCAGGTGACCGGCGCGGGCATGTTCGGCCGCAAGATCGCCGGTCCGGTCAAGGACCGCATCCTGCTGTTTCCCGATCCGATGGGCGCGACCGGGTCGTCGCTGGCGGAGGCGATCGCGTTCTACCAGACCGAGTTGGACGGCGCGCCGCGCCAGGTTTTTGCCCTGAACCTGATCGTGACGCCGGAATTCATCAAGAAGCTGACGACGCTTTTCCCAACGCTTGTGCACATTTACGCCTATCGGCTGGATCGCGGACTGTCGCCACAGGACGTGCTGGCGGACGTGCCGGGCGCGCAATGGGACCGCGAGCGCGGGCTAAACGACCACCACTACATCGTGCCGGGCGCGGGCGGCATGGGCGAAATCATGAACAACGCGCTGACCTAGGCGTGAAACCCGCGAATTTACTTCGCGAAGCCATCGCTCCGACGGCTCAAACACGGAGCTTGGTGCCAGCCCAAAGTGTTTGGGCCGCGCTGTCGGCCCCTGTGAAAAAAGCGCGGAACGATCGAGAATCCGCCGCACCGCGCAGATCGCACGGACGCAAAGCAACGGAGCGACTCAGTCGCGATCGCCCAGGAGCAGGCCATGGCCAAGATCGAACGCGTGGAAGTGTTCCTGTCGGCGCAAAAGCTGGACGCGCGGGTGGCCGAGCTGGGCCGCGAGATCGAGGCGCTGCCGCCGACGGAGCAGCCGCTGGTGGTGATCTGCGTGCTCAAGGGCTCGATCCTGTTCTTTGCCGATCTGGTGCGCAACCTGCAGCGGCCGGTGCACCTCGTGTTCCTCGGCGTGTCGAGCTACGCGGGCGCGACGGAGAGCTCCGGTGCGGTGCGGCTGACCCATGACCTGACGCTGGACATCGCCGGCCGCGACGTCGTGATCGTCGAGGACATCGTCGATACCGGCCTGACGATGAGCTACCTGCTGCACAACCTGGAATCGCGTGGGCCGCGGTCGGTGTCGGTCTGCACGCTGCTGCACAAGCCAGCGCGCCAGAAAGTCGCCGTGCCGCTGACCTGGGTCGGCTTCACGATCGAGGACGTGTTCGTGGTCGGCTACGGCCTCGACTACGAGGAGCGCTACCGCAACCTGCCGTACATCGGAGTGATGCATTTTGACTGAGATCCTCCCGAGCCGACGCGCATGAAGCTGCGCTTTCTGGGTCACGCCGCGTTTGCGCTGGAGCTGGGCGGCCTCCGGCTATGCCTGGACCCGCACAAGCCAGGCGTGGTCGGCGGGCGGTTTCAGCTGCCGGCGATCACCGGGCCGTTTGACGCGATCGCGAGCACGCACGCGCACGAGGACCACAGCGCCTGGACGCCAGAGCTGGGCACGCTGCGGCGGATCGAGGGCGATGCGGTGCTGGGCGCTGTCACAGTGCGCGGGCGACCGGTATTCCACGATACCGAACGCGGGCTGCGCGCCGGGCTGTCGACGATGCTGTCGTTTGAGGCAGAAGGCGTGCGCGTGGTGCATTGCGGCGACGTGTGCGCCTACGACGACGCCGATGTGGCTTGGCTGCGTGGCGCGGACGTGCTGCTGGTGCCGGTCGGCGGGACGTACACCTTGGACGGCGCGGCGGCGGCGGCGTTGGTCCGCGCAGTGCAACCGAAAATGGCGATGCCAATGCACGCGGCGGACCCGCGCATTGCGCTGGCGCTCGCACCAGTCACTGATTTTCTTGGACATTTTTCACAGCCACCCTGGCGCGGCGCGACGCTGGAGTGGTCAGCGGGCGCGCCGGTCCCCGCTGCGATCGTGCTGTTGAACCCGCCCTAGCACCCGCACGCGTTGACGATCGATGCCGGCAGATGGCACCATGACCGCCGATCGACGGAGGAACTGATGC
Source organism: uncultured Myxococcales bacterium (assembly GCA_903929795.1). Classification (GTDB taxonomy): domain Bacteria; phylum Myxococcota_A; class UBA9042; order UBA9042; family UBA9042; genus CAIYBN01. The sequence goes on along the minus strand of CAIYWC010000097.1, from coordinate 4,827 downwards.
GCACGACACCCCTGATTATCCTGTCCTGTAGCTTGGTTCTCCTCGGCACAGCGTGCGGCGCAACGGTCGCGAGCGGCGGCGGCAGCCCGGTGGGCGGCAGTGACAGCTTGGCCGGCGACACGCAGGGCGGAACCGACGGCGCGGCGAACGACACGGCGGGCAAAGACGGCGCGGTCGCCGACACCACCGGCAAGGACGCAGAGGGCACCGATGCTGCAGGAACGGACGCCGCGGGCGGGACGGACGCGACTGGAACCGATGCCGCCGGCGGGACGGACACGATCGACGAGAATGCCAATGGCTCGGACGCCATTGCCGATCTGGACGCGGCTGACGCCGACGCAATCGATGACGCGTGGGACATCGACGCCGCACCGGACGTGGTCGACACGGACATTGCGCCACCGGATGTGCCCGACGTGGCGCCCGGCTCCTGCACGAGCGACACCGACTGCGCGGGGCTGAATTTCGCGCCATGCCAAATCGGCTACTGCGACACTGGCAGCAAGATGTGCAAGGTCAAGGCCGCGGCGGACGGCGTCGCGTGCAGCATCGGCGGCTCCTGCGGCGGTCCCGGGCTGTGCAGCCACGGCGGCTGCAATGCGCCGTCGACCTGCAAGCCAGACGTCTGCTCGCCGCAGCAACTGATGTGCGGCACCCAGGTCAAGATCGACCTCGGCCAGCTGGGCCCGTCCGCGTTTGGCGGCTACGGCAAGTGCGACACCAACGTCTGGGCCGGCCCGGAGGCCGCGATCCTGATGCAATCCGACGTCACAATGACCGCGTCCTTGAACATGGACGTCTCGGGCACCTCGGTTGACGTGCAGCTCTTTGACATTGCGCCTACGCTCGACGGCAAATGCGACACCGCGGCGTGCGACATGTCCGACTTCTTTTCGCTGAGCTTGGGCCTGCCGGCCAACGTCCCGCGCATTGTCATCATCGACACGGCGACCGCGACCACCGGCATCGTGACGCTCACGCTGGACTGCACCGCCACCGTCATCTGCGGCGACGGAATCTGCGACGCCTCCGAGACCTGCGGTGGCTGCCCCAAGGACTGCGGCAAGTGCACCGGCGGCGCCTGCGGCGACAAGACCTGCGATGCGACCGAAGACTGCTCCTTGTGCCCGGCCGACTGCGGCGTCTGTGACGTCGGTTGCGCGGCCGGGTCAGGTCCCAAGTGCGGCGGCTGCAGCTGCGAGGCCTGCGTCTGCACCGGCCCACAGCCCAACTATCCCAACGGCGACGCGTACTGCTGCGCCAGCCTGTGGGACGACAACTGCGCCAGCGAGTGCAAGGGCTGCGGCGCCACGTGCCCCAGCATCATTTCCACTTGCGGCAACGGCACGTGCGACGGCACGGAGGATGGCACGACCTGCCCCAACGACTGCTCGTCGAGCTACTGCGGCGACGGCGTGTGCTCGGTGGCCGATTCCGAGGACTGCACGAGCTGCTCCCAGGACTGCGGCTACTGCATGCTGGGCGGGCTGACGTCGACGGGCTGCGGCGACGGCACCTGCTCCAGCGACGAGAGCTGCACCACCTGCACGGCCGACTGCGGCGCGTGCGGCGATTTCAGCTGCGCCTGCCTGTCCGACTCGACCTGCTGCACGGACGGCTTTGGCTTTGGCTGCCAGGACGCGTGCACCACCTGCATCACCGCGAACGGCGGCGGCAGCTGCCCGATCTCGAACTGTGGCGACGGCATCTGCTCGGGCGAGACGTGCAAGACGTGCTCGGAGGACTGCGGCGCCTGCCCGGCGTACTGCGGCGACGGCAACTGCGACAGCGGCGAAACCGCCACGAGCTGCCCCGCCGACTGCGCGCCCGGCTGCCAGGGCAAGTGCGGCGGCTCCAGCTTTGAGGCCGACGGCACGTTTTGCTACTGCGACGCCGTTTGCACACAGGCCGGCGACTGCTGCAGCGACAAAGCGACCTACTGCCCGTAAGCCGCCGCGAGGGTGACATGGCTGAGCGTCGCCCAACGCTGCTGCTGATCGATGGCTCACACGCGCTGTTTCGCGCCTATTTTGCCGTGCGCCACCTGACGTCGCCGACCGGCCAGCCCACTGGCGCGGTGTTCGGCTTCGTGTCGATGCTGCAAAAACTGATCCGCGAGAAAAAGCCCGACAAGATCGCCGTGTGCTTTGACGTCTCCGGGCCGACGTTTCGCCACGAAATGGACCCGAACTACAAAGCCAACCGCCCGGACATGCCTGAGGATCTGGCGCAGCAATGGCCGATCGCGACGCGCGTGGCGGAGGAATTCGGCTTACCTGTCATCGGGATTCCCGGCCTGGAGGCGGACGACCTGATCGCGACGCTGGCGGTGCAGGGTCAGGCGGCGGGCCATGACGTGATCGTGGTGTCGGGCGACAAAGACCTGATGCAGCTCGTCATCGACCCCAAGGACGGCCAGCCGGGCATCACGCAGCTGGACGACGGCAAGGGCGTGACCTACGACGAAAAAGGCGTGCACGCGAAGTGGGGCGTGCGCCGCGACCAGGTCGGCGATCTGCTGGCGATCATGGGTGACACGGCGGACAACATCCCCGGCGTGCGCGGCATCGGCGAGAAAGGCGCGGTCAAGCTGCTGACCGATTGGGGCTCGCTGGACGCGATCTATGCCCATATCGACGAAGTGACGCCGCCGCGGGCCCAGGAGCTGCTGCGGGCGTCCCACGACGCGGCCCGGCTGGCACAGAAACTTGTCGCGCTCAAATGCGATGCGCAGCTGCCCTTTTCGCTCGCGGAGCTGACGCCCAAGCCCGAGCAGCGCGCGGCACTGGCGACCACTTTCGCCCAGCTCGGGTTCAAGCGGCTGACGGCGGAGTACGCGGAGCCGGTCGAGGCGACGGCGCCGCAGCGCATCGCCATCGAAACGATTACAGATCTCAAGGATTTGGCGGGCGCTGTCGAGCAAATTCGTTCCACCCGGCAGCTGGCGATCTGCGCCGTCCAAAGCCACGCCGACCCGGAGCGGCTGATGCCGATGTGGGGCGAGCTGGTGGGCCTGGGCTTGTGCTGGTCGCCGCTGCACGTCGCGTATGTGCCGATGCGCCACCGGACGCTGGGCGCGCAGCTGGATCCGGCCGACGTGCTGCGGATCCTCGCGCCAGTCCTGGAGAATTCGCGGATCGCCAAGATCGGTCACCACGCCAAGTACGACGCGATCGCGCTGCGCCGCGCCGGCGCGCAAGTGCGCGGCTGGGCGGGCGATCCGATGCTGGCGAGCTACCTCCACGAGCCGGAGCGGCACAGCCATTCGCTGCGCAACATCGCGCAATCCTATTGCAATCAGCAAATTGGCGACGACGCGGAGCTGCTGGGGAAAGGCAAAGCGCAGACGGGCTGGGACGCGGTGCCGATCGACGCGGCCGCGGCGCACGTGGGCCTGCGGGCGTACCTGACGCGCCTGACCGAGCACGAGCTGCGGCCGATGCTGGCGGAAAACGGCCTGCTGGCGCTGTACACGGATCTGGAGGTTCCGCTCTCGGACGTGCTGGCGGACATGGAATTTACGGGCATTCGCGTGGATGTCGATGAACTGAAAAGGCAAAGTGACTGGCTGGCGACGGAGATTGCCGGCGAGGAGGCGCAGATCCACGCGCTGGCGGGCGCGCCATTCAACGTCGGATCGCCGACGCAGCTGGCCGATGTGTTGTTCGAGCGCCTGAAGCTGCCGGCCAAAAAGCGCACGCAGAGCGGCTATTCGACCGACCAGAGCGTGCTGGAAGGCCTGACCGACGCCCATCCGCTGCCGGCGCGCGTGCTGCGTTGGCGCCAGCTGACCAAGCTCAAAGGCACGTACACGGACGCCCTGCCGGCGCAGATCCAGCCGGAAACTTCCCGTGTTCACACGTGTTTTCAGCAAGCCGTCGCGGCGACCGGGCGGCTGTCCTCGATCGAGCCGAACCTGCAAAACATTCCGGTGCGCTCGCCTGAGGGTCGGCGGATTCGCCAGGCATTTGTGGCGCTGCCGGGTTCTGTTTTAATTTCAGCTGACTACAGCCAAATTGAACTACGGGTCATGGCGCACCTGGCCCACGATCCGGGGCTGCTGACGGCTTTCCAGCACGGCCGCGACATCCACCGCGAGACGGCGGCGCGCATGTTCAACGTCTTCCCCGAACTGGTGACAGCCGAGCAGCGCAGCGCGGCAAAAACCATCAATTTCGGGGTCTTGTACGGCATGGGCCCGCAGCGGCTGAGCCGCGAAATCGGCGTCTCGCAAAAGGACGCCAAGGCGTTCATTGACCTGTATTTTCAACAGTTTCCCGGCGTGCAGGGCTTCATGGAGCGCACACTGGACGACGCGCGGCGCACCGGCGAAGTGAGGACGCTGTTCGGCCGACGGCGGCAGGTGCCGAACCTGGGCAGCCAGAACCACGGCGACAAGGCGGCGGCGGAGCGGATCGCGGTCAACTCGCCGGTCCAGGGGACGGCTGCGGACTTGATCAAGCGCGCGATGCTGACCGTGGCCGCGGAGCTGAAGCGCGTGCATTTGCAGGCAAAATTGCTGTTGCAGGTCCACGACGAACTGGTCCTGGAGGCTCCGGAAGCCGAGATCGCCGCGGTGACCCAGCTGGTGCGCACCGCGATGATGGCGGCGGGCGAACTGGCGGTGCCGCTTCAGGTCGATGTGCGTTCTGGAGCGAACTGGTCGGAAGCGCACTAGAATTCGACTAAACATGCTGACCTATGTCCAACACCAAATTCTTCCGGTCAGACCTGTTGCATTTCGGACTGGATCCACGAGCGTGCACCTCCGGTGGCACGCCGCGGATGAAAGGCGTTTGATCTCGAACTTCGGTCGGAGTGTAT